>DBPZ01000032.1:33876-52601 GCA_002305655.1 Lentisphaeria bacterium UBA1407 | reverse complement strand
CCACCCAAGGTGCCCTCCAACACCACCCAGCGCTCCCCGACACCACCCAAGGTGCATCCCAAGCACCACCCAAGGTGCATCCCAAGCACCACCTAAGGTGCTTCCAAGCCACCCAGGGTGCATCCGACCTGCCCCACTGGTCGGACAAATCTGCAGTGCTACAGGACACGACAACTTTTGGCACGTTGTTTAATGTTGAGATCACGGATCGTTTTTCTTGCAAAAAGCTGTTCGTGCATTAATTTGTTTGGATGTTTTTAGCTGACATCAACTGAGTTTTCCAATCATCCCAGTCGAAATGCGCGACAAGACACGCGAACTTCTGTATTCAATATTCACGGTCGTTGCCTACATGGTAGCGCTGGCTCTCCCTTTTGTCGCCTATTTTATACTGGAGGAGCATCATTTCGCCTCGAATCCAGTCGATCTTCGTCTTGTACCTGATTCCTGGTCGCCGACCAAGCCAGCGATCATCGAATTCACCCACGACTTCAACCATGCTCATTCCATGGCGCTGTTCATATCCCTGCCCCAAAAGCTTGACTTTTCCAAGAGCCACCGCAGGGCGACTGGTCAAATCGGAACCGAGTTCGGTTGGATTTCGCTAAGCAAGAGCGAGAAGCCCGACCAGAAACTCCTGGACAACCATCCGTTAAACATCGTCTATTCCCTTCAATTAGCAGAGAACAATCAGTTCGTCCCCATCGCCAAGCTCCCTCATGATCTGAAACAGGGCGGATATACCCTCGAGGTAACCCCGACCCAGGCGTTATTGGATTCCCTAGGCCCCAGGGGGCAGGCCATTCTTCGGGTTGCCTACCAGAGTTGCCCGCTTGATTTCGCCTATACTGCCGTCAATCTTCTGGGATTCGCGATCATTATGGCAATCTTCATAGCTGCAGGTTCATTCGCAGAGCGAAAACGCAGAAGAATCATCAGGTACAGGAGCAGAAAGCTCTACGCTCGATTGCTAAACACGGCCCCACAGACCAGCATCGCATTCCTCTATGCACAATATCCGAAATGGAGCGAAACGTTCCTCCGGCAAGACCTCACCCTGCTCCAACAACAAAATCTCAATGTCAAGCCTATCTCGATATTCCAGGGCGACTGCGAACCAGAAGCTCATTGGCCAAAAGCTGAATACCTCAACGCTACCAGCAACAGCAATCAAAACGTAGCTACAGCCAGCACAATAAGGCAATTGATATTCCTGCCAAAGCAGATCAACCTGGCCATCTCAATCTGGAAGCACAGAAAAAACATCGAAAAGCTCCGTCAGCAACTCACCCAGGCCAGGGCAACCCACGTCCACGCCGAATTCGCCGATCTTCCAGCCCTGCTTGCAAAGCTTGCGGCAGATAAACTTGGCATCTCGTACAGTGTCGGCATCCATGCATTCGATATCCACGCCGCCAAATACCCCCCAAAGTGGATCTTCCAAAAGGCTGCATTCATCACCGCATGCAATAACGCAGCAGCTGATGCTCTCGTGCAGACACTCCCAAGCGTCAAGGACAAAATCCGCAGAATCAACCATGGAATTGACTTGGAGTTGTGGACGTATGGCGAACCCCACGAGCCCAATCCATCCCATCGGATCATATTCGTCGGAAGGCTGGTTCCCAAAAAGGGCGTCCACCTGTTGTTGCGTGCTTTGCGTCTTTTGCTGGACAGGGAGCGGCAGGTTTCGCTCACCATCGTCGGAACGGGACCTTTGGAATTGGAACTCAAGGCATTGGCCCATCGATTGAACCTCGGCCCCCACATTGCATGGATGGGGCGCCAAGCTCCCGAAGATGTCCGTCGGCTTCTGCGCAACTCAACCTGCTTCTGCGCACCGGCAATCGTCGCGCCTGACGGCGACCAGGACGGCATCCCCAACACCATTCTCGAGGCGATGGCGGCAGGAATCCCGGTCATCGCCACAAAGGCGGGAAGCATCCAGGAAGCGGTCAATGAAAAAACCGGCTGGGTCATCGACATACCCTCGCCAAAGGACATCGCAAAAACCATAGACATCTTCATCGACTCCAAACACGACTGGAACAGAAGACGACTCAACGCCAGAAACCTCGTCGAAAAAAACTTCAATGCGCGGAAACTGGCGAAAGAAAGAGCGGAAATATTCAGGAACCAATCCTGATCCGATGCAATTTTGCAGCATTTCCCAGATTGGAGTCAATCTCATCCGCTCCTCGTTCGTTATACCATGACTAGCATTTTCGGCACTTCATCCCAAATGGGCAACCATAGACATGGAACAAACAGCACTCAAGAAACCCAAGAAGCACTCGCTGGCGGACAGGATCATCAGGGCGTCCGTAGTCGTGGGCATCGCGCATATCTGCCTTAAGTTCGCAGGCCTGATCCAGGCAAAATGCGCGACCCAGTTTTTGAATTCTGCGGAGTACTCGGCGATCATCGTGATTGCGATGGGCGGCATCATCAACTCGCTCTTCCTGATTGGCGAGGAAGTCATCGGCCCCACGTTTTTGACCATATTCGTCAAGGAGAAGAATGACAAGGACGAGAAGGCGGCATGGGATTTCACCAACACCACGATTTCGTTCCAAAGCTTGGTTTTGATTGCGGTTTGCGCCTCCATCATGGCATTCCCCGATTTCTACATTAACCTGTTCACCCAGCTCAAGCAACCCGTCCCACCGCCAACGGGAACACCCGAGACTGACGCCGCCTTCCTCACCTACCAGAAGCTCCTCGCGGAATACGAGTCACTCTACAAACCTCTAAGGCTAGGATTGCCGATCATCGCACCGGCACTCTTCTTCCTCTCCATCGGCTCGACTACTTATGTCCTGCTCAACGGGTACAAGAAGTTCTTCCTGGCGGCGTTCGGCGACGCATCGACAAAGATTTGCATCATCATCGGGCTCGCCATTGGCTGGAAGACTGGGATGGGCTTGAACGCCTTGTTTTTCGGCATTCTAGTCGGTTCGGTCGCAAAAGTCGCCACGCACCTGTTGGGCATCTTGGACAAGCTCAAGTACGCCCGTCCCAACTTCAACTGGCGCAATCCCGCCTTCCAAAACATGCTTCTCCTGATGCTGCCCCTGCTGGCGGGCATCATCTTCGCCAAGGTAAGGGACAATTTCAACAACATCTACATCCTCACGGGAGACAACATCCCCGACCAAACTGCAGTCCTGCAGGCCAACGACCTGGGACGCAAGCTTTTCACCACCATCCAATGGCTCGTGCCATACACTCTCCAAATCGCACTTTTCCCATTCCTATGTGAATTGGCGAATGACAAGGACAAGCGCAAGCTGGGCGAGGTTCTCGGAAATTGCTGCAAGTTGTTGCTGTCGGTCTTCGTTCCCGCCTCAGTCGCCCTTGCATTCGTCGGCTTGCCGTTGACCGTCCTGATTTTCCTGGGTGGCGAGACCAATGTCCAGGTCGCCTCGATGGCGGGCCTGTCGACGGTTTGCTATTGCATGGTATTGCCTGCGGCTGCCGTCGAATGCGTTTTGATGCAGGGTTCTTTCGCAGAGCAGAAGACGGTTGCCGTCACGGTGATCGGCATCCTGAGCAGTCTGCTTTCGGTGATTCTCAGCTATGTTTTCATCGTCCACATCGGCGTTTCCTCCGTAGGCGCCCTGATGACCGTCGCGCTGGGCTTCGCCATTTCCCGCATCCTGAAGAGCACGGCTCTCATCTGGCACATGCGACGTTCGATCCCGATGTTCCCGCTCAAGGACACTTCCATATTCCTGGCGAAGCTGGTTGTTCTTGCGGCCATTGTCGGCGCCGCCACCTGGGGTGCTTCGACCTTGACCTCAAAAGTCCTTCCTGACGGACTGGACAAGGCGATGAAGGCAACGGTCCAGCAGGCACAATCCGAATCCCGGCAAGAAATCCAGCAGGACGACCAGCAAAAGACCGTCGCAACAGAAGAAGCGCAGGTTGCCAAGCCCAAGAAAAAGAAAATCTTCTCCGACATCAGCAGGACCAGGATCGTCGTCAGGCTTGGTGTCTCTTGCACAACTGCCTTGATTGCCTATATCCTGGGTGCGATCGTCCTCAAATTGCAGGAACCCAAGCTGATGATTCAGTGGACATCAGGGAAATTCCTTGGAAAACTGAAGAAGAAAGCACAGAAAAACTAATTCGCATTATTGCCATATGTCCCAACTTGAACGAATTGACGTCCACACCCATGCATTTCATCCCAAGATAGCCGCCAAGGTCGTCAGGCAATTGGAATCGCACTACAGGATCCCTCCCATCGGAAATGGTCTTTGGGAAGATCTGGAGCCGAGGCTTGACCAGGCCGGGATCCAGAAATGCGTGATCCATTCAGCCGCCACGACACCCGAGCAGGTGATTCCCGCCAACAGATGGGCGGTCTCCTTGCTCAAGAATCCTCGAATCATCCCTTTCGGGACAATGCATCCAAAGTACAAGGGCCTGGATACGGAACTCCAATTCCTTTATGATAAGGGAATAAGGGGCATCAAGCTGCACCCTGATTTCCAGGGATTCAGGTTGGACGACCCCGACCTGCTCCCCCTCTTCGATGTCATGCAGGGGAAATTCACCTTGATGGTTCATGTTGGAGACAGGCTTCCGCCCAAGGAAAACCCAACTTGCCCATGGAAAGTCGCCGCCATCAAGCGTCAATTTCCCAAGTTGAGGATCATTGCTGCGCATTTCGGAGGGCATCTCCACTGGCAATACGTAGTCCAGGCCATGAAGGGGTTGGAAATCTTCATGGACACGTCTTCTTCTCTCTTCGCCATATCCGACCATCTTCTAAAACAAATCTTCAACGAATTTCCAAGATACCTCTTTCTCTTCGGCTCGGACTATCCCCTCTTCGATCCCCTGGACGAAATCAAACTTCTCCAAAAACGACTTGAGCTTTCCGACGACCACCTGGAAGAGATCCTTACAGCCGGGTCAAGGCTTCTCCTCGATTCATGAATGTTTCGCTTTTTTCTTATGTACCTATGACATTTTTTTCATTCTCCTCTCTTTTTCCTTGATTTTTCCCTTTTTAATGCTAATTTTGAGAACATTTCCCGATATTGGGGTTCCAGTGGCTGACAGGGCCAGCCGGTTTTGTTTGCCATTGCCACGTTTTTTATGTGCTTTGATGTTTTAATAGTTGTATGAGACAGGTTGTCTGGAATGCCATTGAAGTAGAATTGCCTGACGATTGGGAGCTTCTCCAGTTCTCAAAGGATGCAAGCTACGGCAGATTGGCATTTGCAGATCGATACCAATTCCGCTTCGAGCTGGATTGGACGACCATTTCACTTCCGCCGGACCTGGAGAGAATGGCGAGCGACTATTTGTCAAAACTCAAGGAAGACGGCCTTGAAGAACCCAGAAAGTGCATCCATCTCCCATGGAGAGGGGCATGCGGAAAAGAAAAAGACAATCTAGTTTCACGATATACCAATTATTATCCCGGAAGAGGACTTCTCCTGGAAGCCATCTTTCTCTGGCCAGACCAGAAAAAGCACAGCACTTCCTTCGAGGCCAAGGTTCTCGACTCCATCGCCGTAGCACCCTACAGGGAGGACGGCCTGCAACACTGGAAGGCGTACGGACTTGACTTCATCGTCAAGGAAGAACACTACCTTAAACAACTGGTCGCAGAACCAGGAAACACGGTCTTTACCTTCAGGAGCCAGAACAAGCGCGAAGTCGAAACCTTCGCGAGGCTGGGCTTCCTCGATAGCTGGCTCAACATACCCGTACAGGATTGGATCAAGAGCCGGATACCTGAAAACTTCACCATAACGTCAACAAATCAACAGGAAACCTCGGGACATCAGGTCAGCCTGCTATCAGCAAAACGATCGCCTACAGTCCTGGTGGACTGGATCTGGGGAACAAGGACATTCCTGGCGGCAGCCTGGATCTGTCCCAAGCAAGAGAAGCTTTTCCTGGTAACGAAACTCACGCCTTCCAATAAGAAAAACAAGCAACCACCAATCTCGCTCACCTGCTGCGAAGACATGGAGATTTCATTGTGAGCGACACCAAGCAGCTCGAAAACGACTCCCCTACATCCTGGAAGCAGATGCTCCAGGCGGTGATGACCCACAACATCGCCGCGGACACCCATCTCAACCAGGAAGGAAGACTGGTCATAACCATAAAGAACCGCAAGCCGGGCTATTTGATTCCTCCAATCTCATGGGTCGTGCACTTCTCGCCAACAAGGCAGATCACACTGGACAAAATCGGAACTGACATCTGGAAATGGTGCGACGGGAAGAACACCGTCGAAGCCATAGTTGACAATTTTAAGGACGCTCACAAGCTCACCTTTCACGAGGCTCGGGCAAGCGTCGTAGATTATTTGAAGAAACTGATTCAGCGCGGTGTCGTTGCAGTCATCATCCAGGAAAAAACATGAAAGTAATCAACATTGACAACCAACCTTGGCTATCGATGCCAAGAACGATGAAAATCACAACGGACGGCATTCGCTACCGCTTGTTCCGTGCCTCCGTGACCGTCGCCGTCATCACTGTCGCGGTCGCCTTCCTGATGAACATCCTGGCGGAATCCCTCATCAAGAGGGCCATCGCCGCCAATACGCGCGAACGAATCTTAAAGGCGCAGCTCAATTCGATCTGGGCGTCAAAACTTACATCCCCGGGATCGCCAGAATCCATCATCATCGAAACCGCCACCACTGAAAAGGGAAGCGACCTCTACAAGGAAACTCAAGCATTTGCGAAATTCGACGATGCGGCGATGGAAGACTTCCAGGAACTCACGAAGGACATCAACTACATCTTCAACTTCTTCGAGAGCCTGGACTACGCCAAACGGAGAGACCTCGTCCATACTTCCGAAGGTGTTGACATCCTCAGATACCTTAGCGATCCCGAAAACAACAAGACTTTCTACATCGGACTATCAAGGTACAAATCCATCCACTTTGATATGGAGAAGGAAGAGCTTGACGCAATCCTTGCAAAAATCCCGCAACTCGATGCATCAATCAATGCAATCCTGGCGGCCAGAAGAGAGGCAAACGCAAAAATCACTGAAATCCTCAGAAGGGATTACCCAAATGCAAACAACGACGCCGAAAGACTGGCGATGGCACTCCCCAATGCGGACAAGGAATTTGGCGATTCCATCAGAAGCGTTGGATTCGTCTTTGACAAGGAGACCGTCGCCCCCGAACTCGCAAGGCAGGCACAGCGCCTTCAGGACACCACAAGGATGAAGAACTCAATCAAGGACAGGCCCGTCAGGCAGCTCATCGCGCAGGAAGCGAATATCCTACCCGCCGACGTCAACGACGTGCTGATGTGGAATTTCCTCAACGACAAGGATTTCGCGGAGAAGTACCTTGTCAAAATGGCAGATTCAGGGCAGAACATCGAGGGCTTGTCAGCCGAACTGTTGGTTGACCTTGCCAAGGGGCGCAAGGAAGCCGAGGCCTTGGAACGCGCCGAGCGCCTGACGATGGATGCCGGCAGGGGGTTCATGGGATTGGGCGAACGCCTTGCCTGGCTGCTCTTCGTATCCCTCTTGGTTTGCGGCATCGGCATCACCAACGCCATGATGATGTCCGTGACCGAGCGTTTCACAGAGATCGCAACCTTGAAGTGCCTTGGAGCACTTGACGGCTTCATCATGATCATGTTTGTTCTGGAGTCTTGCTTCATGGGCGTGGTCGGTGGAACCATCGGCGCCATCATCGGGGCTTTGATTGGATTGGGACGAATGCTCTCGGCGTTCGGCGTCAACTTCATTTCCGCCATTCCTTTCCTGGATGTTCTGGGCGGAATGTTGATCTCCGTGATACTCGGCACGCTGCTCGCCGCAGTCGCAGCCGTCCTCCCATCCTGGAAAGCAGCCAGACTCGCACCGATGGAGGCAATGAGAGTCGAATAAGCGCAAGTCAGGAAATTCCCCACAACAGATTCAAACCAGGTACGCAGGATCCAGTACTAGGAAAACACATACTATGGCAGAAAACATCGCAACAGAACAGGGTCAAAGCCCAGACAAGAACGCCGAAAAACGCATCATCATTAGAACCGTTGGACTCAAAAAAACCTATATGATGAAAGATGTCCTGACCCAGGCTCTCCGCGGTGTGGACGTGGCCATCGACCAAGGCGAATTCATCTCAGTGATGGGACCTTCAGGCTCAGGCAAGTCAACTTTCTTCAACATGATCGGAGCCCTGGATTCCCCAACGGTCGGACGTGTCTTCATTGACGAAGTCGACGTGGCGCAGCTGACAGCCGAAGAACTGGCCTACCTCAGATGCCATAAGATTGGATACATCTTCCAATCCTATAACCTCATTAAATACATGACCGCACTGGAAAACGTCACCACGCCGATGGCGTTCGGCGGCGTGCTCCCTGACGAGGCTCGCGAGCGCGGAATGGAAATCCTCGACCTGGTCGGACTTAAGGACCGTTGGCACCATAGGCCAATCGAAATGTCCGGAGGACAGCAACAACGTGTCGCCATTGCACGTTCCCTCGCAAACAATCCTTCGGTGCTTCTTTGCGACGAACCTACCGCCAACCTCGACGTGAATACCGGACAGGAAATCATCGATATCCTTGTCCGACTCAATACCGAAAAGGGCGTGACAATCATCTGTGCCACACACGACCATCGCATGATGAATATCTGCGACAGGTTGATGTGGATCAGAGACGGACAGATCGATCGTATCGCAAACCGCGACGACGTCCATATCGAACTCGCTTCAATCGACGGAGAATAAGGCTCCAAACCATTCAATAAGGTAGTTACACCAGGTAACCATAAGTAACCAGGACAAAAATATGCGACTGACCAAACATTCATTCAAGGCAACCTTCCTGGCGGCAGCGTGCCTAGCCATCACGTTCGCACATGCCAACGTGGCGATGCCAGCTCAATTCCAGGAAGACTGCAAGGCGCTAACCGTTGACACAAACAGGCTTACAGGTACAAAAGAATACCAAAGAGCCGCCGACTACGTGCTCGGAAGACTCAAGTCACTCAACCCAGACAAGCTAGTCGAACAAAAATTCGATTCCGCCCAGACCCATTCTCCTGTGAAGAAGGGTGACGTGACTGAATTTGTCGACCCCATAGCCACGTTGACCCCCATTGTTGACGGCAAGGATGGTCAGGCAATCACCATGTTCCCGATGCGCCCCAACGGCATCATCCCGCCAGCGACGCCGGCGGAAGGCGTCCAGGGCAAGCTGATCCACATCGGACAGGGCACGGCGGACGATTTCGACAAGATCAACGTCGAAGGCGCCGTCGTCGTCCTCGACTACAATTCCGGACAAGGCTTCATCCGCGCCTTCCGCATGGGCGCTGTCGCTGTCATCTTCACCCAAAACGGGCCTGCCGACGCAAGTTCACCCCACTATGCCGACGCCAACGTCAACCTTCTCAGGTATTACTACAACGGACCTGCAAGCCAGCTGCCCCCAAACGGTACGCTCGTCAGGGTCAACTCCTCAATCGTCTGGAAACCAACCCGCGGACGAAATATCATCGCCTATTTCGAAGGTACCAATCCCAAGTTCGGTGAAGACAACGACAAGAAGGAAGAGGTCATCATCCTTGCGGCGCACCTGGATTCCTTCGGCGAAGTCCCAACGCTTTCACCAGGCGCAAGAGCCGCCGCAAACTGCGCGGCACTACTCCAAATCGCTGAACACATCGCACAAAACAGACCGCGCAGACATACCGTCATCGCATTCTTTGACAGCCAGTCGAGAGGACACATGGGTTCCGGAGCTTTCTACAGGGCGCTCGAAACCGACAAGAAGGACGTCACAATGGAAAAAAGACGTGAATCCTTCGAATACGAATCTGAATTCGTCCAGAAAATGTACAAACTACTGGAAGAGGAACAGCCGCTGACAGCAAAGTCGGACGTCAGGAGGAAACTCCTTGACAGGTTGGCCGACAAGGCCCAGGAACACGCAAGCCACTACAAAGACCTTGAATACAAGTTAAATGACGCAAACCTGACCTTCAGGAAAACATACAAGGATAGCCTCCCCCAGGCAGTCAAGACCCAAATGGCCGAAAACGAAAGGATACGCGACAATGAAGTCATCCCTGAAAAGCAAGGCTGGAACGAACTCCAACGCATCATCGGAAGACAGAAGCGAGACCTCACTGGTTCTGGAAAGCCTATTGTCTTTGACAAGAAAGTCGCAGAGTCAACTCGTGAAAAAGTCCTCGTCAACCTCCAGGTCATCCTCAAGGAAGTCAAAGATGACATCGAAAGACGAGAAGAGGAACTGAAACTCGAAAATGAAACGCTGGAAGCCGACAATGAACTCCTCACCCTGCTCGGCGAAAGGTGGATTTCGCTCCACGCTTCACTGCTTCTGGGCGACACCTCTGACAAGTGGGCGGTAGTCATCGGCGGCGATTCTTCAATGCATTCCTCTGATGACAACCCAGGACTTTACGGCAAAATCCAAAAGGCATTCTTGGATACCTACAAGGCATTGGACGCCAAGGGCATCAAGAGCAGTTTCCTGGTGGAATCCGCCGACCAGACCCTGCCGCAGACAAGGGTCATCTGGGGTGCTCCGCACCTGATCCACTCCGGCGAACCCGCAGGTATCTTAGGTATCTACAACCTCGCACTCGCAACCGTCCAGGAAGCTACCATCCGCGAAGGCACCCCTGACGATACGATGGACAAACTCGATCTCCAGACCATCTACTCGCAAGCCATTGACATTACCAAATTCTTCGTCCAATCCAAGGACACCCCGGAAGACGTCAAGGATAGCCTCCTTGCCAACCAGAGCGGGCTCTCGCTCAGAAGAGGTATTGTCGCCAACAAGGACTACGTCCCCGCATCCTTCACAGAAGACTATTCCGTCAAGGGACCGCAGGTCATGGGTATGCTTCAGGGCACCTCAATCCCCAATACCCCAATGAAGGGAGCAATCATCCAATTCCGCCTCAACAGAGTCTTCTCGCTCGCCTACGACGAAAACAAATACCAGGCGTTTGACAACTACCAGGTGCTCAGGACAAACTCCAACGGAGTCTACACCATCGGACCGATCTTCTCAAAGGCATGGTGGTCAAAGGGCGGCTTCGCCGCCATCTTCGACGACAACGGAATCGTCAGGGAAGTATCCGGCAACTCATCCGTCGGCGCGATCCGCTGGAGGCTCAACACCTTCAGGGCAAAAGCAGGCTATGTCGTCCTTCCTTCGCAGCAACGCACTGAAAAACTCCCCGGCGAAGACGTCAAGATCATGTCCGCCAAAGCCAATGCCGACCTGGACTCCAGCAAGTCTTTCTCCGAAACAGTGGATGGCGTCGTCTGCTGGTACTCCGAAGAACGCGAAAAGGGCGTCAAGCTCTTCTCGCTCAGACAGATGGTCGGACTCAACAATGGTCCTCAAACCCTCGACACCACCGGCAAGAACAAGGCCGCAGAACAAACAGAAGCCATAGAATCCGGCAGCGATGAAGACTATATCGGCGATGGTTTTGACATGACTGGACAACCACTCTCCATCAATGCGGCGGCACGTTCCTCCTCAGACCTTTGGAGATTGAACGAATCGAGACTTGACATTCTCCGCTCGAAGGGCATCCTCGACTCCTCGCTTGCTGAACTCCATGGACGTTCGGAGGACCTGCTCATCGAATCCGCAAAGAACACCGATTCCCCGATGAAGGTCGAGGCATTGAACACCGCCTCGTTCTGGGCCTCAAGGCCTGTCTACCAGAAAGTCCGCGCCATGCTTGACGACTTGGTCTTCGCAGTCCTCATCCTGCTGGCGCTCTCGGTACCTTTCGCCTTCGCGCTGGAACGAGTCCTCATCGGTGCGACGACTATCTACAAGCAGATCTCCTGGTTTGTGCTCTTCTTCGCCGTCACCTTCCTGATCTTGTACTTATCACACCCGGCGTTCGCCATTGCCAACACGCCAATCATCATCTTCCTGGGTTTCGCCATCGTAGTGATGTCCGTGATGGTCATCTTCCTCATCATGCGTAAGTTCGAAGTCGAACTCAAGGCCATCCAGGGCATGACGGCTACAGTTCACGTCACCGACGTTTCCAGCGTCTCCACCTTCATGGCTGCCATGCAGATGGGTATTTCCACCATGAGGCGGCGTCCCATGAGAACCGCGCTCACGGCCATCACCATCATCCTGCTAACCTTCACAATCCTCTGTTTCGCCTCATTCGGCACGCAAAGCGGCATCGTCACCCTCTCCGTCGCACCAAACCCCAACTACACTGGTGTCTTCGTGCACAACGTCAACTGGAATCCACTTTCAGAAGACCTCAAGGATATCATCAGGTACTCCTGGATCGACACCTCAAAGGAAAAGAACCAGCAGCCACCAGAAATATGCAGACGCCTCTGGATTTCGCCGAAAACACAGAACAATCCTGGAATCCTCATTACTAAGCCAGACGGCACAAAGCCTTTAACCATCAAGGGCGTACTCGGCATTGAACCTTCAGAAATCCAAAGGCGTCCCGAATTCAAGGAATATTTCGGCTCCATCGATGACGACACAATCCTGATTACCAAGGCAGTCGCAGATTCGCTTGGAGTCAACACAGGTGACCAGATCATCTTCAAGGGACGCACCTTCAAGGTCGGACAACTCATTGACGCCGTCAAGGTTTCGGCGGCAAAAGACATGGATACCTCGTCCATTCTCCCAGCCGACTTTACCGAAACGTCAGCCAACCAGCAGTCCAACACTGAAAACGAAGATGAAATGGAAGCCATGTCACAGCGAAACTGGGCTTCGATCCCCGTTGACCAGGTCGTCATCGTCTCAGCAGATTCCGCCAAGAAACTCGGCGCAAACCTCTATGGCCTTGTCGTTTACACCGACGATTTCAAGACGGCCATTGAAACTGCCGAAAAGCTCGCCAGAATCATGGCTTGCCCGATTCCTGCGACTCGTGAAAACGGTGTCTACAGGCATCTTTTGGGAACAGTTCTCAAGGCTTCTGGTGCCAAGGACCTCTTCTTCCCAATTGTTCTTGGTGGTCTCGTCATTTTCGGCACAATGCTCGGATCCGTCGCCGACCGCCAGAAGGAAATCTACACCTTCTCCGCCCTGGGTCTCGCGCCAAGGCACGTCGCAACGCTGTTCTTCGCTGAATCCATGGTCTATGCCCTTATCGGTGGCCTCGGTGGTTACCTGCTTGCTCAAGGCACACTCAAAATTCTGGGTGCCGCCGCTGAATTCGGTCTTGTCCGAGTTCCAGAAATGAACATGTCTTCATCCAACACCATCGTCACCATTCTCATCGTCATGGCAACGGTCCTCATTTCCTCGGTCTATCCCGCCATCAAGGCATCCAAGTCCGCCAACCCAGGCCTGATGAGAATCTGGAGACCACCCAAACCAGAAGGCGATACCCTCGACCTGGTCTTCCCGTTCACCGTCTCCCAGTACGATATCACGGGAGTCCTCTCATTCCTACAGGAACACTTCGCAAACCATACCGATACAGGTCTCGGAAGGTTCATGACCTCAGAAGTCGAACTCGTCAGGGACAAGGAGACCAATGACCTCGGCTTGGTCGCAACACTTGCACTCGCTCCTTTTGACCTTGGTGTTTCACAGCACTTCAATCTCCACTCAACGCCCTCGGAAATCGAAGGAATTGACGAGGTTAGAGTCATCCTCAACAGAATCTCCGGCCAGCCTAAGGACTGGCAGAGACTAAACAAGGTCTTCCTCGACGATCTCAGGCAACAGTTCCTCATCTGGAGATCGATCCCCAGGACGACCATGGAAATGTATCGCCAAAGAACCCTGACTACTTTGGGCGCCAACCCTCCGCAGGATGGCAAAAACGCAGAAGGCGTGACCGAAAATCCACCAGAAACCCAAAGCGCCACGGCGGTCAACTAACAGGAGGGGAGGTAAACGACTATGACTACTACACACAAAATCGACAAAGAACTTGAAGAATTCAGAAAAATCATGGAAGTGCCCTCGACGTTTGAAGAGGGTTTCCGCTGGTCCGCCTTGTTCGGCGCCATCTTTGTCGCCCTGTTGATGGTACCTGGTGCCATTTACATGGGACTTCTGGCAGGACAGGGCATTGGCGGCGCCGCCCAATGGGTGACCGTCATCCTCTTCATCGAAGTCGCCAAACGCGCACATCGATACTTGAACAAATCAGAAATCTTCGTCCTCTTCTACATGGCGGGCGCCTTGATGGGTGCGGCGACAACGGGCGGTCTGCTTTGGAACCAGTTCTTCATCCAATCCGATGCGGCGGCGGCCAACGGACTCACCGAACTGCTCCCCGCATGGTACGCACCGAAGCTGACCTCCGAATCCTATGCCAAACGTACATTCTTCACCTGGGACTGGGCGCCTGCAATCATCATGATGATCGTCGGCTCGTTTCTTGGCCAGCTATCCCACTTGGTTCTCGGCTATGGCCTCTTCCGAGTTGCCTCCGACATGGAGAAACTCCCATTCCCGATGGCGCCGGTCGGTGCCCAGGGTATCATGGCGATGGCTGAAGACATTGAGGCCAAGGCGAACAAGGACGCCGAAGAATCGTGGCGTTGGCGCGTATTTGCCATCGGCGGCGCATTGGGACTTGCATTCGGCCTCATCTATCTCTTCCTGCCCGTCATCTCCGGAGCACTAACTGGTACTGCAATCCAGATCTTCCCGATCCCGTTCTCTGACTTCACGCCAAAAACCGGACAATACCTCCCCGCTTTTGCAACGGGTATCAACTGGTCGCTGGGCAACGTCATCGGCGGCATGGTCATGCCGTACTGGGGCATGGTCGGATCTTTCATCGGACTCATCATAACCTTGGTTGCAAACCCACTTCTCTACCATTACGGAATACTTTCTGACTGGAAGCAAGGCGACGATACCATCGTTACCCTCTTCAAAAACAACATTGACTTCTACTTCTCGCTGCATATCGGCATTGCCTTGGCCATCGCCCTAGCCGGCATTTACCAGGTCGTCAGGTCAATGCAAAGATCCAGGCAGCAAACAAAGACAAATGCCTCCGGTGTCAAAAAGGGTTCCTGGGCTGACATTCCCAAAGGCCGTGGTGACATCCCCGCATGGGCTATCATCCTCTGCTATTTCGTTGTCACAATCTCCTATACTGCCCTCTCCATCGGCTTGCTGATGTGGCACCACGATTGGAAGTTCACGAGGGACATCCGTAACGTTCTCATCGTTCTTCTCATCCTCGGATTCATCTACACTCCGATTATCTCCTATGTTACCGCCCGACTGGAAGGCATGGTCGGACAAGTCGTCGAAGTTCCGATGATCCGCGAAGCTGCCCTGATCCTTTCAGGATACCACGGCATCGCCATCTGGTTCCTCCCGCTCCCCATCGCAAACTACGGTGCAATGACCGTCTTCTATCGCCAATGCGAACTCACGGGAACGAAATTCACCTCCATTTGGAAGACCAAGATCGTACTCTATCCCATCATCTTGTTCGCGACCATTTTCTTCATGAACTTCATCTGGGGGTTGGACAGGATTCCGTCCGTCGCCTACCCATACGCCCAGAAGATGTGGGAACTCAACGCTGCCAACGCCTGCGTCATGTTCACCTCGACATTGGGCGAATACTCGATGTTCGAAAAGGCTTTCAACCCCTGGTTCATCGGTATCGGTACGTTCTTCGGAATCACGCTTTTCGGCTTGATGAACGTCCTTGGCGTCCCGATCATGCTCACCTATGGTGTCGTCAGGGGACTTGGCCAAAGCACACCCCACTCCATCTTTCCATCTTTCATCGGAGCGCTCATCGGGCAATTCTACTTCAAGAAGCGTCTCAAGCTCAAGTGGAGACAGTACATCCCAGTCGTCGCGGCTGGATTCTCCTGCGGAATGGGTCTGATCACGACCGTCGGCGTCGGCGTTACATTCCTCTCGAAGGCAGTCATCAAACTCCCGTTCTAATTGAAAAGCCATTGTAGCCAATTGTGCAATAGGAAAATATCATGGCAGAAAGAGAAACACTCATCAAAGTCAGTGAAGTCAACAAGATTTTCAACCTGGGAAAGGTTGTTGTCCATGCACTTCGGAACATCAACCTTGAGATTTTCCGTGGCGAATACCTTTCGATCATGGGACCCTCTGGATCGGGTAAAAGTACCCTTTTCAATATGATTGGCGCACTTGACAGGCCATCGTCCGGCTTCGTTGAAGTCGCGGGATACAACCTGACCCAACTAACCGCACGCCAGCTGGCTCACTTCCGCGGACATCACATTGGATACGTCTTCCAGTCATACAACCTGTTGCACGCTTACGACGCCATCTCAAACGTCGCACTTCCACTCCTTTTCGGCGGAACGAATCACGAAGATGCCAAAAAACGTGCCATTGAAGTCCTGGAAATGGTCGGACTTGGACATCGACTCACGCACAGGCCCGACGAAATGTCCGGTGGTCAGCAACAGCGTGTCGCTATCGCCAGAGCACTCGCCAACGAACCCGCCATCATCCTCGCAGACGAACCAACCGCTAACCTCGACCTGCAAACAGGCGAAGAGATCATCAAACTGATGTCTGACCTCTGCAGGCAGCTGGGAGTCACTATCGTCACCGCAACGCACGACCATAAGATGCTTGCAACATCAGATCGAATTCTATGGATCAAAGACGGCGCAATTGACAGGCTCCAAGAACGAAAAGACCTTAAAATCAATACGGGTGTTGTCCGTTAGTTCCTCTTGCGCCAATTTCACTTTAACCCTTCAAGCACAAACATGTTTTAATGGTGTTTGTGCTTGAAAAAATTTCACTGCCAAGCCCAAAAAGAAAAGCCATGAAACTTCTGCGCTGCCTCTGCAACAACTACCCTAGATTCGCCGCCCTGCTCGAGGACAACAAAATCCAATTCCTTGCTTCCGATCCATTGGATGGGCAAATCGAATTCGCCGAAGAAAGCACGATGCTCGACAAGGTCACCCTGCTCCCGCCAATACAACCGCCCAACATCCTCGCCATTGGAACCAACTACCTGGGACATATCCACGAAACAGGGGCCCCAATTCCAGACCATCCGCTCCTGTTCATCAAGGCAACATCGGCTATCACAGCCTGCAACATGCCCATCAAGCTGCCGAAAATGGCATCCAACGAAGTCGATTTTGAAGGCGAACTCGCAGTCGTCATCGGCACAACCGCTTCAAACGTATCACAGGAAAATGCGCTTGACTACGTCCTTGGATACACGATCGCCAACGATGTCACCGCAAGGGATTGCCAGAAAAAGCTGGATCGCCAATGGGCGCGCGCCAAGTCCTTCGACACGTTCTGCCCGCTCGGTCCCTGGATCGAAACACAACTCAATCCCACCAACCTCCGTATCACCACCAAGCTCAACGGGCAGGTGATGCAGGACGAATCCACAGACAAGCTGATCTTCAATGTCAGCTTCCTCATCTCATACCTCTCCCAGGCAATGACGCTCCTTCCGGGAACCGTCATCCTGACCGGTACCCCAGACGGCGTCGGAATGGCAAGAAACCCGGCAGTTTACCTCAAGTCAGGCGATGCGGTCGAAATCACCATCGATGGCATCGGAACCCTCCACAATGTCGTCACAGATTGATCTAATGACCAAAATCCGCGCCGACCAGCTTCTTGTCAACCTCGGACTCGCACCATCCAAGTCTGCGGCACAAAAGCTCATCGAAGCGGATCGAGCACAGCTGCCGGACGGAACACTGATCAGAAAACCCGCCCAGGCATTGGACGGACAAACGCAACTGATTCTCACAAAACCGCTGGAATATGTCTCAAGGGGAGCGCACAAGCTCATCCCTGCCATCGAACAATTCAAGCCAATTCTAGAGGGCAAAACCGCCCTTGACCTCGGTGCTTCGACAGGTGGATTCACGGACGTCCTTCTCAAGCGCGGAGTCGACAAGGTCTACGCCGTCGATGTTGGAACAGACCAATTGCACCCTTCCCTGCGCGACAACCCAAAAGTCATCAACCTCCAGCAAACCAACGCGCGCTCCCTTGACAAGTCCATTGTCCCTGACCCGATTCAAATCTTGGTCGCTGACGTATCGTTCATTTCATTGACGAAAGTCCTTCCGCCCTGCAACCCGCTCCTTGCTCCAGATGCATGGATTGCAGTCCTCGTCAAGCCTCAATTCGAGACACAACGGGAACATATCGGCAAGCGCGGTGTCGTAAAAGACCCTGAAGTCCGCCGTCAATGCCTGGAAAAGATATTGGCTTTTGCCACTACCGAACTACATTGGAAATCTCTGGGCACGCTCCCTTCCCCCATACTTGGTCCTGAGGGAAACCAAGAAACCATCGCCGTCTTCACAAATCAATCCCCGCAGGAGAATAAAGCATGACACCCAAAATCAAACAACTCCTCGACTACATCAACGCCCACCGCCACCACCAGCTCAGAAGAGAAGTCGAGTGGAAGCTGGAAGACGACTTTGCAAATCGTAAACTCACCCCGACCCAACGCTCCGCCGAAGCACTCAAGCTGATGCTCGCCGAGGAAAAACCCGCCTTCATCCCCGGCGAAACCATCGCCTTCACCAGAACCGTCACTCAAATCCCTGAACAATTCACAGAGGATGAGTGGAAAGAACTCCGAAGCAAGGCGTATCTCCACGAGAAAGGATTCGTATTCAATATCAGCCCCGACTACGAAACCACGCTCAAATCAGGTTTGCTCGCAAGACGAAAACTCGCCAA
>DBPZ01000032.1:0-33813 GCA_002305655.1 Lentisphaeria bacterium UBA1407 | reverse complement strand
GACCATATTGCCAAAACCCTCGAACAAGTCCCGGAAAAACCCGCAAGAACGTTCCTCGAAGCACTGCAATTCTTTAGAATCCTGCACTTCACGCTCTGGTGCGAAGGTGAATACCATAATGGTGTCGGAAGATTCGACCAATACATGCTCCCATTCCTCGAACACGACCTGAAAAACAATATCCTTGACGAAGACCAGGCATTCGAATTGCTCGAGGAATTCTTCCTTACCTTCAATCGGGACTCGGATCTCTATGTCGGCGTCCAGCAAGGTGACAATGGCCAGTCACTCGTACTCGGCGGCGTTGACAGGGACGGCAAGCCTGCCGTCAACAAACTCACCAGGATGTGCCTCAAGGCTTCATGCGAACTCAAGCTCATCGACCCGAAAATCAATCTTAGAATCTCACCTGAAACCCCGAACGAACTGCTGGAATGCGCGACTGAACTGACCCGTGAAGGACTCGGCTTCCCGCAGTACTCCAATGACGATGTCGTTATACCAGGACTCGTCGAACTTGGATATGAACTCGAAGACGCAAGAGACTACGCCGTCGCCGCTTGCTGGGAATTCATCATCCCAGGGGTCGGAATGGATCTCGCCAATATCGGAGCAGTATCGCTCCCCGCAGTCATTGACAAGGTCATCAGGAAATCTAACGCCAAAACATTCGAGGAGCTGCAAGATCAAGTCGCAGATCAACTTAAAGCAGAAGCCGATTTGCTGATCGCCAATTGGCAACGAGTCGAAATCCTGCCTGGTCCTTTCGTCTCAACCCTTTGCAAGGGACGAATCGAACAGGCACGCGACGTCTGCCATGGAAACAAGTACAACAACTTCGGCATCCACGGAACAGGACTGGCAACTGCGGTCGACTCGCTCGCCGCCATCCAAAAACTCGTCTATCAGGACAAGGATCTGGCGCTCCAACAACTCGTTTCCCTACTCGACGACGATTTCAACTCCAATCCAAAAATCCTCGCGAAAGCACGTTTCCAATGCCCTAAAATGGGGAATGACGACGATGCTGCAGACGCCATCGCAGTTAGGCTCCTTGACGACTACGCCAATGCTTGGAAAGGACGCAAAAACTCACGCGGCGGAATCTATCGCCCGGGAACAGGATCGGCGATGTACTACCTCTGGCATGCTGACGAAATCCCGGCATCGGCGGACGGTCGCCTCAAGCGCCAGCCCTTCCCCGCCAACTATGCTCCTTCGCTCAATGTCAAGGTCAACAGTCCGGTCTCGGTCGTCAAGTCATTCACGAAACCCAACTTGAAACGCGTCATCAACGGCGGACCGCTCACCCTTGAGCTCCATGACTCCACGTTCCGCGAAGAGGACGGAATCGAAAAAGTCGCCGCCCTGGTCAAGTACTTCGTGCAACGAGGCGGGCATCAACTCCAACTCAATGCCGTCAACAGAGACACCCTCATGGATGCTCAGAAGCACCCGGAAGACCATAAAAACCTGATCGTCAGAGTCTGGGGCTGGAGCGGTTACTTCATCGAACTCGACAAGCCGTACCAAGACCACGTCATCAAGCGTGTAGAGATGACTCTATGATTACCATCAAGGCAGATTCCCAGTACGCAATTGAAACCGCAGCTAGGCTCCTGAACCAAAGCAAGGTCATTGCAGCGCCAACCGAAACCGTGTACGGATTGCTTGCCAAATGGAATGACGAAGCCGCAATAAGCGAAATCTATCGACTCAAGCACAGACCGCATGACAAAAGGCTACAGATGCTTGCATACGACCTGGATGCCGCAAAGCAAGCCGGTCTCCTGGTCACGCCTGAACTGGAAGCCATCGCAAAGGCATTCTGGCCTGGGCCGCTAACAGTCGTCGCAAATGCAACAGACGGCGATACGATCGGCTTGAGAATCCCAAATCATCCCTTCATGCTCGAACTCCTCAGGCGACTCAGACACCCAGTGGCGGCAACATCTGCCAACCTCTCGGGAACCCCACCCGCCGTCACCCCCGAAGATGCCGTCAAATCCCTGAACGGAAAGCCCGCCGCTCTCTTCGATGGCGGCACCGTCTCGATCACCAACGGAACAGCATCAACGGTCGCATCGATCCTCGACAACCAACTGACAATCATCAGGCCGGGGCTAATCACGCTGGAACAACTGAAACGAGCAATCGACAATCGTTGACGTCTGACCTCGTGCCCGTTTATTTTCTGCCTGAGATGCCCCAAAAAGGTTCCACGCAAAACTCAAAACAAAACAGCGCTGGCTTGAGTACGGGCACCCCAGGTGCTCGTACTCAGGCGTTGTCACCGGTCATGCGGCTAAAAACGGAGCATTCCTTGTCCGACCGACCCTGAATTATGAATGATGAATGCTGAATTATGAATGATTTGTCAGACCCGTCCGACTGATCAGAAAATTTTGACTTCTACAGAACAAGACGGCTTCAGGTACGGATACTTTGGGCGTCTCAAATCCCACCCTAGGCGAACCCATGCCCCCATGGTGCATCCAAGCCACTCAAGGTGCATCCACCCCGGGCGCCCTCCAACCACCCCGGGTGCCCTCCAACCACCCCGGGTGCCCTCCAACCACCCCGGGTGCCCTCCAACCACCCAAGGTGCCCACACCCAAGGTGACACAGCACCACCCAAGGTGCCCACACCCAAGGTGCCCACACCCAAGGTGCCAGTCACATGAATTATGAATGCTGAATGCTGAATGATTTGTCCGACCCCGTCCGACCCCGTCCGACCCGCCCGAATGACCAGGCTTATCCGCCCTCAGCAGAACAAGACGGCTTTAGGTACGACACCCCGGGCGCTTGTACCTTTTGCAGTTAAGATTCCTAAAATCAAAAGCCCCGAAACTGCATTTTGTGCAATTTCGGGGCTTTGCTTAGTCATGGCGGAGAGACAGGGATTCGAACCCTGGGTAGGAAAAACCTACAACGGTTTTCGAGACCGTCCCGTTCGACCACTCCGGCATCTCTCCGTGGTCAAGGTTTTAGGAAAAACGCATTTATAATAATGCTTTTTCCTGTTTTTTCAAGTTACAACGCCAATTTCGGCATCTTTTCCAGTACGATCTTTTCGGCTTCGAGATTCCAAAGTCCATTGTTTCTGGCACATGCGTCTGCCAATTCCGCGAAGACTGGATTCGTCTTTCCCTTTTCCGCGAAATCCGCAATGGCGATAAGCGGGAAGTCGCAATGGGTGTAGATCAACTTCTTTCCGCCGGGGATTTCGGGCAGGCGGAGCGTCGTGTCCTTGGCCGCCGTCAAGCCGCCGATGTGGGTGATCATCATCGCTGGATTGATCTTCCCTTCGCTCATCAGCTGCAATGCCTCGCGGATGTCATCCGTAGTTCCGCCAGACGTGCCGACTACGTGCGTTGCCGCATAGTGAACATTGTAGAAGTTGAACTTGGCTGAGAACGACGGATCAGTCGGACCAGCGAAGAAGTTCAAGCAACCATCATGGCCCAGGATCGCATCGCCTTGCTCGACCAAGGAAACGACCGGCGCCAGCACGAATACGTCATTGTAGCCTTTGCCTCCGTTTTCGGCAAGCAACTTGTCCACCGCATCCGGGCACTTCGTGTTCAAATAGACCAACTTGACGCCGTTTGCAGCGGCATCTTCAGGAGTCAGGATAGACTTTGCGCGTGCCAGTCGTGCGTCGTCGATATCGGTGACCACCAGCAATTTGGGACGACGAGGTCCGTGGACCAAGTAGTCGATCAAACCCAATCCCATCGGACCGGCGGAAGCCAGGCTAGCGCAAGCTCCACCCTTGACGATGCCCATGATATGGTTGTAGGTTCCCGCAGGGATATGGTACTGTGCATGGCAAGCGCCGATCAGGCAGCTCATCGGCTCGCTCAAGCTAGCCATGAAGAAGGCATCGCCTGTGTACTTGAGCAGGCAGTTGGCTTCCATCACCACGCTGGGGATGCGCACGTATGTGGCATTGCCGCCGACGGTCGGGAACGAGTATCCGGGAGAATCGAAGGAGCCTTCGATCATCAGGGCGGGCTGGATGCCGAAACGATCGCCGGGCTTGAACTGATTTTGCCACTTCTTACCGACTTCCAGGATGATGCCTGAAAATTCATGCCCCAGCAGCGGGGGATTCGTGGCGCAATCCTTGGGGACGCGCTTGTGGTCCTCGCCAGCCTTGGCGGCCTTGTAGCTCGACATGCAGATCGAGTCGCAAATCACCTTCGCGATAATCCCGTCGTCACCGCAAGGCGGCAACTCGAAACTTTCCAAACGCAAGTCCATCTTGCCATAAATACGCAATCCAGTCGTCTTCATGATCATACTCCTATCCTTAATTGTTGAGTATCTATCAAGTAACCTCTTCCGCGAGTCTATTTCACTGCTTCGAACGAATCAAGTCAGCCAAGGACTTGACTGACTTTAAAACTTCGGCCTTGATGTCACTCTGCTCAAACTTGACTTCGAACATCTCCTCCATGGCGACGATCAATTCCAACAACAAAAACGAGTCGACTCCATACTCGGACAACTCGGTATCAGTCTCGATCTCAGAGGGGTCGATGTCCAAAAACAAACGTTCGACAATCAATTCCTTCAACGACGTTTCCAACGATTCTGACATGGGCATGCTCCTAATTCTTTTCCTGCTATGTTCAAGGACTAAACTATTCGCTACTGTATCTGCGGGATGACCAGCACTGGACACCTTGCCCGCTTGACCACCTTCTCGGCAACCGAGCCGAAAAACAGCGCCTCGACCGCCCCGGTGCCCTGGCGACCAATCACGATCAAATGGGCGCCAATCTCTTCCGCATACTTCAAAATCTCAGTGTGCCCCTTGCCAATCCGAAAAACCGGCTTGAACTCGACACCTGACGGTACCCGGGGGCGATATTCCTCGTCTATCTTCTTGTCAATATCACGCTTTGCCTTGTCGTCAACATCGGATTCAGCATTGTAAATGTACGTCTTCCAGTACTGTGCGTCCGGCTCGGGTATCACATGAAGCAAGTGCAACTCGCTTCCTGGACGACGCACCGACGCGTCAAGCGCAAAGTCAAACGCACGACTCGCATTCACAGAAAAGTCCGTGCAATACAAAATCCGAGTGATCTCGCTCTGATTCGATTCCATTTTTTGTCTCCTGATTCGCAAGTCTTGTCAAGAAAGGCAAAAGTATAATGTGCATCATAATTTGCCTTTTTGCAACAAACGCGAAGCTTTTTACATCCCCACACCCTCACATCTTCCCCGGCAGCCACAAAGCCAATTGCGGAAACACTACCAGCAGGATCGAAGCTAGTATGATCAACCAGAAAAACGGAAACGCTCCCCTGAATATCTTCTGCAATGGAACATCACGGGCAATCCCACCAACCACATACACGTTGACGCCGACCGGAGGCGTGATCACACCTATCTGGGTCACCAAAACAACCAGCACCCCAAACCAGATCAACGTCGGCTCACGTCCGCCAATCATTGAAAACTTCATCACTACAGGAAGCAAAATCGGAATAGTCAGCATCACAAGCGCCAATGCGTCAATCACGCAGCCCGCCAAAATAAAACCGAACATAATGATTGCCAGCGTAACCAACTCGGGCAAGTTGGAAGCCACCAGTGCACTGGCCAGCGCAGATGGCAAGTTCGTCACCCCCAGGAAGCGCCCAAACATCGTCGCCCCCGCTATGATGATCAACACCATGCAACTTGTACGCAATGTCTCCAGCGTGGACTTTCGGACGATATCCATCGTCAAGGCGCCGCGAGCCAACGCAACCAACAACCCTGCGCCTGCTCCGATTGCGGCAGCCTCGGTCGGCGTGAACCAACCCAGGAACATACCGCCCATGACAACCCCAAACAGCACGATCGTCTCGATCACGCCAAGCAAAGAACGGAACTTCGCCTTCCAGGTCGTCGGATCCCCGGGAGGTCCCAACTCTGGGCGCCGATAACACACAATCCCAATATATACGCAAAATATCAGCGTTTGCAGCAAGCCTGGAATCACACCCGCCATAAACAACTTGGCGGGAGAGACCTTCGACATGATCCCGTACACGATGAACACAACGCTCGGTGGAATCAGCATTCCAAGGCTTCCGCCAGCCGCAATGGTGCCAGTGGCCAGTTCCATGTCGTAGTTCCGACGGCGCATCTCAGGCAATGCCACCGACGCCATCGTCGCAGCAGTCGCAGGACCGGAACCGCAAATCGCGCCGAATGCCGCGCAAGCCCCGACCGTCGCCATCGCCAAGCCGCCCGGCAACCAACTCAACCAATGGTATGCCGTATCGTAAAGGCGACGGCTTATCCCCGCGTGAAACAGGATCTGCCCCATGAAGATGAACAACGGAATCACGCTTAAATCATACTTCGAAAACGTCTCGTAGCAGGAACTCACCAGCAAATGACCAGCGCCGGACAAGTCGCCAATCGCCAAGGCATAGCCAAAGCATCCGACGAGAGCCAACGCAAAGCCAACCGGCATGCTCAAACCAATCAGAATCAGCAAGGCAATGCAGCCCAATATCCCTATCATTGTCAAGCTCATGGCTTCATCATCTCCTTTCCCGGATGGGTCAAGTTGTAGACCTTGACCAGGACAACCACCAAAAACATGGCCGATACCAGCCACAATACCCAAAACAACGGAATCTGCAGCGTCAACGTTCCTATCCCCTTCCTAAGCAAGTACTTTCCATAGACCCAGCTCCGATAGGACAAGAACAAAAACAACAATATCGCAAAGAAGCGCATGAAACCATCAATCCATACCCGGCTCCGACGGGGAAACTTCTGGAAAAAGTATTCCACAGCCACATGCCCCTTTACTGCGGTCGTGTACGGCAATGCGCACGCGCCACTCAGGCAAGCAGCTATCTGAATCAGATCAACAACACCGACAATCGGATGGCCAAATCGACGCAAAATCACGTCTAGGCAGGTGGCGACGATCATCACAACCAACCCGACGCCGGCGCCCCATGCCAAACCGCGAACAAGCACCGTCACGATTTTCCTGTATGTTTCCCACATATTTACCGTACCTCCTTCATATTATCAGTGCCCTTTACCGTGGCTATCGACCGTTCCGACACTCGGGCACGCAAGAATGCAACCGCCTCGTCTCCAGGCAATCCCTTGGCCTTCGCGCCAGCTGCCCAGCCATCCAGCAAGGGCTTCAGCGCCTCGGCGGCCTGCGCATTGTCTTCAGCGGCAAATTCCAGGATTTCCTTGCCCAGGTCTCGTACATATGCCTCGCCCTCGGCATCCATCGCATCCCATAGCTCGCCGTGCTTGCGGATCCACTCCTGATTGATCTCGCCGATGATGGTCCTGATGTCCTCGGGCAACTTCTCCCAGGACTTCCGATTCATCACCACGAACATGGCGGTGGTATATCCAAGCGCCGGAATCTTCGTCACTGTCTTCACCACTTCGCCCTGCTTCCAACCGCACAGTGTCTCGATAGGGCACAACGTCCCCTGTACAACGCCCTTGCGCAACGCCTCGTACGTGTCGCCCTGGCTCAACCCCACCGCGTCCGCGCCAAGATGCTTAACGACTCGCGCCGTCACCCCGGTTCCGCGAAGCCTTTGATGGTGAATGTCGGCAAACGTCCGAACAGGTTCGTTGCTCGCCAAGATTCCGGGACCGTGGGCATGGGCGTACATCAGCTCCACGTCAGCCAGTTCTGCAGGCTGAAACTTCCGGATGAACTCGTTTGCCACCTCGGTCGCCATCATCCCGTCGCGATACCCCCAAGGCAGATCCAATGCCTCGATCAACGGAAACAGACCTCGGCTGTACGCAAAGCAACTCATCCCCAAATCTGTCGCTCCAAACACAACGCCATTGAAATTTTCGCTGTCCGTGGTCAGCACCGAACCGGGATACACGTCCACGGCAACACGACCACCTGTGCGCTTCTCCACTTCGCGCGCCCATTCGATACCCAACTTGGCAGCACCATGAGACGCGGGGAAAAAGATGTTGTACGTCAAGCGGTATTGAGCAGGAACACCTTCGCTGGAAACTCTGCTGCCGGAACTCGACAGGAACGAACACGACAAGGCAAATGCCAACAGCAACAATGCCGTTGACAACAGCACTATCCTACGTATCCTAATGCGTTTAACCTTCTTCATCATCTATCTTCCTCAAGCAATCCTATGCCATCTATTTTTACTTTTGAAACGGGGCAATCTCTACGGGATCAACCTGCCTAAAACAACAAAAAACCAACCCGAAAGCGAAAAAAAAACCCACCGTATTTTCGCCAAAGGTCGGTTTTTGTCTTGTACTTGGGCCTCCAGGCCTTGTGCCCACCTTTCAAATTATGGCGGACATCATCATATTCAGCCTATCTTGCCCTTCAGGAACTCCACAGCCGCCCGAATGTCAGCCTCAGGGTTCGCCCCGACCTCGCGCTCGACAGTCAGGTACCCCGCGTAACCTATTTCGGACAGAGCCGCCAGGTAGCGATCCCAATCCACTTTGCCCTCGCCTAATGGCAACTCGTTGAAGAGTTCGCCGATGTTAAGTCCCTCAATGCCGCCTTCCGCAAACGAGGCATAAACCTGTACCGGGTCGCATGGGCGATACTGCACGCCATCCTTGGCGTGAGTGTGGACTATGTATTTCTTCAAAGCATAGACGGCCGCAACCGGATCCTCATTCTGAACCATGACCAAATTCGCAGGATCCATGTTGACGCCAACACCGCTGGAGCCGACATGATCCAGGAAATTGCCCAGGCAGACTGCGGTCTCGGGTCCCGTCTCAATCGCAAAAGTGACGCCCTTCTTCTCGGCATAGGCGCCCAATTCGCGGCAAACCTTCAATTGGTTCTGGTAAACGTCGCTCGACTTGTCCTCGGGCACGACGCCGATATGGGTCGTCACCACGTCGCAATCCCATTCCCTAGCCAAATCGACGATTGCCTTGGACTTCCTAATCTTCCACTCGTTTTCCGCGGGAATCTGGAATCCGTGCCCGCCCAAGTCACCGCAAACCGCAGAAATGTCCAAGCCGCACTCGTCAACCAATGCACGAAAAGCGCGACGCGCCTTGGCATCGAGGTTGTCAACGTTCATATCGCCGTCAACGACGTAAACTTGAATCCCGTCAGCGCCGACTTCCCGTGCCTTGCGCACGGCATCCGGTATCGGAAGACGGAATGAATCAACCATGACTCCAATGCTAAAACGAGGCATCATTGCTCCTGTTTTGCCCATACATCAATAAATAATACAAAAAAGTCTGACTAATATAATCCATGTCCGCAATTTTCAAATGACAAATCAACAAAAAGAAGAAGTTTTTTTGCCACATCGATATGATATATACAGTACCAAAAAACATATCGACACACTAGATAAATCTCAAGCGGTATGTATTTTACAAGAGACATGCAAACCAATGAAAATATCCCTAAACACAAAGGACCGACCTATGAAAAACATCATCCTTGCCATCATCCTGGCGATGCCGCTGTTCGCGGAACACATCCTGTTCGATTTCGAAAATGAAGCCGACGCCAAACTATGGACGCAACATTCAAACGCATACCACGCGATGGAATGGACGGACATGTACGCGACTTCAGGCAAAAAGGCACTCCGCTATACCGCAAAGAAATTTGCCCCGGGCATGCCGGAATGGCCTGCCTTCGAGGTTCCATCGCCCCTGAAGGATTGGCGTCCCTACGACCGCCTGGTGCTGGACATCGCCAACACACGGCTCCTTCCCCCATTCCTTGCCTTCTATGTTTCCGACGCCAAGGTTCCCGTCCGCCAAGCGTTGCTCCACAAGATCCAGGTCGGTGCAACCCAAATCAAGCGCATCGTCGTTCCGCTAAAATTCCCCAGTTCCGTCGACACGTCCAGCATTCATGTCTTCCATATCTTCACGGAGCGTCCCATCGAAGATTTCGACCTTGTGATTGACAGGATTGCGTTGTTGAAGCCGGGCGAACCCGTCGGCGAGCCGCCCGAGGCGCACCAGCAAGCCCTGACACGCCATCGCCTCAACCTGGTTCAGGAACTGATCGATCAGATCAACGGCGAAATCGATGCGCTCAATTTGGACGCCATGCCCAAGGACATCGCAGGCAAGCTGGGGGTCGGCTTGCAGCAAATCCTGGCCCAATCCCGCGAGAAATTGGATAACGCCATTGCGATCCTCAAGAATCCAGCCACCCCACAAGCGGATCTGGACATCACGATCCAAAAGATCCACTCGATACCCGAGACTTTCAAAGTCCCGCTCTCCATCGTCGCCTTCGCGCAAAGCGCCCGGGACGCCGGCCTTGACATCTCGGAATTCATCGTCGGAACCGCAACCAGCATGGAAAAAGTCCTTCCCCGCGAAGTACCCATCGCAATCAAAGCTTCGAAGAAACTTCAGATTTCCCTTGCCCGCAACGAAAAGGAATCAGCCCAGGTCATCGTCCTTCCTGTCTCCCGCGACTTGAAGGGAGCCAGGATCGTCCTCGGCGAACTCCGCAACGCCAATGGGGATCTATTCCCCGCCGAAAGCCTTCAGGTTGACACGGTCGGCTATGTCGAAACCAAGAACAAGCCACCCTACGCCGTAAGCCATATCGGATGGTGGCCCGATCCATTGCTTGACTTTTGCCCGAAGGTCGATATCAAGGCGGGCGACGCACAGGCATTCTGGATCAGAGCCAGAACAACCAGGCAACAGAAACCAGGCGTGTTCAACGGAAAAATCACCGTGGAAGCCGACAATGCCAAGCCCGTCTCCCTCGACTTCTCCATCACCGTCCACGACTTCGCCCTCCCCTCGCAACCACCACTGCCCACCGCCATCGCCTGGAACCATCCTGCCTTCGAAAAGACCGCAATGGCCCAACGCGGAGGCGCAGAAAACTGGCAGAAAATGAAGTTTGTCTATGCGGATTTCCTGGCGGACTACCTCTTTGACTACGGCAACATCTACATCAAAACCCAGCCGGACTTCGAAGTCATCGAATACCTCCGATCAAAAGGCAAGCTCACAGCTTTTGGATTGGGAGACGCAACGGCCTGGCAAGAAGACAAGATCCCACAGGAAATCGAACGGCTCAGACCGATCTACGAAGAAGCCAAGCGACGGAACCTCCTCAAGTACGCCTATATCTACGCCTACGACGAATGCCAGCCAGATAAGTTTCCCATCATCGAAAAATGCGCCCAGGCACTCAAAAAGGCATTCCCCGAAGTCATCGTCATGACCACGTCCTACGACCATTCGTTCGGAGCGGACACGATCGTCAAATCCGTTGACGCCTGGTGCCCCCTGACCCCGCGATTTGACCTGCCAAAGGTCAAGGCCGCACGGGACGCAGGACGCTTCGTCTGGTGGTACATCTGCTGCGGACCCCACAACCCATTCGCCAACTGGTTCGTCGAGTACCATGCCATCGAGGCTCGCTTGCTTATGGGCGCCATGACCGCCAAATACCAGCCTGACGGCTTCCTCTACTACTCGATGACCATCTGGAATGACAACAAGCCAATCCTGGATGGTCCCTTCACCGACTGGAATCCCGTCAGCTGGACGACCTACCACGGAGACGGCGCCACATTCTGCTTCGGAAAGGACGGCAAGCCGATCCCAACGATCAGGATTGAAAACTACCGTGACGGGCTGGAGGACTACGCGTACCATTGCCTGCTCAAGGAAGCGATCCGAAGGATGAACGCGCTCCCGCAAAGAACCACCCAGCAAAACCAATGGCTTAGCGATGCCGAAAAAGCCATCGTCGTACCCATGGAGCTTGTCAACAACATGCACTCCTTCTCACGGGACCCCAAGGCGCTTCTAGCTTGGCGAGACAACTTGGCAAGGCTCATCGTCTCAAGCGGATTCAAGGATATGGATCCATGGGCGGACAACGACTTCGCAGTCCGAGGATGGAGAACCAAGCCATGACATGCCGAGGATTTTTGTCATGGCTGCGCATTGATTTTGTGGATTGGAAGTAACATAGTAACAAGCATCACGACTCGGATTCAATTCACCCAACTCACGCTCGCATATGGACGGTATCAGCCACTTTCTAACACCACAGGACGTAACCAGGCTTTCAAGGCTCGCTATCGGATCAAGGTTCACGGTCGAAGGTTCCATGACTGGTGCGCATCGAAGCCAACTCAAGGGGATCTCGGTCGAATTCGCGGACTATCGGCAATATGTCCCCGGCGACGACCCCAAGCACCTGGACTGGAAAGTCTATGGGAAAAACGAACGCCTGTACCTTAGGCAGTACGAAGAGGAAACCAGCCTCAGGGTACACCTGCTAGTCGATGCTTCAGGGTCGATGGCATACGCAGGAAGCAAACTCTCGAAATTCTCCTATGCCTCAAGACTCGCAGCAGCACTGGCCTATATCACCGTAAGGCGACAGGATAACGTGGGACTTGCGCTCTTTGACAAAAAGTGCCGGGTGCTGCTCCCGGCAAAAGGAGGACCGGAACACCTCAGGGTCATCTGCAATATGCTCGCAGAACACCAACCTGTAGAGTCGACTGATATGGCCAACACACTCCACAGCCTCGCGGAAAAGGCAAAACGAAGAGGGCTCGTCATCATTTTCTCCGACCTTTTCGACGATATCGAGAAGATCAAGTCCGCACTGGCCCACTTTAGGCGACGCAAGCACGACGTGATCGTCTACCAAATCCTCGACCGGCACGAAGTCGACTTCCCCTTCAGGGATACGGGCGCCTTCGAAGACCTGGAAACAGGAGAGAAAATCATGACCAACCCAAAGGACATCAGGGCTTCCTACCAACAGGAACTCGAACAATTCCTATATCAATGCAAGCATACCTGCGCCGGTCTTGACGTGGAACACGTCCTCGCCCTGACGGACCAACCCGTCGTTGACATGGTCGTCAGGCACCTCAGGCAAAGAGCGCTGGCAGGACGTTGACATGTCTTTGCCTTGCGAAAGCCCACTGAACAATAAATCGGTGATTTTCGCGTTTATTGAACGAGGGTTGTAGCAAGATACAGGTGAAAATGCAACACGGCAACGACATAAATGACCAGGAGTTGATCTCGCGATGCCGTGACGGCGACGACCACGCATTCGAAATCCTGTACCATAGATATCGACTCCAGCTCTACGCATACATCAACAAGTTCATCTCCGACAACCAAACGCTCGTCGACGAGATATTCCAGCAAGCATGGATCAAAGCTTCGCAAAACCTGAACAAATACGACCATCGGCAGAAGTTCCTCGCATGGATCTGCAGGATCGCGCACAATGCGTTGATGGATCACTTCAGGGATACCGCAAAACGAAAAAGCGAGGAATTGACTGACGACATCGGCATCGCCGATCATGAATCCGCATACGAGCTCTACGACAGGGACGCTTTTGAAAATGCATTGGAAAATGCGATCGACGGCCTACCGAAAGACCGGCAGGTTGTCGTTGAGATGAGACGCCAAGGACTAAGCTTCAAGGAAATCTCGGAAAAACTTGGAGTCAATATGAACACCCTCCTCGGACGCATGCACTATGCAGTCAACCGCTTGAAGGAAGAACTCAAGGACTTTGTCGACTAACCAGACCAAATCCATCGACTATGAACACCAACTCCACAAACCAAGTTCCCCAGGACACGACCTGCCATCAGGTACAATTCCAGCTCATCCAAGGCAACCAGGTCACGGATGCCCTCAAGGAACACCTTGGCTCATGCCCTGATTGCAGGCGTTTCCATCAGACGCTGATCCTGTCAGGTTGCCATCAACCCGCCCCTGAACTGGACAACGCAATCCTAGGAACGATTCGAACCCAATGGAAACTCTCGAGAATCCGCAGGCGTTTCCGCTACGTGACCGCTTTCGCCGCCGCTTTCGTCGCAATCCTGGCAACGATTTCCATCATCGTCCAAAACAATGCCGAGCCCACGGAGGCGACACCCCAAGAAACCATCGCAGAATCAACCCAGGCGCCCCTGACCCCGACGATGGAAAGCCTGATGACAACCTGGATCTCTACAGAAGAATCGCTCAATGACCTCGACTTTCAAATGACCTGCTCAATCCTCAATGCCGATGACAGCTCCATTTCCCCATTTGACTGGCAGCACAACCAGTCCTACAACGACGATGTCAATTCAGACTTCAAGACACTCTCGGACTCCATCCTCAATCTTGAATCCTACATCTATGGCACACTGCTCTAAGTTTAACATATATGAAACGAGGTACCCTATGCGTAAACAACTCATTGCGCTCGCCTTGGCATCCATTCTAATCGGCGGACTCTACGCCCAGGACAACCCAAACAATCCACCGGAAACCCAACCTCAGCCCCAGGCACCTGAACTAAACGAACAGATGCCCCCCATGCCACACCATCTACCTGGTGGTGGATGGGCACGGAGAAAAGCAGAAGAATTCAACAGAGTCCTCGAAAAACTTAAAGCCGATGACCCCAAAGAATACCAAAGAATCGAAAAGCTCCGCAAAACAGACCAGGAACAATACTTCCGTGAATTGAGAAAGCTCTATCCCAGATACGCATGGGCGCCGACAAAAGCGATGAAACTCGAGAAAAAATGCTGGGAATTAGGAGAACAATACCAAATCGCAAGAACTGACGAGGAAAAGGAGCAGATTAAAAAAGAACTCGAGGCGACAGTCGCAGAATGCATGGAGGCCATGCTCAATGAATCAAGAGCCAGACTCGAAAATTTGACCAAACACCTCGCGGAAATGGAAGAGCAAAAGGACGAAATCAACAAAAGCAGGGTTAAATTCTTCCTCGAAACAAAAAGACCAGACAAAAAAGCTCCCAGACGCCCCTTCCCTAAAAAAGAATAAGCCTACCAAGGACGAAGAGATTCTTCCTGCACCTGGCCGCCATTGCGAGCAGCCCATTCCGCCCTTCGAGATTCCCATGATCTTTCCAGTGAACGTCTTCCATTCGTCTGTCGCCAACTCGAACCGGTTGACGGTCCACAGTCGATGTGCCAGATGGTTCCGCACCGTCGTTCCTTTGGCGACAGGCGCCTTCTTAGGGACTCGTGAACCACACAAGTATTTCAGCATGTGACGTTTCTCCTATGTTGGTTGATTAATGCTAAGGAGCCGTTCAAAAATTAAGTTTACACTTCCGGTTTCTTTTGGCCGCCTTTCCTCCGTCCTGTCAGTCGCGTATGCGCATACACTCCTTTCATGACGGAAGAAAAACAGCTCAAAACAATTCCAGAATTGTTGCCTTAATTTTTGAACGACTCCTAAAGCAACATAGGGGAAGCGTCACTTTTTTATTTTTGGGGGAAGTCCGTGGAGGACAGATGTCCTAATCGTAAATCATTGGTGTTTATTCGCGTCCATTCGTGGTTTCCCTGAAAACGCCATTTCCAATGACTTTGTTGAGGCGGATCCACTAGTCCAGGCAAGGCCTGACCTTGATGGCATTCGGCAAAGGCTCCTCGGAGATGGCTATCAAGTACCCGCCACCGCCAGCGCCAGAAATTTTCCAGCCACCAGCGCGACCGGAAATCGATTCTATGGCCGAAAGCATTTCATCCGAAATCATATTCGGGAACATTGCCAATTGCGCCTTGAAGGACGCCGTCGTCGCCGCACCCCATTCACCAACGTCACGCTTCATGATCGCATCCCAGATCCGATCCGTCTGCCTCGCCAGCTCCAGCACCTTCTCGGCAGTCACATCCGTATTGCTCAGAGGCGAATAGTTGTCACGGCGCGGCGGCAACGCGATCAGCGATACGTGCCGCTGCACGAATTCCAGCGTATCGCGGTCGGTCTTCGACTCGATTGAAACGGGCCAGTATCCGTTGTCGTAGTTCAGCTTGTTGATTCCTGGCAGAAGGAGTCCAAGATGATCCTGGGAACCCGAGATGATCCTGATTCCAGGCGGGTTGTCAACGCAGAACAAGGTATGCGCCAGCTCCTGCCTGTCGCCCTCTGGGATGGCCGTATGCCAAAGGCGAATCGCGGTTTGGCGTGATGAAGTCGCCATCCCGGACCGATGGTTGAACTCCATTTGTGGTTGAATCGCCATCACGATCACGGAGCCCGGTGCGAATTGATTGACAAAGGGTTGATCCAGCCATCCGCCACCCATTTCAATCCGGTACGGAATCGTGCATTCCTGCCGCAAAGCAGTCGTCGAACGCGCAGGCAAATTCCCATGGGGGATGCGCTTGCTCACCACCAACTCGATACCCAGTTCCTTGCAAAACGCCTGTTTGGCGGGGGTGAGACCGTCAGTATTGACGAAGAAGATATCTGGTTTCAGTTCCCGGACTTCCTTTTCGAAATCCATAATGCCCGAGCCGGAGTTGATCCAGGCGTCCTTGACGCATCGCAGGGCCTTGACCATATAGAGGCGTTCCGCGTCGGGATTGATGGTTTTCCGCCCCTTGAGTTCGAAGATTGTAGCGTCCGACCCCAAGCCTACATACAGGTCGCCATAGCTTGCCGCCTCCTCGAAAAATGCCACATGACCCGAATGGAGCATGTCGAAGCAACCTGATACAAATACCTTTCTCTTCATCTGTTCTCGCTCCTTAGATTATCCCTGTTCGAGCAAAGTCTGGCTTTCCACGACCTTGATTTCAAGAGCCTTCGTGGGGCAGATGTTCACGCACGACCCGCAACCGATGCATTGATCGCGCTTGAACCTGGGCGCACCCGTAGTCTTCCGCAAGACAACCGCTTCAATCTTGCATGCCTCGGCGCACTTGCCGCAGGGTTCCTCTTCACTGAAGACCTTGCATACCTTGGCGTTAAACACGACTTGCCCGATCCGAGTCCGATGCTTCGTCGCCAGATCCAATGGCTTCAACGCGCCTGTTGGGCAGATTGACGAGCATCGGTTGCAATCGAACTGGCAGTTGCCATGAGCAAAATCCAAGTGCGGCAAGCCACCGGTTTTGAGCACTATGACATTGGTCGGGCAATTGGCGACGCATAGCCCACATGCCGTACAGAGACGAGCCAAACGATCGGCATCACCTGCCCCGGGAGGCAAAACAAACTCCTTCGACACCTCGGCCAACGAATGCGCAAGACGACCAACAGCACCAGACAACGCGCCGCCAATGCAAAGCCCCAATATGCTGAAGCCGCATTGCATCAGAAAATCGCGTCTGTTCGGCACGGACATAGGCGCCTGCTTAGGCTTCAAGCCCCAGGCAATCGCTCTCGTGGGACAGGACGAAATGCAATTCAGGCAGCGGACGCAACGCCCATTGTCAATCCTCTTCCCCTCCACGTCAATGCATCCCGCATTGCAGACCTTCGCGCATTTTCCGCAGCCAACACAACTCTCTGAAATCCGCAGCTTCAACGGACTCAAACCCGATATCCAACCCAAAAACGTGCCTACTGGACAAAGACTGTTGCAAAACAAACGCTGACGCCAAAGAGACAAGCCCAAAACAACCAACACCATCGCAACACCTGGCAAACTCGTAAGCGCCAAGACACGACCCAACGACGAATACGGCTCCAGCAACCGAAACCCAAGCGCCCAGCCAAACAAAGACAAACCAAATACAAAACCAAATACCAAGCCGCGCAACCAGCCTAAACGGAAGAGTTTCTGTGACTTGCGACGTGATGCCCAGTGAATAAAATCCTGCAGCAAACCCAACGGACACAAAACAGAACAGTAAACACGCCCAAGCAACAACGTCGCTACTACGATGAACGCAAATGTCGCAATGACGCCAACAGTGCATAGCGACAGCATCCCAAGCCAGCTGGTGGCGACGTGAAAGCGCATCAGCCAGCCAACCCACGGCACCCAACCGGAAAACGCCGCCAAAGCTACAACAAACGCCAGGCAGCCTACAAGGCGACGAGCCAATACCAACGAACCGCGAAGTCCTTTTTTCATCTCATCATACCTCCATTCATCTTAAACACGTTTAAGACGCTTGAAAAACACCAACCCGCCAAGCAAAATCACAGACGAACCGGCAAAGTATGCCCTGTACATCGGCATCCCGGAACCATACATATGCTCTGCAAACGATACCAAGCCAGCCGCAAGCAACATCCCTAGCAAACTAGCGCCACAACCCGTCACAAAGTTGATTAACAATATCCCCGCTACCTGACGTTCCTTCGGCACAGATTTCAAAAAGTACACCACTGGGGCATTGTTCAGAAATGCCCCGAATAACCCAAGGTTGATAAACGGAAACAAAAACACCAACGATGTCAAGCCGCTTCCGGACAACCCAGTAGGCACAAGCAACCAAAACAAGCACAGCGGAAACACCAATAGGTAGCCCACAATCATCAGGTTCTTCGCACCATACCGATCAGCCACACGGGATGTGAGCTTCGAACCTACTACGGCAGCCGCAAACTGTGCCGCCGACATGACCAACGCCCTTGTATCGCTGAACCCGTACGCACGCTTCACTGCTGAAACTGTCATCGAATACGTAAAGATATTCGCCAAGTTGAACACCACACCAGCGTAAATCTGACGACGCAAGACAGAATCCCCGAGAATCGTCTTCAACTGGTGCAGCATCGGCTTCCGAGCAGAATCACGGATCTCGTTTGATTCATCAATCTGCCGGACAAAGCTGGACGCAAACACACCTAGGCAAGACCCTGCCACGATGATCCCGGTCAACGCCCACATGCTGTCAAATCGACGCAACACCAGGCTGACAGTCACCAGGGAAAACACCGACGCGGCGTAGAAATACGAGTTGGTCGTTCCCAAAAATCGAGCACGGTCATCGTCAGTCGTAAAATCCCCGATCAATGGTTGCGCCATGACCAATCCGGCTGCCCGGCAACCATAGAATAAAAAGCATCCGAACAGCAGCGTCAGCCAGGACAAGGGAGGACGCACCAGATAGACTATTGAACTTGAGGCGACGATCAACGCGGACACATTGCGCAACACCCAGAAATCAGCCTGGCTGCGAGCAGCGCCAACACGCCCCGTACGCATGACGCCAAACGGCAGCAACAAGTACCCAAGGTACATCATCGCACTGATGAACACCAGTACCCTATCGGGCGAATCCAGCTTAATCGCCAGCAAGACCACCACGGTTTCGCCCAAACACATGTACGATGCGCCGTTCAACAAGTTGAAACGGGAAAAATTCCGTTGCGCCTTGAGCCGTTGCTCTTCATTCAGTGGATGATCAAGTATCATATAATCCAGCCGTATCCAACCTCGTCCCTGATTTCCTCAACGCTTTGCCTCGATGGTCAGGAACGTACCTTTCAACATATCCGATTTGGCAATCAAGGTCACCTTCGCCGTATCGCTTCCCTTCGGAGGGAAGCCGACCTTGACAGCGACGCTGATCTTGCCCGCGTACATCTTGCGATCCAGACATGGCACCGGAGTATGGTCAATGTTGCTCGAGCCCGTCCCGACGATCTTGCCGCCGCCAACGCAATCGAAGTACACCATCGGCGTCGCATCGGGCACTTCACGTCCTTCGCCATCCAGCGCCACGCAGGTAAACAAGGCGATGTCCAGTCCGTTTGCCTTGACGGGGCCGTTTTCCAGGCGCAACGCCAAGCCTACAGGCTCGCCCGTAGTCTCGCGAACGCAACGGGCAACTTCAACGCCACCCTTGTACGCAATGGCCTCCAAACGACCAGGCGTGTACGACACGTCCCAAGACACGTGCAACCAATGCTCCACGACCTTGCGTCCCAAGCTCTCGCCGTTCAGGAACAGCTCGACTTCGTCGCAATTCGTGTATGCCCAGACCTGGAACGGGAAGCCGTCCATGCCACTATGGTTCCAATGGGGCAAGATGTGCACCATCGGTATGTCAAGCCAATGGGACTGGTTCTGGTAAAATGCGTCCTTGCGCTGCAGGAACAAGTCAATCGCGCCGGAAACCGAACACAGGCGCGGCCAAATCGCCTCGCCACGATGTTCGAAGGCATCCCATTGGAACGTACCGGCATTCCAAGGATGTTCCATCACATACTTCCAAGTCAACTCGCGACCGAAATACCACGGGTCATGCGGCGAATTACGGTCGCGGGCATCCATCAGTCCGCGCGCAGCAGTCGAATCCCCGTAGTACCAACCGCGAGTCGATGCCACCGCGCAGTTCTCGCTGGAAACAAAGGGGCGATCCGGATACTTCTCGTGGGCAGCCTCCAAATCCCTCATGCCGTAATTGAAGCCGATTACCGAGGTGATTTCCGCAACCTTGCTCTTCAGGGGTTCGACCATCGCGGACGTGACCAGCCGAGTCGGATCCAAGCGCAACGCCACATTCTCGAGCTTCTTGTGGATCCGCTTGCCCTGCTCCAATTGGTGGTATTGCTCCTCGTTGCCCGTTGACCACAGGATGACCGACGGCCTGTTCCTGTCCCGCTTCACCAGCATCTCCATTTGCGACAGGCCTTCCTCGTTGGATTCGAAGCGCCTGGTTTCGTCCATGACCATGATGCCCATTTCATCGCAGGCATCCATCGTCGCTTCCTGGTGCGGATAGTGGCTTGTCCGGAACGCATTGGCGCCCATTTCCTTGATCATCTGCATCTTGTATCGGCAGATATTGTCCGGCACCGCTTTTCCCGTCAAGCCAAAATCCAAGTGTCCGCACACGCCTTTCAGCTTGACATTGCGCCCATTCAGCCAGAATCCAGTTTCGCCGCTCCATTCAATCTCGCGGAAGCCAAACCGCTGGTTGACCACATCGCAAACCTCGTACGCATCCCCGACGCGCTTCTTCACCGTCACTTCCATCGTGTATTGATTCGGAGCGTCCAAATCCCACAATGCGGGAGAACTCAACTTGGTACCGCCAGCAAATGTCGACTTGTCATAGTGCGCAACCTGACCGCCAAAAGCATCGACAAGACCGACTTCTTCGCCGCTAGGACTCAAGATCCGCCCGGTGACCTTCACGTCAGCCGCCGAATCGCCGTCGTTGCGAACCGTCACTTCCAGCGGAACATCCCATTCGTTCCCGGCGATCTTCTTGGCCGGGACGAACACACCCCACAAATCAACGGCGACAAGATCCGTCTTGACCAACCAGACGTTCCTGTAGATTCCTCCGCCCGCGTACCACCAGGTCTCGTATGAAGTCGGATTGACATAGACCGCGATCACGTTGTCAACCTTCTCCCCGAAACGAACAAGATCCGTGATGTCAACCTCAAAGGACGTGTAGCCGCCTTCGTGATGCTTCAGGAAACAACCGTTCAAATAGATGTCCGACAAGCCGGTGATGCCCTCGAAATAGATCGAGATCCTGCGTCCTTCGTCCGATTCAGGCACCGAGAAGTGCTTTCTGTACCAGGCTGGAAAGTACTTGAAGTAGCCCAGCGGACCGGCCTCGCTGGGATCGGGCGCCTGCTCGATGATGTAGTCGTGGGGAAGATCGACTGCCTGCCACGGCTCGTCGCACAGTTCACCGCCATGCCAATGCTCGGCGATATCGCCGTGCTGATAGCTCCCCGGTCCCCAGCGCAACCGCTCCGTCTTCGCAGACAAGTACATCGCAACTTTTGTCTTCGGCTCGTTGACCGGACGGGGATTGCCCCAAAAACGCCAGCCGTGATTGATCAACATCTTCTCGCGATTGCTTTCCATTCGATTGTGCCCCGTGTTGGTTCGCCTATGAAATAAAAGTAAAATTAAAATTTACCTTGCGTATGCGTGTTAATCAAGTTGACGCACGAGGAAAACAAGCCGCAAAACTTACTGCCTCGACGGCTGATTGCGTCCCATCCAATTCAAAAGGCCTGAAAATTTGCTTTGTTTATGCTCGCATTCCTTTGTTTTCCTTGATTTTTTCAAAACACGAACGATTTTTATACAATAACATTCTTCGCCTTGTTTCTAACAGTTTTAACAAAAGGATTGACACTATGAGCATCACCTTCCGTTCAGACGCCAAGTACGCACTCCTGGTTCCCACAAGCATGGGCGTCCGCCTGACCCCGCCAGATGGGCAGCCTTTCCATTGCTCGGACACCTTCAAGCTCCAGGTCACCTCCGCAGAAACCAATGTCGTCAGCATCGCCTCCTACCTGGGACTCCCCGTCAAGGTTCTTACAGCCTTCGTCAAGGACAGCCCGATCGCAAGGCTGATCAAGGACAACCTCGCATCAAGGCACATGGACTACGAAGGACCGGAAATCGACCAGGGAGGTCCCTGGGGATACAGGCACCAATTCAATCTTGCGGACTCGGGCTTCGGAGCACGGGGTCCGCGTGTCCAAAACGACAGGGCAGGAGAAGTCGGCCGAATCCTCGATAAAAAGTACTTCGACCTAGAGCGAATCTTCGGCCAGGAAGGCGTCAAGATTGTCCACCTCTCCGGATTGGTGGCGGCACTCTCCGAACAAACGACGCAATTCTGCCTTGACATCGCAAGGACAGCCAAGAAATACGGCTCGAAAATCTCGTTCGACCTCAACCACAGAGCCTCCTTCTGGAAAGGACGCGAAAAGGAACTGCACGACGCCTTCACGGAAATCGCAAGCCTGGCCGACGTGCTGATCGGAAACGAAGAAGACTTCCAGCTCTGCCTTGGCATCAAGGGACCGGAAGCAGGAGGAAAGGACATCGGAGCCAAAATCGAATCCTTCAAGGAAATGGTCAACAGAGTCAAGGCGAAATTCCCAAATGCAACAGCATTCGCAACAACGCTGCGCGAAGTAGTCTCCACCAATTGCCACCTCTGGGGAGCGATCACCAATGTCGATGGACAATGGCAATTCGTAGAACCAAGGGAAATCCAAGTCCTCGACCGTATCGGTGGTGGCGACGGATTCGTCGGAGGATTCCTCTATTCCATGCTCAAGGAATGGGAACCCTCCAAGTGGATCCAATTCGCATGGGCAACAGGTGCGCTCGCAACAACGCATCTCACCGACTATGCACAACCCGCAGACGAAGAACAAGTCTGGAGCATCTGGGGCGGAAACGCAAGAGTCAGACGATAAGGTTTATCACTGCACAAAAACAATTAGGAAACAGAAATGGCCGACACAAAAGAAATCTACTCCGATGGCATTGGGCAAATCCATTTCACTGGTGGAATGGTACGCATCGACTTCATGACTCTCCAGCCTACCAATGAGGAAGGCAAGCCCCCAGTTGCGGAATCCAAGGCGCGTGTCATCATGCCGCCCCAAGGATTTATCTCCGCTTACAACTCAATGCAGCAACTCCTCGACAAGCTCGTCGATGCAGGTCTCATCAAGAAAAACGAACAGCCGCAAAGCAGCGAGGACAACTGGGGAAATAACTAATCACCCCTAAAAATCAGACGCGAAGGACACCAAAAACCTTCGCGTCTTTATTTGAATTGACCTTGCGTTCTTCTTGCGGGGCAAAATACCGCCCCTTCGCAACACAAACATGGAATTAGAGATAAATGGGCTGCTTTTGCCCATTAGCATTATAGACAACGGTCTCGACTCTCGTCCACTTCTCTCCAATCCTGTAGTAGAGACCACCTTCTTCATCCAACCCAAACCTGCCTTCTGCATAATCCAAGACGACTTTCGGAAGGACAACCCAGTCGCCCTTCTCCTTAAGGATCTCCTGGTTCGCCTTGGCAACCAGCTCCAAATTGTCAGCAAAACCGCCCTTCGGACGAATCCTGGGGCGACGGCGTTGATCCTCCATCAACGAGGCAACATCAAACCCCTTGAAATCAATGTGGACTTCGCCTGAAATTCCCAAAACGGGACCGCTATCCATTTCGCCACCTTGACCAGTATACGTCTGGGCGATGATCACGCTGCTTCTCAAGGTCTTCAGGCCTGACAAAATCGCGCGCTCGATCGGCAGCGTATGCAATCCAACCAAAACACGCTGACCACGGACCTTGTAGGTCAAGTCGCCAGGATGGACATTCAGGCAAGGAAAGTCATTCGTCAAATTCGTCAACGGAACAAAGCCTGCAAAAATCGCAAAATCCAGCTCCATCGGCTTTAGTTTCTTGCGCAAGCCGTCAGTCCACGCATGACGCAACTCCTGCCCTTTCGGGGTGGCAAGCGAAACCCGTGCCTCGCCATGGTCGCTGTAGAACTTCCGGATATCAGATGCAATCACGGGAATCGAAAACTTCTTGCCCAACTCCTTGGCGCGACTCGTCTCAGGCGCATCCGTCACCAAAGCCTTCATCTCAACAGGAGAATCAGGCATCTGCGACAACATGGTCAATACCTGCTCGGCATTGCTCCCCGAACCACTCAAGAATATGGCAGTATGGGGACGCTTGTGGGATGTCTTCTTCAATAGTGACTTGACGTTTTCCATCGTAATAAATCCCTCCTTTCGTTCTTCCTACCTGAATGTCTCTTCCTTCCCGATTCAACGCATTCATCAGTTCCATATCTGAAAAGCAAAGACTGCCGAAACATCACCGAAATAAACGGGCAGCAAAATCAAAAACAAAAAATTTTGATTGAAAGTAAAAAAAATACAATAAACCACGTAAGCACAATTGTCTAATTCAAGACGTGATAAAATAGCGTTTTATTGGATAAAACTCGATTTTTCATCAAAACCAACGCGGACAACCAAATGAAAAAAACACTCTTGACAAAGTCCTTGCGAACAAAACACAATTACCCTGAACCTCTCGTCACGAAAAATTGTGTTGTTTTTGTTTGTCATCCGTGTTTTTTTCCTGAAAAACATTGACACTTCGGCATTTCTAGTTCATAGTATGTCTTTTACGATAGTTGTAATCAAGCATAACAATAACAATAATCTTGAAACAAACCTTGATTTTGCAGGAGAACCACGAGATGAAGAAGATTGGATTGACGTTGCTAACCGCCGTAATTTGCCTTCTGATGGCACAATCCTCCAGCGCCATCAGCCTCAACCCGTTCAAGCGCGAAGGGCGCACGCGTGCTCATACGCTGATGATCACGGGAAACTACTTGGATTCAAGGCTCCTCGCCGAACTCGCGCAGCACAGAACCAAGCAGCCCATCCTGCTCATCTCGCCGGATGGATACCAAAACTACCAGCTGTTCTACATGCCTCCAGGCGGAAGGGCACCATCGGAGCCAAAGGAAAAATTCCTCGAACTGATTGAATTCATCAACCCCAAGCGCATTGTCATACTCGGCGATTTCGAGTTTGTTCCCCAGGAATTCATCGACCAGATCCAGACCAAGTACGCGGTCATCATCATCAACAGCAAGGACTGGGAAAAGAACGCGAAATCGCTCGGGCAACTCCTGAAGCAACCCAAGCTCCATAGGATGTACGTTGACTACAGGAGCAGGATGCAGGAATCAAAATCAGTCAAGCAAAACTGATCCATTTTCTCTGCCTGGCCAATGATGAAGGGCAGGCACGCGAGTAGCACGGGGTTGACAGCACTATGTTCACAGCACTCTATCAAATCGCAAAAAACACATTCAGGGAATCATTGCGCGAACCCATCTATTTGCTGGTGCTCATCAGCGCATTGTGCCTGATTGGTTTTTTCCCAATCTTCTCCATGTTCGTCTTCAGGGCGCAGGAAAAACTTGTCATTGACAGTTCCATGGCCACGATGATGATCCTGGGATGGAGCGTTGCGGTGCTCATCGCAAGCTATGCAGTATCGCGTGAAATCGACAATGGAACCGCGCTGCTGCTACTTTCGAAGCCTGTCCAGCGCCCTGTCTTCATCATCGCAAAGATCCTGGGCATCCTCGCCGCAATCACCGTATTCTGGTTCATCACCGCCACTGCGACCATCATCACCTTGCGTGTCGCGGAAGACCAATTCAGGTTTGACCAGCTGATGATGACGCTTTACTTCGGCGCGATCCTGCTGGCATTCATCATCGCAGCCGCCTTCAACTACGTGAACCAGGCCTCCTTCTCGGCAGGCACCATCCTTTCATTGGTTGTCCTGCTCCCGCTTGTCGCGGCCGTAGGTCAATTCAAGCCATACGCCGACCACGAGGTCGTCACCGGACTTTCCTGGCACATCGTGCCGGCACTTGTCCTCATCCTCTTCTCACTCCTCGCAATGGGAGCGTTGGCGACTACCCTTTCAACACGATTCGGACTCGTCTCGAACTTGCTCCTCTGCATCGTGATCTTCATCATCGGACTGATGTCAGACTACCTGCTGGGACGCAAGGCCCGCGAACCCTGGAACGACACCGTCCCCAAGGGAACAAAGCAACTCTGGATGGCGACATACAGGTTCGCGCCAACCGAAAAGTCAGATATCGCCAAATGGGACAGGCCAGTCAAGGTTGACGAGTCATTCCCATTTACAGTTTGGTCAAGCGCTGACAAGTCCAACTCAATACAGGAAAAGGGAGATCCACTTGACCTGCCGCAACTCGGTGAAAATCCAAAGGCAACCTGGAAGGATGGGCAAGGATGGCATTTCGACCCAAATAATGTCGACGGAAACCCAATGTACATGGCGCAATACGATCCGAAAAATACTGAAAAGCACTGGACTGTCATCAAAATCGCACGGGAAATCGATGACGTAAAGCGGGATTCACGCGACATCATCGACTCCTATGACGCATACGTGTTCCGAAGATCAGACAATCCACCACAGATTCCAACAGGAGGCTCTTACCTGTCGCCATATCCGCGCGGCGGGAGCTATATGGCTAGCGTAGCATATGCGCTCGTCCCCAATTGGCAACTCTTCTGGATGGCTGACGCGCTTGCCGTAAAGCAAAGGATCCCCTGGACCTATGTCGCATGGGGTGCAGCATATGTAATCCTCTTCACGGCTTTGCTCATGATCCTCGCAATCGTCCTCTTCGGCGACAGGGAAGTCGGAAAGCAAATCGTGGAATAATGCGATAGTGCGTCCGTACAAGGCCTCAAAGACAATTCACCTTCGGAACGAGCCGTCGATTCTCCATTTCATAACTTGACCTGGAGCCGGCGGCTTCTCAGTTTACAGAGCGGGAGACTTAATGCAATGAACGAAAGCAATTTCTACATCACAACACCAATCTACTACGTCAACGACATCCCCCATATCGGGCACGCCTACACGACGATCCTCGCGGACGTGCTCGCACAATATCAGCGACTCCTCGGCAAAAAAACATTCTTCCTCACGGGGACAGACGAACACGGGCAAAAAGTCCAGCAGGCGGCAGCCCAAAAAGGACACACGCCACAGGAACATTGCGACAAGTTCGTCGTCAGGTTCCAGGACCTTTGGAAACGACTCGGAATCACAAACGACGACTTCATCAGGACAACTCAATCAAGGCATACAACCATCGTCAAGAAAATCCTTCAGGACTTCTACGACAAAGGACTCATCTACTCAGGTTCATACAAAGGATGGTACTGTGTCCCAGACGAACGTTACTTCACTGTAAAAGACCTGGTTGACCACTGCTGCCCAGAATGCCATAGGCCCGTTGAGGAACTCGAGGAAAAAAGCTACTTCTTCAAAATGGGGCAGTACCAAGACTGGCTCATCAACTACATAGAAGAACACCCTGATTTCATCCAGCCGGAACACAGAAGACAGGAAACGCTCGGATTCCTCAAGAACGACAAGCTCGGAGACCTCTGCATCAGCAGACCGAAGAAGAGACTCGCATGGGGCATTGAGCTCCCATTCGACACGGATTACGTCACATACGTCTGGTTCGACGCACTAGTCAACTACATCTCAGCAGTAGGATACCTCGCTGACGACGAAAAATTCAACACCTGGTGGCCTGCTTCATACCACCTTATCGGCAAGGACATCCTCAGAACGCACTCCGTATTCTGGCCGACGATGCTCCACGCAATGGGATTGCCAATGCCAAAGACCATCTTCGCACATGGTTGGTGGCTTGTCGGCGATACAAAAATGAGCAAGTCGCTCAAGAATGTCATCAATCCAATGGATATGATTGAGAAGTATGGAGTTGACGCTTTCAGGTACTTCCTCATGGCAGCCATGAACTTGGGACTCGACGCATCGTTCACCGAAAAGCTTTTCGTTGAAAGATACAATGCCGAATTGGCCAACGACCTGGGCAACCTGTCCTCGCGAGTCGTCTCGATGGTTCGCAGAAACACCAATGCCATCCTCCCCGATTACCAGGAGCCGGGCGAAGACGAAAAGGATCTCATCGATGCAACCATGACTGCTGTCAAGGAAATGGCGGCGGCGGTAGAATCCATGCAGATTGACAAGGGGCTCGCGTTCGTCATCACGGCAATCCGTGAAGGCAATAGGTATTTTGACAAGATGAAGCCCTGGGCACTCGCCAAGAACGGCGACCTCAAAACCTTGGGACGTGTACTCAGACACACCGCCGAATGCCTCAGAATCGTATCCGGCCTCCTCTTCCCGGTCATGCCAGCCAAAATGACTGAACTAAGAACTACATTGGGTATCCCAAGCGACGATATCATGCCTTCAATCACACGGCTCTCCAGCTGGAAGGGACTCCAAGATGGCGCGACCATCGCAGAGGCGCCACCGCTCTTCCCAAGAGCCGACCCCATCAAGGAAGAAGACGCACAGCAAAAAGCCGAACCAAAGAAGGCTGCACCGAAAAACAAGGAAACACAACCCGTCAATCTGGTCACGATCGACCAAGTAGGACAGGTACAACTTAAAACTGCAATCGTGATCGAAGCCGTAAAGGTTCCCGAAGCTGACAAGCTCCTCAAGCTTCAACTCCAAATCGGTGACGAAAAACGACAAATCGTCTCGGGCATCGCAGAATTCTACACCCCGGACCAGCTGATCGGAATGACTATCGTTGTCATCGTAAACCTCAAACCTGCTGTCATTAGGGGAATCGAATCAAACGGAATGCTGCTCGCAGCCAAAAAGGGCAAAACACACAGATTGGTCACTACAGACGGTGAAATCGCCTCCGGTGCATCAATCGGATAAGCCGCAACATCCAGACAAACGAAAGCCCGCTGCAGGCACATTCTTTCAGTGCTCGCAACGGGCTTTGATTTTGTTTACGCAAAACCTATTTTATCGCCTTGGTCTTGTGGGGAGTGCTAAGGTTCACAGCCCCTTTGCCAACGCCTTGTGGTAGATAGGTCCAACGTGCTGGTTAAGGGCAAATGATTCCTTCAACCCTGCCCTTACAAAGGCATTGGCGGTCTTGAACGCCTCTACCGGCGCAGCCCCCTTGCCCAGCTCGGCGGCGATGCACGCTGAAAACGAGCATCCAGCCCCGTGCGTCCACGTCGTCGCAATCTTGTCCTGACGCAACCATGTGGCATTTACTCCATCAAAGAATAGATCGACTGCTTTGTTGGCAAAGATTCTCGCAGCCTTGATGACCACGTTTTTCACTCCATGCGCATGGATTCGCTTTGCCGCCTCAAGCAGGTCGTCTTCGCTCGAAAATTCTTCCATTCCAGACAATTGAAGTGCCTCGAAGGTATTGGGTGTCACCACTTCAGCGATGGGCAGCAAATGGCGGATCATGGCGACGGTATTTTCCGGGAACAGTGGCTGGCTTGTGCCTTTGCACACCATTACGGGATCGATGACCAGATGCTTGATTTGCGCTTCAGCCAAGAGTGAGCCAACAAGCTCGATAATCTCAACTGTAGGAAGCATTCCAGTCTTTGCAGCATCAGCGCCAATGCCTGGCCATATGGTTTCAAATTGTGTTTTGATCATCTGCGTGTCAACAGGAACCACCACATGTTGCCAGTTCTCAGGACGCATTGCGACCAATACCGTGACAACGCTCATGCCATATACGTCACGTTCCTGGAAGGTCTTCAAATCAGCTTGGATGCCAGCGCCACCACTGCAATCCGAACCCGCAATTGTCAATGCACGTTTGGGATTCATCTTCGTAACTCCATGCTAAAAAACCAATTCGTTCTTGTCTTTCTCCCCCGCTTAAAAAAGAAAACCGCCCAAGAAAGAAATCTTGAACAGATTTATTTGGAGCCAGCGGTGGGATTCGAACCCACGACCTGCTCATTACGAATGAGCTNNTGAGCTGCTCTACCCCTGAGCTATGCTGGCTTTTCTACTTATCAATAAACATCTTTAATGTACAATGAAATCCTATTTTTGCAAGCAAACACAAAAACTTTTTCATGCGCTGAAATACTTGCCTGAATATAGTCCCAAAACCTCAAGGATCCATAAACCTGTCCGACCTGTCCGACCGTCCCAGTCCCAAATCCTCCACCCCCGTCCCCAAAAGCCATGTCACATGCCATTTGAGTACGAAACCGATGATTTTTCGCATCGGTTCTTCGGCAAGAAAATGACCTTCAACCAGCCAGCAAATTGAAATCCAGCTTCGCGCTCGATATAGTACATACTTCGTACTTTCATCAAATCTCAGGATTTTTCCATGTCCTTCTCTGGAGACAAGGAAATCCTCCACAACGCACTAAACAAAATGAGGTCGCACTGATGAGAAATTTTACCCTTTTGATGATTCTATTTTCTCTCGCATGCCTAGGCCAGTACAGATGGGATTTCAACGGAGACTTGACGGAGGCTTCTGGGAAATGTCCGTTCTACTGCAAGGATCAGCTGTCCTTTGCCGTTGTGGACGGTCGACATTGCGCCAAGCTAGAACAAATGCACATGCTGACAACAAACTACGCTCCCGCCAATCGCCTGGATCCAGGCTTAAGCTTTGCGTGCGCCGTCCGGGTTGACAAACATACCCAACAGGGATGGTCGACGATCGTCAGCAAGGGAAAAGTCTCGCAACCGGGTGGATTCTTCCTGCGATTGGACAATGCTGACGAAGGAGTCAAGTTCAGCCTGTTCGTGAACTTCGACGGAAGACCGGAACCACGAGTCTCCGTCCGCGAAGTCCCGTTCAAACTGGGAGAGTGGTACGAACTGGAAGGCGGCTGGGATGGAGAAAACATATGGCTGACTGTTAATGGGATAACGCAACGAGTGCGCAGGACAGGATTCAAAGTCAACAATCTGGAACCGTTGACCATCGGTTCATTCGATGGATACATTGACTACCTCAGGCTGGGAGACAAAGTGAAAGCCGACAATCAGCTGGCCGGGAAGAAGCTCGAGGCATTGGAGGAAGGTCCTCTCCAAACGTCTTTCGGCAAGGTCGGCGTAACAGGCGCATATAGCGAAACAGAGACGTTGCACATTCGCCCTGGATCCAGATTGTCAGGCGTGGTTCGCTTCGACCAAATAACGAAGGGCGAACATGCCATCGCGTTCAAGGACAGGGAATACTTGCTACGTTACGACAGGGGGGAAAACCATGGAGCATTCAATTTCTTCGTATTCCTAAACGACAAGTGGGAACCGCGTGCAAGATGCCAAATGGATGTCGAGACGGGAAAAGACTACTGTATTTTTGCAGGATGGGACGGACTCAAATCACATATCCAGGTCAACGGGAAGACGGAAAGCATCAATCGGGAAGGATTCACGGAGAAGACTCCAGGAAACTTCATGGTTGGTTCATTCCCTGGAACCGTACGTGACTTGTGCATTGAAAACCACGAAGCGCCGCTGCCCGTAATCAACGACCTAGTAGTGTCAGACATGTTTCCAAAAGCGAAGACGCCGTTCACCCTTAGCGGCAAGCTGTGCAACTACGGAATCGCAATGGAAGACTGCGTGGTGGTCGTCGATCCCCCAAAAGACATCACCGTAAAGCCGTTGGTCCACAATGTGGGCACCTTGCCTGCCAATGGCGAACTGGCACTGTCATGGGAGGTATCAGCGGAAGAGGCGGCTTCCGGTACCATGAGGGGCTATGTCAAGTCGGGAAAGCAGACTATTGGAAGCTTTTCGAAGAGGTTGTATTTTTCGCCGCAAGTTGAGCTGGACCGTTCCGCCAAGGCGTGGCAGCCCGTGGTAAAGGAAACCAAGGCATACTACATCGATGCCATCGGAGGAAGCAACGCAAACAATGGCTTGACGCCCGCCACAGCCTGGCGCGACTTCACGAACATCAATGGGAAAACATTGGGCGCCGGCGAACGCCTTCTGCTGAAGCGCGGCTCGGTGTTCAACCAGGAACTTAAGGTCACAGCACAGGGTGCGCCCGACAACTACGCTGAAATCGGCGCATACGGCGAAGGTGCACGTCCAACAATACGCAGAAACCGCGACATCAACGACCGTTGCATCCTGATCAGCACGCCCTCGTACCTGGTGATCCGAGATTTGATCGTTTGCAATGCCGGAAAGGGACTCAACGTCGAATTCACCCGCGAAGGAAAGGGACTGCTGATCGAAAATGTCCTGGCTCACCACATAGAGGGGCTGTATCGTTTCAATGCACATGGGATTCCCGAATGGCGCGACCAAAGAGGAGCGCCTGGTGGAAGCAACGGAGGCATTGCAATCAGCGGGCACATGCCTGTTGACGCAGTAATCCGAGACTGCGAAACATACCAATGCTCAGTAGGCTGGCGAGCCAATGGGAAGAATATCTTCCTGGATCGAATCTTCTGCCATGACAATTACTCGCACAACACCTCGCCCCACCCTGTACTGTCAGGCTCATACAACTCCTATCTAGTCAACTGCATCTTCGATGCGTCAGGATGGAACGCCTCCGCAGGAACCATGGGCATCATGCTTGGACCAAACTACGGACTGGTTATTCGCAACTGCCACTTCCTGAACCAGCCCGATTCCGGCTCGCACGACGAAGGAGGCATTGACTTCGAGGCTGGCGGCGAAGCCAACCTAATCCATAAATGCACCTTCAGAAACAACGCAGGAGCGGCCATCGAAGTACTTGGCTTGAGATCGCCACAGACGAAAAACGTCGATATCAGGCAATGCCGTTTTGACAGAAACAACACAGCGACAAAACTGGGTCCCAGTGAAATCTTCATCTGGGGAGGATCCAGCGACAAGAACATCGTCTGCTCAACCGGAATCATCAGAGAAAATGGATACGTCCTCTTGCCGGGAATCGATTTCTTCGCAAACAAGGCAAAGCCTGGAATGACAGACTGGACGCTGGAAGACAACAGGCAATTCGAAACCTTCGAGGAACTCGACAAGGCAATGCCATACAACAATCCGCCAATCCCAAACCCAGGACCCGAAATCTGGACAAACAACCCAGAAAATGTGATCCTCAATGGACAAGTGACCGATGACGGAAGACCTGCAAACGGAAAACTGGCCGTGCAATGGGAACAATTGGAAGGACAAGTGCTGTTCGCAAACCCATCGCAACCAGCCACGACGGCAACCTTCCCAGCCGTGGGAGACTATAGGCTGATGCTGAAGGCTGACGATGGCGAACTTTGGCGAAGCGCTCGAACCGCTGTCCATGTCTTGCCACCTGGAACGCAGGTTGCCAAGGCATGGGACTTCTCGAAAAACCTGGATAAGGAAGGCTGGACCGACGCCGAACTGGGAACAGTCAAGGAAATCTTCCCTGGAGCCCAACCCCATACGGGAACTTTCGCCAATCCCGTCAATCTGGTTTGCGGAGACTTCTACGTCATGGCAATCAAGGACTCAAAATCGGCGCATATCCTATCCCCCGACAAACTGGATGCGCAGGCAAATACCTTCGCCATCAAGTTCCAAAACCATACAAATGCACGGAAGATGAAGCTGTCATACACGACGATTGACGAACCCGATTTCAAGGACGCGAAAACCAGCACGTTCGATGTGATCCCCAACGACCTGAACGACACGCTGTACCATATCCCGCTGCAGGCAAAATCCCCAATCAAACAAATGCGACTGGACTTCAGTGGTGACGGGAAACCGATAACTGGAACCTGCAGAATCGATTATATCTGGCTGGGAAATAGGTAAACCTAAATGATGAATGATGAATGATGAATGATGAATGACCCGTCCAACCCGTCCGACCCGT
>DBPZ01000018.1:31450-32771 GCA_002305655.1 Lentisphaeria bacterium UBA1407 | reverse complement strand
GGTTCTGTAAGCATTCTCTGGTGGACATTCCTCAATTTTACCAGGTATTCTCGGTATGCGGAATCGTTTACGCTGTAGGACTTTGAGTTCAACGCTTCGCTTTCGGTATTATGGACTCTTGCTCCCACTCGTCCTGCGAAGTGGAACGAGCGTCCGATTCCGATTGCCCCGATGCTATCCAGCTTATCGGCATCGAAGACGATTTTGGCTTCCAGTGTATTTGGCGATTGATTTCCGTCACGTTTTCTGAAGCGATGCGACCGGATGCAATCCGCGACGTTTTGAATCCATCGTTCGTCATCGGCACCCCATTTTCTCAGCAGTCCAGGCGCCAATTCGGCTCCGTACGCCGCATGATTGGTCTTGCCTTCGTCCTGCAATTCCTTCGATCGACCGATATCGTGCATCAGCGACGCGACGGCAACCATCAACTCGTCAAACTCCTGATCCGGTTCAAGCATTGACATGATCCTGCGCGCATTGTTGTACACGCGCAAGGTATGGTCCCAATCGTGGCACGCAGGGCTGTTCGACAACAATTCACGGACGCCTGACTCCACGCGGCGCAACAAGGACTTGCCCTTCAATTCCGACACAAACGAGGCAACCGATTCGGCATCGGTAAACCTACTTTCGTCCACCAAAGGCAGTTTAGGATACGCTTTTTTCAACGCCGCCGTAAACAGCCCGTCAACATATCCATTGCCTTCACTGCGCAAACAGGTGTTCCCCAAGCCGCAACTGGGGCTGCGAGCCTTCAAGATAAAACCGTCCAGGTTGCGCAATGACGGCATGATCTTCTCCAGCCATTTGCGCATCCGACCCGTAACATCAACTCCTTCCTTCGAAATCATGCGAATCCCATCGCCCGCACAATCGTACAAATCCACCGCAACGCGAGGACAACCTAAACCGCAATCCAACTCAGGGCAAACGTCAACAACCTTAGCATACTTGCCCAATTCGCTCGCCAGCACGGCACAAGGCTTGGATCGACCGTCGTAACGGCACCGCACACCAAGCAAACATCGGCTTACTCCAATTCGCATCTGTCTCAATCCCTATGCAAAAACATACAATCACCATAGCTGAAGAATCGCATCCGCTGGTCAACGGCATAGCGATATGCAGAAAACACATGCTTATAATCGCAAAACGTGCAGACCAACATCAGCAACGTGGACTTGGGCAAATGAAAATTCGTCAACAGGCAATCCACAACTCTCGGACGCTTCGGCGGATACAGGAAAATCTTGGTTCGTCCGGCCTGTGGAACAACAAATCCATCTTGCGAAGAATCAGCACAGGTTTCCAAGACCCT
>DBPZ01000018.1:0-31324 GCA_002305655.1 Lentisphaeria bacterium UBA1407 | reverse complement strand
TCGTCTGTGAAATGCAGCCCCGCCGTCGGCGCCGCCACTGCTCCTGGGCGATTTGCATAGACTGTTTGATATCGCTCCTTGTCATCGGCTTCTGGTTCGCGTTCGATGTACGGAGGCAACGGGATCTTGCCATATCGTTCCATGATGGCGAGGACATCTTCCTGGTCGAATCGGATATCGAAGGTACCGTCATCCAGGTTTCTGCGTTCAACGACGAACCCGCCGCAGTTTTCCCCATCAAGTTCGACTCGCGCCCCTGGTCCCAACCGCCTTCCTGGCCTGAGCATTGCCTTCCAGGTCTTGTCGGCGTTTTGTTCCAGAAGGAATGCCTGTGCCCGTCCTCCCGTCCCGGTTCGGCGTCCCCACAATCTGGCGGGAATGACCTTGGTATCGTTGAGAATCAGACAATCTCCTGGGCGCAGCAACATCGGGAACGACCGGAATTCATCCAACTTGTACTCACCGGTGCTTCGATTCAGCAGCAGCATCCTGGAACCGTCCCGATTGGGTGACGGATGCTGTGCAATCAGCTCTTCTGGCAACTCGTAATCAAACTCGGATACTAGCATAATATCAACGTTTTCGCACCCTGTCCATATCCCGTTGATCGTCACGCGCCTTCAGGCTTTCACGCTTGTCACCGACGTTCTTGCCACGGCAAAGTCCTAGGTTGACCTTGACTTTCCCACGTGAATTAAAGTAGAACGACAATGGGACCAGGGTCAATCCCTTTTGTTCGACGCTTTTCTTGAGGCGGCCGATTTCCCGCTTGTGCATCAGCAATCGTCGTTGTCTTCGTGGCTCGTGATTGAAACGATTCCCCATTTCGTAGAGAGCAATGTGAGTTCCAATCAGCTTCAATTCGCCATCGATCACCGTCGCATAGGAATCAACCAGCGAGACGCCGCCGGCTCGGCAAGACTTGACTTCCGTGCCGGTCAGCTCAATCCCCGCCTCGAAACTATCCAAAATCGCATAGTCATGACGAGCTTTTTTGTTTTGGGCTATGTTTTTTGTCTTTTCAGGCATATATTTATTTTTTCCCTTGTCCCTGTGACACAATTAATAAATATAATGCATTTTCGGCCTTTTGCCCATAAGGAACCCCACTATGCTAACAGACGACTTCAAGACAACACGCGAATTTTGGGATCACGCCGTCAGGACGACACCCTCCAATCACGCGGTCACCTATTTGGACCAACGCCTGAACTACAAGGAAGCCGATGCCATCTGCAACAATCTGGCGGCCGAACTCCAGGGCATCGCAGGCACTCCGCGACCAATCGTCGCCGTCTGCCTCCCCAATTCCATCGACTATTTCTTCATCTACTGGGCACTGGTAAGGGTCGGCGGCATCATCGTCCCGGTCAATCCCTGGCTCAAGGCGGACAGCCTGGACACCATCTTCCAAACCGTCAAGCCCAACATCCTCGTCGTTCAAAACGCCAACGATTCAGAAGCGCTCCAAGCCGTAAAAAACCATGGTGAGATCAAGGTCTATTCGGTCGAACCCATCTCCGATGCCATCCCGCCTTTCAAGCCGCTGCTTGAATCCGACAAGTTGCCCAGCCACGTCGATCTCGCTCCCGAAGATCCAAGCATCATCATGCACACATCGGGAACAACGGCAGCGCCAAAAGGCGCTGTAATGAGACACAACGACCTGATATTCAACGTAATGACTACGATAACAGCACAGGGTTTCCAGCCTGGTGACATCCACCTCCTGGTCAATCCGATGTTCCATTGCACAGCGCTCTACAGCTCGCTCCCTGCGGCGGCAGCCCAGTCAACCCCAGTGATCATCACCGCCGAAACGCAACCCGATCCACTCCTCAACCTTATCCAAAAGGAAAAAATCACCACGTTCCTTACGGTTCCTTCAATCCTCCAAAGAATCGTCGCACTCCCGAATCTCGACCAATTCGACGTCAGCTCGCTCAGGGTCATCGGATACGCCGGATCATTTATGCCAGTCAAAACCGTCAGGCAACTCCAGGAAAAATTCCCGGGTTGCGAATTGCACAATTTCTTTGGGTTGACGGAGACGATTTCCGCGACTCACGTTCTTGATGGCGAAGCCTCTCTCCTGCGTCCGGATTCCATCGGCAAGCCGCTTCCCTTCGTCTATCCCTTGGTTGTTGACGACGATCTCCGCCCGTGTCCGCCCAATCAGGTCGGCGAGCTTCTCTTTGCCCGTCAAAACGTCATCCAGGGGTATTGGGGCAAGCCAGGCAAGCTGGAGGAAGCCTTGGTTGAGATTGACGGCATGATGTACTTCAGGACGGGCGATTTGGCGTGTGTGGACGAGGAAGGTTTTGCTTTCATCAAGGGTCGCAAGAAGGACATGATCATTGTTGGCGGCGAGAATGTCTTTGCTGCCGAGGTCGAGGCCGCGATTCTGCTATTGGATGAGGTCAAGGAGGCGGCGGTCAAGGGCATTCCAGCCACGGGCATCCGTGAATCCTTGGGCGAACTGATCAAGGCATACGTAATTCCGGAACCCAATTCGAACATCACAGAGGCCGCAATCCGTAGGCATTGCCACAAAATCCTACCCTCATACAAAATCCCACATGTGATCCAATTCCTGGACGAACTCCCAAGAAACCCAGCTGGAAAAGTCCAAAAAAACCTGCTCGATTGATGATTTATGCCTTCTCGTGCCCTTGCCATTTCAACAATCATCGTCGCTATCCTGGCGATCTTGTTATGGATTCTCAGGCCGCACAGCCTTGAACAGAATCCAAGGCAAGCCAACGCACAAAATCCCCAGCCAACCGCAAGGACATCGACCTCGAGAAAACAAAACTTCAAGCTGACCACAATCTACCATCAAATGCGAGCGACCAAGCAATCGCAACCGAAGCAAATCGAAGGCGACGACAACATCATCCCAGACCAATTCACGCTGATTGCCAAAAACCAGGAGCAATTCGCCAAACTCAATGCCGAAATCCTAAGGCGAAAACTCAAGATCAGGAACGCAATCCCCGCACTCAATGCGATCAGCCTGAATATACCCAGGGATCTAGCGATTCAATTGACCAGGGAATTCGACCTGATGCTGGAGGCCGACACCATCGTCCTGATCCCCGAACCACCTGAGTCAACATGGTCTGGAAGACTGGGACAGATATTCGGAGGAGACCTTCTCGACTGGCTGAAAATTGACAAATTCTCCGTCAACAAGGGCGATGGCATCGTCGTCGCAATCCTGGACACACCGCTCTCAAATCCGGATATTCCGCAAATCGACCTTTTCGGCTATGCCCGCTATTCCGATTTCGACAACGAGCACGGCAATGCCGTCGCCTCGATTCTGGCGCCCACGACTCCGCTGTTGCAAGGAGTCGCCCCGGGCATCGACCTTGTCTCCTTCCCTGCCCTCGATGCCTACGGCGAAGGCTCCGCATTCAACCTTGCGGCCGCAATCATCGCCGCAACGGACGCAGGCGCCCATATCATCTCCATGTCATTGGGCTCGACCACGCCAAGCTCACTTCTTCAGTATGCCGTCGACTACGCCCATTCCAACGGAACCGTACTGGTAGCGGCTGCTGGTAACGACGGAAGGGACCAGCTCCTGTATCCTGCCAACTTCGAAAACGTCATCGCCGTCGGAGCGATTGACGCCCATGAATCCGCCGCCGAGTTTTCGAACACCGGCGACCAGCTGAACATCGTCGCCCCAGGCGTCGGACTGCTTGCTGACGCTTCCGGCAACGGTGACATTTTCCTGTTTTCTGGCACGTCTGCCGCAGTTCCCTGCGTCTCGGGAATCCTTGCCAACATGCTGGCGGACAATCTGGATCTCACCCCCCAGCAAGCCGCCAAGCTACTTCTCGACTACGCAACCGACAGCGGAAAGCCTGGGCACGACGACCAATACGGCGAGGGAATCATCGATTACCAAAGGGCTTCCCTTGCCGACACGCCGGGAATCATCGATGCTGCGGCTGCGGGTCATTACATCGACGCGGAGAATGCGTCACAGACCCTCGTACCAATCATCGTCTCGGCTCAAAACACGGGAACTGAACTTCTGGAATCCATGATTCTCGAAACGACCTTGTTGGACAATACAACCTCAACCGTCTTCAAGAATGTCCATCCAGGCGAAATCGTCTCCACAACTCTGATGCTTCCGATTGCACACCTCGAGAACAAGGCAGTCGCGCTTCACTCAAAAGTCGTCCTCGCCGATGATCAACGCCCCGAAAACCAAACCAAAACTTCAGTCATCTCGCTGGAAAAATAATTCTTTTTTGCCGCGAAGGACGAGGAAACGAAGGGACGCGGAGAGTCATTCCCACCCCGCAAAATCAACGCGGAATCAAAACGGAAATTTCGTTTTGTTTGGTTTGCTGTTCAAAGGGCATGTCACATGCAATTTGAGTACGAAATCGTGAAAAAATCTCGGCAAAACCTGCTCCTCCGCATCGAGGGAAAAGCGAGGGTTGCCTCCCCGAAAAAACAATCCAGAATTCCGATTTGCTCGGCTTGGTATTCTAAGGGCATCTCACATGCAATTTGAGTACGAAAACGATGAATTTTTGCGTTGGTTTCGGGGTGTTTTTTAGGGCAAAAAGGTCAAGTTCCAGTCACAGGCCCAGTCCCAAAACCTCCAATACCGAACTCGGGAGGCATGTCACATGCAATTTGAGTACGAAACTGATGATTTTTTGCGTGGAGCAAGAGTAGGTTTTTAGGCGGAATAATCAACGTCTTAGGACTGACCCGTCAGACCTGTCAGACCCGTACGACCTGTCAGACCAGTCCCAGAACCTCCAATCCCCGCCTGTAGGGGCGAAAAATCTTTCGCCAATCATTCCCCGTCAAAAATTATTTTCGCCAATCCCGCCACGAAAGGGCATGTCACATGCCATTTGAGTACGAAACCGTGAAAAAATTTCGGCAAAACCTGTGTCTCTTCGTCAAAGAAAATTGTGACAAAAAGTCGGAAGCAAGAGGGTTTACCGCGTCCGGTAGTATGTCTTTGGTTGCCAAGTTGATTGGTCGGTGCGCAGGAAGGATTCGAGCACATCCCGAGTGGTGGTTTGCAGGATTGTCGTGTTGCTCGTTGGACGGTCAAGGATTTCCCGGAGTTTGAGGAATCGTCCTGAACCTGCGGCTGTGTGGCTATTGAGCGCGAGCTTGATTCGTCGAGATGAGTTTAGCGACATCGTTTCAAGGCTCACGACCTTGGCCCATTCGCCGTCCTTTTGGACATCAAGGATGGCTCCCAAAAGTCCGGAGAAGCTGTAATGGTTCTTGAATCGCCATTGTTCGGCGACGATTTCCTGAAGGTCGTCAAGGGTGATTTCCGCTGTCACAATCCTGTTTTCGTAAGGGACAAGTTCAAATAAATCGCCGATGGTTACAGGACCGGCAAGCAGGCTTTTGCGACTCAAACGTCCGTGAAGAACCACATCGGCACCTGTAAAGCGTCCGATTGCTCGGCAAATCAATTCGCTTGTTCCGCAACCAACCCCAGGTCGACCATAGGACGAAATTGCCTTGGGCAACGATTCCACGACTACCCGGTTCCGTTCGGTTTCCGCACGAGCCAAGACATCGCCGAGAGCGTCACGCAAGACCTGATCCTCCTGGTATGTTTGGTCGACCTCCAGGATTCTGGAGCCAATTTCAATCAGCTTGTGGTTTTCCACATCGAGCTTGGCGGTGACGACACCCACATATTTTCCGTGGCATCCCGGCTGCACGTACCAGGTCCGGTGACCGATTCGGCGTCCCGCTATCGTTCGATGGCTGTGCCCTCCCAGAATCAAATCGATTTCAGGGAAAGCCCATGCGATTTCCGAGACCTCATTGACGCCCCGCTTGTCGGGAACCTCGAACCATCCTTGATGGATTGCCAGCACGATCAAATCGGGTTTTGCTTCCAAGACTTGAGGCAGGATTTTTCGCAGGGCTATAACGGCTGATACATCCTGAACCTGCCTTGCCTCGTCCCCAAGAAGCCAATGCCTTGTGAAAGCAGCAGTCGCTCCGATAACGGCGATTTTAACTCCGTTTTTCTGGAAGATTCTCCAGGGCTGCATCGGTTCCATTCCCTCAACGCTCAAGTTTCCGCAAATGGCACGATCTCCTGCCAATTTGACGAATCGTTTGAATTGGTCAACTCCATAGTCGAATTCGTGGTTTCCAGGGATCCATGCATCGACCTTCATTTCCAGGATGGCGGTCATTGCGGCTTCGCCCTTGGTCAGCACAGTAGCCAGCGAACCCACGGTATTGTCGCCGCAATCCACCAGCAGGCATTGGTCATCACCATATCGTTCGCGCAATTGTCGGATTACTGTTGCGGCTCGCAACCATGAGAATTCTTGTCCGGAATCGGCATCGGTGAATTTCCCGTGCAGGTCTGTAGTGTGCATGATGACTACTTGCCTGCAATCCGTCGCCAGCAGATTTGCGACCAGAAACAGGAGCCAAAACGCTACAAAAACACCCTTTCTCACCATTTTCCCTCCCTACTTTCAAGCGGGCTACATAAAGCTCATGACGCTCATGACAATCATGACGAGACCCAGCACCGCGAACAAGCCAGCCATCAGCACCTTGGTGGAAAATACGTTCCGCCTTGCCCATTCACCCAATGCCTTGGCTCCGACCCCATATGCCGCCAGCACCGTGATGACCACCAAAGGCACGAGGAAACACAGGTTGTAGATCAAAAGCAAGCCCAATGAACGGGGCGTGACCCCATCTTTCATCAATGCCGCCAACACAGGAAAATATACCTGCCCCGTGCAGGCCAGCTCCATCGACGAAACCAACCCGCCCAACAACACGGCGGCAGGGCCGAGCAAATACGACTTCACGGTCGTAAAGCGCTTGATGCGATCGTGTATCCCGCGGTGCGTCTCTTTGGACAAGCCCATCTCCATGTCGCTTGCCTTGCCAGTGCGCCGGTAACGAAACGCATCGCGAAGATGCAACCCGCACAGCACCAAGCCGCAAAGCCCAAGAGCGCCATACACTACCATCTTAATCCATGGCCAACGCCCTAATTGACCCAATACATGCGACAAGGCCAAGCCGTACAAAAAATACGTCAAAAATACACCGAGGCAAAAACAGCTGCCGACCAGCAAGATCTCGCGACGACTCTTCTTCAAGTACAACAAGTAACTGATCAGGAAAACGGACGTGGCAAAGGCGCAGGGATTGATCCCGTCAAGCAAACCACCGCCAATGACAACACCAACCGTCAGCGATGAGACAAAGGCATCCAGCCGGCTGCGCTCCCGACGAAGCTCAGATTCGCTCAGTGGCTCAAGCCAGAATTCGACCCCTGTCAACGGCTTTTGTAGAGCGCCAATAATTTCCTCCGCCTGGACCAAGCGATCTGTGCCAAATCCTTCCGCCCACATCACCATCGGCGCCAGATTCACATCGCCTCCAGGCAGTTCAAAGTGCTTTCGTGCGCGTGTCAGCATCGCCTGCCCTTCTATGGTCGCCACATCGACTTCCGTGACAGTGACATTTGGGATTGTCTCTTTAAGCAGTTCCAATTCCCTGCTTTGGCGGGAGCATTTTTTGCATCCCTGCTGTGTAAAGAAGAGGACATTTGGAGTTCTTTGCGCTTGCTTAGTCGTTTCGGTTGTTGGCTTTATGGATTTTGCCGCATCGTAGTTGACCACGGAACTAGTCGCATTGTCCACGAGTTTTATGACTTCTGCGAACACATCGTCCTCAGGGCATTTTTTGAGGAGTTGGTCCAGCTGTCCTTGGAGGCTTTCGAATCCCGCCTTTCCATTGACCAATTGATCTCCAACCAGCAGCACGGGGAATGCATCGCCCGGCGCACTCTTACCCAATTGCTGCTCGACTTTCCGCAGAAAACGATAGTTGGAACTGGCGTCAATATTAACGAATACCAGCACGGGAGACTCGGAATCAGTGGCATTGAACATCGCCTGCCATGTTTGCTTGACAGCGGTGCATTCATCGCAATCCATGCTGCCGAACAGCAATATCCAAGGGCGCGATTCACAAACAATCGAACACAACAACAGCGCCACAATAACGACACGTTTCAACATTCCAATACCCCTCATCCGTTCCGCCAACCTCGATTATCGCTTGTAGTACCATCCTGGACGACCACCATTGGATGGCTCCAGGACACGACCATTCCAAAGCCAGCACGCATCATAGTCAGCTGGCTCGCTGCACAAGCACCATTTGCCGGAAGGAATCGATCCTTGATTCGCAGCACTAAGCTCGACCAATATGTTTGCAGGCATCGCCGCAACATCGTCAACAAAGACCCAATAGGCACGTCCTGCGGAAAACTCTGTAGCCCGGACATAGCGGAAACCAGTGGTCTCAAAGAATGTCAGTTCTTCCAGTGCCTCGGTCGATTTCGTGGACATCGATATCATTTCCCACGGGAAGCCGACGATATTCCATCCCCTCTGCCAGACAAGCTGGTGGTCGGTTCCTACCACGGTTACCTCCATGATGGTGCCTGGACGACATGTGCCGTCAAGAACCCCCAACCCAGCGAGAATCCAGTTTCCTGCCGTCAAGGGAGCCATGTCTCCAATATCCAGCCTTGCGTTTCCCATGCCGTCCAGTGCCAGCACCCATTGCGTGACCCGGAATTCCTGATCGACGTAAAGTTTTATGGGAAGCATGATTTCACCTGCCGGTTCTGGTCTCAGATATTGATTTGCTCCTGTATGAAGTTGCGCGAGGTACGTTTGTCCATTGAGTTCGTAGAACCCCGTTGCGATTGGATCGTCACTCCATGAGCAATCCATGCATTCCTTGGAAAGCGGCGCGCAGCCGAGCCAGACGGTCACCTGCTTGGCGAACGCCGCACCGGTCATATCGCCTTCCCAAATCGTGACCGTACCCGTAAGCCATCCTTGCTGCATCATCAAGGTCGGCGAATTGAAGAGCCTGTCTCCTGGCGACCTGAAAACCTTGTCGTCTTCAATCATTTCAAGGCTTATGGGCACGGCGTACGTGCCAGTATCTGGCTGCGCTAAAGTCAGATAGAATGCGTTGATCAGCATTCCCGTGTCTTCGACAATTCCGTTTTGCGACTTAGGCGAGCCAATCATCCTGTACAGGCGATTGACTGGATGCTCCTTGCAGACGACATTTTCGGGAGTTTGGACGCGATAGTCTTCAAGCCCTTCCGTCAGATCTATTTGGCAGAACCCGAAGAAGCGTTGACCTGCGGCGATTTCCGCCACGATGACGACCGTCGGCAATCCGTTGACTTGGAACAGTCCCGGCGACTGGAATGGAGCCAATTCGCAATTTGGCAAACGCACGGTTCCTGCGGCTATTCCTGAATTGTCGATAGTGAACTCCCACAATCCATTGCCTGTGGTTCCGTTGTCCAGCGCCAGATATCCAGCATACTCGCCGGCGTAGGAAGCAGGGATTTTCAGCATCGAACCACCCGCAACGGAAAGCGTTTCCTCAGCCAGCGCGATGCTTCCTTCCAGCAAGCCTTCGTGGGTCACGTCAAGTTGGATGACCCAATTCCCAGTCGTCTGGCGAATCAGCAATCGCCCGTCTGCACCTGACAAGCCGTCCCAGCCAGGCAGCCTCACGCTACCATCGCCCAGGATGCTCGACCAGGTCAATACCCGATCCGCTCCATCGCAAATCAACCAAACAGAACCCGACACCTCACGCTTGCCCAATGCCGACTTGTACAGGTATCCACCGAAATCCGTTCCAACACCAAATTGATTGACGCTTGCCAGGGCTGTCACTCCGTATTTCAACGTCAAGGTTTCGCCCAATTCATCGCCGCACTTCAACTGGAGTATCGTCTCGGTTTCGCCAACCGTCGCCACATCGGGCAACATTCGAATCACCATCGTCAGCTGTCCGCCAATATCCTCAAAGCTGACCAACATCCACTCGGGAAATGTCCCGACGACCGACATGCCGCCTGCCAACCCCACGCCAATGGGCAAGCGTATCTCGGAAGACACGCCGGTGACCAATTGCATCGACAACTCAGAAACGTTACCAACAAAGCTGGGCCTGGAATACACGTCAACGCGAACCCGGTCGTTCGATCCAAGCAGACAAGCGCCGCTGGTGACAGAAAGGGCAACCTCGAAGGACTTGGCGCCGTTCCACAAAGGAAGTTCCGAATTCGCCAACGAGACGACGATGTTCTTGGTCACGCCGAAAGCGGTTTGCTCCTCCACGAACCAAGTCAACTCGGCAGTGGTCAATTCGACGGTCAAGCTTGTTTCCACATTCAGCAGGGTCGCCCGAAGCACGACAGGATCCGTCGCAAGGCACGAGTAGTTTTTCAGATTGACGGGCAGCGTCAACTTCGTTTCCCCCTGCCCTACATTGATCTGGGCTGTGCTGAATTCCGCCTCGTTGTCCAAGGCCTGGCACTGCCAGGCGAGTTCGTATGCCGTTGGCTCGGCGATGCCGTCAGGCAGCACCTGGACAAAGCATCGTGTACCTTTGACACCAACGCCATAGTACCTGACGGTCACACCCTGCGCCAAGTTGCCTGTCGCCGTTGCGACGCTCTCTCCGATTTCACCTTCGCCATCGTCTTCGAAGACGATGATCGTCACATTTGCATCGGCGCCTGTCGCCTGAAATGTCCATCGCTCACTGTCGGATTCGACTTCGAATGCATACCAATCTTGTTCATCGACTCCTCCGATTTGGATATCGTGCGTGATTCCACCATTGGCATCGAGTTCTCTCAGGTTATTTGCGATTCTGAAGTTATTTGTTTCCTCGTCGAGGTCATCTGCGAGGATTTTGAATTGCTTGAAGGCATTGAGGACTTCGATTGCCGGCTCTCCGCTTGACCTTGACCAACTTTTCCGTCCCACAACGGTTTTATCGTCTCTTGTGTAGATCATTGTAGGGTATGAGATTGGTTTTGCGGCAGTTGCCGAGACTCCTGGCGCGACGAATTGCTCGAGGATTTCTGTGATATTCCTGGTCATTCGGTCTTGCCCATCCTGAAGTGTCTTCCCATTTTGCTTAAGGAAACCGCCTATTGAATCATCCATCAGGAGCGCTGGTCCCCAGGGGTATCCGTCACAGGTATTGGCATTGAGGCGTCTCCTGTTGTCAATAATCACCAGATATGTGTTTTGCTCTGCCCAATTCTTGAACTCGACGGTATCAAGCAATTCGTTTTCCAGTACGATGCAATGGGGACACCAGAGTGCGGCGGTAAAGCAGACGATTACGTTCTTGCCATCGTTTCGTGCATTTTCGTAGGCGGCATCGATATCCATCGTCCATTTTCCCGGAACGGCGCCAGTATAGTGCGGGTTCATCACATCGCCTTGTTCGCACTCATTGCTGGCGTGATAGGCGAAAGACATCCTTGACGTGGCTTGTCCGCCTGTCCAAGAAATCTTGAGGTGATGGATTCCATCGCTTTCGGCAATCAGGTGAATGCCCCTGGAGAATACATCGATTCCTTCTGAAGTACCGGATTTTTGCGGGATTGACGCGACATTCCCAAATCTGTCCAGTCCGTAGAAGTCGTATTTTGTGTTTTGCGGCATTTGATCTCCGCTGGCGTAGTATCCGTAGAAATTGTACCGTTTCCCCTCGACTGCCTGGAAAGAGAACCAGATCTCGCCTTGGGCTCTTGACATATCGAGTTTGGCGGGAAGCGTCTTACATGGGCCAACCGCCATCCCGTCCAGCGGAATCACTTCATTTGTGCCAAGTGAAAGCCAATACTGATTCGGGAAAAAGCTTTCGACGACGGCGCGGTATTCACTGAACTTCACTGGAGTACTAGGCATGATTCCATTGACCCGAACACCAGAGAGAAAACTAAAGACAGCGACCAAATCCAGTTCGGATGCGAGGAACTTGCTCGCGTCAAGTTCAATATTTGGCTTGACGCGAAACATTAGGAATATGGGAAGTGGGAGATTAGCAATCTTGCCTTGGTATGAATAGTATATTTCGTTCCAGAAAACGCCATTATTGTCTCCATTCTGGTTTCTTAGGTATCCAAGATGGATTTGATTATCGCTTGCCCATGGTACGATTGGGTATGGTGTATCTCCATCGTATGGGACACAATTCGTATGGCTATCGCTCAACCCGTCGCAAATCGCATGTTTCCAGGTCTCCATGCAATAGGCGCACTTATTACCATTGCTCATTTGGATAATCAATGGTCGCTGTGAGGCTTGTGCCGCCAGTTTCAAGCCATACCAGGCCTGGCGATTGGCGTCAGACAAAACCGTCCATCCATCCCCACAGACGAGCAAGCCCAATAGGCTAATGTGCAATACAATCAACAGACTTTGAAGCTTCATTGTCAAACTCCTCGTTCTCAAATCTTATCATGCTCCTCCACAAAGAGCTAAAAATAGGTTTTCCTACATAAGCAACACAGCAAGCAGGCTCTTTCTGACGCTTGCCCAGAACTCAATATAGACGCAAAAAATCCGAGCGCTTTCGCACTCGGACTCTGGATGTTGGAATCCCGTTCGAGTTATCTTACTGCGCTGGTTTCTTGAAATTGACTGTAATGGTATCGAACAGCCCCCCGTCTGCGAGAACGGGGATCTTCAGAGTGGATTTATTGGTCATCGCCTGTGGGGCGAGCTTGATGTCAAACACGATTCCATTCCCAGTGATTTTCTTCTCGTAGGTCACGCCCTCGGGTGAATCCAACGTCATGTACTTGTCAATCGCCTCGTAGGCGCGTTTCGGAGATTCATTCTGCTCTTCTACGGCTACGCGCAGACGAACAATCGGATCAATTGTCTTGTACTTTGTCTTCGCCATACGATTGACCGAATCCAAGGCGGGTCCCTGAATCAAACGAGTCTGGAACGACACAGGTTCAGATGAACTCGTAAGCTCAAACACCTTCTGAGACAACAAATAACGGCGCCCCGTCACAACGCCGGATACGAATATCCACAATGGAGTGTAAGCAGGTTCGCTACCATACAACGGAACAACTAGACGCTCAACAAATATACCCTTCTTGAACGGCAACTTCGGCTTCACAACAACTTCAAAAATGTTGTCAGAGACCTTCTCAGTCCGAGTATGGAATATCTCGTTCTCGTAAGGACTGTACATCCCAAACGATTCGCCAGAACCGAGGTTCTTGATCTCAAACTTGAAGCGACGCTCAAAGTCAACGTCAACACCCTCGAATACACCAAGGTCAATCGTCAAGCCATTCAAGGGAATAATCGTCGACAACACCTCGCCAATCAAATGAATCTTGAATGGGTCGAACCCCTCGACCTCAATTTGCACATAGCGATCGAATTTGCCTGGGACAAGTTCGACGGCTCGGGTCAGCAACTCCAATTCCCGTTCTTCACCGGGCTTCCAGACTTCTCCCTTTTCGGGGGATCGTTTGATGGTCGTGCAGGTGCAATTGGACATCACCCGTTCAACCTTCAAGTCAGCAGTGCCTGAATTCTTGACTTTGACGACGGAGATGCACTCGGCATGATCCTGGAGGCGTCCCAGATGCAGGGGCTTGTCGTCAACAATCGTCAAGGGCGGCAGATTTTCCGGTTCTGTGGGTTCAGCGGTTTTTTCGCCAAGGACAACTTCGCCTTCCACCGGCAATTCCTCGATGTTTTTTGGCGTTTCGGCTTTAGCTTCTTGCTGTGGCTCACTGCCTCCATTGACGGATTCCGTCGCCTTTTGCTTGCATCCCTCGCAGAATGAAACCAGCAAAAGCGCAAGTCCCAACACCACTACATTATGAATCAATCGCATCCTGGTACCCGTTTTCACTGTCTCGTTGTTCGCTTACTTGTGGTCAGCCACAATTTGTTAATTGTTCGCATTGTAGAACCAAGCCGCCTCGCCTGGCTTCAGTGTTGCGGCGACAACTTTCTGGTAGTCGTTGTTCCGCCAGGCATAGACTTCGGCATTGGCATATGCAGGATCGAGGTCTCGGCTTGTGACCAACTGCCAACCATCGCCCATCTCCACATTGCCTACGGTATCCTTCACACCGCCGTGCAAGACCAGATCGTCAATGGGTTCTCGCTCCAAATAGATCCAATAGGCGCCTCCGGGAACCACATCGTTAGCCGCGAAGTAGGCATTGTCAACCATTTGATACACCGTAGCGCCCTCGTTCTTCAACGCTTGCAGGAATGCCGCCTTGCTTTCAGCCAGCAACCACACATCCGAAGGAATCCCGATCAGATTCCAGCCACGCTTCAAGCCCACGCCAGTCTTGCCGTTGAACTTGATCGTCCCCTCATCCGTCGTCACATGCATAATGACATCGAGCTGGTCGCTCTCGATGCGATAGTCGCAGGCAAAAGTATAATTTCCATACACCGAGAAACTCCGGGAATGCGGCAAGGATTCGGGCAACACGAGTAGGACGATGGTTTCTCCATTCTTGTTCTTGTCCGTACACCACAAAACCGGATTGACGGTTTCGTCACTGGTTTCAACGACTACCAGGTTGGCATCCGGACAATTGTCCTGCTGGATATCAAGCGTCAACGATACCTTTGACCCTGCCTGAAAATACCATGAATCGCTGCCAGGCACGATGGGCTTGCCATCAATCTTCGCCACGGTGGGAGCCGACAGCTTAATGGGTACCTCGTCCGCCTGACGCAAAAATACAGGATAGGATCGACCTTCAACAACGTAAAAACCCTGACCGATCGCCAACGAACCAAATGTGCAGCAATCTGCAAAGACAGGCGTGAATATCCCTTGGAACGGAACCTCGATGCGTTCCGATTCCGTGCCATTTTCCAGGGACGCCAGCAATTCAAACCTGCCCGTAAACTCGCCGGTTGCGACATCGACGTTAAGCGACTTGACCTGCGGATAGTACCCAGGAAACTCAACGCCATCGGCAACCAAAAATGACGCCTTGTCAGCGCTTTCGACCATTGGCACGCCGCTGGGTCCTATGGCGACCTCGTACCTCTGTGCATTCACGCCTTCGCCAATGGTAAAGGCAGTCTCGGGAGACTGTCCCGTAAACTCAAGCTGCGAAACGGCGCCGCCATTGATCTGGGCACAGACGCTTCCTGCATCCTGGTCGTACAATGTTCCGCAAACGGCGAGAAGATGGAAATCCTCGGTCTCCCGCCAAACCAGCCCGCGAATCGTCATTGAACTGCTGTCACTCAAACTGCATGAAGAGATATTGGCCTTTCCTTCAGCCTTCAACCTCACAGCATCTTCGTCGATATGGATTCGACCACCCATCGCTCCGATAAGTTCACCCTCTTCCCGAAGCCCCTGGAACAGCGCAATGACCGCACCGCCCTCTACGCAAGACAACAACGTGCCACGTCCTGCGATATCGCGACCATTGGACAGCTTCCCGGAAAACTCCACATTGTCCAGCGTCTTCGTGCCGTCAACATTCAAGCCAATGTATCCGCGTCCGTGAAAGGGATTGCGGGATTCAACCCGCTCATACTCCTCCTGTGAACCAGCCTTGAGAACCAAGCTGTCGTCACCAGACAAATTCATCGTATAATAGCCTGCGTAATTGGCGACCACCGCAGCATCTGGCGTCACGCTGAATTCGCAATTTCTCTGGATGGGATTGCCTTCCGGCTGTGGAATGGTCAGGATGCCGGTTCCCGTACCGTCGTCCTTCAGGACCAGTTCCAGTGATTCGGCATCGCCATCGGCTTCCAGGACCACGTTGAGTGCCCTGTTGATGTTTGGATCCCAAGCATCCCATCCCTTTGACTTGGCTTTCAGCACCAGCGGCGCGTTCAGGTCATGCTCCGCATTGACGATAGACGCCTCCATCACGACACCGCCTCGGGTCACGTTAAGGATGCCAACAACGAGTTGCTCGTCATTGCCATCGACCTTCATTCCCGCCAGCATGGTACCTGACATTTCCTGCGCATCCGCATGGGGATTCAGGGCGCTGGCATTATCCGTCGCATTGATATCGATTTCAATGGTATCAGCATCTTCGCATTCTTCTGTTTCGGGATCCCTGAATTGGAGGATCACCCTCATCTTGTATGGCGTTGGGCTAGGCGTTTCGATCTTGCCTTCCAGCTTGAGCTTCAAGCCAATCTGCACGGGATCCTCGCCTGGTGCCGGAGCGGCAAACTCACGAACCAGGGAAATCTTGATTCCGCCAATCAGGTTCTTCGCGGCATCGTACTCCGGCTTCAGAGCCGTCTTCGACCGTTCATCAGCATATTCGCGACGGAAACAAGCCTGCTTGTTTATGACTTTATCAAGATCCCAGCCCTGAATCGTCAATTCTCTAGTGAACGCACCGCCGCCAATCGTGGTGTCGACATCCATCGAGGTCGAAGGACCGCCCTCAATAACCGGATGATTCGTGATCTTGACATGCGTGCTGGCATACGCAATCCCCTCAGAATCCACTCCCGTGGTGCCACCGATCACGGCACAATTGCTTACCGCCCGTATGCGAAGGTCAAATTCAACATCCTGAGGCGCCGACGCAATTAAATCATGCAACAGGTCGAAGGACAACTGCGTCTTCCCGCCAACGGACTTGTTAACCGTCAGATCGTTCCAGCGATAGGGCGAAAAATAGATGTTCAGGGGCGACCCCGTCATCTTGACAAATGGATAACTCTGTTCTGGCTGGGCGGATTGATCGTTGACCAAAAAGAGTCCCCATTGGACTTTCACATCCTGGGCATTGCCGGAAAGCGTCGTCAATGTCAAGGGAACAACCAGGGTGTCCGCATTGCAGGTGGTCTGGAAAACGTCTTGGGAGAAGGAGACAGTATAGGACAACTTGGTTACGGCCGGCATCAACGTGTAGTTCATAAGGTTGCCTTCATCGGTGACATAGGCGCAAATTTTGTACGCCTTGCCATCGGCAGGCTTGAAGTTCACGATCAATCCCGTGTTGTGTGCGCTGACCAGGGTGCTGGTGGCGCAGAATGTGCTTCCTGCTAGGGTACCGTCAGCTTGCACCACTGGTTTTAAGAAATCGACATTGTCCTCGAAGATACCGATGAACGCACGAGCAGTGGTTGTATTGCTAGGCTGATCCGTCAACTTGAAGGACAGTTTCCAGGATTCTCCGACACCGGCGGTCATCCGATACCAGTCGACCTTATCCACGCCTCCGATGGTCGCATTGACCGCAGTTCCTCCAGTCAGAACGGCATTGGTGGTGGTGGAACGGTTGTTTGCGCCTTCATTCCCATCGGCAGCCAAGGTGGACAACTGGTTCAAATAAGTCAGCAAGGTAGGCGTTGACCACAGGGAACTCCCGAATATGCCCGATGCCTCATTGTAGGTAAATGAACCGACTAACGTACCATTGGCACGCTCGTAGACAAAGGACGGCTTGCCAAGAACGCCCCAGCCCTTGGCCTCGGGATATGCCTCGAGTATAGCACGCTTCTCAGCCGAAAGACCTGATGTCAACCCCGTGTCCAGAGAAACAAGACGCTTCCCAGTTGCCCATGTCTTGAAAGCCTGCAAATCAAAAACCGTCTTCTCCAAACCAACCAATTCGGGAGACGAACTTGAACCATAGACATACAGGCGAGGAGACGTGGCCCCTAAGCTATTCAATGCATTTGTCCACAAACCGTCAGAACTTCCCGTTGAATTCGGATTGCGGTAGGTGCCGACACCTGGGTTGCCAGCCGACTCAAATGCCAACAACTCATATGCCGCAGCAGCGTTCTCAATGCACAAATAGGTTCGCCCCGTCTTGGTCGCATCTGCATAAAAACCATTGACCAAGTCGCAGTTTTGGGTCTTGATCACCGTATCGTGATGCTTCCCGTTGCTGTCGTACATCGTGCAGGTCACTTGTCCCGTGGACGCTGCCGTATAGAAGGTATACCGACGTCCCTGGACGGCATCAAACTGATACCAGGTCTTGCCTGGTGCGCCATTGCTGCGTGCCAGCCAACCAGACGTGCTGGCGGGCTTGTTGGCCGCCGTCGAAAACACAAGCATCGCTCCGTCCTTGCACTCGCATTCCATATCGGCGGGCGTCAAGGGAATCTCAGTGCCGTCAACGGTAAAGGGAAATGCGCTGGAAATTATTGTAACTGCCTGAGCAGCCGAGGTTTTTTCTGTAATATTAAGTTTTTTGACAAACAGCAAGTTTTCTTTAGTGACGAGATTTGGTTGCGTCAAATCAGGATTAGGGTAGGCGTAAAGCAAAGCAAAATGAGGAGCCGCACCTGAAAAATATCCCGCATCAGGCAATTTAGGCAAATTTGAAATCGGGGCTTTTAGTTGCTTATCATAGAAGAGCACGATTTCGTTGGTCTTGGCAAAATTCTTCAAGGTCGTCGTATTCATCGACGTGTTCCATGCTGTCGTGCAATTGGGGCAAGGCTCTGCCACACACATTACCAGGATGGGCCGTTGATCGTCTGCGGCTTGCGACAAGGCATCTTTAAACGTGTTGTTGGCATCCAATCCATACCAATTTCCATAATTCAATCTCGCACCTTGCAAACCCGATGCGAGAATGATGGCACTCAATACCAGCAATGTACGAACCATCACCCAATCCTTTTTCATCGATTGATACCCCCTGAAGCCTTAAAATTTTTTTAAAAAAGCTTATGCCTCTTGATTTCCAAACATTTCGCGACCTTAGTCAAACGCAAATCCCTGTGGAAACAGGGGACTGGTCACATCGTGCTTGTTCAACAATTCAACTACAAATGAATGCAACCGCTTCATCTCAAACTCGGTCTTCACCACCTCTCGCAACTTGTCGTCGTCCTCCGGCAATTCCTCAATCGGCACCTTGCCACGCAAGATCTGAGCCACTTGGAACCGTGCCGCGCCACCCTCTTTCTCAGGAGCCTCTTCCTTTAATACACGCATGATCCGCAATGCCGTAGGTGATTCGAAAACCCCACCTGTCTCGCCAACGGCAACCGTGAACTCCTTCTCGTCAATTTCCAACGCAACCTCTTCGCGAGTAAATGTCCCGACAACTCCGCCGCGCTTGGCCTCGATGCCTTCCGAATGGTTCTTCGCCAACAACTTGAACCCGCGATCAGTCTTGATCTCAGGCTTCGCAAGCAATTCCTCCATCTCAAGCCGACGATCCTTGTTCGTCTGTATCAAAATCGCCATGCGCTGCTTGTGACCGGCGCGAACAGCCTTCAAATCATCTTCGCTAATCACCAAACTTCGAATCATGTCTTCGTTCAATTTGACGACGCGAATCGTATCGTCAAGCGACATCTCGACAAATGGAACCTGGATGTCAGACGTGAATTGCTTCATGATCGAATCGCGGCTGGCGGGCTTGCCCTGCTCGGCCAAACTCTTCTCCAAAATCCCAAGATAATGCGCACGATCAGATTCACTAACCTCAATCTCGCGACGCTTCGCCTCCAAATTCAGCAAATGACGCATCACCAACTGCTTCAACATCACCTTTGCAGTCTCAGCTTGACGACCCACAATCGGCTCGTTAGCATCCTTGATAAATCCGTTCTGCAACATGTAGGGCGAAAATTGACCCCATGTCAACGACACATCATTTATCTTCAATATCACGTCTTCAGGCTTGAATCCCTTTGAATCAACCTTTTTTATCTCAGGAGCCTTCACTGGAATCGAACCGGCTTCGCCATCGGCCGGCTTGCCTTCCTCACGGCCGCAACCAAGAAACAAAAGAAAGGATAATACTAAAATCAAGCCTTTGAACATAAAAATCTCTAATCTTTATTTGATTGATTGATTGAATATCAAAAAACGCGAATCGAATAATGTATTCCTTCTCGATGAAAAATCAAGATACGGAACTAGTCAGAACCACTCCCAAAACCAGAGCCAAAAAATCTTCTCGCCCCTTCGCCTCTTCGATTGACGTGACAAGAATTCGCGCCTTCCCTCACTCCTCAACCTCGACTTCGATACCAAGATTTTTGTCATACTCGTGCAGGAATTTCAAAAAATCTTCCAGCCATGCCTCGCCCTGGTGCCGATTGGCAATATCCTCGCCATTAGTCGAGAACACGAGGTATTCCTTAGCCAATTCCTGTACATTCGAATCGGGATTTTCAAGCAGGTTCAGCAGCACGGGGATCACAATATCCTCTGAGAGCTTCATCATGCCAATAAGGAGCGCTTCCCGTGCCTCTTCGGTCGTTGCCGACAGGACAGATTCGCACCAAAGATCAATGCTTTCCTGGACGGTCAGCTCCAAGCCAAGATCGTCATCAAACTCATCGTCTTCTTCAGTCGCAGTGTCATCTGCCGTCTCTTCGTCATTCGTTTCTGTGACCACTTCCTCTTTAGGAGCCTCAACCACAGGCTTGTCTTCAGCGACTGGTTGCTGCACGGCTTCTTGCTTGTCCTTGTTACTATCAAGCCTAGCGAAAACCCCGCCTGGCGGACCATCGGTCTTGGGCTTGCTCTGATCCAGAGATTCCAAGGAACGACCCGCAAAGCTCCCCTCGTCCGTCATTCTGGTCATCACGGTCGTCAAGGCATCGACCGCATGTTCGCCGATATCCAGGTCAGCATCCTTGGTCATCTTGATCAAGAGCTTGGCGGATTTCTTTCCCCCAATCTGTTTCAAAGCCTCCAAAGCCTCTAACCGATGTTTGGCATTGGAACTCTTTGAAAGCGAAACAACATAATCAAAGGTCTCCTTGGACTGGTCGTCATTCTCCATCAAGTGCTGCAAGGCCAGCAATTCAGGATCCATATCCGGGAGCGGAATCCCCGTGCCAACGGCAGCACTGCCAAAGCGTGGCTTTGCCATCCTCCCATCGCCGCCCTTTGCGTCAACCCCAGTCTCGCCAACCTGCTGAACTGCAGCATTTGGCTCTTGTTCGCCCGATATGGAGCGACGAACCCCCTTGTAGGTTCGGTATAAGACAACAACCAATGCGCAGACAACCAACGCAAACACAATTCGCATAGCCAATTTCATCGCAACTTCCTTATTTTTCACTACCAAGCAGTGGTAACAAATTTACTCTTTTCGTCATAATTATCAAATAATGTCACCTTAAGACAGGGAATACAACCGGAAGTTCCCGATGGATGGAGGTTTCATAAAATCTTTTGCATTAATTCCATGAAACCCAATTATGCCACCCAATTGCATCATCATTGTTGGTGTCCGTAGCATTTATCTAAACGAAACAAGAGGCGGACTCCCGTAGGAATCCGCCTCTCGTTGTGTCATTTGACTAAATTAAGTCTGCTCGTGCGAGCTACTTACTTCATCAAAGCTGGAGGAGTGCTGCCATCCGAGCTCCAGTCGGCGTATTCGCCATCGGATTCTGAGGACTTGCGAACGCCGAACACGATGACACTGCCGCCGAACGCCTTGATGACGTTCTCTTCAGCCTTGGCAAAGCCAGCTGCAGTGGACAGCTTGTTGTTCAAGGACATGCTCCAGGTACCAGTGATAGGAGCCTCGTTCTGGACAGCGCCGCTGACTTGACCTGCGCTATCAATCCATTCCAAGCGGCAGGGATTCCACATCGGGGTCACATCGCAGATACCGTAGTACAGGAAGCTGCCAACGGTGGAACCGCTGATCTTGTTGATGGTCAAGCAGGACTGATCAGGCGTGCTTGAGCACCAGCCTTCCTGGCCCTTCGTGATGGTGGTCAGAGCGGTACCGAAACCAGTGCCGATGATCCATGCGACGTTGCTGACAGTTTCATTGTCGATTTCGTACGTGGTGCTAGCAAAAGCAAGGTCAACGGGGAAACGCTTGGCAGCCAAGTCTCCGCCCCTGGTCATTGCATTGGAGAAGCCCATGAAACCATAGGTGTGATCCTGACTCAACTTCTTGTACTTGTAGGGGGCTTCAAATTCATCTTCTGCAACGGGGAATGCATAGGACATCTTAACCCAAGCGCTGGTCAACGCGCCAGCATCCGTGGCAGTACCGACTTTGGTGCCTTCGTGGAAAGCGCCAACTTTCTTGGAGAACAAGCCACCTTCGATGTCGATCGGAATACGATAGACGGCCTTTTTGCCCTTGGTGTTGCGGATCTTGTCGCCCTTGCGCATCACATAGATCCAAGCTTCTTCTTCAGCAGCCGTGGCGCCAAAGCCATAGCCCTGGACCAAGCCCTTGGCTGAAGGATAGAGTTCCTTGATGGTGACTTCGGATTCAAGCCAACCGGCATCGGCATAGGTGCTAGAGCCACTGACTTGATTGGCGTCATAGCCCCAGAGACCGCCGCAGCCATAGCAGCTGGGGAGGATGATGTAACCGTTGAGGGTGTCTTTTGCGGTACCGAATGTTTCGAAGGATCCCTTCGCAGTCTTGCCGCCTTCTTTCCACTTCACGGTAGCACCCTTGGAATCGATGCGGGTGAAGCTGGCTTTGTAGTTGTAAACCAACCATGACAAATTGTCAATGCTGTCTTTGGGATTTTTCCTAGCGGGGATAGCGCTAACAGTGATAGCGAAGAGCCCAATCAACAGAGCTGAGAGAATCTTCTTCATTTTCTTTTCCTTTTTTTGATTTCTTACCAATTGAGACCCAATTCCAGGTCTCTAATTTCTTAACTAAAAACTGACTACTTTACTTTAACCTGACAAAACTCATTTACTTCTTGTTTACCTTGTGCCCTAATATTCCCTCCTTGTGCCTTGCTAATGCACCGTATTCTAGGTTTCCTTGGTTGTATAAATGAGATATTTTTGTTTTAGAAAAACGTTCAAACAATAAAATACACTGCTTTTTCCACAAATCAAACCACGACTTGTACTTTTTTTGATGTTTTTTATAAAAAAACACTAAATTTTCATATCAATGCCGTTCACACGCCTCAAAAAACCTCCAAAATCCTTGCGCGTAAACCAATCTACAACTGATTACGGAGAATACAACCAGAATCCAATGCCCAAATGCAAATTTTTTGCGGTATCCGGAGAAAATTCCGATTTTTCATTGTATCTCCACACGTTCATGTCATTGATTTCGGCATTTTGGTTCTGATTTTCCATGAAAGTCCTAGTCAAGAGTCCCCATCCCTTATTGGGCAGCGGTCTTACATCGTCCATTGTGCAAGTCAGCATGAGTTCTTGCAGCGTTCCGTCATTGAACACCCAGTATCCATGCCCGCCCTTGATGGTGGAAGCCACCGAGTAGGTTTTCGCCTTTGCGTCATACCCATACAATATCCAGCCCGAGTCCGCCAGCTTGTTGTATCCGAAGTCCGAGATATCGCCGGGGAATCCAATCAGGTTCCAGCCCTTTGGCAACGGTTCGCTTGCGGTATTGTAGGACAGCGGGTATGGGGCATAGCGAATGTTTACGGAAACAAGTTCACTGGGAAGCATGTAGCCTTCCCCGGAATAGAAGCTTCTCGCCTTGATGGTACCGGCATTCATGCTCACCGACACTCCGGGGTTGCCCGAATAATTTCCTTGTGCGTACACATCATCTTGCGGATCATTTCCATTGTCGGTGTACCAGACGACGGCTCCTTCATCGGAAGGACCGGGGTTGAGGGTCACCTTGATCAATCCGCCGCCAACCGCATCGGAAATGGGCAGAATCGCATGGGCAACGAATGTTCCATTGGGGGTGACGTGGTCAAGTTGGCACACGGGTTTGGCGGGTCGGCGGATGGTTGCGCTGATCTGTTCGCTGTCCAGCATGTTGTCAACGGGCGTTCCGCTTGCCTGGACGACCAGATCACAAGCCGTGCCGATGGTGAATGGCTTGGTATAGAGCCTATTCGGGTTGCCGCCTGCAAGGTTGTAGTAGATTGACACGGGTTGCGTTCCCGTTTGTTCCACGTTCATGGTGGCGGTGTAGGTCAATCCATCGGCTGCCTTGGTCAATTCCAGTGTGGGCTTCGGCGCCTTTTCCCGATAGAAAGCCGTAATTTCGTTTGTTTCGGCTGTGCCGTCTCCGTTTCCATCGTAGAAATTGACTGGAGTGGTTCCATCGAAGACCCTGACTCTCACCTGGCAAGTCTTGTCAATGGGCACATGCGTGCCTCGTTCATAGATTGTGCTTCCGGCGCCGGGTTCGGTTCCATCCATCGTATATCGGACCGTGTATCCAAAATCCCAGGGTTCCGCCATGTCGCCATCTCCACCTTCCAGCTTGAATGTCCAGGTTCCCGTGAAGACCTCCGGAGCATTCTGCGTTCCATGTGAATCCAATGCCAGCTCAATTGGGTAAGGGGTAAAGCGTACGTTCTTGATCCAAATGCATTGTTGATAATTGGCGTAGTAGTCATCCTCCGCTGCCGTTGGCTTCTCATCTTTATTATATCCTTCACAGAGATATTCAAGGATGATGGTGTGGGTCACAAAGCCTGACGCAGGCGGAATTATGATTTCATGTTCCTCGAAATCATCGTAGTCGTGCCCTTGCACGATCAGTTCCCCCGGTTCCCCATTCACGATGGCATACATGTAATCGTAGTCGCCGCAACCACCTTTCGCCGACAAGGCGAAGATTCCCGAACCTGTGACCTGGAATACGATTCGCGTCCCCCTGAATCGAGTGCTCAGCTTCGCCTTCAAGCCGCCGCTGTCCTTCGTCCAGTAGTCGGACTTCGTCAACAGCGAATTGTGTCCGCTCTTATAATAAGCATCCTCGTCGTCGGGCAAATATTTATTGCCATCCTCGTCCGCCATAAAGTTCAGTTCCATGTTGTAGAAACCGCGAACCGTTACATTGGTGCAACCAAGGGCATTCTGGGCATCGGCAATACCCACCGACAACGCACAGCGACTACCTAATATTAATATTAAAAGTAAAATCCGAATATCCTTCATCAAAACCTGCCTCCTCGGCTGAACACAAAAAGCACTCACGCCAATCGCTTGAATTATGGTGTTAATTAAAGTAAATTTAGCATATTTACAGTCGTTTTCAACTTAATTGACCAATAGTATCACGAAGGGATCTCCAATCCCTGCAAACAAGAGGATTTTCAGCATGTACATTGGAAGAATTGTCGCCATTGCCCGCACCCGGGATGGTCGCGGAGCGGCGTTGTACCGGGTTTCGTCACGCTCATTCCCAAACAGGATGGCGCAAACCCTGGCCGACGGCAAAACCGTCGCGATCATTCCCAAGCCCGGATTCGAAAACGATATCCACAAGAACCCGTACATCGCCTACAACTGCCTCCGATTCGCAAATCGATTCGCAATCGTAACCAATGGCTCGCACACGGATCCAATCGCCATACAAATCGAAAAGGGAATCCCGCCAAGAGACGCACTTGCAAACGTCATGCTCAATATGGATTTCGAACACGATTCACTCGATACGCCAAGAATCTCAGCCGTCATTACTCCGTCCGGTGACAAGGGATGGCTCGGCATCGTCAGAAGAGACGCATTGCTCGTGCGTGAATTCAATCTCAATCCAGGGCAGGCTTACTACATCTCTACCTATGAGAAAAATAGACCGTCTGACGATCAGGTCGACAACAACTTCACGCCAGTGAATGCACAGCAAGCATGCGATTTCATACTTGGACAAGGCGTCTTCGCCGAATTCGAAAAGCCAGTCACAGCCGTCTGCGCAGTCGCAAAACAGGACGGAACCTTCGAATTCCATTCCAAGGACTGCTGACAAAACCTTAGAAAACTAGAACTCGATCACAATCCTTTCGCCGGGCGTTGGATTCTCAAACACCAGATACCGGCTTTGATCAACCCGTTCCTCCACAAAATTCCTGGAGGCAACGGGTTTTTCCTTGGCGTCATCGGGCAGGTACATGCGCAACTGGACGCGCCGATGGGACGATCGCAGCATCACTTCCAGGCGGCGACTCTCGTAATCGGCTAGGAACTCGTACTCAACATACGCACCGGAAGACGGATATTCGAGCCGTACCACCGCTTCAGGCTCATTGGCGGCGACAAATCGCGGCGATATCGTCACGTCCTCGAACAACTTCCCGTTGTCACGGACACCCGCCAAGCCCTGGCAAAAGGCGTGGAGCAACTCCGCACCGCACCAGCAGCGAGGACCACCACCAACGTCAACACCAGACCAATTGTACAGGAACGACAACTTCCCGTCCTGCAAAATCTTGCAACCCATACGGTCAAGGATGTCAACTCCGTACGCTTCCATTCCAGATTCAAAGGCTCCAAGGGCCAGCTGACCTGCGACGAACGGAGCTATCGCGCCATTGACATAGACGCCTGGCTTCATCGACTTGAAGCAGGGATACGGAGGATCCAGGTTCCTAAAGTCGTCAAGCTCACCTCCGTACTTGACTCGCAACGCCTGGTACGTCTTGATGATCGATTGCCGCTCTTGAAGCGTCAGGATGCCGCGATTCAAGGCATAGGCGTTTGACAAGCTCAGCTGCCAGGTCTCGTCAACGCCATAATCCACGGGCGTCAACGCCAGGAAATGCCTGAAGAATTGCCCGTTCCACAAGTGCTTCATGATTCGTTCCCGAAGTTCGCTCGCCGTCGCCTCCGATTTTCTCGCCTTGTCCTCGTCTCCGACAACCCGGTAGAGCATTGCCATCAGCATCAACGCATTGTACAAACCCGTATTGTCGCCATGGAAGATCCCCATCGGATCGTCGTCGCGAATCGCGCGGTCATAGCTCGAATCATCACGATCCAGGAAATCCCAGGTATCCAAAGTGCGGGGACGCTTCGCCAATTCGTACTGATTGTCCCAGCGCAAGGGATCCGACATCATGTACGCAAGGCCTTTTTCCAGACGAGGCAATTGCTGGATCATCCAGGCGTCGTCACCGGTCGCCTGCCAGATCATGTGCACCCCTTCTACCATCAAGTACTCGATGTCAGCCTCCAACTCCAAGCGAGTCAAACCGAATCGACACCCCTCCTCATGGAGCACGCATTCGTCCGACGTAATCCTGCAAGGACTCCCGTCAACGCGAAACTTCCCGGGAATCACATGGCCGGAATGGATATCGGTCAACGGGGCAATAATCTCGTAGAAAAAACCCTTTGGATGCTGACGCTCAAGAAGCAAATCAGGAAACGAACGCAAGTCCTTTTCCGTATATCTGAATCCTTTCATCGTCAGGACATAGTCGCGAATCCAATGAAGGTTGACGCGGATCAGCTTGTCGCCATAGATAAAGACCCGCTTGTTGTAGTTCATGGCGCCTTCGCACAAGCCGAAGAGCATCGACAATGGATCCTTTCGCCACGCCGTCCCCGCATTCGGAATCCGGCCCGTCGCAATGTAACTTCCCGGCAAACTATCCATATCTCAATGCTCCTTATCAAAAATCATTGGTGTTTATTCGTGTCCATTCGTGGTTCCCTAAAGGTTACACAGTCCTGACAGTTCCGTCATCTACAAGTTCTGCAGGGAAGGTCAATTGCTTTGCGAATGCCGCGAATCGTTCCTTGCCGTGCACCACGTCGCAATAATGGTCGTAGGGATGCTGGAAGCAGGCATGCTTGATCGCCTTGTCACGCAAGCCCTCAACTACCAGCTTGACGGGGAAATGCACCAGTTCGCAAACGACCAAATCCAAACCCGGCTCGATCGCACCATACGGGAAATCGAACTTATTGGACAAATCCCCCGAGAAGACGATTCGCTTTCCTGCGCCTTCGAAGAGGAATGAGTATGCCCGGGCCGTCTTGTCCGCACGACGCTTCATGTGATCGTTTCCGATCGCGGTCACCTTCAGGCCGCCGTCCTCGAAGATCGCTCCTTCCCCGAATCCAATTGCATCGCAAAATCCTGGGATGCCGCGTCCAAAGCCCATGGCTCGCATGGCGTTTCCGATGTTGCTCTTCACGTCCTCGCCGGGTAAAAACACCTTGCACGGGCGATCCTTGTACTTTTTGTAGCCCCCGAAACTGGCCATCTGGACAAACTGCATCAGCAAGCCGCCCATATGGTCGCCGTGGGGGTGGGTGATGAAGATGCCGTCAATGTCAGCGGGACTGATCTTTTGGCGAATCAGCAAGGCCGACACCGGTTCCCCTGCGTCAATCAGGTATTTCTTCCCGCCAAACTCAAGCAACGTGGAAGAATTGAACCGCTCCAACGTCGGTCTCCCATGGCTCGTGCCCAAAAACGTAATCTTGAAATCATAGTTCGCCGGCGCTTTCTCTGGTGCTTTCTCTGGTGCTTTCGCCTCCTGGGCATGAGCAGACTTCCCCAAACCTGCTACCAATGCGCCAAGCCCTATACCTTTTATAAAATCTCTACGTTCCATATCATGACCTCCTACTTCATGATTTCAATGCAAACAATCTCGTCTCGTATTGCTCAAGTTCGACTTCAATCACATCATCAGTAAACGATTCCCCGCCAGGCAGCAATGGCACGATCTCCTGCAATTGGGGCAAGCAAATCCGCTTCTTGCCTGCAGTGGCGGCATGAATCGCGACCAAATCGTTGGATGCGTAGATCACGTCATCCGTGTCACACCAATTCCATACTCCGCAATCCGCGTAGAACTCGCGCAACGCATCCGTCGTCAAATCAGGATTTTCCTGGGACACCACCAACACGGGCAAGTCCGCTTGCTTGCAGCGAGCCAACGCCCGCTCCATATCGGCCGTCATTGCGGGAATCAACATTACACATGCAAGGTAGTTTGACTGGACAGCCTCGAAATCGCTGATCTCATAGATGTCGTACGGAACTCCGCATACACCCAACGGATCGCGGTTCGCCGCGGCAATCCGATATCCCAAGGCGCGACCATCGGGCAAGTGCGAATAGCAGGTCTCGTCAATGAACACTGCAACTTCGGCGATGCTCTGGCGATCCGTTCCGTGCAACACAGACGCCCCAATCTCACGCAAGTCTCGCAACTCAGCCATCAACTCGGGAGACGCATACCAGCCACCCCACATGTCAAACCACCAGGAATTGTACCCGTGGGTCAACTGGCGGGAAATGTTCGCGCGCAAAATCCAACGGCAAACCTCAGGCGACTCCGGACCAAGCCAAATCGGCTGCTCGTACGTACCGGGTACCGTAGATCCTTCACGACTGTCCTTCGGAAACTTCGACAAATGCGTCCGGGTGTCCAATTCGACGAAGTACGCCTTCCCATGCAGCTTCAAGCTGTCAAGAACCGTCATGCAAGGCCAATCGCGACCAGGCGCACGAACACGCATGTAGGACGCCGGAGAACACAAGAAGTCAACGTCCCCGCAATTCAGGAGCCGACGCAACCCCATGTGGTTCGATTGCCAGAACGGAGTCTCGAAGGTATATCCGTAAAAACTCCCGACCGCAAGGCGGCGATGGGTACGGGCTTTCACCACGCCCGCCAAATACGCAATCCCGTCAGCCACAATATCGCTTAGGAATTGTCGATAGCCCACCTCATCTGAAGGATCGCCGCCCCATTCCAAAAAGCGTTCCCGAGACGCCTTTCCGATGCTGCCTTTCTGGTCAAACGAAAACCACTCCTCCGTATTCCCGCTGGCAATCTGATATCCGACGATGTGATCGCACCAACTCGACGCCTCGACATGGTCGATCAACTTCAGCAAAAACTCCTCCGATTGCCGACGCCAAAGCTTCGACGAAAAACACGCACGTCGACGGTTCCCTCCATACCCGGTATCGTTCAATTCGTCTGGATTCTCGTCTTCCCACCAGGCGGGCAATGACATGTTCACCCTCGGAAAGATCATCGCATTCGGGCAGGCCTTCAGGATTTGCTCTACCGACCTATCGAAATCCGTATAGTCTTCCTGTCCTTTGACATCAAAGATTCCAGGTGAAAAGGGTTTGATTTGCGATGTTTCATTGATTGTTTGCCCAGCGAAAAACGTAGCGAATGTGAACAGGTTATAGCCTGCTTTCGCAAAGTCCTCGTATCGGTTATTTTCCTGGAAATAGGTGATGTACGCCATTCCCACCTGGGGCTCCCCATTGACGAACAGGGTTGGCACTCCGCCATAGGGTGCGATTTTCGATGTGACGCCCATTGGTTTCACTCCTGTGTTTTTTGCGGCCTATCGAAGCAATTACTTCATCGACGCCCCGTGGGGTCCCAGCACGCGCCCGCCATCGACGGGAATATCAACGCCGGTGATGTAGCCTGAATCGTCATCGGCCAGGAACAAAATCGCTCGTGCCACCTCGTCGCCCTGCCCGTTTCGACCTAGCCACGTGCCTGAATTCGCCGCAGGCGTCCGATGGATCATCCCAGGCGACACGCTATTAACCGTAATCCCGTGCTTGGCATGCTCCATCGCAACGACCTTCGACATCATGATGACGCCTGTCTTTGCTGCCGAATAATCAGCATATCCAGGCAATCCGCTGACACCTGCAATCGAACCCAGATTCACAATTCGACCATATCCGCGCTTAACCATCCCTGGCAAAGCCGCTTGCATGCAACGATAAGTCCCCTCCAAATTGATTGCAAAAATCCGTTTCCACTCCTCTTCGGCGACCGTTTCCATCGCCTGCTGACCGCGTACGTCACGATGCTCCCAAACACCGGCATTGTTGACCAAGATATCAATCTTTCCAAAATCAGACTCGATCTGGCTAAATCCCGAAACGACGCTCTCGCGATCCGTCACGTCAATCACATACCCACGCACAGTGATTCCCAAAGACTCTAACGAGGTTGCTGACGCCTCGACGCTTGACTCAGCCACGTCTGTCAAAGCAACAGACACGCCCGACTCGCCAAACATCTTGCACGTCTCATACCCAATGTAGCCAGCAGCACCGGTAACAACGGCAACACGATTAGAAAACGACATCGCTTAACTCCAGTTTTATACCTCGATTCTTGAAATAATCAATTTCAATAAACTTGCCCTGATTTTGATTTTGTCAAGAAACCATGAAGTTTTCGGAAAACAAAAAAGCCCCGCGTTCCATCGGGAACGCGAGGCTTTGAATTGGTAATTATCCAAAGAACACGGCGAGAACCATGCCCTTGCCAAATTGGGTGTGAACCACGCACTGACCTGGAAAAAGTCATTTCGACTGCTCTTTCTCAGACACCGTCGATGCGGTGATATATGCCTGCCGCGGATCATTGGGCGTGCTAGGAAAAGCTAGCTTGAGCTGTTTCTCCTTGACCATTGGAGATAGATACTGCGCCTGCAATGGTTTCGGCTTTCGATTCACCAGCACCGCCAATGCACCAAGCGTTACATATTGTCCACAGCAAATCTCTCTGATTACTGAGCGCATCTGTTCTCGGCTAATTCTTTGCTTCTCGCGTGGTAGCCGTGCAAGAGCCTTGATTTCATGCAACTTCTCCGGCGTGAGATACTCGAGACTATCAATCAAAGGTTCCCGGTGGTAACTTGATATCACCCGTCCCTGGCTATCGCGAAGGAGTTCCGCCTTCTTGTATAGGGAGCAGTAGCCGTTAAGTGGGGAGCTGTCGCC
>DBPZ01000010.1 GCA_002305655.1 Lentisphaeria bacterium UBA1407 | reverse complement strand
GGGCAGCTGATGTTGCCGCTGGCGTACCCGGGGTAGCGGGAGTGCAGGCGGGGAGGGAAAAACGAAAAAAAGCGAAAAGTCAAGCCTTCATGCAAGCAGAAGGAGGGTGGCTTGCGCCCCAATTCATGCCCAAAATTCAACTGCTTTTTTTAGGTTTAATTAGACACGCATTACCTATCCAAGTTCCATTCCACCTTCTTCTTTTTACCTGAATCCGTGAAGTGGCGTCCCGAAAGGGATGCTTGCGCCCATGGCATGTGTTCTTCGTGCAAAAAACATCGGAGAGAAATCAAATGAGTCCATTGGGACATGTTTTCGAAGCAATGTGACCAGGCTGGCAATGCAGCCGGTTGAAAAAAACGGAATTTTTTCAAAATCAAAGTTCCTGAAGCCGTAAAAATAACAATGTGTTTTTTGCTTCACAGATCAAATTTTTTGTTCCTGTCCGAGAGCATGGAAAACTTTGAATCTTTGCGAATGCTGCACTCAGAATTTTCAAAATAAAGTTTTCCCGTGTAACTTATGATTGTTTTGCAAATAACAGTCATCGACTTTCATAAAGATTACCATAAAAAGAGGAAAGTGAATGACTCCCGATGAAAATGCACCAAGTTTTGTTGAAATTTCCCGAAAATCCGCGAAATTTTTCATGTGCAAATAAGGCTTTAGCCCACCCAACCGTAGGGGGCCTCCATCCCTAATAAGGTATTGCATCGGAGAGCGGGGCGGGCTTCAGGCAACGGAGTCGGATTTCCCGCTGTTCAAGGTTGAAAGGAGCATTTTGACTATGCGTTATTGGCTCGTGTCATTGATTTTCTGCGTTGTCGTGCCTTTGTTGGGTGTCGAATCACGTCAGGTATGGTTGGGCACGGAGGAGACGCCCAAGGGGGCGATGCTTTTCGGCGAGGAGTTTCCCGGCGCCAAGGGAAGCATAAAGCGTCTTACCGAGGGTGAAACTGAGTTTGTCCGACTTGAGTTCGACTTGAGAGCCGGTCGCTATGTGGCATATCTCATGCGCAGATTGATTGAGTTCGGAGGAACATCTTTGGTGATGGATGTTCGCGTCTCCGAACCTAATGCGAGGCTGTTCGTCAGGACGGTCGACAGCAAGCGCAGAACACATTTCAGATGGGTTCGGGGACCGTTCCCCGTCGGCAAATGGACTCGGGTCAAGTGCAGGCTGGATAAGTTCGACGGTAGTTGGGGGAAGGGTGACGACAGGTCGATTTCCTGGCCAATCCAGGAAGTGGTCGTAGGATATGAGCCGGCGGAAAAAGACTATCCCGTAGGGACGGTGGACTTGCGTCGGTTTTATATCGAGACCACGTCCGATCGGTCGGTTACTCCCGGGGTATCGATTGCCGTGAAGCATCGCAGGTTTTCGTCGTTGTACTATCCTGACGAGGACATTGAGGCTCGGTATCGTCTAGGGACTTTGGAAGTTGACGGAACCTTAGCCGGGTACGAGGTGGTCCATGTCTTGCGAGATTGGCAAGGTCGGTCGTTGCATTTCGAAGAAGCCCGTCCCGAAGCGGATGGGAGCTATGTGTTCCGTTATCCCGCCTCGCGTCTTGGGGAGCGGTATGGTGCGTTTCGACTCGACATCGAAGCCAGGCATCCCTTTGATCCCGGCGATCAGCACCTGATTTCACATTGGTTCGGTCGGCTAACAGGTCCAAATCCCACGCCGCACCCGAAAATCGGCACTGGAATCCATGGACATCACGGCTGGATCAACGGCGACTACCGTTTCGTCGATATCCTGTCCGCAGCAGGTTTCGGCATCGTCAGGAACGAAATTCAATGGGGGTTGCTGGAAAAAGAGCGGGGAAAAGTCGTCGTGCCGAAGATCGTAACGGACTACATCGACCTGCTGGTTGAACGGGGAATCCGTACCAACTATCTTTTGTCATACGGGAATACACTCTACGAGAACCCATACGATCCACAGGCCTTCGCGAATTGGGCGGCGAAAATGGCGGAAATCTTCAAGGGCAAGATCGACATATTCGAGATCTGGAACGAACCGGCGAATTTCGGTTTCCAGAAACGGTACGGCGGCGATCGCTGGGGCAATGCGCCTTGGCTTGACCAATTCGTGTCATTTACACGTCTTGCCGACGAGGCGATCAGGCGAGTCCAGCCTGATGCGACGGTCGTCGTCGCCTCGGAAGACGTTTGGCAGACTGTCCGCCAGGAAATCGAGCAAGGGATTGCCGCCAGCCACAATTCGATTGCCTTGCATCCGTACTGCCACGGTCAACCCAGGCCTGAATATGAAATGGTCTTCAAGGACGGAGGACGGGAATTGCGCGAACTTTGCGCCAAGCATGGCGGCGCCACGCGAGCCTGCGTCACGGAAGTCGGATGGACGACGTATCAGGGCAACATGCAATACCTGGAGATCGCAGGTGGCTACCCCAAGTCCAGCTATCGGCATCAGGCGCAATACATCATCCGGGCCTACTTGCTGACCATGGCGGCGGGCATGGACTACATGCTCCAGTATGATTTCATGAACGATGGATCCAATCGAAGCTATACCGAACACAATTTCGGCCTCGTACACGAGGACTATTCACCAAAGCCATCCCTGATGGCAATCGCCTTCCTGACCAGAACGCTGGAACACGCCTCGCTCGTCAAGGATCTTTCGGACACGCCAGCCGAACATCGCCTGTACCAATTCAAAACCAAGGACGGAAAAACAATCGTCATTGGCTACGCATTGGAGGAAACAAAGCAGGTCACAGTCAAGGTAGATGAAGCACAATGCCAGGTGTTTGACCTGCAAGGAAATCGACTGCCCGCCAAGCCAAAGGACGGAAAGCTTGACCTGGTGCTTTCCGAATCACCCGTCTATCTCCATGGAATGCTACTCGATTAACCTGAGACGACCAAATCAGAACATCACCACGGGATGTTCCTTGTAGTTGACGCCGATGCCGATTCCGGGAGCGCACCAGATCCATCCCTTGCGGTCGCCGCTGTCGTTGTCGTTGACCATCAAGTTGAAGCGGAAACCAGTGTCGAATCCCGACGCTTTTGCGCCCAGCGCCGCAAAGGGGATCGTCATCTCGTAGGTCGTCGTCACGCCTTCACGTGTTGTCTTCAGCTGCAGGAGCGATTCGTTCCCTTCATATCCCTTGGGGAGTTTATGGAGGATGACATTGTCGATTCCGTCATCGCCTCGGAAGAAGATTATCGAGGCGCAATCCTCCATTTCCGGCGTCTTGATGAACAGCTGTACGCTGTCTCCCTTCCAGGCGTCGTCCTGTGTCTTAAATGGTTGCCAGTGCTTGTCGTCAATCACCTCCGCCTTGACGACAAGTGCATCGCCAATTTTGCGCAGCCAGACTTTGGCGCTCAGGTCGCTTGGTCCCTTCCACATGTTGTGGGCATTGTTTGGATCTCCGACGAATAGCGAATAGACGTGGTGGGACTTGTCCAGCGTGAAGTCCGGCTCGCCGTCGAAACGTCCGCTGATGACCTTTGCGATCGGCAGCACTAGAACCTGGCGTTGGGCAGGTTGGCCTTCGAAACCCGATTCGACGATCATCCATTCCTGCTTGTCGGGATTCATCCGGTAATCCGCTTTGAGTCCCAAGTTGGTTGTCCATGTCCATTCCGATTGTGCGCCGACCTTTTGCCTGAACTCCTTTGCCTCGCAAGCTACTTGATCCGGCAACGTCAGGCGCATCCAAGCCTCGCAATCGATCTTGAACTCATTCTTCACCACTGCCTTCAGCGGAACAGTGCGTCCTGGCAGCAATGCCTCCGGCAGCACCAGATCGATCCTCGTGTCGCTCGCCTTGGCAAATGTCGCCCCTGGCAAGAGCAATGTTGCAGGTTCGGTTGCCAGTGAAACATTGACATGTCCATCACGTACAGTCAGTTCCTGCTTGTTGCCGAACAAGTCGATTTGGAACGCCTTTTTTGCGTCCGTTTCGAAGACCACCGGGGTTTCGCCGGGCAGTTCGGTCCATAGTCCCACGGCCAAGCCATCTGTTCCCTTGAAGGCAAATCCCCATTTTTTGCTACCCAATTCGATTTGGTTGACGAATTCCCTGCCACGATACAATCCAATCAGTCCATTGTAGGCGGCGTAGATTGGCTTTGGATAGAAGTCGAAGGTCAGCATGCCGTAGCCGTGCTCTCCGTAGGTCATGTTTTCGCCTTTCCCCCTCATGTTGTACCAGATATATCCCTTTGCTCCTCTTGCCCAGCTGTACAGGAGCTTCTTGTAAACCGCTTCCGCCTGGGTCGCCTCGCTAGTGCCAAATGCGGAGGTCAACGCAGTCTCGTTGGCATACCAGGGGATGGTGATTCCCAATGCCTTGCGCATCGGGAGCAATCGATTATCGATGATATTGACGAAGCTGCCGAAGTGTCCATGCCCATGGAAGCAATGCAGGTCAAAAACATCATTGCAACCCGCCATCGTTTCCTGATGGAATTCGCCCATGACCTTGTGTCCGAAGTTGCAGTATCCCGCCGACATAAACACGGCTTGAGGATCGATTTCGTCCAGCTGCTTTCTTGTCAACTTCGCCCATTCAATGTATTCCTTTGCCCAGAGAGGACGCTTTCTGCCCCAGTCAAGGTCGGGCTCGTTCAGCATTTCCCAGTAGTGCACGATTCCCTTGTACCGCTTGAAAAGCTTCTCGTGGTGCGCCAATGCACGATCGAATTGCGCCACGTCGTCCTTGTAGTACACGGGGCCGCAGTTTAAAATCATATCGAAGTTGATCCCGTAGTCCTGGAAGGTCTTGATCAGGAAGTCCCAGTTTTTCCAGTCGTCCTCCCCATTGACGACGATATCGGTCCTCAGGACATTCATCCCGATCAACGCCATGGCTTCCGCCATTCGCTGGATGTCCCACTCCGAGCCAAAATATGGATTCATGTGGGCGACGCTGCCGAAATTGAAGCCTACTGGGCGCTTGGCAGTGCGATCGGTACGCGTCGGAACGAAATAGGCAAATGGTCGTTCCAAATCCGTTTCATGCCCCAGGGATTCGACCTGTGCGCGGACATAGTACACGCCGTACATGTCATGCACTGGCACGTTGCACTTGAAGGATTCGCCGGCGGCGAGCTTCAGTTCGCGTGTCAACTTCCATGGCAGCAATTCGTTCCTGTGGTTCCACAACGACAACTTCACTTGCCCGGAAAACGGAGCTGTCAACGTGTTCGTCAGTGTCGCCCCGACGCCCTGTGCCTTTCGTTCCGGCAACACGACGCGCATCGTCGTCCCGGTTTCCAATTCCATTGCCAAGGCGGTACTGGCGGGCTGGGACAGCGACAATGTCATTCCGTCAACGAAAATCTCGCACTCTGTCTTTGCCTCGGTTCCATGGAGATAGAATCCGTTCAAGGTGAACAGTCGTGTCATGTCGCTGGCGCCCTTTCGCTGGATTGCGGGGTATTCCGACAGCAGGTTGAAGACAAGTTCATGCCGTCCGGGCTTGGACAAGTCCGCCTTCGTCACGATCTTTTGCTCCATGCTGATGTCGTCAACGCAAATCACGAATGCTTCCGTGAAGTTCAAGGGTGTCGTTGTGGTGATCGCCACCTTAAGTTCTGCGCTTTCGAACTTTGGGAACTTTGGCGCCAGCACGCCTCGTGGTGAAAAGCCCCGCATTCCGAAGGTCATGCCTATCGGCCGTCCATTCCGTTCTGTCGTGCCCTTCAGTTTGGCGGCCATTTTCCCGGTTGCAGGATTTACTTCCCGTGTCACGATGCCGCGGTCTCCCTTCAGCCAATGTCGGTTCTCCAGATCCAGGAAGTCGCCATTCCATTGTGACGTAACCATGTGTTCCTTCGAGTCTTCGGGCATCGGTTCGAATCCGATATAATCCAAAAACGCCTCGCCGATGCCTGAACCACGCTCGAAGGTTAGGTTCACACCGAGGCCATTCAACGGGAAATCAAGGTGCTTGTCCATCTTCGAGCCGTGTTGGACAGAGCTGCTGAAGGACAAGTTCTTGGGATCGACGATATACTCCAGCGTCCATTGACCCTTTTCCTTCCATCGGACATTCTTGTTGAAGTAGAATGTCTCCACATCCTTGTCCTGGAGGCGCAGGTTGCATTGGCGGATTGCAGATGCCCCAGTCGTGGTAATCTTCACGGTAAACTTCACCCGTCCGATATCGTCCAAGCCAGGCACATTCCCTTTGTACGCATGCATCCAACTGGTAAACGCCTCGTCCCAATGCATCCGCAATGCCGGCTTGCCCGTCACGGGATTCGTCGCAATCTCGACTCCACAACGGTTGGCGGCCTTGTTTTCGCTCCACCAATCGATCAGTGGTCCTCCGCTGCTGAAGTCCCATTCCCAACCATGGCATAACATTCCAAACAATAACAGCAAGAAAAATCTACGGTACGGCATGGGGAATCCTTGTGTTTTTTTGATGGTTGACGGCACGGATGCTGTAGCGAAGCGTCCTTGACACCACGTCGTTGACCTTAGTCAAGCCCGCTAAAACGCACACGCCCTCAAGGATAGGCCTTAGGCCATATTCAAGAGGGCGTGATGGTTGTTAATCTGCCGATATGGAATCAGGCTGCTTTTGTTTTTCAGGCTCTTTCGAGCTGGAGCGTCATGGTTGTTCGGTCGCAGACTTCAGCAGGTCCGAAGTACTGGATGGGACCTGGATAAACGAAATCCACGCCTTCCGCCCATGCGTCGCGATGTTTTGCGAACATCTTGAATGGGGCGGCGTCAAGCTCAACCAATGCCTTCCTGATGACGGGCACGTCTTTTCCATGCCTGCGTTCCATGTTCATCATCATGGTCAGCGGGATGCCACCTGCTTCCCATGCGGTGGCGGGTTGCGCCACGTTGCGGACGGATGACATGTAACCGGTCAAGCCGGCGCCGATCAGCGCAGAAGCGTTGAAGCCCAAGGAGTAGCAGTAGTCGGCATCAAAATTGGACGGAGCGGCGCAACGACCTTCGTAGCCGAAGAAATGCGCCTGGCTGGAGAATTTCACCTTGGTTCCATTTGCCTTGTTGGCAGCCTTGACGTTCTCCTCGACCATCGCGATCAGGAGCTTTTCAGTTTCAATCCTGGAAACCTGGACGTTGCCGTGAGGATCGCGGTCGCCAAGCAACTGAGCCTTTACGAAGTTGGGGAACGACTTGAAGACAGATGCCGAAGAGGCGGAAAGGTGGTCGACCACAAATGCGATCTTGGCATCCATGTCAGTCAATGCGTTGAACTTTTTGCCCAAATCCGTGCCTTCTGCCAGGCATTCGTTCAGTTCCTTGATCAAAGGCTTGATTTCCGGAATGAACTCGATCAGTCCTTCAGGAATCAAAACGACGCCGAAATCCATTTTCTTGGCGGATCTGGCGATCACCAGCTTGGTGAGCTTGTCAACGATGTCGTGGAGCGAAGTGCCCTTCTTCTCGACCTCTTCGGAGATGATGCAGGCGGTGGGATGTGTCTGCAATGCGCATTCCAAGGCGATATGGGAGGCGGAGCGGCCCATCAGCTTGATGAAGTGCCAGTACTTGCGTGCGGAATTGGCGTCACGCATGATGTTTCCGATCAGTTCGGAGTAGACCTTGGTCGCGGTATCGAATCCGAAGGAGACTTCGATCCATTCGTTCTTCAGGTCGCCGTCGATGGTCTTTGGGCAGCCAATGACTTGGATGCCTGTCTTCTTGGTAATCATGTACTGTGCGAGGACGCATGCGTTGGTGTTGGAGTCGTCGCCGCCGATGATGACGATGGCGTTGATCCCCAGCGCCTTGCAGTTGGCGATGACCTTGTCAAACTGTTCCGGCTCCTCGAGTTTTGTGCGTCCGGAGCAAATCATGTCAAATCCGCCGGTGTTTCTGTAGGCGTTGACGACATCTTCGTCAATGACCATGTACTTGTTGTCGATCAGTCCCGAGGGTCCCCCGAGGAAGCCGTAGAGTTTGGAGTTGGGGTTGAGGGCTTTGATTCCGTCATAGAGTCCTGCGATGACGTTATGTCCACCAGGCGCTTGTCCGCCCGAGAGGATGACGGCGACATTGACTGGTTTCGCGTCATGTTGCGGTCCGTTCTTGAATTGGATTGCCGGAAGCCCGTAGGTATCGGGGAAGAGCGCCTTGATTGCAGCCTGGTCCGCTACGGACTGGGTTGCCTCGCCTCGGACTGCCTTGGCAAAAGGACCTGATTCGTTCAGGACTGGGGGGAGCTTGGGCATGTATGAAGCACGAGCCTTTTGTAACGGAGAAATCTGTGTCATAGTCAAATTCCTTAATCTTTTGCGTTGGTCTCTCTGTCAACATGAAAAAACAATGAATTTTTAATATAGTGTTTGTCTTAAAACTTTCCACTTTGCTGATGAAAACCTCCTTGGAACCAAAAACAAAAAAACATCGGTTTCGTACTCACAAGGCACGTGACATGCCTCAAAAATACAGAGCTTTGTGATTACTAATGGTTCATCTCGCAATCAGGTTTCTGTGTGCTTGAATGTGCCCATGGTTTGGTGTACATTCAAAGAATGAACTTAAGATAGAAAATTGTTGAATTTCAGTATTTTTTTGAGGTTAATCATGTTCATTCGTCGTTATGATATGGTTTCACTTTCCCGCATGCGTCAAATCTTGCTTTTGTTGGCATTTCTCCTGTCTGTTCAAGTTCATTCCATGTCCTGGAAGATTCAACCGCTTGAGGATTTGCGTCGCGATGTCAATGCACAGGTTAACGAATACATTGCCTCATTTCCCCAAGACGAATTGGGAGTGAGCAAGGCGAAAGCCCATCTCTCCAACGATGCGAATGCTGCTGATTCCCGTTTTTGGATCAAGTCGTCGCTTGAGCTGTCCCAGGATATTCTCCGCAGGCATCCGCTGAGTCCCGACAATGAATCGATCCGAAAGGCTGTTTTTTTGATCTTGGACTATCCAATTCATGTTAACGAAAAAGCGAAGGCTGAGCCAGAGATCAAGGATCTATGGGAGGACATCATGATGCACTATCACGGCACGGCAATGACCAGGGCGGCTGAAAGCATTCGCAACACAACTGTTCCTGCCGGCAAAATGGCGATTTGGAAGATCTACAACATGGGCTTTGTGGTCAAGACAGCCAACCATTGCGTCGGGTTTGACTTGGCGCGTCCCCTGCTTGAACACAATCGTCGCCTGGAATTGAACCGTTCCATGTCCCCGGTTTTGGATCAGATCGAGGTTCTTTTCCTTTCACATATCCATGGCGACCATATGCAGCATTGGGTTTGCGATTATGTTGCCACGCTCGGCAAGCCAATCATCGCTCCTGAAACATGGGCTGACCAGAAGAATCCAACCCCACACAGGAATGATTCCAGGTTCACCTACGCATGGGAAGACGCAATCCAACCGAGAACGCTTTCGAATGGCATCCAGTACAGGGCTTTACCGGGACATCAGGGAAAGACCAGAAACTCAGTATTCGTCGTCACCCTTGACGGCATCACCGTCATGCAAACTGGCGACAATACTGATGCCACCATCGCCACGCACTTTCCCGCCCTGGGGCGTGTCGATATCCTGATTGTGGCTTGCTGGGCTAGGATGCTTCAGACAGCCAAATGGCTTGAGGCACATTGCCGCGCCGACGGCAAGGCGCCGCAATTCCTCATCTCCGCACATGAAAACGAAGTGGGACATCCTCCAACAAACAGGGAGTCTTTCCAGGAGACCTACCAGCGCCTTGGCGACAGGTCGAAGATCATTCCTTCGTTTGTGTTTGATGTCGGGGAGGGCGTCCTCTGGCCGGATGGCAATGCGCCGTAAACCAAAGCCTCCAAAAACAACCATATGAATTCGCACATCCTGCGACAGATGATTACAGTAAGCGCATTGTCTGTGTAGAGATTATGAATCGAAAGGAAACCAATGTTTAGATCGTTACGCGACTACCTATATCGGAAGGAATTGGAGAAGCATGGAATAACTCTCATGGGGCTTTCCGGGTTCTCAAAGTCTTTGCGTCTGGAGGTTGAGAGTCCTGTAAGCCTGCGCAATGTCGATCTGTCCACGTTTCATCCTGACCGTGTTTCGTTCATTGGGTCTCACACGTACATTCGGAGCGAGTGCGTTTTTTCGTCGTTTGGGCGCATTGGTCGGTATTGTTCGATTGCGCGCGGGGTATTGTGCGGGGCATCCAATCACCCTTTGGATTTTTTCACGACTCATCCATTTGTACGCAACAAGGAGGCGTATTCCTTGTTTCCCGACCGCGTCGTTCCCAAGAGCGTCCAGAAGGAACCGCCTGTCATTGGAAACGATGTGTGGATTGGCAATAATGCGATCATCATGCCAGGCGTGAGTATCGGCGATGGGGCGGTGATTGCTGCGGGAGCGGTGGTCACACATGATGTGGAACCATACGAAGTGGTCGGTGGCGTTCCAGCACGCCATTTGAAGTATCGCTTTGAGCCGGACATCATTGCACGGCTGCTCGAAGTCAAATGGTGGAACTACGATCCCAGGTACTTGGTTCAAGTCGATCCAAAGGACATCGATGGACTTTGCAAGCTGATCGAAAAAGGCGACGTACCTGAATACAAGCCGAAGAGATATGTGATAACAAGGACCAAATTAAGCTTTGAAGGGTGAGGATTTTGGCTTGCAGGGTTCTTTTCAGAGAGTTCCATGCGCTTCAAAAAGCCGAGCATACTCAGTCTGGCTTGGCGGGACTCCTATCCTAGGCTAAAACCTTGCTGGTAAGATTGTTAGAGGTATCTAGGGTACAAAGTCTACCATCTTCTTGTTCTATTCATTATTTGTCGATCCAGAATCGATTGGCTGTGCATTTCCCTTGGTTATTTGGCCATAAGGATTCTTGTTTCGCCACGCTTGAGGTCGAGTTTCAGGCTTGTTGTGGATTTTTCCAAGAGTTTTTCGCCTGTCATCAGGTCGGTCCAGTTTCGCGAAGTCGGGAAGTTCAGGGTGATTGGTCCGTCCTGGATTCCGTGCAAAAGGACAAATCCGTCTCGTTGAAAGAAGGCGCAGGGGGAGTCGGTGTAGATCCAGGCACCAGCGGCGCGGCAGGCTACCTTCAATAGGGCTTCCGAGACACGGGGAGTCGTCGTGAAAAGGGAATCCTTTCGCAAAACAACGGCGGCAGTTCCATTGGGCCAGGTGGCGAGAACACGATCGCCGGACCTGGTCACGATGGAGTGGACTGGAGCAGGGCTGTTGTTCGTTCCCGTCGACCAGGATTTAGGCAATCCCAGCGCCAGGCCATCGGGTGTGGCCTTTACTTCCCACCAGGGAACGATCTCGTTCATCGGCGCCAGTTCGTAACCTGTCAGGGCGGTTACGTTGGCGGCATCGACAGTTTTCGCGTCCAGGTCGATCATTCCAGGGAAGCAGCACCAGATGGCGAATCGTCCCTTGAGGTTTTGGGCGATATTGCGTCGTTGATTGTTGTCCAGCGCCCAGGTGTTTTGGAAGACGACGACCTTGCCAGGGACCTTGCCCGCCACGAAGTCGTCTAGGTAATACTGCCCGAATGTAGTTCCGCTACGTGGATAGGCGCGACGCCCCTGGGAAATAAGCGGCGATGTCAATCCATTGCCGTACAGGGAATACATGTTTGAACGTTCATCGGCAAGCGATGCAATCTCGCCTGAGTACGGCCTGACGGGGTCGATGCGCCCCAAGACCTTCAGGTCCGACCAGATTCCGGGATCGTCAAACCAACCGCCGGGAACGATATCCATGTACCAGTCGGCGTAGTTCCTCAGGCGTGCATGAGCAGAATTCCGTAGCAGGACCTGGCGAGTCTCCCACAAGCTGTTCGTACGGGATGCGCCGCCGGGCAAAGTCCTGGCTTCAACTGAAAAATGGATCGAAGTATCGTCCTCGAACAGCCAGAGCTTTCCGGCAAGCAACACGGATTCGGAGCAGGTCATCGAGTGGCTTGCCTCGCCTAGGGCGCGATCGATGTAGGAAATCGGGCTGCAGATAATATCGACGTACGGGCTGTCAAGCATCTTTCGCATCGCCATGTGGCCTGATGAGGACTGCATCCTTGGCAGCGAGCTTAATTCCAGCACATAACCATAAAAAACGAGGGATAGCTTTTTGCCGCCGGTCGTCTCGCGGATCACACGCAACAAGGACAAGACACCGTCCACCATCGCATCTTGCATGAAGAAGTTGAAGTCAATCACGTCTTGTGATGCGGCAGGGTTCAGGAGGCATCCGATTCGCGGGGCTTGTTCTCGGCGTTCCGCGCTTGGCACCGAGACCGTATCCAGTGTCACGTTGTCTTGATTCCAGGCTTCTTGGAGCGCCTTGTCGCTTCCGTACTTTTTTGCAATCCATCGTTTGAAGGCTGCTTGTTCGCAGGGTGAGAATCCATGAAAGTCTTGCGTATTGGCGCCGGGATAGAACCATTCACCTGTGTTCAGGTGGTAGCCAGCGATATTGTCCGGGTATTTGGCCTCCAGTCGTTCGATGAAATCGGCAAGCCGCTTGCGTGCTTCCCGAAGCCATTTTTCCGAGCTGACGCTGACATGCTGCCGCCTATGTTTTTCTGGCTGTGCCCACCCCATCAGCTCGTCAGGGTTTTCCTTGAGCCACCATGGCGGGGGCGAGACATCGAGCCTAGGCACGAGTTTTGCGCTGGGGGTCACGCCTAGGATGTAGTCGATGATTGAATCGACCTCGTACCAGTCGATGTTCTCGTCTTCCGGCCAGGGAAACGGGCATGGGAACGTGACGAACGACGTATCCGATTGAGCGGCGAGCTTCAATTGGCTTTCGTAGTGCCCATCGCTGATGGGCTTCATGTAGATTTCCCCAGGCTTGGGTTGTTTGAAGGGGCGTAGCCAGACCCAGGTATCGACATCGCTTTTCACCCAGAAGCTAAGCTTGTATTTCCGCCCCTTGACGAGCTTGATGATTTTGGGTGCGGTATAGAAGTGGAAATCGTGTCCGAGTCGTCCTTTTTCGGGGACTTGCAGGGTTTGCAGGAGTCCTTTCGAGCCATTTGACCCTACGCCGTCAACCACACCGAGGGTGGCGTATGGCGCATCCTTCAAGGTGGGCCAGAACCTGAATACGGAAGTGAAATCCTGCTCGCCGCCTTCGAAGTCGACCTTGCCGATAATCGCTTCGCCTGTCGCCGTGTCAACCAGCGAAATGTCGTCGAAAGCCATTTTCGAGGATGATCTTCGTCCGACCCTGAACTGCAGGGTGAAGCGGTCGTTGAAATCCCTTACGGCGGTATAATCGACTTCAATCTGAGTTTCGCCTGCCTTGATGTTGCGTTTTCTGGAAGATGGCATTCCGTAGAAGAACCTTGGGCGGACCGGGATGTCGTCGATGTGGATCCTTGGAACGCCATCGGCGTTTTTGACACGGACTTCCAGTGCGAATGAAGCCGAACAGAATAGGAAAAGTAGCAAGTATCTCATGTTTGGATTCTATCAAGCATGCTTGTGTCGAGCGATGATATGGTCTTGGAGTTCCGGGCTGATCATCTTGAACAGTTGCGAATATCCCGCGACCCTGACAGGTATGTTGCCCCACTTGTCAGGCTCCTTCTTGGCAAGTTCCAAGCGTTCTGCGCTGACGATGTTCCATTGGAGTTGGCCGATGCCCTGGGCAAATGCGCCGCGGATGATTTGAGCCAGTGTCTTTTCGGGATTTGCGATGCCCTGGAAAAAGGATGGATGCAGGTCGAGGATCGCCGCCGAGCAGCCAGCAGCCATGTTGTGGGGCATTTGGGCGAGGGATTGGAGCATTGCGGACAAGCCCGACTTGTCGCGTCCCTGATGGGCGGACAGGGAGTAGGCAAGAGGCGTTCCGGCATGGCGACCGTCGGGCATCGCTCCGACGGATTTGCCGAAGGGTATGTTCAGGAGGAAGGTGAACAAATGCACGAAAATCTGATTGCCTTCCTCGCTGAATTCGTCCATGAGTTCAATGAAGTACACGGCCAATTCCCTGGCGATAGCATCGACCTCGTCATTACCGTTCCCATATTTTGGCACTGAGTTTTCCAGCATTTTGCGCAAGTCTTCGTTGTCTTCGAAATCATTTTCCATGGCCTTGACGAGTCGTTCCGGCTTGATTTCGTGAGTTTCGAAGATGAGCTTTTTGATTGCCATCAATGCGTCTGCGCAATCGGGGATGCCCATTGCGCAGATTTGGTGGTAGTTGTAGATGGCGCCTCCGTCCGTGATGTCCCGTGCCTTTTCGATGCAATTGTCAGTCAGCAAGGACCATCCCGGCAACGGTCCGAAGAGTCGTTGCTGCCGTTCATTTCGTCTCATCCTGTAAACCATTCGTTCGGCGAAGAACCTGATTTGCTGCTTGTACGCATCGATGAAGTTGGCGAATGAGTCGAATGCTTCCAAGGAACCGGTTTGCGGACCGACTTGATGTCCGTTTGCAGGGTTTTGTCCGGGTGGATGGTGAATTCCAGAATTCTCAGGAGATTGATCCATGCCGAAACGGCGTGCGGATTGGATTTGCCTGGAATGGAGGTCTCGATGCATCCGATCGGGGAATAGTCTCGTGCGTCTTCCAAGGCAATGCCGCGTTCCGTCAACGCCTGGATGAACGGAACGTCATTGAAGAAAAAGGGAATGCCGCCGCCACGGAGGACAAGCTGGCAACAACGCTCGAGAAATAATTCAGGCATGTCAGGCGTCACGCGGACCGACAAGTCGCGCAGCTCCCCGAAACTATCGGTTGCCTCCAGAAAGAGATAGCTCATGTCGTTGACTGCGCATTTGCCTTCCGGAGTCTGTCCGCCGAGGGTAATCGCCTGGACGTCATAGTGCAAGTACAGCTTGGTCGCAAGTTCGACAAGCCATTCCAAAGCCTCCTCCCGGGTGATGCGTCCTTTGGCAAGGTCTTCCTGGTAGTAGGGATTGAGGATCTGGTCCAGCCTGCCCAGCGAATTGGCGTTGATTCCGTCTTCGCAGCAAGTTATGATATGACCAAACCACAGGCACTGAACGGCTTCCGGAAATGTCCTGGCACCACGGGAGACCACGTTCCGGCAACGTACTGCCATATCAAGGAATTTGTTCCGTTCGCATGAATCCGTGCAGTTCGCCGCCCTGTTTTCGGCGCAACGAGCCCACTTTTCGCCTAGTTCCAAGCCTGCGTCGCAAATAGCTTGAGCCGCACGAAGGAAATTCTCCCTTTCGACATATTGCACGGAGTAGATGGGAAATCGTTTCAGTTCCTCCTCGACTAGTTTTCGCAATCCGCCATAACCGATTTTCAGGAGTTTTTCATAATCTCTGATCGAATGGTTTTCAACCCATCCTACAGCCATGTAGACGCTGTCCTCCTGCCGCGAGGCCTTTCCCCAGGCATACTGCTCCTGTGCATTTTGCCCAGGGGAGATCTCGCCTACTGTCACGGCGCAATTGTGTCCATGCCAAATCGAGTGGATTGCATGCCTGAAATCCTTGGCTTCAAGGTCGATGTCAGGGGCGATTCGCTTGAGTTCGCGGGCGAGGAAGTCGTCGTCTTGGGTCTCGGGTCGCGTAATTCCCCAGCAGACATTCTGCAGTTTCATGCAGTATTGCTCTCCCGCCAGCAACCACGGCTCGGTCAGCTGCACCGGGACCAGGCGAACCAATTCCAAAACCGTGTTTGCACGCAGCTGGGACAAGGATCGCAAGGGCGATTTCCGATGCGCCCGGTACAAGGCGACATCCCGTGATATCCAGCTCTGGGCAGGCATGTAACTGGCGCCGGCCGACTTGATTTTCTCCAACAACTTGGCTTGACGTGCATTCATCTGGTTATTCCTAAGTTTGGATTGGGGAATTTTCCATCGAAAAGAAAATAATACCTGCCCATGACAAAAGCAAAGTTTCTTGAGGTGAGTTAATGATTATAAAAGTTCTGCGTGCAACATGGAAAAATATTTAACCTGGTATTATTGTCAAGTGTTGGCGATTCTTGCATTATCAATATAAAAACGAACAACAAGAAGGAGCTAGCCATGCGCTTGAGTATGACTGTGATGTTTGCCTGTGCCCTGTCGTTTGCCCAATTGCTTCCCGACTGGCGGAAGGGGGACAACCAGGATATCATCGACAAGTGGTATAACGACACCAACCAGAATTTCCATGGTGTCAAGCAAGTTGTGGAGGAAGATGGGCGTTTATGCCAACATTTGCGGCTTGACAGCAGGGGCGAGGGGGTTGGATTGTTTCGTGTATCTGCCGACGTCCGTCCCGCCTTGCCGAAGACCTCTTATTTGCTTGAGGGATGGGTCAAGTCGGACGTGAACTGGCAGATCTTCTGGTACGAGTTCCTGCAAGACGGGCCGTACTTGACCCATTATCTCGCCAATGGCGGCAAGACGGGATGGAAGCGGTTCTCGCACATCATCGAAACCAAGGAGAACAGCACATACTTCAAGGTGTCGCTGATCGTCAGTGAAGCCGGTGGCAAGGGCACTTGGTTCAGCGATGTCCGGATGACGAACTTGTCGTCAGCCCAGTCGATGCGGATTCCCGCATTGGATTCAGACCCGAAGCTTGACGCCGACGCGACCTCGCAGGCATGGTCCAAGGCTACAGAGACATCGGCTTTCATGCTTCTTGGACCTGAACTCAAGGTTCCGACCGCCAGCACGAAGACACGGGTGGGAATCCATGGCAAGACACTCCATGTGCTGATGGAACTCGAAGAGCCGACCATGGACAAACTCCTCCTGGACGCACAAAATGCCTGGGGAAACGATACAGCCGAAATCTTTCTCGAAAGCGAGGACAAGACGGTCTTCCAGTTTGGGGTGACGCCGAACGGGAAGGAATTCCACTTTTCGTTCCCTGCCGAGAGCCGCGGCTATTTCGTCGATTGGTATTCGGGACGCCGGACAACCGGCGGAAACTACGTGGACTGGTACACGGCCAAACAAGGCGACAGGGGAAAGGCGAAGACGGAAAGCCCTGCCTGGTCCTGCGCCACGAAAAAGGGCGAGAAGGGGTGGACGGCCCAGTTTGCGATCCAGATTCCCGATGCCGTTCTTGATGGAAGTCGAATTTGCCGAATCCAGTTTGCGCGTTCCCGGAAACACAAGGGCGGGTTTGAGGAAAACAGCGCCTGGAGCAGGACGAAAGGCGAGTTTTTCAGGGATGTTAACTGCTTCGGCAAGATCGCCTTGGCAAGGACTGCGTTGTCGGCGAAGGCGGAATACCTGATGAATCCCCCGGTTCCCAAGATGAGCGATGGCGTGGTCGTTCCGGCTCCCCAGTCGATGTCGCTGTCATCCTCGTACGTCTCTTGGGGCAATCCGCTGGCCATTCAGGTTGGCGAGGGTTGCGAGAAGGCGTTTCGCGTTGCAAAGCATGTTTTCGACAAGCAGTTCGGATTTGGTTGCGAGCAAGCCAAGTCAGGTCAGATTCGATTGGAACTTGTCAAGAACCTGGATCTGCCGTCCGGCTTGAAGGAATGGCAGCAACGGGAGGCATACCGCTTGCAATTCAAGGGCAATGCCTGCGTGGTGCAGGCCTTGACGGAACGCGGATTGACCTGTGGACTTCTGACTCTGCGGCAGCTTTGCGTCCCGAGAGATGGCGGCTTGAACGTCAGAAAGGCGAAGGTCGTGGATTGGCCCGAAATGGAAATGCGTGGCTGGCACGTCACGGGGCCGGCAACAGAGATGGACTTCGAAGCCGCAAAGAAAATGATCGACGTGTTCGCGGCGCTCAAGTACAATTGGATCTCGATCCAGTTCGACAACCGGTTCGCCTACGAACGCAACCCGAATTTGTCGATGGCAAGGGCGTCAACCAAGGCTCAACATCGGGAACTGGGTGAACTGATCGACCTCTACGGGATGGACGTCGTCCCGATGACCCAGTGCATGTCGCATTTCAACTACTTCCTGGGCAAGCCGGAGTACCGCCACTTGGCGGAAGTCCAGAATCCTCCGGAAAACGCAAGGCACAAGTACTGGAACTATTGCCCCAGACATCCTGAAATCCACAAGCTGGTGTTCGACATGATCGAGGAGCACCTGGAATGCTACCCAAAGGCAAAATGGTACCATGTGGGCCTGGACGAGATCACCTTCGAGCCGATAGGCGTGTGCGACCGATGCAAGGGCGCGACCGGCGGCGAGCTTGTCGCTGAGGAGATCAACAGGCTGCACAAGTTCGTGACCTCGAAAGGCAGGAGAATGGCGATGTGGGGAGACCAGCTCCTCGTCGAGCACAACGGCGGAGGTCGATTCAAGACCGCCGAGGCCCTGCCAAAGGTCCCGCGTGATATTGTGATCTTCGATTGGCACTATGGAGCCTACGCGAAATATCCGTCAGTGGAATTCTTCCAGAAGGAAGGCTTCGATGTGATTGCCAGCGGATGGTTCAATGTGGTGAACGTGGATCGTTTCTCCACCGTGGCATTCGAGCAGAATGCCCTGGGCTATGGCGGAACGACCTGGTATAATCTTATTAACGTATACAAGTCCAATCAGTTGATGTCGGCGATTGTGCTGGCCGCAGACCGAATCTGGAAACGGCGAGAGGCATCGCTGGACGAGGTGAAGATTGATTTGCTTGAGGTCTTCAGGCGTCTGCACAATGGGGAGCGCCAGCCGGAGCCTGTCAAGTATCGTGCGATTTCCCTGGCGCCTTGGGCGAACATGTCCTTGAAAGGCGGCGGTCCTTATGGCTGGATGGGACTGCCCGAGTCCGAGGATGCCTCGGCATTGCTGTCGTCCTGGCCCTCGTCCTTTGCCGGTGTTCCCTTCAAGGCGCCTGAAGGCGAGAAGCACGCGATAGCCCTGGCGACGCGCGACGAGAAGGACGGTCTCTTCGAGGACAGCGCCTGGCAGATTCCGATTGGTGGTCGCGTCAAGGCATTGTCGTTCCTGCAGACCTGTTCGATTCCTGAGACCTTCACGTCATTTATCTACGATCAGAAGGGGGTTAACCCAAGTGTATTGGGCTATTATGTGATTTACTTCGAGGATGGCAGCAGCAGTCGTGTCAGCCTTTCATGGAACACCACTGTGACCCATTGGAATTCCCAGCTCGGGGTACCCTTGGGCAAGACGGGTTGGCTTGGTCGCACCAAGTCTGGCGCCAGATTGCAACTGGACGTCATTACATGGACGAATCCGAAGCCTGAATTGGCGGTTGTCGCCTTGGATTTCATCAGCCAGTTTGACAAGGCACGCCCTGTGCTGCTGGGTGTGACGGCAGTTGAATGATCAAGTATCTTGCCAATCGAGACATCTATTCGGAAGTGATCGAGGGGCTGGTGCCCCAGGCTCGCCGGCTGCTGTGGATAGCCACTGCGGACATCAAGGACATGTATGTGGCCGGCGGCGGTCGCAAGATGATTCCGTTTCTTCAAGTCCTGGATGGCTTGCTCAAGCGAGGAGTTGACATTCGACTGATTCACGCCAAGGAGCCAGGTGCGAATTTCCGCAAGGATTTCGACCGTTTCCCCGGGTTGTGGGCTGGCTTGGAGCGGGTTCTTTGTCCACGTGTCCACTTCAAGTGCATCATCGTGGATGGACGGATCGGCTACTTTGGCAGCGCCAACCTGACGGGTGCGGGAATGGGCGCCAAAAGCGAACGCAGGAGGAACTTCGAGAATGGCGTGCTCACGGACGACCCGACGCTCCTGGAGCCGTTGGCGACCCAGTTCGACGATGTTTGGCGCGGCGCACACTGCCATGATTGCGGGCGCCGCGAGCATTGCCCCGATTGTCCGCTGATCGAATGACAGAACAAAAACATATACAAGGATAGAGCAAAGACAATGAGTCAAGCCATCACACAAAACATTGAGTATCCCTGCAGTTATGATGGAACGCTTCAGCCAGCTCGTGCCTTGCGGTCCAGCAAGGTCAAGCAGCCACTTCTGGTGATCTTGCATCCCTGGAGCCATGGATACGAAGTCCTGAACATGCCGAAAGTGGAACAATGGTGCCTGGACAACGACTGGAACCTGATCCATCCGCATTTCAGGGGACCGTCCTGGAATGTGCTTTCCTGCGGGCATGACGCGGCGGTTCAGGACATCGTCGATGCCGTCAGGTTCGGCATATCGGAGTACAAGGCGGATTCCAAGAATGTCTTTCTGACAGGCATTTCCGGTGGCGGATTCCATACGATGCTTATGACGGGGCGCCATCCTGAGTTGTTCCGAGGGACATCGTCCTGGGTCGGGATATCCGACATCAAGGCATGGCACCTGGAATCGACGAAGCGGCGTTACGGGTACGATGGCCACATCGAGAAGGTTTGCGGCGGCAATCCCCAAGTTGACGAGAAAGCGTCTGCCGAGGCATTGCGTCGATCGGCAATCAGCTATTTGAAGGTTGGCAATCCGATTGAATCGATTGAGATATCTGCGGGGATTCACGATGGCCATACAGGCTCGGTGCCGATTTCCCAGTCGATCCATGCGTACAATGCCTTGGTCGGCGAGGAAGCCAGGGTTTCGCAGGAACTGATTGGCATCATGACCGAAACGGCGACCATCCCGCCAGAGGCTGCATTTGCCGATGAAGATCCGACTTTCGGTTCCAAGAAGATCCTTTTCCGCCGGAAATCCGGCAATGTAAGGTTGAACATCTTCGAGGGTGGTCATGAAGGCGTGGAAAGCGCCATTATCGCTTGGCTGTCAAATTTTGAATGAGGTAGGCAATCACTTTGGGCGCAGTCGAATCTGAGATCTGTCAAAAGCTGATCCTGAGCATGTGACAAGAAGATCGTGGAGGCATGAATGAAAAGATCATTGCTTGTATTGTTGACGCTGTCCGCCGCCCTGATGGCGCAAATCGTCACAAATGGATTTTTCGAGGCGCCTGATACGGAGTATGGCGCTGTGCCTCCTGGATGGACGATTTCCGGAAATGCGAAAGGTTGGGGATTTATCAATGACGACGGCATGTCCAACTCAACCTCCCTGGAATGCAAGGCAAATCGCAACGTGGCATCCCAGGCGATCAAGCTGGCGAAAAATGCCGACTACAGCATTGTCAGAGTGATCCAGCGCCAGTTCGATGACCGACAGCAGTCGCCGCGCCTTCCCAATCCTGAAAACGCCGTTTTTAACGATGCCTGCCTCGAACAGGTAGTCTGCCAGAGGACCACAAAAGGATATCGCGTCTTCAACGTAGGGTGCATTCAGCCCGCCGTATTTGTGATGAAAGCCTGGCGCAACCAATATCCCGTCCCCCTTTTCGACTTCTTGAACCTTGCCGTCGCCTGCGCAAAACCAGCCGTGACCGTCGAACATATGCGAAAGGTCGTAGAATTCAAAGCGCCTCAAAGGCATGTTTTCCGGCGGCATGGGCTGGGCGGTATATCCTCGTAAAAATTTGCATATCCACAGCCCATAGCGGCGGTGCACGTCGCGGATTCCCTTTGGCAGGGGATGAAAGTCAAGAAGAGAATTAATGGTATTGCTCATAGCGATTTTATCCATTGTTAAATGGTTTTTCCGTAGTATAATATATGCATAAATTGAATAATTTTTCAATTCCTGGGTAATAACTAGGTTTTAGATCAAGCCAAACTGTTTGCAAACGCATGACCATGAATACATCGCTGATCATCGGTGTTGATGCCGGAGGCACCCATGGCAAGTTGGTGGCGGTACTCGCTGATGGAACCGTGCTGGACACTGGCGTTTGCGAGGGGTTGAACTACAATGCCATTGGCATGGCGCAGGCAAGAGCTAGGCTGAAACTCGCTGTTGACAAGCTGCTTGCAAAAATTGGCTGCACCGACTATGACGGTCTTTCGCTTGGTCTGTCGGCGTTGGACGCCCGGGCGGATGACGCCACTACCGCAAGCTTTGCCGGCGATGTTTTCCCGACAAGCAAACTTTTGCTGGACAGCGACGCCTACGCGGCCCTGATCGGCGGCTTGTTGGGCAAGTCCGGCGTCATCGCCATAAGCGGAACAGGCGCCATGGTCCTCGGGCTTGACGAAAACAAGAAGCAGCATGTCATTGGCGGCTGGGGCTACAAGCTTGATGAGCCTGGCGGCGGCTACGGGGTGGCAATTGAAGGGTTGAAAGCTGCCTTGATGAGCCTGGAGCAGATTGGACCAGACACTGAACTGGGACGCAGCGCCCTGGATTTTTTGGGCGTTGGCGATGCCAGGGGACTGATCAATGCACTATACGAGGAGGGTCGTGAACCAGCGGGCATAGCCAAATTCGCCCGCGTTGTCGATCGACTGGCTGAAGCAGGAGACAGCATCAGCATGGAGATTGCGGCAGGGCAGATGGCGATCCTCGCCAGGATGACCGGCAAGGTCCTTGAGCGCTGCCCCCATCGCTTGTGCCTCCACGGTGGGATGTTCGAACATTCCGGGCAAATGCGCCGCTTGTTCTTGCAGGAGCTGTCCTCGCTATGCGCCGATATTGAAATGCATGAAATGGAACTTCCGCCGGAACTTGGCGCTGTGCTGATGCATATGATGGAGCACGGAACGCTGACCGATGAAATCGTCACCAGAATGAAACATACATGGGAGCGCAGGACAACATGAACGCAATTGAATCCTATAAATGCGGGCTCCAGCAGATACTGGACAAGGTCTTTGATGAGCAAGGGGAAAAGATGGAAATGGTTGCCGCCAGGCTGTGCGACTGTGTTACAAGCGGCCATTTCCTCTATGTTTTTGGCACTGGACATGCGCACATCTTGGCGGAGGAGATGTTTTATCGCGCCGGGGGACTGGCCGCGGTCATTCCGATCCTCGACGAGCCGCTGATGCTTCATGTCAGCGCCAGCGGCAGCACGGCCTTGGAACGGCAGTCGGGATATGCCGCCAAGCTACTTGAAAAATACACGCTGGGTTCAGGAGACATGCTTATCGTCTGTTCCAACTCGGGACGCAATGCGGTTCCGGTTGAAATGGCTGTGGAGGCACGAAAAAGAGGTGCCTTTGTCGTTGCCTTGACCAATGTAAGGCATAGCCAAAGCTGCTCTCCGCGAAACGCCCTGAACTTGCGCCTGATGGACGTCGCCGACATGGTTCTTGACAATGGCGGCTGCATAGGCGATGCGGCCATTGATGTCGGCTTGGCGTATAAGGTTGGCGCGACTTCCACGGCGGTTGGCGCCGCCATGCTTCAGGCGATTGGCAGCAGATGCGTGGAGTTTGCCGTCCAAAGCCGCCGGGAAATCGACGTGTTCTCATCCAGCAATGTTGACAACGGCGATGCCGTCAACGAGCGGATTTTGCAAAAATACAAGCCATTGGTTGACATGCTTTGAGGAGGTGAAAAATGTGCGCTATGCTTAAGGCAGGCTTTGGCATCAAGGAGCTCCCGTCCCCGGTCGGCACGGAATTAAGCGGCTATGGTTATTACCTGGAGCGGGTATGCGACGCCAGCCTAGATCCATTGCATGTACGATGCGTCGCCTTGGTCTCCGGCGAAACCAAATCATTGGTGTTTTCGGCTGATCTGATCGGTCTGACGGAAGAGCTGCAACAGCAGATCCGCCGTTCTGTCCTCGACAAACTCGGATATTCCAGTCGTGAAGTGATGATCCTATGCACGCATACCCACACGGGGCCTTCCACCAACGACCTTGAGGGTTGTGGTGTGATGAACGAGGATTACAACAGCCACGTCCCCGCAGTCTTCCTGGCCGCCGCCGAAGAGGCCGTGGCAGATTTGGCGTTGGTGGAAGGAATGGATGAATGTTGCCGGTCCATTGAGCCTGTCGGCTACAACCGCGACCGTAAAAATGGCCCGCATGACGCCGTCGTGCGAGGGATGCGCATTCGGCGCTCAGGTCGTCCGCCGATAGCGATGATCAGCTATCCATGCCATCCGGTAGTGCTTTGCATCAGCCGGCAAAGCTCGGCGGATTTCCCAGGGGCGGTCTGCCGCCTGGGCGAGGAGAACGGCATGAAGACCATCTTCCTGAATGGCTGTTGCGGGGACATCAACCCATTGCGCAGACTCGCCAGTGGCGACGATCCCGGGCAATTGCTGGAAGACTGCGGACGGAAAATCCTTGACGGCTTTATGCAAGGCCTGCATGGCTCGGACGACATGCAGCTGAAAAATGCCGAATTCAATACCGTCCTGCCCCTGATGGCAATGGATGACGACGGGGTTGACGTCATCGCAAAACTTGGAGCCAACGCAAGGGTCACGGAGATTTGGCACAAATCCATGCTGGCGAATCCCCCTGCCGCGACCGAAGACATCATGGTGCGATGTGTCAGGATCGGCTCAATGGTCTTCTGCTCATTGCCATTTGAAACATCTACTTCCGTTGGCGACATTGTGCGCCAGGCTTACCCAGGCAGGAATATTGTTGTGCTTGGCTGCGCCGACCACACCCGGTCCTACCTTCCTGTGTTCAGTCCTGAATGGCAACGTTCCTACCCCATTGTCACGGCACCAATGCTTTATGGCTATCCCATCCTTGCTTCTGACGCGGTCGAAAGCATCGGCAGACAAATCGCGTCAGGCATCCGCTCGCTAGTCGGCGCTCCATAGAACAGCATCAATCATAAAGGAAAAAGAGAACATGAAAACACCTTCCATAAAAAAAGCCGCGCTTCTTGGCGGCGAACCCATTCTCAGCAAAAAACCTGGACATTTCCCCTGGCCTGTAGGCGGTCAACAGGAAAAGGAAGCCGTGCGCCGTGTGCTGCATTCCGGCAAGTGGGGTACCCTCGGCAAGGAATGCGCCGAGTTTGCTGCAAAATATGCCGAGTTTTGCCAGGCGAAGCACGCTTTGCCTGTAATCAATGGCACCACCGCGATTGAACTTATTCTGCGTGGACTCGGCATCGGATACGGCGATGAAGTCATCGTGCCGCCCTATACCTTTACCGCATCTGTTCATGCGATTGTTCTTACTGGAGCCACGCCTGTGTTCGCCGATATTGAGCTTGATACATTCTGCCTCTCGGCAACAGCTGTGGAAAAGGCAATCACTCCGCGTACGCGCGCCATTCTCGGGGTGTATGTTGGAGGGCGACCTTTTGATGTTGATGCTCTTGGCGCCGTTGCGGATAAACATGGCATCCCGTTGATCGAAGATGCCGCGCAGGCCCATGGCAGCGAATGGAAAAGCCGGCGGGTTGGCTCACTTGGCAAGGCGGCCGCCTTTAGTTTCCAGAACAGCAAGAATCTAAGCGGCGGCGAAGGTGGCGCCGTAACGACAAATGATGACGAATTGTATCGGCGGATGTGGAGCATCCACCATAACGGAAGGTCGTGGAATTCAGCAGACATGACGTCTGTTTGCCTGGGAACTAATGCGCGTCTGGCTGAATGGCAGTGCGCAATCCTGCTTGAGCAAATGAAGAGGCCGGACACATGCTTTGAGGCAAGAAGCAGAGCTGCGGCACGGTTGGATGACGCCTTGGGGAAAATGCCATTTGTCTCAGTGATGAAAAAAGATGAACGAATCACCAGGAATTCCTATCACCTGTATTGTTTCAGATACCATGCAGAAGCGCTGGGCAATCTGCCGCGATCGGTTTTTGTTCGTGCAGTCCAGGCAGAATACGTGGCTGACATTTCGGAAGGGTACTGCCAGCCAATATATGAAATGGAAATGCTGTATTCCGATGATTTCAAACGGATGACCGGCCGCACATTTGAAAATCCAAAGGAGCGCCTGCCAAACAACGAGACGATTGCCCATAAGGAAGGGTGCTGGATCTATCAGAGCAGCCTCCTTGGCACGGACGATGATACCGACAGGATCATCCAGGCCTTTGAAAAAGTCGCCGACAACGCAGAAGAACTTAAACACGCATTTGCATAAAAGGATTAATATGAAAACGTTAGCTGTCAATGGCGGTACCCCAATATACAATGGATCTTTTCCTAAATGGCCGCAATGGGGTGCGAAAGAAGAGGCCAACCTGATGAAAGTCGCGGAGTCGAACAGCTGGGGCACCCTTGGGCGTTTCGTGCTTTCCTTCACCAAGCGCTTTGCAGAGTTTGTGGGCGTGCCGCACGCTATTGCCGTCAATAGCGGAACCCAGGCCTTGGAGTTGATCTTGCACGGAGCGTCCATCGGCCGCGGCGATGAAGTAATCGTTTCCCCCTATACCTTTTCCGCAACGGTATCGGCTATCGCCCATGTAGGGGCGATGCCGGTATTCGCCGATGTTGACGAACGCACTGGAAATATCGATGCCGAGTCTGTTGCCAGGCACATCACTGCGAAGACAAAAGCCGTCATGGCAATCCATGTGTGCGGCTACCCATGCGACATGGATGCGCTGAAGGCTGTGACATCCGAGCACGGGTTGATGCTGATAGAGGATTGCGCACATGCACATGGCTCATCCTGGCGCAACAACATGTGCGGCAGTATCGGCGATGCCGCGGGATTCAGCTTCCAGAACAGCAAGGTTCTGCCGGCAGGAGAAGGCGGGATAATCACAACCGGCAATGAGGATCTTTTCGAGCGTTGCTGGCACTTCCATCATGCCGGGCGAGCTTCCGGCGGCAAGACGCTGATGGGCACCAACGGGCGGATGGCGGAATGGGAGGCGGCTGTTCTGGATGCCCAGTTGGACAAATTGCCTGAGCAATGTGCCCATAGGCAGAAAAGCATCAGGGCGATAATGCAAGGGATGGCGGACTTGCCTGGCATCATTCTGCCGCCGGAAGACCCACGGGTCACGGCATTGAGCGGATACTTGTTCCAGTTCCAGTGGAAAGGGAGAAACGCAAGCCGAAATGAATTTGTCAACGCATTGCAGGCGGAAGGCATCCCATGCAGCACAGGCTATGTGCCGCTGAATCACATGGGCATGATGCAAGACCCGGCTTTCGAAAAGGCGATAGGCAGAAAATTCGAGCAGAACGATGCACTCGCCGCAGCGGAGGAGCTGTCCAAAACTGCCGTGTGGTTCACCAACAACGTCCTCCTGGCTGACGCGGAGATCATCGATAAGGTTGTGCAGGCCGTCAGAAAAGTTGCGACGCAGCTATAGAGAAGCGGATGGGGTGGAGGAGAAGCGAAGCGCGGCGACTCGCCAACGCAAGTGCCGCGCTTCAACTTTATGCACCTGTTTTTTGAAACCTATGGGATCACGCTGTATTTTTGATGTTTTGTCACAGCCATCCCATAGGAAAGCAACAGTTCTTTAGTTCTGACACAAAAAGCGCATTCATGCCATCTAATTATGTTAGCCAAAAACAAAGGAGGCAGCATGAATCCGCTAGGAGTCAATTTACCGTCATCTGGCAGTTTTTCCAGCTCGTTCCAGGAAATTTGATTCCGTCGCTGGCAAGGAAGCAACTTTGATCGGCGGCGAGGGCACTGATGCAGCCTCATTCAATTACAAGCAAGTTCCCCGAGGCGATACCTTATTAGGGACGGAGGTCCTCCCACGGTTGGGTGGGCTAAAGCCTTATTTGCACTCGAAAAATTTCGCGGATTTTTGGGAAAATTCAACGAAATCCGTTGCATTTTCATTGGGAGTCGTTCACTTTCATTATTTCGCATGGATTTTAGAGTAACTTCGATGACTTCGAGTTATTTGCAGCAATAAAAATCATGCCTAAATGCGCCTGGAAAAAAGTATAACTGATATCTCGTTCCTTGAGTTTGATTTTTTGGGAATGGATAATAATTCATGACTTATGGCAGTTGTGGATTTGTGCGTAATCATCTCCGACGATTCAGTTGCTTCTGCTTGTTTTCGTGCCTAAGAACCATTATGCGATTTGTTGAATAACCTAGCGTACAGATTATGTTAAGCCAAAAGAAATAGCATTGAATCGGATGGGCAAAAGCTCGCAATAGGATGTTGACAGATGGGATTTTCCGAATGGATTAGATATAAATGGCTGAAGTTCAATTGGCGCAGACGTGCCAAGAAGCGTCGCCGTCCCGTCTTTTTCGTTGGTGATTTGCGGCGTTTTTTCGGGGAATTGAACTCAAGTGGTGTTCGCTACGCGGTTTTGCGTTGGTTTGAGGAATTACCACTTGATTTGAAAAGCGAAGCTTCCTTCGATGGCGACTTGGATCTGATGGTGGATTCGCGAGACTTCGATTTGTTCGGCCATGCTGTCGCCCGTTGCCCAGGCAAGATTAAGATCGACCTGTATTCCGAGGGGATTCGTGGCGAAACCGGCTACAAGAGATTGCCATATTACGCCCCGTTGCTGGCGCGTGAAATCCTTGACAATACCGTAATGTACTCCGATGCCTTCAAGCGTCCCGATGATGCGCGATACCTGCGGTCGTTATGCTATCACCTGGTCTATCACAAAGGCCAGGAAGCAGGGTTGCCAAGCGGCTTGGAGCAAATGGAATACGCCTCGAATCGACATCCCGTGGAACAAGCCCTGCGTGGACTGGCAGCCGCAACAGGCGAGACATTGCCCCATGAATTGACCCTGCTTGGGTTGCACGAATGGCTTGCGGAGCGACTTTGGGACATGCCCTACGACATGCTTGTCCGTTGGGGCAAACGAAACATCTGGCACGACATGCTCCAGAAGCACATCGAGAGCCAATTGACTGCCAAGTTGGGCGGTTTGCATGACATCCTGGTCTTCTTGCTCAGGGAAGATGCGTACGATATGGGTGCATCAGAGTTTATCATCGAAGAATTGAAGGGCAAGTTTACCTTGCTGGAAGTGGTCGAACTCGATTCGACAGCTCAGGCGAGGGTGCTTCGGCATACGCGCGGAGGCGACTGGACAAAGCACAAGGAACTTCAAGTGGTACTTCCCGTGACGGCAGTCATCTGCCACGATCCCGCCCCGGTCGAGCCAGCCGAAGATAGCGTATTGGCGAAAATCCATCGTGGAGTCCGCAATGCAAATGTGTTTTTCAAGCACGAATTGCGGAAAAAGCTAGAAAGCATGTATCCTGAAGCGGCTGCGAATTTCCTTCATGGAAGCGACAATGACTACGAGAGCATCGCCTATGTGGAGGCGGTCTTCGGTTCGGAGGTCTTGCCGTTGAAGCGCGAGGAGTACCTTGGAGTTTTGGGGCGGCAATGAGTTATACGTTCAGAGACGTAAAGGTTGTCAAGGGGCTCCCTTGGTTGAAATTGCGCCATCGGCTCATTCATGGTGGCGATGGCTTCGCCGTCTTTCACCTGGAGGACGGAATCCTGCGTTGCCAAGAAGGCTTTACACCTGAACTTTTCCAAGAGGTCCACCAAGGCTACAAGGCAAAGTGCCAGGCGAATGATTATCTGAAGCGCGATGTCCGTCGGAATGTGGTCAAGGTATCAGTGGGTGGAAGAAACTATGTCGTCAAGGGATTTCTGGAGTTGCATTCGCCGCAATGTTTTTCGCCTGAGTACCGCAGTTGGCTGGGAAGCTACCGTTTGTCGGGCGGGGCAGAGTGCTATTGCATGTTCCGAAGCAGGAGTGAAGAGTTTGCGTTGCTGGTTTTCGAGGATGTAGGGAGCGAGGACTTGTATGCGATCAACGGAAGCATCGGCAAGGTCGAGGAAATGCCCGACGCCTATGTCGCCGCCGGCAAGCTTCTGGGCAGGTTGCATCTGGAAAATGTGTACCACGGCGATACGAAGAGCGGGAATTTCGTCGTATCCTCCAATGGTTCCGAGTCCCTGGTGACCTTGATTGATTGCGACGATGTCAGGGTGTATTGCCGGCTGAGTCAACGTCGCAGAATCAAGAACCTTGCTCAATTTCTCGGGTGCTTGTTTTGCTTGTCCAGCGATGAATTGCGCGGCTTGTGCGCCAGTGCGTTTTTGCGCGGATATTCCAGCGTGGTTCCTGGCGGGGAATCCTGGGTAGAGGCAAATAGCGATGCTATCAGGCGCCAAATGGACAAGCTTTATCCTGACAGGCTTTCCTGCAATGACGAGCTGAGCCAGAGGATTTTCTCCAAGAAACCAATTTAAAATGGTGATTCAATGAAAGACTCCTTAGGGACATTGGAGGTCTACAGCACGGATCAAGGTTACGAGATACGTGTGCCTCGTGGGCAGGACGAATCGTTGAGCCAGATGGCGATGCGTGGCATTTTGGGCGGGATATCAGGCGGTGACGCTGTTTTCAAGGAAGATGAAAAGCGCCAGGTTTACCGCTTTGGCGACGTGGTTGTCAAGGTCAACTTGCTGCCTCGTCTCAAGGACAAGCTTCGCGCCAAGAATCTTGCGCCAGAGGAGGCGAAGGGACACTTGATGTTTGAGGAGGCAGGCATTGGTTGCACCAAGTTGATAGCGTACTTTGAGCGTCGTGTCCTTGGCTTGACCTTGCGCAACGGCATTGTCGAGGAGTATTTGTCTGGCTATCGAGAATTGCGTGCGTGCGACTCCGAATTGGCAGTCCCAGTATTGCTTGAGATGCATCGCCTTGGACTTTATCATCCGGATTTTAAGCATGAGAATCTGATGACCCATGAGGAGAGCGGGGATACGCGGATCATTGACCTGGAATATTGCCGTCGCGTTCCGCCCGGCGACATGGGAGCCTTGCTGATGCAAGCACAACGGTATATCGAGTACAATGTGGTTGGCGGCGAAAAAACTGTCACGCCACAGGCACTCCAGGATGTGCATGCAGCCAGATTCGCAAACAAACTCTTCGATGCTCTGCAATCCCAAAGCTGGTCGAGAGCTGATTTCATGACCGCCTTGGAAACATTGCTTTCGCGACATCGTACGACGCGTGAACGGTTGGGAATCGTCCTGCCGGACGGCTTGCTCAAAGAACAGTGAGCCTTGCGAGCCCTATTTACTCGAGCGCCTTGGGTTTTGCGGCTTGTGTCGACGCGTCTTGCTTCGAGCCGTTTCCAAATCAGGCTTCGAACAGGGTCTGCTTGCCCAGGATGCAGTCAGGATCGAAGACGGCTTTGATATCCTTCATTTCCTGGATGCCTTCCGGACCGACCATAAGTTCCAGGAAGTTGGTCTTCAGCTTTCCGATTCCGTGTTCGGCGGAAGGGGATCCTCCCATCTGGACGATTTTTTGCGCAAGTTCGCAGTATATTTTCTTTCCCTTGTCGTAGTCGTCGGGGTTTCCTGGCAGGATATTGACATGCAGGTGATTGTCTCCGATGTGCCCGAAAGTGACGTATTTGAGGTTGTTTTTCGAGAGTGTTTCGTGGAAGAGATTGACGTAGTTTCGCAGTTCGCTGTCTGGGACCGCCATATCGGTTCCGAGTTTTGTGATGTTGGGGAATTGCCGCCTTGTTTGGGCAATGATTGAGTTGACTGTTTCCGGCAGTGCGTGTCTGAAGAGCCGCAACCGTTCCCGCATGTCGTTTTCTGTCGCACACCAGCAGTGCTCCGTATTTCCGCCAAGTTGCCGAATAATGTCCCTGATTGACTTCATGATCGTGCTTTCGCTTGCTTCGTCGCATCCGATGTCAATGTAGATGGCGCAGTTCATGGAGTCTTTCAGCGCTGCGGGGACTCCGGAAGCGGCTCCCAGCAAAGCCCTTCGTTTTCTGAGCATGTCCAGTGCGTCTTCTCCAAAGTATTCGATTGCCTCGAGGGCGAGTGCTTTCCTGGCCTTGCGGATCGTCTCTACGAAATCCAGGGCCTTCGATTCTTTTTTCCAGAAGGCCATGAGGGCGATGGAACGCTGTGGCTTGGGCACGAGCCTGAACTCGACCTCGGTGATGATGCCCAGGGTGCCTTCCGAGCCGATGAATAGGTCGAGCAGGTCGCGTCCGTTTGAGTAGTATCCTGCTGCATTCTTGGTTTTCGGCCAAGGGAAAGTGGGGAGTTTTCCGTGCCTGTGGGTTCCATCCTGCGCGATCAGCGTGAATGTCCCCTTGTCGGTTGCGACGGCTTGTCGCCTTTTGAGTTTGACGATTGAGCCATCGGCAAGGATGACGTTCAAGGCATTGACGTAGTCTCTTGTCGGACCATATCTGAACGTATGTGCTCCGGATGCATTGCATGCAACGCATCCTCCGATCGAGGCGCTTGTTTCGGTCGGGTCGGGGGGAAAGAAATGCGGTGTTTCCCTGAGGGCTTCCAGGATTTCCCGCGATTGTTGCGACCAGCTTTTTTCGTCTGTGAAACGTAGGGTTTCGAGCGAATTTTGGAGCGTTGCGAGTGTGACTCCTGCTTGGCATGTGACGAAAATGTTTCCGTTTTCGTCTTTTTTGAGTCCGAGGATTTTGTCCATTCGTTCCAAGGATATGATTGCGCCGCCAAATGGGACTGCGCCTGCGGTGATGCCGGTCCTGGCTCCTGAAATGGTGATGTCAAGGTCTTGTCTTTTAGCTTCCTGGAGCGCCTGGACCACCTGCGCTTCCGAGGTCGGCAAGGCGAGCATCGAGGCGTGACCGGATTTTCTGGATTCGTCCCTCAGGTATGCATCCTTGGCCTTGAGGTCGTCTCCTTGAATCAATGTGCAGGATTCATCAAGGTTGATGTTCAGGCTTTCAGCGAGGCATAGATTGGCCGACATTGGAAAACGCCTCCGAGCTTTATTTCTTGTTTCTGGTTACGATCGACAATTCTGCTGGCGCGATGGTGACCTTGCTATATGGTGGAACGGATTCGGTAAGCCAGACATTGCCACCGATAGTGGAGTTGTGGCCGATGGTGATGTCCCCTAGGATCGAGGCGCCGGAGTAGATGGTGACATCGTCCTCGATGTTGGGATGTCGCTTGTGCCCCTTGATGATCATTCCGCTTGCATCCTTAGGGAAGCTAAGGGCGCCCAGGGTGACTCCTTGGTAGATCTTGACCCGTGCCCCGATGATGGCGGTTTCGCCGATGACGACTCCGGTTCCGTGGTCGATGAAGAATGACGGGCCGATTGTCGCCCCTGGGTTGATGTCGATTCCCGTGACGGTATGTGCGTATTCGCTCATCACTCTTGGGATGTAGGGGATTTTGTCAGCATAGAGTTCATGTGCGAGCCTATGTATGGAGATTGCCTTGAATCCCGGATATGCGAGGATGATTTCGTCCAAGGATGTGGTTGCGGGGTCTCCATCGAGGGCTGCCTGTGCGTCGGTGAGGAGCGTTTCCCTGATCGCAGGGAGTTTTTTCATCAGCGACAATGCGATTTCCTCTCCGTTCTTGAAGCAGCTTCCCTCGCAGTTTTCCCGGATGCAGCTGAATGCGAGCGCCCTGGTCAATTGGGAAGAGAGTTCATGGAATGCGTCGTTGACGAGTCCTCCGACGGCGAAGTACTGGTCTGCGGTGGTGAACAGCTTGTGCCCGGTATATCCTGGGAAGAGCAGGTCGAGGAGCTTGTTCAGGACGCTGATGATCGCTTCGCGCTGTGGCATCCCGCAGCGTTCGTCATAGCTGATTCCCTTTCCTGACGCATAGCTTTTGCAGAGGCTTTCGGTAATCGATCTTACCTTGGCTTCGTCCCAGGACGAGCCCGTCATGTATTTTGCAAATGAATATCCTAGTATTCGCTTGTCTTCCATTTTGGTTTGCCTCCGTTATTTTTCCAGCATGATCGTGACGGGTCCGTCGTTGACGAGTGCGACTTTCATGTCGGCTCCGAATCGTCCAGTTTGGACGTTTGGGCAGACTTGTTTCAGCTGCTTGACGATGTACTCGTAGAGCGGTTCGGAGATTTCCGGCGGTGCGGCTTCTGTGAAGCTCGGCCTGCGCCCCTTGCGCGCATCGCCGTAAAGCGTGAACTGGCTGACGACCAGGAGTTCGCCGTTGACGTCTTGGAGCGATCGGTTCATCTTTCCCTCGTCGTCCTCGAAGACCCTGAGGTTGAGGATCTTGTCTGCGATGAAATCGGCTTCTGCGGTTGTATCTCCGTTCTTGACTCCAAGCAGGACGAGGAATCCGTGCTTGATGCTGCTGACGCAGGTGCCGTCAATGGTGACCGAGGCTTGCGAAACTCGTTGGATTAGTGCTCTCATGGTAGTAATGTCAAGTTGGCTTGTTGGTGAAACCCAGGTTTGCAAGGTGGAACAGGACATCTTCGACGGGCAGGCCGATGATGTTGCTCAAGGAACCCGAAATCGATTCGACGATCAGTTCGCCGTGATCCTGGATCCCGTAGGCGCCCGCCTTGTCCAGCGGAGAGGTGTGCTCGAAATACCGCCGGATGGCGTCGTCGTCCAATTGCCTGAACGCAACGGACGTTGTGGCGACCCAGTTTTTGAGGACGTTGTCTGCGCTGATGATCGCGACTCCGGTAAGGACCTGGTGGGTCCTGCCGGAGAGCTGCCGCAGGAAATCCGTCGCCTCCAGCATGGAATGCGGCTTGCCGAAGGTCTTTTGACCCAGGATGACGACGGTGTCGGCGCCCAAGACGAATTGTTTAGGATGCCTGGTTTTGACTGCCTGCGCCTTGAGCTTGGCGAGTCTTGCGACCAATTCGGCGGGCTGCTCGTTTGGAAGCGGGCTTTCGTCAACTTCCTGCGTATCGACGATGAAGTCGATGCCGGCTTTTTCGAGCAGTTGTCTTCGTCTTGGCGACGTTGAAGCGAGTACGAGTACGTTGCTAGAGTTCTCGTTCAGGTTCATTTCCTGTAGCCTTTTTGCCTGTTGATCCGTCGTTTTTCGGACTGGTAGTCCACTTCCTTGGCTCGTTTTGCTCCTGCTGCTGCTTTCCTTGTCGCATCGGCATCCTCCATTTTTGTGCGTTCCCTGAGATCGAGGACGACCGGGAGTCCTGCTTCCGGGAAGAAGGCGTCCCTGATTTGGTTTTGGATGTACTGGAGGTAGTTTGCGGGGCAGAGCGACCTTTTGTTGACGAAGAGGACGAATCTAGGCGGATTGTTTCCCTTCATCGTGCCGTAGAAGCATTTGAAGCGTTTCATGCCCACCGTTGGCGGCGGGTTTCTTGCGAATGTATCTTGCAGGAAATGGTTGAATACGCCTGTTGGAACCATGACGCCCATTTGCGCCTTGACATGCAGGAGATGCCTGACGATGCCATTGACATGGTATCCGTTGAGTGCGGAGATCACTTGGAGCGGGGCATGGGACATGAAAGGCATGCGCTCCCGGACAAATTTCTTGAACTCGCCTTCCTTGATAGATTTTCCTGCGATATCCCATTTGTTCGCCAGCATGACGCAGCTTTTCCGTTCGTCAACAATCACCCTTCCGATTCGCCGTTCCTGGGTCGTGCATGGATCCGTGGCATCGATCATGAAGATGACGATGTCGCAGCGCTTGATTGCGGTTTCCGATCTTGAGAGGCTGAAGAATTCGACGACCGTGTCGATTTGCTTTTTGCGCCTCATTCCTGCTGTGTCTATCAGCGTGGCCTGCAGGACCTGATCATCGTATTTGAGGTCGACTGGCACATCGATCGCATCCCTTGTCGTACCGGGGATGTCGCTGACCATCACTCGGTTTTCGCCCAGCAGCCGATTGACCAGCGATGACTTTCCTACGTTTGGCCGTCCGACGATTGCGATCTTGAAGCGCTTGTCCTCTTGTTCTTCCCCTGCGTCTTCATCCAGCTGTTCCTCTTCCGGTTCCGGGAGGTATTTTACGACGGCGTCGAGGAGTTGGCTTGCACCGGCTGTGTGGGTGCAGGAGGTCGGGTGGATATCGAGGTAGCCGAGTGGGGCGAAAAGCCCAAATGCCTGTCCCCGGATTTCATTGTTGTCAGCCTTGTTGGCTGCAATGACGACTGGCTTTCCCGACTTGCGCAGGAATTCCGCCACTTCCTCGTCCTGCGGCGTGATGCCTTCCTGGCAGTTGAGGACCCAGATCAGCACCGTCGCCTCGGATATGACTTCAGTGACCTGCTCGCGGATCATCCCGTCAAACAAATCCACCTTTTTTTCCTTGTGGTGCGTACCGAGTCCGCCGGTATCGACCAGGAGAAATTTGTGTCCCCAGTGCTCGCAGGGCGAGACGAGCCGGTCTCTTGTGACTCCGCTTTGTTCATGGACGATCGAGAGTCGTTTCCGGAGGATGTAATTGAATAGGGCGGACTTGCCCACGTTTGGCCGTCCTATGATGGCCACCATTGGTGTGTTGCTCATGATATCACCTTGTTTCCTGTGACGTGGTCATTGACCACGCAGGTTATGCAGCAATTTCTCGCCTTGCCGCTCGGCGGCGGTCGCATCCGTGCGTCCGCATCCAAAAAATGCATCAATCAATACTTTGCAAGGAACTCGTCCAGGCGTTCCAGGGTTGTTTCCTTGCCGATCAATTCGAGGGTTTCGTAGATTCCTGCGCCGATGCCGACGCCTGTGACGGCGGCTCTGATCGGTTGGTTGAGCTTGCCTTGTCCGATTCCCAGCTCGTCAGTGACGGAGTGGATTGCGGTTTCGATCGCCTCGGCGTTGAAGTCGATGGCCTCGAAGGCGCTTCTGGTCTTGACGATCGCGTCACGGGTCGCCGGATCCTTGAATTGCTTGGCGAGGTTTTTCTCGTCGAATTCGAGTTGGTCTGCGAAGAAATACTTCCACTGTTCGACATCTGCGAATTTCTTGAGTCTTGATTGCATCAGGTTGCAGACCTTCGTGAGGTATTCGTCATCGAGGTCTTTGCCCCAATCGTGGACTTGGAGGAATTTTGTAGCCATTTCCTTGAAGGCATTGGGTTCCATTTCCGCGATGTACTGGCCGTTGAGGTTTGTAAGCTTTTGGATGTCCATTTGCGCTGCGGCATGGAGGACTCGTTCCAGCGAGAATGCCTCGATCAATTCGTCACGGGACATTTTTTCGCGTTCGTCGCCGGGACTCCATCCCAGGAGCGCCAGGTAGTTGAGCAGCGCTTCAGGCAGGAAACCCTTGTCACGGAAATCTCCGACAAAGGCGTCGCCGTCCCGCTTGCTGTATGGCTTGCCAGCCGCGTTGACGATCATCGGGAGATGTCCGTACTTCGGAACCTTTGCCCCGAGGCAAGTGAACATCATAATGTGGCGGAAGGTGTTTTCCACGTGGTCATCGCCACGGATGATGTGGGTGATCTTTTGGGTGATGTCATCGACGACGTTCGCGATGTGGAACACGGGCGTGCCGTCGCTTCTCACGATGACTACGTCCCTCATGCTGTCCAGCGGCTTGGACATGTCACCCTTGACCAGGTCGTGGTAGGTGATCGTGCGCCTGGTGAAGTCGAGCTTGGCGGCGCCGGGGAGTTCGACGACCAGCGAGCCGTCCAGGATTTGCCCTTCCTTGCCGGCGATGTCAAAGAGCACCTTGCCTTCGGCATCGAGCACCTTGAGGTTCTTGAATCCTGCGAGGCAGGCGCCTCCGGGAGCGGGCTTGCCCTTGGCGGAAACGCCGGCGTAGTCGACGCCCTTGAAGCTGACGACGACGGGAACCTCGGGATGGACCGGAACCTGAATGGTGCCTGTGTCCGCCACGCCCGGTATGCGTTCAGCGTCCCAGGGAATCTTGAAGATGACGGCTTCTTCGCCGCCGCCCTTCGAATCCTTGTATGCGTCACCCTTGTCGAGGAGCTTTTGCACGGCGTCCAGGTGGTTTTGGAGCTGGGATGTCTGGTAGAGCGGGGGCTTTTCGTCAAAGTCCAAGCCAAGCCATTCCATGACATCGAGCAGCGTGGCGATCGCTTCCGGCGTGGATCGTTCCAGGTCGGTATCCTCGATTCTAAGTAGGAAGTTTCCTTTTTGGTTTCTGGCGAAGAGCCAATTGAAGATGGCTGCCCTGATATTGCCGATATGGACTTGACCCGTCGGGGACGGGGCAAAACGTACACGAATGCTCATGGCTTGATACTCCAAGATGATCACTGATGAAATCTTATGCGAAGCGCATAGAAAAACGATAAATTTATAATATAGTCTTTCAAGCTGTAAATGTCCGTGTTTCCAATAGAAAAAAGCCGTTTTTTCATGTGTTTTCGGATGTTTAGGGGCGCGCCTGATTGAATTGGGTGCCAACTCGCGATTGAATCTGGTTTTCCGAGCATGTTCGGCTATGTTATGCTGGAAGCATCGAATTTGATAGAGTTGTTGATTAGGAGTACTTATGCGATTGATGGTTTTGATGACGGTTGCATTGTCCGTTGGTGTAGTGTCCGGTGCAGTTTTGCCTGCACCCAGGATGAGTTTGGAATCTGGGAAATTGCGTGTTAACGTTCCGGCCAAGTTGCGTGGGCAGCGTCTGCGCCTGGTTGAGCGTTCCTTGGCGAATTCGCCCGATGAGGAATCGGTGCTGGCCTGGGAAGGTGTAGCTGGCAGGCAGATTGTGATTGACCGTATTCATCGCAAGCGCGACCGTTTGTTCAGGACTTGGCAGTTGGTTGACATGGACAACCGGAAGCTGACCCATTCGTTTCACGTCGTTGACGCCAAGGATCGCAAGGATGGCTTTGTCAAGCCCGTGCTTCGTCCCAAGGAAATCAAGGGCGTCAGCTGCATCGTGGGAATCGAGGACGCAGCCGCATTGGGCACCAAGTATATCCACGAGAACCTGAACATCATCGAGTTGTGGATGGGCGAAGGCGATGCGATCGAGCACGAGTACGATGGAGAGGTCTTCAGGTTCAACAAGCACCGGATCAAAATACTGGACGACAGGATGCAGCAGTTCTACAACTATGGAATCGGCGTGTTCCTCGTCTATACCAATGGGTTTTCGAACTATCCCGCCCTGTGCCCGCCCGGAGTGAAGAAGGATCCGCACATGAACCTGGCAGGCTTCAATACGGAAACCCCGGAAGGCGCAAGGTACTACGGCGCCACATGCGATTTCCTGGCATCGAGATATGGACGCGACGACGCCAAGTACGGGCAAATGTGCGGATTCATCGTGGGCAACGAGGTCCAAATGCATTTCATTTGGTACAACCTCGGCGAAGCGCCCGTGGAAAAGGTCGCCGTCGAATACTCGAAGGCGGTTCGCATTGCGCAATTGGCGGCATGGAATTGGAATCCTGATCTGCGGATCTACGTGTCGCTGGAACATCATTGGACACATGGCAACCCGAAAAGCAAGCGCATGGTGCCAGGCAGGACATTGCTGGAATTTTTCGATGCCGAAATGAAGGCGGGAGGCGACATCCCATGGAACCTGGCGCACCATCCCTACCCGGAAAACCTGTTCAATCCGAAATTCTGGAACGACAAAACCGCAAAGCCAAACTTCGATACGCCTAGGATCACATTTAGGAACCTGGATCAACTGGTGAAATTCTTCAAGCAACCCAAGTGGAAGTACCGGGGCAAGAAGATGCGAGACATTGCGTTGACGGAGCAGGGCTTCAACTACAATCCAAGCTGGCCTGACGGAGAAATCGTCCAGGCGGCGGCGTACGCCTACGGCTACAAGCTGGTCAAGCGGCATCCCGAAATCTCAGCGTTCATCCACCATAGGCACATCGATCACGCACTTGAAGGTGGCTTGCATCTTGGATTTAGAGCTTTCAAGCCTGGAACCATCAGCACGCCAGGCGAAAAGCGAATGATCTACGACGTGTTCAAGGCGGCAGGCACGCCGGACGAAGACAAGGCCTTCGCCTTCGCACTTCCGGTCATCGGAATCAAAAGCTGGGATGAAACCCCGGAAGGTCTTGCGGAACCAAAGTCGATCTTCAGCTATGACGAAAAGGACCTGGTGTATGATTTCAGGGGCAACTTTAGTCGAGCCGAAGTCAATCGCAACAGTCCGGACTGCCGGGTCAACGAGGTGATGCGTGCCGCAGGTTGGCTGGTCAGCTCGATCTACCAGCATCCGCCAGAAAAGGGCTGGAGCGAGTTGACTTTCCGCTTGATATTGCCGGAAAAGCCCAAGGGCAAAAAACTGGTGTTCGCTTGGGAAGCCATGGTTGACAACGATGCCTCGACGGGCGTCAGGTTCCGCCTTTTAATCAACGGAAAGGAGCATTGGAACGAGGTCTGCATGCCGAGAGTCGCGCCAAAGCCCGGCGAAGTTGACCTGACCTCGTTGGCCGGGCAGGAAATCCTGGTGACCTTCGGAACAGAAGCGAATGGCAACATGACCGGGGACTGGGCAAATTGGATCCAGCCCGTGATCTTCAAGCGATAGAAGCCCATCATATTCACAAACTTTGTTTTAAGGACAGACTTATGCTTCGTTCTTCATTTGGAAAGGTTCCAACAGGTAATCAAATCAAGCCCTTGGGTTGGCTTAGGCGACAACTCCAAATCCAGGCAGATGGACAGGCCGGGCAATTGGATAAATTCTGGCCTGACGTGAAGGATAGCGCCTGGCTCGGCGGACATGCGGAAGGCTGGGAACGAGTCCCCTATTGGCTCGATGGCTTCATCGACCTCGCATGGCTACTGGATGACGACGACATGAAGGCGCGAGCCAAACGGTACATCGACGCCATCCTTGAACGGCAGGAGCCTGATGGATGGATCTGCCCTTGCAGCAAGGAACATAGGGGCGACTACGACCTTTGGGCAGTCGCGCTCCTTTCCAAGGTCCTCTACGTCTGGCAACACAGAACCAATGACCAGCGGGTCAAGCCCGCCCTGATCAAGGCATTCAAAAACTTCGCCGAGCACATCAAGGAGCACCCCCTGGTGAAATGGGGAAAATTCCGCTGGTACGAAAGCCTTATCGCCTTGGCTTGGCTCTATGAGGAAACAGGGGAAGCCTGGTTGCTGAACTTGGCGGACGAAATCAGAAAACAAAGCTTCCACTACCCGGAACTCCTCAGAAACTGGCCCTATTTCAACAAGGAAAGCCATTGGACCTACGAGGCGCATGTGGTCAACTTGGCTATGGCAATCCATTCCGAAATGCTCTATCAAAAAATGCATCCGGAAAACTCGCAGAATGGCTCCGAATTCGCAGAGGATTTCCTGGCTAAGCTCATGCAGTACCATAGCATGGCGACAGGGCACTTCACCGGAGACGAATGCCTGGCGGGCGACAGCCCGTCGCAAGGCACGGAATTCTGCTCCGTCGTCGAGACGATGTTCTCCTACGAACTCCTGTTCGCGCAAACAGGAAACACAGTCTGGGCAGACCGATTGGAAAAACTCGCCTTCAACGCCTTGCCTGCTACCTGCACGGCGGACATGTGGGCACACCAGTACAACCAGCAAACCAACCAAATCGGGTGCCTGGCAGAACCCAAGCAGATCTGGACGACCAATTCCGTCGAATCCAATCGATTCGGGCTGGAACCCAACTACGGATGCTGCACGGCAAACCATGGACAGGGCTGGCCGAAACTTGCAGCCAATACATTCCTCCTAAGCGACAAGGCGATCATCGTAGCCCTATTGCTCCCGGCACAATTGGATGCCAACATCGATGGCGCTGGCGTCAAGTGCACGATCCAGACCAACTACCCCTTCGAGGACACAGCCAAAATCATCGTCGAGACAGACAAACCGGTGGATTTCGTGCTCAAACTCCGTATTCCCGGTTCTTTCGAGAGCGCTGAAGTCGAAGGGCGCCCCGCCACCCCCGGCACGATAGAATGCCTGGAGCGCACCTGGTCGGGGACAACGGTGATAGACGTTCGCCTTTCTGCCAGGCCAAAACTCGTCCAACGACCCAGGAACCTCATGGCATTGCATCGCGGTCCCTTGCTTTTTTCGCTTCCCATCAAGGCGAAAAAGACGATGCACGAATACGAGCGCAATGGTGTCCAGCGCAAGTTCCCGTATTGCGATTACGAGTTTGCGCCTGTTGAATCTTGGAACTATGCCTTTGCCTCGGAGGAATTCAAGGTTTCATTCAATCCCATTTCTGACTATCCCTTTGACGAATCCAAGCCGCCAGTCGTTATTGCAGCCACCATGAAGCAAATCCCCTGGGAAGTCCAGGAGGGCACGGTCGCCGTGGCGGAATCAGTGCCGCGTCAATTCGACTCGGACAAGCCTTGCGAACAGAAAATCCTCATTCCGTACGGCTCGACAATACTCAGAATGACAGAAATGCCACTCTGCAAGCCGTGCGAAAACTCGTAATTCCAATGCTGTTGAGTATAGTTTTGTTTTACCCGTAATTGAAGCAACACCAGACAGTCGAGAGGTAATTGGTCAATGTGGGACTCAAATGAGATTTGGTCAGGATACCCCGAATTCCCCGATCGTGACGAGTGGCGATTCCTGGATGAATTGAAAACCAGGGAAACAGTAAAGGTCAACTGGAAGCAAAGCCCGCCCCCTGATGTCGTAAGCGTGAAGGATGGGCTGAAACTCATCGACCAATACGGAGTCGCAGGAAACCTGACTACAGCAACCGACGACCTGAAGCGCTTTTGCCAAGACGTGGGACTGGCTTTGAATGGAACACTGCCGCTGAAATTGACCAGAACCCAGGTCGATGGGCATGAAAGCTACAGGATGATCGTCAACAAGGATGAAATCCGCTTGGAAGCCAATGACGACGACGGGATGCGCCGTGCGATCTACTACCTTGAAAAGCAACTGTCGGGCTCCCCTGGTCCCTTCCTGAAGCCGGGAACCACGACTCGAAAACCCTGGCTTAAAAACAGGATTTCACGATGTTTCTTCGGCCCCATCAAGCGTCCCCCGTTCAACCGGGACGAATTGCTGGATGACATCGACTATTATCCGGACGAATACCTGAACCGATTGGCACACGAAGGGATCAATGGACTGTGGTTGACCATCGTGTTTGACGAAATTGCCGAGACCTCGTTCCGCGCACGGGATCCACAGGCGGAGGCACGGCTTGCAAAGCTGCGCAGGACTGTTGACCAATGCCTGAAGTACGGAATCAAGACATGGCTGTTTTCGATTGAGCCACGCGCCTTGGCGTTGGATAGCCCCTTGTTGAAAGCCCATCCCGAGTTTGGCGGATGCAACGGCTATGGCGGGAAGACATTCTGCCCCAGCACGCCAGAAGCGCAGCAGTACCTCTATGAATGCACGAAGGACATCTTCAGCCGCGTCCCCGGCTTGGGCGGCTTGATCAATATCAGCCACGGCGAACGGACAACGACCTGCCTGAGCAGCGTGTTGCCGACATATGACCGCCCAGTCGGTTGCCCTCGCTGCGCATCCTTGCCCAAGTGGCGGATCCTCGAGAAATCCCTGGGCGCCATGGTCCGTGGCATGCACGACGCCAATCCCGACACTGAACTGATCAGCTGGCTGTACCAGCCTCAGGTGGAGCCGCATCGGGCATCCTGGGTATTTGAGTTGCCTCGGCATTGTCCGGAAGGCGTTGTGGTCCAGTACAATTTCGAGAGTGGGGCGATGCGCAAGCAATTGGATCGCTGGCGTAGCGGCGGTGACTATTGGCTGTCCTACGTGGGACCAGCACAGGCTTTCGAGCGGATTGCCGAGAATGCCCGCGAGGCCGGCACGCCCTTGTCGGCGAAGATCCAGGTTGGTTGTTCGCACGAGGTCGCCACTGTGCCGTATGTCCCGGTTCCGGGATTGCTGTATCAGAAGTACCGCGAGATGCATCGATTGGGCTGCACGAGCGTGATGCAATGCTGGTATTTCGGGAACTATCCCGGGGTGATGAACGAGGCAGCAGGAGAATTGGCATTCGAGGAGTTCCTGGATGGGGAGCGTGATTTTTTGGAGCGTCTGGCTCGCCCGCTTTGGGGAGAGGATGCGGCGACGATGATGGAAATCTGGTCCCGATACACGGAGGGATATTCCAACTATCCTCTGTCCAACGACATGCAGTACTACGGTCCGATGCACTGCGGGGTGTCCTGGCCCTTGTTGCATCAGGTCGAGATGAAGCCGTTGGCGCCCACCTGGAAGCCTGATTTTCCAGTCAGCGGCGATACAATCGGCGAATGTCTCGAGAACCATAGCTTGGAGGAGGCCCTTGAGCTGTCTCGTCGCATGTGCGATCCTTTGGTTGCTGTTGCGGACCTGGTCGAATCCTTGCGTGTCAAGTACGCCGGGAATGCGTGGCGTCTTCAGGATCTCGGGGTATTGGAGGCGTTGCGGATCCAGTTCGAAAGCGCCCAGAATATTTTCGAGTTCTATTTGAATCGCCGCGATGCGGTGTTCAAGGGGCGTGGCGGCGATGCGACCGGATCCAGTGCGTGCATAGGAAGGATGGAGCAATTGGTGCGTGACGAGATCGAGTTGTCGTCGCGACTGGATCAATTGTGCCGTTCGGACAGTCGCCTTGGTTTTCATTCCGAGGCCGAGGCTCACCAGTACTGTTCGTCTCGCCTGCAGTGGCGTGTATCGGGATTGCGCAAGGTGCTTGATGCCTTGTGTGCATTGCGCGACACCCTTGCGTCTGGAGGCAGGTATCCGCTATCGGAGTTCGAGAAGTCCGCGGAACGATACGTCATTGGCAGCGGCGAAACAGGCGATGCCTCGACCCGCTGGCGCATGGATGTTGAGGATGGCGGCGACCTGGTATTGCGGGTGCGTTGCCTGGGGGACTATGCCAGCGACGCCTTTGTGGTGGCGAGTTTCGACTTGACAGGAACACGTTTCCCATGGCAGATCCGTGTCTGGCGTGGAGGCAAGAGCGAGTTTAGCGACCTGAGCCGTGTGACAACGGAATCTGGACAGGATTCCTGGACTGCGACGGTGCGCTTCCCAGCCTCGATTTGGAACAATGATGATTGCTTGCGTCCAGCGTGGTTTGTGTTGTATCGCGACGCTTCCGGGAGCGCCAGCGGAAAGCCGTCATTTAGGTATTCATGGCCATTGAGCGGCGGGAATGTCCGGCCGCGATTGAATCTTGGCGCCGTCCAGGGCAATTGCTGCGGCAGGCTCGTCTGCAATGAGAAATAAGTTTTTCCTTTTGCTCAATACGTAGAACCAATAACCTAAGGAGTCTAGTTCAATGAAGTTGTCTGTGATGTTGTTCCCGTACTTCGGGAAGTTGTGCAAGGGTGAGATTACGCCTGCTGAATTGGTGAAGACGTTTGCGAGTTGGGGCGTTCGAGGCTTGGAGCCGATGTTGAGCCAGGATGAGAAGGAGCCTAAAATCGCTGCGGAGATTCAGGCTGCGATGGCTGATTTCGGCATGGTCAACACCTGCTTGGATCGCGGCGTGAATCTAATCGGCACCTGCGAGGCGGATCGCGTGGCGGCGCTGGATAGCGCGAAGCGGGCCCTGGACCTGGCACGTGACGTGCTCAAATGCAAGCGGGTGATGCTCCATGGCACAAAGCCTTCCGAAGGAATGAGCACCGAGGATGGCTTGAAAATATACGGCGAAATGCTTCGCAAGGCAGGAGAATACTCCAAGGGATCCGGAGTCAAATTCTGCATTGAGAACTTCGGCGTGTATCCCACGTTTGCCGCATCGAGCAAAAACTGCAAGATCGTGCTGGATTATGCAGGACCAGAAGTCGGTTTTACCTTTGACAACGGGAATTTCCTGTTGGGCGACGATACGCCTGCGCATGCCTTCGAGGTGATGAAGGACAAGATTTGCCATGTTCACCTGAAGGATTTCGCAGTTCGCAAGGAAGGCCAGACGGGCGGCATCGCATCGGCGTCCGGTGTTTACTACGTCGATTGCCCGATGGGCGCCGGCGTTGGCGAGATTGCGAATTGCGTGAAATTGTTGAAAGCCGCTGGCTACCAGGATTGGATGTCGCTTGAAGTCGGCATGGAGCCCATTTCCAACGGCAAGGCTGGTGCGGACTTGGTATTGGCGGCCTGGGGTTGAAAACAATAGGAGCATAATGACCATGGAATTATCGAAGTACTCAATGGGTGTTGGCGATCGTTTTGGGCACCAGGCTCGTGCCCAGTTGCGCGGGATCATCCGTGCCCGTGCCCAAGGTGTGGTTGTCGCGCCTGTTTGGAACAAATCGAATCGCGAGCATACGATTATCGGGACTTGTCCAAACGACGTTCGCGTCTCTGTTGAAGCCGCCTTGCGTGCGCACCAGTTTTCTGGCGAGTACCATATTGACGCGGATCATATCAACCTGAAGAACGTGGATTGGTTCATGGATGCCAGTGATTTTTTCACGTTGGATGTGGCGGATTTCACGGGCAAGTCGGCAGGAAAGGCTGCGATCAACGCTTTTTTGGCGAAGCATCGTGGCTTGATTGGAAAGAAGCTTTCAATTGACGGCATTGCCGGTGGAGTGAAGGTTGATCGAGAAGAGGCGTATTCGATTGCTTCCAAGTACTTGTTGGCCGTTCAGGAAGCTGGGAAGCTGTATCGGCACATCGTCGCTGCAAAGGGCGAAGGTCGCTTTATTCCCGAGGTTTCGATGGACGAAACGGATCTTCCCCAGACTCCGCGTGACATGCTGTTCATACTGGCTGCCTTGGCGGATGAAGGACTGCCAGCGCAGACCATCGCGCCGAAATTCACGGGACGCTTCAACAAGGGCGTGGATTATGTGGGCGACGTGAAGGCGTTTGAACGAGAATTCAACGAGGATCTCTGCGTAATCAAGTACGCCGTCGCCGAATTCGGATTGCCCAGAAACCTCAAGCTCTCGGTCCATTCGGGAAGTGACAAGTTCTCCATCTACCCCGCAATCAACCAAGCCCTGAAGAAGCATGACGCAGGACTCCACCTGAAAACAGCAGGGACAACCTGGCTCGAGGAACTTATCGGATTGGCAGCCGCTGGCGGCGACGGACTCAAGCTCGCAAAGGAAATCTATGCGGAAGCCTACGATCGACACGATGAACTGGCGAAGCCATACGCCACAGTCATCGATATCGATCACAACAAACTGCCAAAACCAGCCACGGTCAACAAGTGGTCAAGCAAGAAGTACTGCGATGCCCTGAGGCACGACCAAAGCAATCCTGACTACAACCTGCATTTCAGGCAGGCGCTCCACGTGGCTTTCAGGGTCGCCGCCGAACTTGGCGACCGTTACCTGGATGCCCTGGACGAATTCCAGGAAAGCATTGCGGAAAACGTGAGCGAGAACATCTTCGAACGCCACCTGAAGCCGGTGTTCTTCTAATCGATGCACAAGCTGATGGATTGGATGGCTGACTTACTGCCCCAATCCATCAGTTGTTGACGAGTTGGAATAAGGGCAGGCCGACCATGTCCGACCATGTCCGACCCCGTCCGACCAAGTCCGACTGGAGATTTGCCATTTTGCCGCTTGTTTGGCGACATCCTCTGAGTACGAACACCCCGGGTGCCCGTACTTAAACCATTGTCGTGGCGTCAACTGCTTTTTTAGGTTTTACATTAGTTTTGCAACTAAAAAAACCTGCCTCGGGACTGATCGGCTCATTCCCTATCCATGCCAATATACCTTCCTCAACTCTGTCCGCAAGCGTGCTTGACTTGATTTTCCGGGTGAATGTTACAAGTGCATTGAATCCCAGACGGGTCGGGACCAGACTCAAAAGCTAATTTGCTCCGGTGGGGCAGGGAAGCAACGACAAAATTGAGTTCGCTTTTATTATGCCAAATGTGCAAGTGGTGCTACATTAATTGATTGTTGTTTTTCGTAGGGAACAAGCACCAAGGCACATAGGGACGATGCATTTATTTATCGAGCAATTGTTTACGGATCCGGTTGTCTATATCCTGATTGTCGTATTGATGGCTTTTTCGATCTGCGTTCACGAGTTCAGCCATTCCTTGGCGGCACGTTTGGAGGGTGACGACACGGGCGAGCGACTTGGTTTCATGACGATGAATCCCCTTATTGTGATGGGAACCCATTCATTGATTGCCCTATTGATCTTTGGTTTTGCGTGGGGCCGCGTGCCGATCAATCCGTCTCGCATGCGTCACCGTTGGAGCGGTGCCTGGGTTGCGTTTGCCGGGCCTTTGTCCAATTTCCTGCTGGCGATTGTTTTTGCGATTCTGTTTCTATTGGGAAGTCGTTACGAGATAACGATGATTGGAAATATCGGGATGTGCGGCTTGTACGCCAATGTTCTGCTGGGTGTATTCAACTTTCTTCCGATACCTATGCTTGACGGCTGGCATGTGTTCGAGTATTTCATTCCTGCGATGCGTCGCGTTTCAATGGAGCATCGCAATATGATTTTGTTCATAGCGATTTTGCTGTTGTGGGTGACCCGCTTGAGCGTGGTTTTGGATTACGTTGTTCGGTTTGTGATGGCGTTGTACTTGCGGATATTCAGCTTTCTATTTTAGGGGTAGTCGATGTTGAAACGTCTTGCCTGGTCATTTTTGCCTTTGGTTGTTATCATTGCTTTGCCGTTGATTTTTCGGAAGCCGAGCGAGAAGATCGACTTGTCTGCGGACCAGTTGGTGATCGTGTCGCCGCATAATGAAGCGATTCGCTACGAGTTCGAGCAGGGATTCCGAGAGTATTACCATCGGTTGACAGGACGGAAGGTCAGCATCGACTGGCGGGCAACAGGGGGGACAAGCGAAATCGCACGGTATGTCTCCAGCGCCTTCGAGGCCAATTTCAGGGACTATTGGATCAATGAACTCAAACGAGAGTGGAATGACGACGTGGCAAGGGCGTTCATGAACAGACGCATCAAGCCGGACGACAAGAACTATGAGGCGCGAAAAATCTTCCTGGAATCAGATATTGGCATCGGAATCGACTTGTTCTTCGGCGGCGGGCAGTACGATTTGAATAAGCAGGCCCAAGCGGGGACGCTGCTGGCCATCGGGGCGGCGGATCCGAAAAGCACCTTCTATCTGGGCAATCAGAAGGGTGAATTGTTTGCCGCACTGGACGAGGAAGCCAGAAAGCGAACCTATCCAATGCCCGAACCCGGCAAGAATCCTGCGTTGTACGATGAATTGTTCGGAGGAGACCAGCCAAACCTGGTCCAGGCAATGGGAGGGGAAACCTGGTACGACAAGGAAGACAGATACTACGGAATCTGCTTCTCCTCATTCGGGATCTGCGTGAACTTGGACAGAATGGAGAAACTTGGATATGACGTCTCCAGCGGCTATCCGCTGAAGGCTTGGAAGGACTTGGCGGATCCGCGACTGTTTCGCCAGATCGGAATCGCCGATCCCTCCAAGAGCGGCTCCATCAACAAGTGCTTCGAGATGATTATCCAGCGACAGATGCAGGACACTTACGCCAGGCTGAAAGGCGAAGGCGAGGCGCTTGACGAGGCGGTGATCATGGACACGGCGTGGCTTGAGGCGTTGTCCCTGGTAAAGCGCGTTGGCGCAAATGCGTTGTATCTGACCCTGTCCGCAAGCAAGGTTCCTGTGGACACGGCATCTGGTCAAATTGCGGCCGGGATGTGCATTGACTTCTACGGTCGTTCCCAGGCTGATTGGGAAGAGGCTCATGTTGGTCGCCGCACGATGACGTACTATACGCCTGATGCGGGATCTTCGGTTTCTGTCGATCCTGTCGGGATTTTCCGCGGTTCGCCGAATCCTGAGCGTGCCCGCTTGTTTGTTCGCTATCTGTTGAGTCGCGAGGGCCAGTTGCTGTGGAACCGTCGCGTTGGGGTCGAAGGCGGTCCCCGAAAGTACGGCCTGCATCGCTTGCCTGTGCGTCGCGATTGCTATAGTGCCGAGGACAGGAAATTGATGAGCGCCCCCGAGGCGGATCCTTTCGGCTTGGCGGGTGTGTTTACGTATCGTGGCGATTGGACAGGGCGTTATTTCGACTTGATCCGCACGCTGACTAGGGTGATGGTCATCGATTGCCAGAACGAGCTGCAATCCAGCTGGAAGGCGATCTTGAATGCCGGCGGACCGGAGGCGGTGCCCGAAGCCTACCAGGAGTTCTGCCGCCTCCCGTTTGAGTATGCCGAGGCGCCGGAGGCTGCCAAGTCGCTGGCATCGCCTGAATCGGCGACGGTGACCACACGCAACTGGGCGATTTTCTTTAGGAAAAGCTATGGGCGCGCGGCGGAATTGGCGCGCCAGGGGAATAGCAGGAAATGAATACGATGCCAAACGATCAGCAGACCAACGTTCAGGCTCCACCGAAGACCATCAACAACCATGCAGCATACGCATTTGGTGCCCTGACCTTGCTTTTGGTGTTCGGGGTCTTGTTCCTCGTCAAGGGATTTCTCCATGCTATCATCTTGGGCGTGATTGGCGCGACGATGCTGATGCCGATCCATCGTCGGATCCTGAGGTTGGTCTCGAAGCTTGACAGGCGATTGCGGAAAATCAATTTATGTCGTCGCAAGGGCTCAATGTTGAATTTGTCGTTTGGCGATCGTCGCAAGCGTTTGAAGTCGTTCAAGGCAAGCGAGCGTCGTACAGCGTCTTTGTTTTCTGTATGCTTGGTGTTTACTTGTGTCTTGATTCCTGTGATGCTGCTGTTGATAACTGTCGTTCATCAGGGTCAATCGACGTTGCGGAAGGTTCGCGTTTTGGTAACAACGGTGGATGACAACAACAAGACACATTTGGAGAACAAGCTGCAGGAGCTAGACGCCAAGTACAATCTGTCCGAACACTGGCGTAAATTCCGTGAAATGCGGGATATGTTCAATTTCGACGAAGCGTCTGGGGATGAAGATGCCACGTTGGAAGAGATCCAGCAGGGAGAAGTCAAGCAGGAAGACGCCAGGCTGGAAGATGTTCAGATTCTAAATGTCCAAAAGGATGATGTTCAGATTGTAGAAGTCCAGAAGGAGGATCTTCAGAAGGTGGAACCAGCCGATGAGGCTGGGATTGACAAGGTTCTGCCGAAGTCCGATTCGAAGAAGCCAGTCAACCAAGAGCTTCATGAATTGGTCAGCTACCTAGTGAGTGTCTTCCAGAACTTTTTGAGGTCGATGTTGAAGACCTTGCTGGGGATAATCAAGCAGACCTGGATGCTGGTGGTTAATTTCTTCATCATGCTTGTGGTGATGTTCTTTGCGTTTCGAGACGGCGATACGCTTGTCCAGTATGTTCGTCGAATCAGCCCATTGGACGACGATGTCCAGGAGATGATCATCGACCGCGTCAGCGAGGTTTCCCGTGCGGTTTTGTACGGGATTTTGGGCACTGCAATAGTCCAGAGCCTGATAGCGATGGTTGTGTTTCGCATAGTTGGGATACCGGCATTATTGTGGGGAAGCCTTTTGGGGATGTGTTCGCTGATCCCGTTTGTCGGCACATCGTTGATTTGGGTGCCGATTTTGATTTATTTCCTGTTGATTGGACAGCCTGGAAATGCATTGATTGTGTTGGCAGGCTGTGGGGGCGTTGTAGCGAACGTTGACAACTTCATGCGCCCGGCATTCATTTGCGGCGGTCGCACAGGCATGTCGTACATCGTCCTGTTCTGTTCGTTGCTGGGTGGTTTGCAGGCATTTGGCCTTGCTGGCGTAGTCTATGGACCTTTGATCAGCGGGTTGTGCGCCCTGTGCCTATACATTTTCGCGACACAGTACAAGGGGCGCAAGTTTTCCGAATAAGGAGCAGAAGCAATGATGCGCATTGACAAGAAGATTCCTGGCGGGAACGTGGTCGTCCAGTCGATTTCACTCAACGAGGCTGTTTTGTCGAAAGAGATGCGTGGTACCAGTGGAACCTGGTTCTATTGGAAGTTCCGTGCGGCGTTTGACAGGGCGGGAGACTATCGTTTTCGTTTTGTCGACGGTGCATCGATTGGTTCGCGCGGTGCGGCATTCAGCCTTGACGAGGGCCTGACCTGGTCTTGGACGGGGCAAGCCAGCGCGGATTTTGCGCATGAATCGTTTGCCTATCATGCCGATTCCGCTTGCCAGGCATGGTTTTGCGTCTGCATTCCGTATATGGAATCGGATCTGGCTCGTTTTTTGGCTAATGTATCGATTGAGAAGGGGGAGCTATGCCGCAGCCGTTGCGGGCGTGGCGTCGAGTTGCTGAAGATCGGCTCCGGTTCGAAAGTCGTGTTTTTGACGAGCCGTCACCATGCCCAGGAATCGATGGCGACCTATGCGATGGAGGGAATGCTTCGCGAAATCGTGGAACATCCCGAGGATTTCAAGGATTTCACGCTCTACGCCGTTCCGTTCATGGACAAGGACGGCGTGGAAAATGGGGACCAAGGGAAGAATCGCCAGCCTCGCGACCATGCACGGGACTATGGCGACAACCCAATCTATCCGGAAGTCAATGCCGCCATGAAGCTGATTCGAAACGTGCAGCCGAGGTTTGTGTTCGATATGCATTGCCCGTGGCTGAGGAGCAACTGCAACGAGTACGTGTACTTCGTCGGTCAGAAAAACCCACGTTTGCAGGAAGGGATCGACCGCTTTTCCGCGATCTTGGAACGCCATGCCCCGGCATCCTTCCCGTATCATTCGTCTGACAACATGCCCTACGGGACATCATGGAACACCGGTGCGAACTACACCCAGGGCAGTCCATTGGTTCCCTGGTGCGGCGACTTGCCCTGGAAACCTCATGCCCAATCCATCGAGATACCCTTTGCGAATTGTCGCGAGGTGACGCTGGACGCCGATGCGGCGCGACTGTTCGGGGTCGCCTTGGCAAAATCGATGCGTGAATTCTTGAGTTAGTTTATTGCCCAGAGGAAGAGCAAAAAGAAGCGGTTCCGGCAAGTTGGCTTTCAACCTGCCGGGACCGCTTTGGGTTTATCAGTCAGCTAAGCCAGTTGTGCTTAGCCTCCGAGCGCGCAGAGCAGCACTCCTGCCACGACTGCGGAGCCGATGACGCCTGACACGTTCGGCCCCATGGCGTGCATCAGCAGGAAGTTCTGGGGATCTTCTTCAAGGCCAATCTTGTTGACGACGCGCGCGGCCATCGGAACGGCCGAGACACCTGCGGCGCCGAGCATCGGATTGACCTTTCCGCCTGTGAACTTGCATATCAGCTTGCCGAAGAGAACGCCGCCGGCAGTACTGACGGAGAAGGCGACCAGACCGAGGAGCAGGATGCCCAAGGTGTTGAAGTTGAGGAACTTGTCGGCGGACAACTTGGAGCCGACAGTCAGTCCCAGGAAGATGGTGACGATGTTCATCAGGGCGTTCTGAGCCGTGTCCGAGAGACGGTCGACGCACATGCTTTCCTTCATCAGGTTTCCGAGCATCAGCATGGAAATCAGCGGTGCGGCGTCGGGGAGGAGGAAGCAGCAGAGCAGGGTGATGATGATCGGGAACATGACCTTTTCCAGCTTGCTGACCTTGCGGATGTCGCCCATGCGGATACGGCGCTCCTCCTTGGTGGTGAGAGCCTTGATGATTGGGGGCTGGATGATCGGGACAAGGGCCATGTAGGAGTAGGCGGCGACGGCGATGGCTCCCAGCAGGTTGGGGGATATTCGCGACGCCAGGAAGATCGCGGTAGGACCGTCGGCGCCGCCGATGATGCCGATCGACGCAGCGTCTTTCAGCGTGAAGTGGATGAAGTCGGGAGGCGTGAGCTCGGAGATCAGGACTGCGCCGAAGAGAGCGCCGAAGATGCCCAGCTGTGCGGCCGCGCCCAAGAGAGCGGTCCAGGGATTCGCAATCAGAGGCGAGAAATCGGTCATCGCGCCGATG
>DBPZ01000123.1 GCA_002305655.1 Lentisphaeria bacterium UBA1407 | reverse complement strand
TATTCGCTCACATCAAAAGAATTTTTTGCCCTCACTTTTGGAAAATCCGATCGGCGAGGACCCAGTAATGCGCCCAATCCTCAGGGGTCTGGTCGTGCTTTCCAGTCCTCAAATGATAGGACACGTCCCCGGTCAACCATTCGTCCGAAGCAGGCATGTCATCGCTCTCAATCCCGGACAATCCAAACAGGCGATAGGCGTCACCCGCATATTTGGCCGACAGGAACTCGCCTCGGGGATCAGCCCACAGGTCCTCAGTCGCACTCGCCACGCACAGGGCACGAGGGGCAATCAGCGACAGCAGGAAATGCTGGTCGAAATCCATAAGGTCCTCGCGACCGCGATATTGCGCGAACGCCTCGACAAACCAATGTGGAAATGCCGTGGAAATGATTTCGGCGGTCTCGCCAAAGCAACGCTTGAACAGCGCGGCGCCACCGCAACCGGAATCCGTCGAAATCACCAACTTGAAACGCTCGTCATTCGCGCCGGCCCACAATGATGTCTTGCCCAAACGAGACAAACCATGAACTGCACAACGACTCGAGTCGACCAAAACCTCGCTCTCAAGACAATCCAAGCCACGGCTCAAACCCCAAGCCCATAACCCAATCGCGGTATAATTGCGATGAACCAACAAAAGATCCTCGGTCGATTCAAGGACTGATAAAACGCTACTGCGGAAACACGACAAGTCGTTGTAGTCAGGGCAAATGTCATGATAGCATATTGTCGCAGACGCATAGCCTCGACGGATCGTCTCGCGAAAACACCAGCGCGGCACCGAATTGCCGCGGGACTCGTCATTCAAATACTGGTTCTTCTCATACCCGAAGCCTGTCATCGCCACGTCCCGCTCATCCGTCGTCGCATGGTTCCCGCGGAAATTCAATCCGATGAACACAGGCACGGGATGCTCCGGCGTCGCTATCTTGGGAATGTACAGCAACATGTCGAAGGAATGCGTCTTGCCCTCGGCTGACCCCAAATGGATCCTGATCTCCTTCCGAATCGCCTCGCCATCCAATGCGTCCTCGCGTACCGACAATGTTTCGTACCATTGTATCTGAGGACGACGCAGCCACTTGCCGAAGACCCGCTCACGGTAGATTGCCAATATCTCGGGACGACGTGTTGACAGCCATTCCCCGGCAGTCGCCGCGCTTGAACCATCGCTCTTGCCCAGCAGGCTCGGCAATTGATATGAAGGCACCAACGCCTCGTCGTAAATCACTTCTTTCTTCGACATTGTCACTTCCTTGAATTCTTCTTGACCTAGACCTAGAGGAAAAACGGACTGTCCTTCGATATCACCTGCCCTTCGGAACCGCCCTTTCGACCGCCTTTGCCCTTCGCAGGTTTCCAAGGCTTCGGCGGCGCTGCCTTCGGGGCATTCCCCGGATCGCGCCTGACGCTCTCCTTCCCTTGCAGCTTGTACAACTGGTCACGCAGCATCGCCGCGCGCTCAAACTCCAACGCCTCCGCAGCGGCAAGCATCTCTTCCTCAAGCTGACGGGTCGCTTCCACAATATCATACTCCCCGTCATCTGGACGAATGTAGCTGGACACTGTCCGCTCCGCCTGGATTCCCTGCTCTCGAAGACCATCTTCAAGACGACGCCTCACCGTCTTCGGGACAATCCCGTGCTTCTCGTTGTACTCGATCTGGCGGGCGCGACGAGCCGCCGTGGTCGCCAATACCTTCTTGATGCTGTCCGTGTAGTTGTCTGCGTACAGGATCACCATTCCGGATACGTTTCGCGCCGCACGGCCTGCCGTCTGGATCAGCGAGCGCTCGCTGCGCAGGAACCCCTCCTTGTCCGCATCCATCACCGCGACAAGCGACACCTCGGGCAAATCCAAGCCCTCGCGCAACAAGTTGATCCCGACCAGGCAATCGAAATCACCTGCACGCAGGCTGCGAAGTATGTCAACGCGCTCCATCGCATCCAACTCGGAATGCAAATAACGCGCCTCGACCCCGACGCCGCGGAGGTACTCGGACAAATCCTCGGCCATCCGCTTCGTCAATGTGGTCACCAATGTACGCTCGCCACGCTCGGCGCGAACGCGAATCTCGTGAATCACATCGTCAACCTGGGTCTCCAGAGGACGGACTTCCATCTTCGGATCCAGCAACCCAGTCGGACGGACGACCTGCTCCACAGGCTCTCCAAAACCAAGCTCGTAGTCCCCGGGAGTCGCCGATACGTACAGCAGTTGATTCTGCAACTCCTCGAACTCTCCAAAGGTCAAGGGACGATTGTCCAGCGCCGACGGCAACCTGAACCCGTTGTCAACCAAGACTTGCTTCCGATTCCTGTCCGCACGATGCATCGCATGGATCTGTGGCAATGTGGCGTGGGATTCGTCAACGATCGTCAGATAGTCTTCCGGAAAGAAATCCATCAGCGTACAGGGTCTGGAACCTGGAGCCCTTCCCGCCAAGTGCCTGGAGTAGTTCTCAATCCCCTGACAGTATCCGATTTCCATCAGCATGTCCAGGTCATACATCGTACGTTGGTAAATCCGTTGTGCTTCCAGCAGCTTGTTGTTCTTCTCGAACATCGCTATCTGCTCATCCATTTCCGCCAAAATCCCGTCTCGCGCCTGACGGATTCGATCCTGCGGCATCACAAAGTGCTTCGCCGGGAAAATAACAACCTCGCCCAATTCGGCAAGGGACTCGCGGGTCACCAGGTCATGACGGCTGATACGCTCAACCGTGTCGCCCCAAAACTCGACCCGAACAAAATCGTCGCGATGGGACAAGTAGATTTCAACGCTATCCCCCGAACAACGGAACTGACCGCGTTCAGGCGCCACGTCATTGCGAGTATATTGAATCTCGACAAGATGACGCAGCAAGCCCTCGCGGGACATCGTGTCGTCAACGACAATCTTCGCCTGCATCGCCTCGAAATCGTCCGGAGAACCCAATCCGTACAAGCACGAAACAGAACTGACGACAATGACATCGCGGCGCTCAACCAAAGACCCCGTAGCAGACAAGCGCAACCGCTCAAGACCGTCATTGATCAACGCATCCTTCGCAATGTACGTGTCAGTCTGGGGAATGTATGCCTCGGGCTGGTAGTAATCGTAGTAGCTGACGAAGTACTCAACCGCGTTGTCGGGGAAAAAGGTCTTCAATTCCTCGTACAATTGCGCCGCCAAGGTCTTGTTATGGGAAATGACAAGCGTAGGACGCTGGCAACGCTCGATCAGATTCGCCATCGTAAACGTCTTGCCCGACCCGGTCACGCCCAGCAGCGTCTGCACCCTGTCTCCGCGCTGAACCCTTTTCGTCAACTCCTCGATCGCCTGGGGCTGGTCACCGGCAGGTGCATATTCAGAATGCAACTTGAATAGCTTCCCCACGATCATTCCCCCAAAATACTTTCAACTAACAACAATTCCTGCGCTTCCATGATCCTGTCCATTCGCAAATAACGAGTACTACACTGTTGTTCATACTATAATGCCTAATTAATGCTTGACAGCACAACGGTAAATTTTCTCAGCCAACCACACGTTGTCAATCCGACCTGTCCGACCCTGTCCGACCCGTCCGACCCGTCCGACCCATCAGACCCGTCCCAGTCCCAGACTTGTAACCCAGTCCCATAAGTCTCATTCGTCTCATAAGTCTCATTTGTCCCAGTCCCAGTCCCATTACCCCGCCTGTAGTGGCGAAAGGTCTTTCGCCACTCTTTCCCTAGATCATTTTGCATTGATTTTTCAGGGAGACTCATCTTGATTTTCGTTCTTACAGGCGGTATTTTCTTAAGTTTTACCAATCTTTCCTTTTCACATCCATGATATCAGCACATCCAATCAGCAGAATTCTCGCCATTGACGCCGCCCCATTTATCGGCGGTGCGCAAATGAGCTTCTTGTCCACGCTCCAGGAACTTTCCAGGCGTGGATTCGACCTGCTTCTGGCAACCGCCTCCCCACAATTCGCTGATTTGGCGAAGCTGCAAGACATCCCGACCCAGCTCTTCCACGCCAGGCACTGGCCCGCAACTCCATTCGGAACCTGCAAGTACGTCATGGACAAACTTAAGTCAACACCAATCCTCAATAAACTGATCAGGGATTTCAAACCTGAAATCATCCACGCAAACGCAATCCGCTCAATCCTAATTTTGCCGAAAATCAAACACATCCCGATCCTGCTGCATGACAGGGATTATAACTTTCCAACTATCTTCGTAAAAATCGCAAAACGAAAATTCAAGCATAATCTAACCATCGCCGCAATCTCGCCTTTAGTAGCTGAAAAATGGCGCGGAATCATTGACGAAAATCGACTCAACGTACTCTACAATGGATTCTATCTCCAGGAAATTGAAAGAACGACTCCTGTCCAATTGCCAAAGGATAAATTCTCAATCATCATAGCCGCCGATTTTGTCAAGTGGAAAAGGCACGACCGGTTTATCGAGGCGATCAAAAAACTAAACCGAAAAGACATTAGGGCAATCATCAAGGCAAGGGATAGAAACGATGACTTAGAATTGTCCAAGAATATCCATGATCAGACTCATGGCTTGCAATATGAAGGCATCTTTGATTTCAACGTGAATGACGAACCCGCACTGCCATACATCGCCGCCGCCGACCTGCTGGTCTCCTGCTCGGAAAACGAACCTTTCGGACGTACAATCGTCGAGGCCCTCACCCTCGGCAAGCCAGTCGTCGTATGCAAAGGAACCGGACTTGACGAAATCCTGGCGGAATCAAAGGCGGCAACGCTCGTCGATCCAATCGACCTCCCAAACGCCATCAACGATTGGCTTGACAGGCAGAAGCTCAAAGACATGGAACAACATGCACGAAATACGGCAAAGCAATTTAATATCAAGCCACATGCGGACAAGCTAATTGGAATATATCAAAAGATGGCATATAGTTAATTTGCGCAACCAAAACACCATAAAAACAAGGACCTAACCCCAGGTAAAGTATGACAACCTTCGCCAGCTGCTCGGGATTCGATCTAGCACTAACACTCGAAGACAAAATCGATCTTCTAAAAACCGCGCTTCACAGAATCGGAAAGAACCTTGACAAAGTTCTCATCATCCCGCCAGACTTCACACGATACAATTCAAACGCAGGCGTCTTGACCAATATCCTCTACAAGCTATTGGTCCCAACAGCAGAAGTCGATATCATGCCTGCGCTGGGAACACATTTCCCAATGACCGAGCAGGAAATCAAAACGATGTTCGGAGATGATATCCCGCTTGACGCATTCAAGGTCCATGACTGGAGAAACGATGTCGTAACACTGGGAAAAGTATCCTCCGAACTCATCAAAGAGTGGTCAGAAGGGAAACTCGATTTCTCAGTGGATGTCCAATGCAACAAGGCGCTACTCGAAGGCTACGACCTGATCCTCTCGGTCGGACAAATCGTCCCCCACGAAGTCGTCGGAATGGCCAACTACACCAAGAATATAATGGTTGGCGTCGGCGGACCGGACATGATCAACAAGTCACACTACCTCGGGGCGACCTTTGGAATGGAACGGTTGATGGGAAGGAACGACAGTCCCGTGCGAAAGCTCTTCAACTACGGAACCAAAACATTCCTCCCCGACCTGCCAATCGTATACGTGTTGACAGTGATGGCGAAAAACCACGAAACTGACCAGATGGAGATGAGGGGGCTGTTCATCGGCGACGATGACGAAACCTTCAACATGGGCGTCGAGCTCTCTCAACTAGTCAACCTTGACCTGATGGATCTCCCCGTCAAGAAAGTCGTCGTCTATCTCGAACCTGAAGAATTCCGATCGACCTGGCTCGGCAACAAGGCAATCTACAGGACAAGGATGATGATTGCTGACGGCGGCGAACTCATCGTACTCGCCCCAGGACTCAAGCAATTCGGCGAAGACCCAACCAATGACAAGGTCATCAGAAAGTACGGATACAAGGGAACCCCGGCAACACTCAAGGCTGTCGAGGAAAACGAAGACCTCAGGCAAAACCTCGGTGTCGCAGCCCATCTTATCCATGGATCGTCAGAAGGACGATTCTCAATCACATACTGCACCGGACCGCATATCGACAAGAAAGAAGTCGAAAGCGTCGGATTCATCGCCAAGGACTATGACGAAATGGCGAAAATCTACAATCCGCACACCCTCAAGGACGGATTCAATACACTCCCAAGTGGCGAAACCATCTTCTACATCAGCAACCCTGCACTAGGACTCTGGGCGCTGAAAAAGGATTTCGCCTAAAACACCACATTGTGGCGGCGACGACCTCGTTGCCGACCGTCTCTGCGACAAAAATCATCTCTCAGCAACCTCTATGGCAGGACACGAAACACGCACAGGGCACGAACTTTTTGAATTATTAGAATTAACATAATAGTTGGTCATCGGAGGACAGTACACCGTAGTGTAGGGGATCGTAAGCAAACTGCTTGCAGACCGCCTGTCAGATAAGATGTCGAGTGAGCTCGGTTATTACTTTTAGGTAGTGGCCGAGCTGTTTTTTTAGGCAGGATATTGCGAATTCGAAAAAAATCGTTTGATTTATAAACGGAGGCATTATGAAAGCTACAAAAGTAACGCTTATCCCCTTAACACCTGATGATCGCGAGCAATTCATACTGGATAATCAATGGGCATTTAAGCACGGCGCACTATTGGAGTTTGGCGAGCAGGACAATCATATCAACGCTGAAGGTGAAATTATCTCCCGGAAAACCATTGAGCATTGCCTCGACGAACCCAACAATGAAGCCTACTGCATTGTTCTAAACGGGAAAAAGGTGGGCGGAATTGTTTTGAAAATAGACAAGGAAACAAAACATAATCATTTGGAAATACTGTTCACAATTCCCGAGGCGCACAACAAAGGCATTGGCTATGGTGCGTGGAAAGAAGTGGAAGCACTCCATCCCGAAACAAAAGTATGGGAGACCTGCACCCCTTATTTCGACAAGCGGAATATTCATTTTTATGTCAACAAGTGCGGATTTCACATTGTTGAGTTTTGGTGTGAATATCACACTTCAAATTATGCCCCGCCCGAAGAAATGCCCGAGGATGAGGGTCCCGATGAAATGTTCCGTTTTATCAAAGTGATGCAATAATCCATGTCAAATGAAATGCAATCAGCTCCAAGCGTGAACAACGGATACAAAAACAAACAAGGCGCACAATCAGCATTGACTGTGCGCCTTGTTTTGATTTGGTAGCGGGAGCAGGATTTGAACCTACGACCTTCAGGTTATGGGCCTGACGAGCTGCCGGGCTGCTCCATCCCGCAATCAATTGCAATAGGAAATATTTTGGATAGTAAGCTTATTATAAGCCAAAAAATCAATTTTGCAAATTATCACGTGATTTTTTTCACTTTGCGGTGAAGCCGTCTCAATCCCTGCTCTTGAAAACCATGACGTCCACGGGCTTGCCGCCTGCTATTTCCGCATCTTTCAGAACCGTCTCGCAATCGAAAACCGAACCCGAAAGTTCAACCTTGTAGGCGTCGCAGGAAATCACGTATGCACGCACGGGATTGCTCGAGCCAGTCACTTCCCTGAAACGAGACAAGGCGCCCAAAAGCAACCTCGAACCATCGGCGACATACGACGGATGCAGGCGGAAATCAAGCAAATAGCCGTTGCCAGTGAAAGCGCGCAAAACATAGGCATAGCCGACAATCGCGCCCAATTCATTCTCCGCAACAACGACTACCCCATTCCCGTTCAAAACTTCCTGCCAAACAAAGCGATAATCTTGAATCCGCATCCCCGCAAATGCACGATGATCGCCAGGATGATGAAGCATCTCAGGGATATAGTACAAAAACTTGTCCACGTCAAACTGGTCGCCAGCCTCGCCAACACGAACCAACGAAATCGAGTCGCCGGCAAAACGAGACGAAGCATAGTCCAAAAAGCGACCCAAATCAGGACGATGCAGGGACATCGGACCACCAGTCCCAGGCTCGCCACCATAAATCTGCTCGAAACCGGCACGGCAGTATTCGCGAGCGGCGTGACCAGCACCAGCACCGCAACACAGCATCAATGCGTCGCTTGACATGAAATCCTCAACGCAAGGATACAACAATGCCTTCATCAAACCGCGGCGACGATACGCAGGCTCGGTGAAAACATTCCCGAAATTCCCAAGACCGCTGCGACGGGAATACGCAAACCACAAACGAGAACACAATACCCCGTCAACCTCAGCAAAGTACAAGTAGTCAACAACGCTTGACGAAACGTCGTTCGCCAAATGATCGCGATAATACAGCCGCCAGTAATGATGGTCCAAAGCAGTCTCACGCCACCTCTCGAACCCCATCGACCATATCTGGTACTCGATGAAACGAGATGGACATTCGCCAGGAGTCACAAAACGATACACGCGCAACCGGCTGCCGCCAGCCAATTGGCTCTCATTCAACGTCGTCAACATCGAACCCGCTCCTCAATTCAAAACCATTAAAAAGCGACCTCGACCGTGGTGCCATCCTGGGCGTGCCGAACCACATTCCCGTCGCCCTCGACAACCGTCGGCTCTGCAGGACGTCCTACCAACGACGGCAACGCAACCTGGATTCGTCGTTCCTTGTCTCCAGAAGTCACCACAATCTCATACTCGCCCACGTGCCCCGTGACGCCAAAACGCCCGCCCGCGTCCGTCAAGCCCTCCTGACGGGTGACCCACTCCTCAGTCAACAGGGTTTTCAACGATTCCAAGGATGGCATCGCCGTCAAATCCGAACGATAATACCCCATTTGAGGATACGCCAGCAACGCACTCCATAGTTCGCCAAGCGTCACGCTCGCAACAGCCGGATGAGAATAGAACAGCAACATGTAATCCTGAAGCATTTCAGCCTGAAGCGTCTCCTTCTCCGTGTTCACCGCCAAGCCAGTGACGTGAATCGGAAGACCGCTCAAGGCAGAAGCTATCGCATCCAAACGAGCTTGCATTGACTGCGGCCCAACATCAAGCCGCTTCAACCCGGCGCCAACAACGACACCATCCAAGGCAATTCCGCAGGTGTTCACAAGCCAGTCGCCAAGCTCAATCATGTCACGCATCGGAGCCTCCGATAGTGCACTCAACGATTGGACATCGCTCAACAACAGTTTCGCGTCGGGATCAGCCTCACGCGCCACACGGTAACACTCGCGCAATACGTCAACACCCAGCAACTTGTAGATCTCGTTGTATTCCGTAGCACCATGAACCACTTCCCAATATTTGATCTTTCCCCGGTATTTCTCGCACATCGACTTCACATGAGCCAATACGGCACCACGCAAATCCTCCTTGCCCAAACCACGACACGCTTGAGGCGCGAACATGTAGGACGGACAAAACAGGGCATGACCACGTACGTTCAACGCCGCCTCGCTCGCCAAAGACAGCAATTCCTCAGATACTCCACTGCCCCAGGACTCGTGGTCGCGCCACATGAACGCATCCGAAAACACAACCCAGTCGAACATCCCATCCTTGCTAAACAACAGCTCGCGGTACTTCGGAACGTAATCGCCCAATTCCTGCAAACGCTTCCGCTCCTGGGCAAACCATTTGCCAGCCAGCAATCCAGGCTTCAACAACGCGCCGCGACACTCAAAACCAACACCAAACGGACGGCTTGTCTGACGAATCTGAACACGTGACTTGGGAGCCAGGGCGCCACCCTGGCGCACCTGAACGTTCAACGGGCTCATCTTCAACTTCCGAATCCGTTCCTTAACTTCGTCACGCCAGACCGAATCGTGGAAGTCTCCACCCAAAACGGCAATTACATTCGTCTCCAAAGACTCGGGATCAACATCCGCAGGAACCAAACGAGCGCTCATGTTGCGTATCTGCAAAACACCCTTCTTCTCGGCAAGGTGAAATGACAAGGCCGTCTGGGAAGCCTGGAAACTCGATTGGACTGGAACAGCAACCCGTACCTGCTGCCAACGCTCCGTCGGCTCAGTCAAGCGCAATGACAGCAACTTGGGCCAAGGCGGGGTTTCCTGCTGCCAGTAGAACTGGAAGCTGAAGCCGCGGCTCATCTTGTACTCGAAGCTGATGTACATCGTACAACCGCGCTCGACAACCTTGTCGATCTGCTGCAGCAACTCCATCGTCCAGGCACGGGACGACGTGTTGACGACCGTGACCGTCATGATCGGGCTCGCATTGTCATCCTGCGGCTTGACGACCTTGAACGTGCCCATCCCCCCGGCGCGCAATGTCCAGCCGGGCACGCTTCCGTCGTCGCCAACCTGAGCAAAATTCCCGTTGGCCAGCGTCTCGGCGCCGGGCAATTGACCAGTTCCCCCCTGCCCGTAAGCAGCCATGATCGCCGCAATACCGATCACCAAAAACACTCGACCGATTGATCTCTGGAACATATGTCAATTCCTCGTGGTTAGTTCGCAGGCTTTGTATCCATGCGACTTCATTCATTTCAGTCTCATCGTGACCTCGATCGTCAAGCTGGAGCTCTTCACGCCAGCCTCACGCAACGGAGTCAGCCGAATCCGTTGATTTAACAATGCCTCTACGCTCTTGTTCATCAAATGCTCGTTTGACGGAGTCTTGATTCGCGCACGCAGGATTTCGCCAGCCTGATTGACCATAAACGTCACGACGACAGGCGTCGGATTCCGATTCCCCATCGCACCGCGACTCGGCTGCTGCCACAACTCGTCAAACACAGGCTGCACATAATTGTTCGCATAATCCGTGCTCTCGACCTCTGCAATCGTCCTCCCGGCCAATCCCGAACCCGAACCCAATCCGGAAGAACGGCGGCCGCCTGCAGTACCCGTCCCTGGCGCCGCCGGCAGGCCACGCGTGATCTGACGCTTGATGTCATCGGCGCTCCGAGCCGGTCCCGTAGCCCGCGGCTGAACCCTTTGACGCTGGGTCTGCTGAACTGGCTTAGCGACCTTGACTTCCTTCTGGCGAGCCGCCGCCAAACGCTCATCCAAGGTCAATGGCTTCGGCTTCTCGACCACCTTCGGCTCAGGCTTCTTTTCCTTCGGCTTCTCAACCACTCTCGGCTCGGGAAGCTTCTCGATCACTTTCGGCGGCTCGATCACCTTCGGCGGCTCGATGATCTTCGGCGGCTCGATCACCTTCGGCTGCGGCTGGGGAGGCGGAGGCAACGTCTCAACCGGAGCAGGAGCAGGAGGCGGAGGCGCAGCAACAATAGCATTGACAGGAGGAGCCATGGCAAGTGGCAGGACATCCATCAACACAACCTTGCCCGACGACATTGGCTTCCGCAACTCGGAAGTATCGCGCTGAGTCGCATGGGATACCGCAAACAGAAACAAAATGTGCAATAGGGCACTAACACCGCCAGTCACCAACTTCGGCGCCAAACCCTCTGGATAGCTCCACACTTTGCCTAACATCGCTTAAATCCTATTCTCCTGTTACCGCTTGAGTCACCAAATGAATGTTCTTGATCTGCGCCAGGCTCGCCGAACGATGGAGGCTGATGACATCCTCGTAGGGGCGCTTGCCGTCCGCAACAATCAACAATGAGACGCCAGGACGCAACTCGCCAACCTCGCGCAACGTCTCTACCAAACTCGACATCCCGACCACCCTGCCGTCCAACTCGACTATCCCCTCAGAAGACAACGTCAAGATTGCCTTGTTCTCAATCTCCTCGACCGACGTCGGGGTATTCATGTCCGGAGGATTGACCTCCGTCGTATAATTCAACGAGGGCACAGTGATGATGAACACGACCAGCAACATGAACATCATGTCCATCAAAGGAGTCATGTCGATCGTGCCGATTACCTTGATTGCCCTATCTTGCCTACTCATAGCAGCATATCCCCTTCACAACTATGCCTGGTCTTCATCCGAACGAGCGCCATCATCCGAAACGCTCCCGTCCTCGAGACGCAACTGCGCAATGAAATCGTCAACGAACGAATCCATGTCAGACAACACCAGTTCCATCGAGTTCACAATGTAGTTGTTGCCGCAAACCGCAGGCATCGCCACAAGCAAGCCGGCAACCGTCGTCAGCAACGCTCCACTGACGCCAGGCGCCAACTGGGCCAAGTCCGCCCTCTGCCCACCGCCCGCTGCCAACGCCACAAACGTCATCATCACACCCCAGACCGTGCCGAACAAGCCCATGAACGGAGCCATCGACACAATCGTCGCCAACCAGACCATGTGCTCGGTCAAGATGTTGCGCAACCTGTTCGAACAACGGATCATCGAAAGGCGAATCTTCTCCAGCTCGGCAGTCGTCAACGTCCGCGGCAACACTCCATGACGCAACATCCGGCGATACTCGTCATCGGATATCTCAAGAACCTCGCGCAACGCCTTGAAGCCAGCATCGCATATCGCCTGCAACGGCCCCTCGTTCTCGTCAAGGCCATAACCCAGGTCCAATGCCGACCCCTTCGTTTCAAACAATTGGCGGAACGCACGGCACTTGTTCTTCCAGCTGTTCACAAAACCGCCACGATACAACATGATCGACCACGATACAGCGCTCAACACGCCTAGGATTATCACGATCCAGCGACCAATCAGGTCACTTTGCCAAAACGCATCACGGATAATTGTAAATATCCTTCTTAATTCATCCATAGCAAATAATCCTAGTTGATTGCAACCTTAAATCAAAGCCCTGCCAAGACCTACATACTGAGCAGGAGTAATCCCGTCAGCACGAACATCCTCGGGCAAACCCAAGGACGAAAACACCGACAACACGCGATCCAAACCATACTGCCCCTCAAGCATGCGGCTCGTCTTCTTTCGACGTTGCGAAAACGCCATCCCCGCAATCCGGCTCACACGCCCCATCAACTCCACATCCGGAACCGCATCGCGCAAGCTCATCCGAACATAGGCGCTCACAACCTCGGGCGGCGGGAAAAACACGTCCCTCGGTATCCGTTTCAAAATCGATATGGAATACATCAGGCCCAAACGGACCGTCAATACGCCATAATCTTTCGTACCTACCTCCGCCGTCAAACGATCAGCCATCTCCTTCTGAAGCAAGACATATATCTCACGCGGACGATTCCGCATGCCGGACAACGACGCCAATAGCTGGGAACTGCTACTGTACGGCAAATTCGCAATGCAACGAAATGGTTCGTCTCCAAACAATTCGTCGAAGTCAACGCGGCAGGCATCCGCCTCCACCAAACGAAATCCCTCGACCCCGGCAAAACGCTCGTCACGCAAATACGCCGCCAATCGATGATCCAACTCAACCGCAGTCAGCTTGCAGCCAGCAGCCAACAAACGCTCCGTCAATACCCCCGTGCCGGGACCAATCTCAAGAATCGATTCGCCGGGCTGTACATTGGCATTGCGTACCAACGAATCAAGCATGTTAGGATCCAAAAGGAAATTCTGGCCAAGACGACGGCTTGGACGCAAGCCCAATCGATTCAGCAACTCCAATAATTCGCTTTTGTTCATTCACATTCTCAATCACAAAACACATAAATCGCCCAGATTTTACATAATGTAATTCTAAAACTTTATCCTTGCCACTCGAAAAACAGTTTTTTCAACACAAAATCAGGCAAATCAAGCAATGCTCCTTCTAACAGTAGCAAAAAACTTTCGATTAACAGATTCAAAAATTATATGAACTGAAATAGATTATTAAAATTTTAATAATAACTTTATATTTTTATCTAAATAATCCCGGAGTTCCAGTCCCACAGTTCCAGTCACATAAGTCCCATTTGTCTCATATGTCCCAGTCTCATTTTTTCACACTTTCGTACTCAAATGCCATGTGACATACCTTTTGGTGGCGAATTTGGGCAAAATGGCGTTATTGTCAAGTACGCATTCGTTTCAAATTGCTGAAAACATTCTATTAATTCAAGCATTCTTTATTTGCAATCTTTATTAAAAAACTGAAGGGGAAATCAAACATATTCGACTATTGGAAAGGGATTTTTCCTTGAAATTATGCCTCAGCCCTTCGCATCATCTGATGAAAATCACGGAAAATCTCTTGGCAACCCCTCATTTTCTCCATCTGTCGCCTTTAACTTTAGTAAGGGACAGGGTATATTAATTAATTTTAATTTACTTGAAACCAACCCCATTCATCAGATACCCCAATGCGACTGACATCATACTCATTTTTCATGCTTTTCCTGCTGCTTTTCGCCGGATGCCGAACCGTGACTGTTTCGACGATCCCCGCGAACGCGACGATTCGCCAGTCCGTGAACGTGCTTTCCTCCCCAGCGAAAGTGACCACATGGCTGGGCTCCCCCAAGGTCATTACGATTGAGGCGACCGGGCACACCACGGAAACCAGGACTTTGGAACTCGATTCAGAAAAAGCGATTACCGTCATCCTGAACCGTTCGATCACGGTAACGAGCGCTCCTGCCGGCGCCAATATCCTTCTGGACGGCAACCCCGTCGGAACAGCACCAGTCACCCTGCAGATTCCTGCGGACAAGACATCCTGCGTGCTGGTCGCGGAAATGAAAAACCATTCCAGATACGAGACTACCTTCAACCCGCAAACGTCGCGGGACGAAATCGTCGTCGCCCTGCAAGACCTCGGACCAGGCAATACGACATGGATCCTGCAGCCGGCAAAATATGGCAGGCCAAAGCTGATCCCAAAACTACTTCCTGCATCGGAGGACACCAGGGAACCGCGAAAGCAACAACCGGAACAAATCACCAGCCTGGACAAAACACAACTTCAAATCATTGATTTCATCATACTGGACGACTCGTCAATCGTCGCAACCGTCCTTACTCAAGACAAGAATGATTCGATGAATTTGGAACTTGTCCAGTTCCAGGCTGGTCAAAAAGCATCTCAGGCACTGACCAATGGGAACTTCGACTTCAATCCAGTCCTCTCTGTAGACGGAAAAAGCCTCTACTTCACCTCAAACAGAACCGGGCGACTTGACCTCTGGAGCATGGAACTCGCCACAAAAAAAATGGCTCTCATTCACTCAAGCGACATCGTCATACTCAATCCCGCCCCAAGACCAAATGCGCAAACCATACTCTTCACAGCTATCAATCCCGCAAAACTCAACGAGCCGCAGATCTGGACATACAACGCCAACTCCAAAAATGCAGCGCCTCCGGAATACTTCCTCGATGGCGCCGAACCAAAATGGGCACCTAACGCAAAACAATTCACAATCGTCAAAAACAACCCGGCCCAAATCTGGAGACTGGAATTTGACGGCTCGCTACCAACAAAAATCTCACCGGACGCCAAAGGAGTCTTCGCCATAAGCCCAACCTGGTCCCCAGACTCGAAAAGAATCGCATTCGCAACGAATCTGGCGACGCCAGACAGACAAGACCAAGCCGATATTTGGATCATGGACGCCGATGGCAAAAACCTAAGGCAAATCACAACCAATCCGGCTTTTGACGACAAGCCAGCATTTACCCCGGACGGAAACCACATCGTCTTCCGCTCAAACAGAGGAAAATACTGGAACCTCTGGAAAATTCCTCTCAACTAAACACCTTACAACCTCTGCGAAATCATCATGAGCATACTCGCCAACATCGGTACCATCCTGTTCATCGTCATCTTTTTCGGATTCTGTATCTTCATCCACGAGTTCGGGCATTTGCTCGCCGCCTTGTGGCAAAAGCTCCATGTGGAAAAGTTTTCGATCGGTTTCGGGAAGAAGATTTTCGGATTCACCCGAAACGGCGTCGAATACGTTGTAAGTTGGCTTCCCTTGGGGGGTTATGTTTCAATTCCCCAATTGGATCCCGCCGATATTCCAAAGACTGAAGACGGTCGCGAATTGCCTGTGGCGTCGCCCAAGGCGCGTGCAATCGCCGCATTTGCCGGACCGCTTTTCAACATCCTCTTCGGCTTTCTGCTCGCCGCCGTCCTTTGGGGCGTCGGAGTCTGGCGAACCCCGCCCGCAAGCACATGTGTCGTGCACGACGTCCCGAAAATCCTCCCGCTCTACAACAAGGAAATCACCCGGGACGACACGATCGTCGCAGTCAACGGAATCCCATGGGACAAAACACTTGACGACCTCGCATACGACTACCTTGACCTGAAAGAACAACTCAAGTTGCCGCCGCTCGACAATCTCCAACCGATAGAAATCGAAATCAAAAACCAAAAAGGCGAAACGAAGACCATCGAATACACGCCGCAACCAGGTCTCGAATGGAACGCTGGACTCCGAAAAGGAGACAGAATCGTTGCATTCAACGGAAAACAACTCCGAAAAGGATACAGCGAACTCCATGAAATGCACGCATACAACGGATTGCCAGAGGCTACAATCCAAGTCAAAAGGGCTGGACAGGACGACTTGATCGACATCGCCTACGAGCAATTCCCGAACCCGGACTACGAAGACCTGGGCGTCCCCTTCTTCATCGCGACCAATCCCGTCGCCCTGGGAAACATCATTGACGGCTCGCCGGCCCAGCTTGCCGGCTTCAAGCCAGGGGATTTCATCCTGGAATGCAATGGACAAACCGTCCTAACAATCCATAGATTCATCGAGAGCCTGCAGGATCCGCAGCTGAACGAGGCAAGCATCAGGATCTCCCGCAATGCCGAGGAACGCACAATCCTGCTTAAGCTGCCGAGCCAGGACACGCCAAGAACAGCAACCTCCATCGGACTCGCCTTCAATGTGATCATCAGAAACATCTTCAAGGACAGCCCCGCAGAAAAAGCAGGACTCGAGCCAAATGACAAAATCCTGAAACTCAACGGAATCGACATCGCCGAAGCCGCGGAATTCATCAAGCTCGTCAAGGAAGCGGGACCAAATCCGATTGACGTCACCGTCGAGCGAGACGGAAAAACGCTTGAGTTCAAGGGCATTGTCCCGCAAAAGTCCGGCAACCGCCACTTGATCGGAGTTCATTTGGACGACGAACGCGCCAAGGTCCTGGTCCACTTGAGCCCATGGGAACAATTCAGCGAAGTCTTCGGGCAGACTGCCAAGACCCTGGGGCTCCTGTTCAAGCCGCTTACTTCGGCGATCAGCGGAGAAAAGACCAGCAAGTCCCAGGTGAAAATCAAGCATATGAGCGGGGTCGTTGGAATCTCCGCCTTGTTGTGGGGCACCATCAAGAACGACGGGCTCCGCGGCGGGCTTTCCCTGATCGTGCTGATCACGTTCTCCCTTGCCTTCGTCAACCTCCTCCCCTTCCCCGTGCTGGATGGAGGCCACATCCTCTTCGCCGCGATCGAGGCGATCATCAGAAGACGGCTCCCCGTCAAACTCGTCTCATTCCTCCAAAACGCCTTTGCGGCAATGCTGATCGCGCTGATGCTATACATCACGTTCAATGATTTCACGAGATTGCCTAGATTCTTCAAGGCTTTCCAAAAGGCCGCACCGCCGACACTTGAAGAAACTCAGCAACAAGCAAACGAAAGCCAAGACGCCAACGAAACAGAAAGCCAAAACAAAAATGACTAGCAAACACATACAAATCGCCATCGACGGACCTGCAGCTTCGGGAAAAAGCACTACAGCGAAAATGCTGGCCCAAAAGCTGGACGGGCTTTATGTCAATACTGGCGAAATGTACAGGACGATCGCCGGAGAAGCGCTCAGAAACAATATCGCCCCGGACAAGGAACCGCAAAAACTCGTCAAGCTGCTCGATGGCTGGACGCTCGAATACAAGCAACTGCAGGAAAAACAACCCCTTGTCCTGCTCTTCAATGGAACACCAGTCGACCGGGAATACATCAGGTCGGAACCCGTCGCAAACATCGTCTCCCAAACAGCGCAAATCCCAGAAGTCAGGCAGTGGATGCTTGACAAGCAAAGAGATTGCACAAAGCATCCGCTGATCATCATGGAAGGACGAGACATCGGCACGGTCGTGCTGCCTAACGCCTCCCATAAATTCTTCATCACCGCAACCCCGGAAGAACGGGCGCGCCGAAGATTCGCGCAGCCAGGCGAAATACAACCGGGCACGACCCTTGAACAAGTCGCACAGCAAATCGCCATGAGAGACCATATCGACGCAAACCGAAAGGTCGCACCGCTAAAACCAGCCGACGATGCAATAACAATCGTCACCGACGGAATGACGCCGGAACAGGTCGTCGATAAAATCATCGCCGAAATCAACCGCCCGCGTCCCGTCGAAATGCAGTACCGAGTCCCCTACGCCGATACAGACCAGATGGGCGTCGTTTACTACGCCAACTACTTCGTCCTCTTCGAAAGATCGCGAAACGAACTCATCCGAGAACTGGGAGCGACATACAAGCAATTGGAGGACGATGGATTGATGCTCCCCGTCATCGAGGCAAAAGCGACCTACCACCGCCCCGCCAAGTACGACGACCTGATCACGGTCACCGCGCAATTCGCTAAATTCGACGGACTTAGGCTCACCATCAAATGCAAGGTTCTCAAGGATGACGTCCTGCTCGTCGAAGGACATACAACCCACGTCTTTATCAAAGCCGCAACCAGCGCTCCGACAAGACTGCGGGGTCCCTTAAGAAAACTCATCGAAGACAACCTAATCCCCTGAGAACGACCATGCTGACCTGGAACCTACTCTACATCCTAGTTTGCCTCGCAACCGCGGCGGCCTCGGCAATCGCAACGGCGGCCTGCATCCGGTTGGCACCACGCTGGGGCTTCGTTGACAAGCCCCTCAACGAAGCACACAAGGCGCATCGACAGCCGACGCCCGTCCTTGGAGGACTCGGAATGTGCGCCGCATGGATCGCCATCATCGCAGCGGGCATCCTCGCCGCCACGCTCGGGAAATCCGCCTGGGGCGAACATATCGCGCCTTTCCTGCCGGGAATCAAGGCTTCAATCGGGAAAATGACCGTCGTCATGCTAGGTGCGATTGCCTTTACCGCCTTGGGGATTGTTGACGACCGCAGGTCGCTCAAGGCAAAGCACAAGTTCCTGGGCCAATTCATCATTGCAGGCTGCGTCGCCGCCTCGGGGATTCGCCTCACCCTATTCGTCGAAAACCCAATTTTCGGCTGGGTGATGACTGTCCTTTGGATCGTGACCATCGTCAACGCCATGAATTTCTTTGACAACATGGACGGTCTCGCAGGCGGGACTGCCGCCATAGCGGCCTTGTTTTTCTGCTTCATCGCCGCCATTCGCGGACAGCATTTTGTCGCGACCCTATCCGCCGCCACCGCAGGTGCCGACCTGGGGTTCCTCGTTTACAATCGGCCTCCCGCCAAGATCTTCATGGGTGATGGCGGCAGCCATTTTTTGGGCTTTTGTCTGGCGGTTTCCGGCTTGCTGACTACGTTCTATCTGCCATCGGAGAGCCCGACTCACGCTCCGGTGCTAATTCCGTTGCTTGTCTTGAGCCTGCCGTTGTTTGACGCCTGCGCCGTCGTAGTCATCCGCTGGCGCCTTGGGCTTCCGATCTACGTTGGCGACAACCGCCACATCTCCCATCGTTTCGTCAAGCTCGGGCTGTCGCGTCCTCAAGCCGTCCTGCTTGTCTGCTTGCTTTGCGTCATTCAGGGCGCGGCCGCCACAACCCTCATCTGGCTGCCTCCTGCGGGCATCCTGCTTGTCCTCGTGCAAACCATCGCCTTGCTCACCCTAGTGTCCATCATTCAATTTTACATTAAGCACACACCATGACCAATCACGTACTCAATCCTGATGCATTGGCAAGCATTTGCCGTCTCGCCCTGGCAGAAGACATCGGTGCCGGAGACGCCACAACCCTGGCAGTCGTACCCGAAAACCTAGAGACCGAGGCGACTTTTGTCACCAGGCAACCCTGTGTCTGCGCAGGTCTCCCCGTCGTCAAGGCCATCTTCCGCGAACTCGACCGCAAGCTGGATTTCCATCCATTGGTCCAGGAAGGCGACTTCTGCAAGGCAGGCACCAAGCTCGTTGTAGTCTGCGGAAAAGCACAACCGATCCTCACTGGCGAACGTTGCGCACTCAACTTCATGCAGCGACTCTCCGGAATCGCTTCCGTCACCAGAAAATACGTCATCGCGCTAGGCGAGTCAAAAACCGTACTCCTTGACACAAGAAAGACAACTCCGGGATTGAGGGCACTCGAAAAATACGCCGTCAGCGTCGGAGGTGCACAAAACCATCGGTTCGGACTCTTTGACAGGATCATGATCAAGGACAACCACAGGGCGATGGCGAAAACCGTCGGTCCCGCATCGATCCAATGGGCCGTCAACCAATGCAGGTCAAAATATCCAAAATTGGAAATTGAAGTCGAAGCGGATACCTTAGAGGATGTCAGGGAAGCTGCGGAGGCAGGAGCTGACTACATCCTCCTGGACAACATGTCCAACGAGATGATGACCGAGGCCATCAAGATCATCGCAGGACGCTCCAAAACGGAAGCATCAGGCAACATCACGCTCGAAAGACTGCCCTCGCTCGCAAACCTCGGACTCGACTACATCTCTTCGGGAGCACTGACACATAGCGCGCCTTCTATCGATATCGGACTCGATATCGCACTCCCCAACTAATTCCAAACGAAGGAGATGCAAAAATGAAAAAGATTTCAGGAATTGTCGTAGCACTCATCGCAGCATTGGTCCTGGCATCATGCAAGACAACCCGAGTCAACACGCTTGCCAGCGAACGAGACGCCTTCGCCGACGCAAGAAAAACGTGGAAAGCTGGACACACGACCTATGACGAGATGAAGGAAAAGTATGGGGAACCAACGGACAAGGCGCAAATCGAAAATGGATTTGCGGCGCGATGGCTCGAAAGAAGAACCGTCACCAGATCTGTGCCAGCTTACGGAAACGCAAACCCAGTCGCTTCGTTCGAAGCAGAACTCAATCGACCGACACAAGTCATAACAATCACAACCGCCCTAGAGGCATTCTACACTACAAACGGAATCCTGACAAACTTCAGACTCCAAGTCGTGGATTAACAAGGACTTTGACAAGAGAGATCATTATGCTGGATCCTACCCAACTCGCCGATTGGCAAATCGCTGAAAAAGCCGAAGAAACGATGCTCCCAGTCAAGCAAATCGCCCAAAAACTCGGAGTGCTCGATGACGAACTGATTCCCTGGGGACGAAAACTCGCCCGCATCGACCATCAGGCCGTCCTAAAAAGACTCGAAGGAAAACAAAAAGGAAAGTACATCGACGTTACCGCCATCACCCCAACGCCGCTGGGCGAAGGCAAAACAACAACAACACTCGGACTTGTACAGGGACTGGGAAAGCTCGGCGAGCGCGTCTCAGGCGCCATCAGGCAACCCTCAGGCGGTCCAACGTTCAACATCAAGGGATCGGCCGCAGGAGGCGGACTGGCTCAATGCATCCCCCTGACCCCATTCTCAATGGGACTCACCGGCGATATCGACAAAATCACAAACGCACACAATCTGGCAATGGTCGCACTGACCGCCAGAATGCAACATGAACGAAACTACGATGACGAACAACTCGCAAAACGAAACCTCAAGAGGCTCGACATCGATCCGCAACGCGTGCAAATGAAGTGGATCATCGACTTCTGCGCACAAGCACTTCGAAACATCACCATCGGAAAAGGCGGGAAAATGGATGGATTCGAAATGGATTCCGGATTCGCCATCGCCGTATCTTCCGAACTCATGGCAATCCTCGCAGTCGCGGAAAACCTCGCTGACCTCAGAAAACGAATCGGCAAAATCGTGGTCGCATATTCGAAATCAGGAAAACCGATCACCACTGCCGACCTGGAGGTCGATGGTGCCATGACCGCATGGATGCTGGATACCCTGGATCCGACGCTCGTCCAAACCCTGGAAGGACAACCAATACTCGTTCACGCAGGACCTTTCGCCAATATCGCCATCGGACAATCCTCGGTCATTGCGGACAAAATTGGAACTGCGCTTTCAGACTACCACATCACGGAATCAGGATTCGGTGCAGACATCGGATTCGAGAAATTCTGGAATCTCAAGTGCCGTTATTCGGGCTTGACGCCTGACACCGTGGTCATCGTCGCAACTATCCGCGCGCTCAAGATGCACGGAGGCGGTCCCGAGGTCAAACCAGGCCTCAAGCTCGACGAGGCATACACAAAGGAAAACCTCGGCCTCCTGGAGAAAGGCTGCGAAAACCTACTCGCGCACATCGAAACCGTCCAAAAATCAGGAGTAAAACCTGTCGTCTGCATCAACAGCTTCTACACCGATACACCCGCCGAAATCAAAATGGTCAAGGAAATCTCTGAACAGGCGGGAGCATACGCAGCCCTCTCCGAGCATTGGCTCAAGGGTGGCGAAGGCGCAATCGAACTGGCGGAAGCCGTCAAAACCGCAGCCAATGAGCCCAATGACTTCCGCTTCCTTTACGAACTCGATACGCCTCTCGAACAAATCATCCAAACAATCGCCAAGGAAGTCTATGGTGCGGACGGAGTCGAATTCCTACCTGAAGCCCAGGAAAAACTCCAGCAGCTGTCACAGGATCCAGACATCGCCACCATGGGCACTTGCATGGTCAAAACCCACCTCTCGCTATCGCACGATCCAACCATCAAGGGACGGCCTACCGGATTTACGCTTCCGGTACGCGACATCCTCGTCTACAAGGGAGCGGGCTTCGTAGTTCCAGTCGCCGGCGACATCAAGCTGATGCCGGGAACCGGTTCGGACCCAGGCTTCAGGCGCATTGACGTCGATGTCGAAACCGGAAAAGTGCATGGACTTTTCTAATTCACGGACATTACTTACATGAACCAAGCAGACAACACAAGCCAATCAGACCAAGCCCTCAGCGATACCGCTGAAATGAGGCTCAGAAAACAGAAAGACAAACTCCAAATGTACCTGCGAGAATTTCATCGCAGCAGATCCGAGGAGTGGGCGAACGGAATTTCACACCTTATTGGAGTCATCTTCGGCATCGTCGCCCTCACCTTGTCCTGTGTTTTCGCCGCAATGTACGGCACCGCAAAGCATGTCGCAAGCGTCGCGATCTTCGGATCGACGCTGATCATCCTCTATACCTCCTCGATGCTTTACCATGTTTTCTCGAACTTCAAGGTCAAACGAATCTTCCAGCTTTTCGACCATTGCTCCATCTATCTGCTGATTGCGGGTACCTACACGCCTTTTGCCCTCGTCTCGTTAGATGGAAAGACCGGCTGGTGGATCTTCGGCATCGAATGGGGGCTTGCCATCCTGGGCATCCTGATCTCGGTCCTCTGTCCGCCCAAGCTAGCGGACAAGCTGTCCCTCCCGATTTACCTGATCATGGGCTGGCTGATTATCATCGCCTTCCCGCAAGTTCGCGCCAACATGTCAACTGCCGGCTTGGCGACCCTCTTCGCCGGCGGACTCTCATACACCTTTGGAGTCATCTTCTTCCTTTTGGACAAAATCCCCTACATGCACACGATCTGGCATTTCTTCGTGCTCGGGGGATCCGTCTGCCATTGGGTTTGCATTACGTTCTTCGTCATTCCGAGGAACTAAACCATGCCCAGCTCCATCAAGAAAGCTGTCGATATCGCAAGTAGCAGGCACGCCAGGCGAAAATCAAACCTGGCAGTCGCCGAGGGACTCAGGGTCTGCAACGAGCTATTGGGCAAGCATCCAGAGTGGATCGAAGCAATCACCCTCCAGCAAGACTTCGCCGACTCGACAGATGGACAAAAGATCCAATCGCTCGCCAAAAGCCTGAACTGCAAGACAAAGGTCCTTGCAAACCGCGACTTCACTGCCCTCACGGAAACCCTAAACCCACAGGGCATCCTGATGACGTTCAACAAGCCCGACTGCCAGCTACCAGAACAACTCCCGGATACGTTCGTACTTGTGCTGGACAGAATCGCAGAACCCGGCAACATGGGCACGATACTCAGGACCGCATGGGCAGTCGGACTCGATCAGGTCTGGCTCGTCAAAGGCGGCGCGGATCCCTTCGCTCCCAAGGTCGTCAGGGCGGGAATGGGCGCGCAATTCACACTCCAGCTCCCGACATTCCAGTCCCTGAAAGACGCCAAGCAACACTTCGAACAACTCGGAGGAAAAACATTCTGGCTTACCTTCCCAAATGCGACGATCAGCCTGTTCGACCAGGACAACTTTGATTTCAATCAATCCGCGCTTGTCATCGGCAATGAAGCAAACGGCGTCTCCGATACGACCCTGGGACCGGGAGTGACCATCCCAATGCCCGGACACGCCGAATCGCTCAATGTCGCACAAGCCACTACAGTCTTCCTCTGCGAAGCCGTCAGAAGGCAAATCCTCAAGTAAGGAGTCGTTCAAAAATTAAGGNNAAGGCGGCCAAAAGAAACCGGAAATGGTAACTTAATTTTTTAACGGCTCCTAAAGGCTCCCAAGATATCATGCAAGTTCCTATTCTCGAAATCGACAATCTCAAGGTATGGTTCCCGATCAGAAAGGGAGTCCTCAAGCTTGTGGCTGGATATGTCAAGGCGGTTGATGGCGTTACCCTTGACATCCAGCCCGGCCAAACCCTAGGACTAGTCGGAGAATCCGGTTGCGGCAAGACAACCCTCGGAAGAACCGTCATGGGACTTGAAAAACCAAGGGAAGGTTCAATCCGATTCGATGGCATCGAACTCACCGACCTCCCTGAACGAAAACGACGATCTGTACGAAAGCGATGCCAGATGATCTTCCAGGACCCATATGCCTCACTCAACCCAAGGATGACAGTCCTGGAACTCGTCACAGAAGGACTCGTGCACCACAAGCTCCTAAAGGAAGAAACCCAGCTCCAAGCTGCAAAACGACTCCTTGACGAAGTCGGACTCGACCACGCCTCCCTCTACAGGTACCCGCATGAATTCTCAGGCGGGCAGCGACAGAGGATCAGCATTGCCCGCGCAATCTCACTCAAGCCGTCATTGGTCGTTTGCGACGAGCCGGTCTCCGCGCTTGACGTCTCGGTCCAGGCCCAAGTGATCAATCTCCTCGCCGACTTACGGGAACGGCACAAGCTTTCCTACCTGTTCATTTCCCACGACTTAAGTGTGGTCAGGCACATTTCCCAGCGAGTTGCCGTCATGTACTTGGGGCACATTGTTGAAATGGGGTCTGTCCAAGAAGTCATGGACAACCCGATTCATCCTTATACGCGCGCCTTGTTATCTGCCAATCCAGTTCCAGGCAAAACCCATGAGAATCGAATTGTGCTCAAGGGTGAAATGCCTTCGCCCGCCAATCCTCCTCCGGGATGTCCTTTCCACACAAGATGCCCAATTGCCACTCAAGCCTGCAAGGAAAGCATCCCAAAGCTCACGCCGTTAAACCAACATCCAGGCCATCAGGTCGCATGCTTCCTAAATTGTGGATCTTCACTTGACCCGCTGAATACGTACCCTCAGCAAACGCCCCAGGCTCCACTCGTTTGACTTCGGGGAATCAGCGGACATAAGCCCACCACAACTCATCCTAGAAGTGGAGTGCAATACTCCAAGGCAGAGGAAGGTCGTCACGGTAAAGCTGCCGCCATAGCTGAGAAACGGCAGAGGAAGCCCGATAATCGGAACCAGCCGGACCGTCATGCCAACATTGACCAGAACATGGGTCAATAGAAGCATCAGGACAGCAACGCATCGCAATCCGGCACATTCGTCATTCGAATGACCTGCCCAATGGAAGCCCAGCCCAAAAAGGACCATGTAAAGCAGCAGGATTGGCAGGCATCCCAAGTAGAAGCCAAGTTCCTCGCCAATGACCGAGAAAATGAAATCCGTCGGAGCAACCGTACGCGGCAGGTACCCAAGTCCTTTCATGTCACCCTGTAGATATCCCTTTCCGAATCGACCGCCACTGGCCAAGGTCATCAGCGACTGCCGTTCGTTCCAGCCGCCCCGCGGCGTCAGGAAATCGGCAATACGACGGGAATGATACCCTTTGAAGAAGCCTCCCAGCGCGACATTCCCGCCGCTCGAACCAACTTCTTGACTCGCGCGGATTTGAACCACAAAACCGCAAAAGCAAATGATCAGGACCACCCCAAAAAACACCAAGGTCGCCCACAATCGACGCCCCAACAAATAGATTCCGACAACGCACAGCACACCAGGCAACAGAGAAAACGCATTGCCAACCGAGGGGGCGAGTACGATCAGCAGAAACGGAGCCAAAAACAAGGCTGACAACAGAACCCACTTGATGACCAGGCTACGAAACCCCGTAGGCGTCCAGCACAGCAATTCGCAAAAAGCCATCAATGTGAAGAACTTGGCAAACTCCGCTGGCTGGATCATGACGGGACCAAGCTGAAGCCAGCGGCGAGCGCCCCCGATGGAACGACCTGCAAACAGAACAACAACCAACAGAATCAGGCTCGCCCCATACCCTCCCCAAACAAACGTACGCCAAGGCAAGCCGCGGGGATGGGCATGACCAACAAGCCACCCAAGCAATGAACCCAATGCAAGCCAGACCAATTGACGAATCCAATTGGGACGAACTGGGTACGCATCGCCAATGTACCCGGTGCTGTAAATGAAAAACACGCCGTAACAGCACAAGGACAAGGCAACCAACCACAAGACCAAACGTCCAAGAGGAGTCCCAAAATGAGACTGAGCAGACAAATCCCTTGACAATTTACCCTCACTCATCGTATCTGCCCATATTCGCAGTCGCCTCGTTCATCATGGCAACCAACTCCTCAGGAATCGTACTCGAACCACGCGTGCACCACATGTTCACCCGACCGTATGTGTTGTGAGGATGCAAAATATCCGCGTGACCATCGGCGAAAATGAAGTTCGTCTTGCCCGAATGTGAAATTGGATACCAGTGATCGTAACCCGTAGTACCCTGGAAAAAGCAATCCTTGCGCTTGAAGTTTTCTCCGATAAGAATCAGCATCGAGGGCTTTTCCGCGAAGGTCAACTTGATGCTGCCATCGGAATTGGTATGGGTAATGGGGAGTCGTGCCCCAGGAGCCGAGGTGAATGCGCCGACATTCCAACCAGAATGGCAAAGGTACGAAACAGGTATCCCGCCAGGCATATCAGGATCTTCCCAATTACATGTGGCATCAAATGGGTTGCTCGGACAACGAAATACTTCCTTGTCGTTGATATATGTGAAAATCGACTGCAGCCAGGTTCTCTTCCAGTGCAGAGCCGCATCGGCATATAACGCATTGGGCAACTTGTTTTTCGCATCGCCAGCATACATCATCAGCCCCAGCCCTAGCTGACGCATGTTAGATATGCAACTGATTTGCTCAGCCTTCTCACGCGCTTTTGACAAAGCCGGCAATAACATCGCCGCCAAAATGGCGATAATCGCAATGACAACCAACAACTCAATGAGTGTAAACAAAGTACGATTTTTTATCTTCATTTGTTCCCTTTCTTTAGTATTTATTCTCAAAAGTATATCTTGACATACGGTAAAGGCACCGTGACATTTTACCAAAATGCCTTCGAAATCTACCTGAAACAAGTATCACAGCCAGTCCTGAACAGCAGCCTGTTAATCTACTATTCCCGCAAACAGCTTGTCGTCCTTGGGCTTCCCATACTTGGCGCAAGCTTGCCGCGCCGAGTCGCTAATCGGCACGTTCCAGGCATCGAACACCGACGCGATATTGTCGCCTGTCAACCTGGAGAAATTCAGCACCCACATGTCACGCTTGTCCTGGTCGTTCTTCGGGCGTTTGTCATCCGGCAGCTCGCGATATTCCGCGAACATCGTTTCGAACGTCTCCCAGCCATATGCGACTTGGAGCCTGACGAACATTTCCAGCGCCAGGAACGGATCGCTCTTCCAATCGTCGTACTTCTTTCCATTCTTGACCCAACGCTTGACAGTTTCCAGAAACTTAGCTTCGTCCATGCGCGTATCACGCGGCTTCTTGCCGCACAATTTCTCCATGACGTACAGCGTGAAGAAATTCACCGTTACTTCACCAGTGCCGTCAAATGTCCAATCGTAATTCTGGTGATTGTGGCCGATTTCATGGTAGAAGCCCCAATCCCCTTCAGCCGTCAACTTCTTTGCATTGAGCAGATCCTTCGCGGTAACCATCGGCAACATGATCGGATAGCCGGCGTGCATCCAACCGGCGCATAGCTGATCGTCCATGCAAAAACGCTCCTGGGAAGGACGGCTTAACGGCAAACACGTCAACGTAGCATTCAAATCTGCCACCTTATCCCAAACCGCCATCAATTCGTCTGGGTTCTCCAACAATTTCGCATCGGATTTCTTGACCGTCAAAATGATCTTGTCACTCTCGATTTCAACCCATGGCGACGGACATTCAGCCAGTTGAGTACTCCAATTGGGCAACGTGTCACGACCAATCTTGTACCATGCGGAAGGGCAAGCATTGCCTATCGTAACCTTGATCCGACCGGACAGCTTCGAAGCGGGATACTCCTTCAAGCGAGGACGATTGCTGGGAACAACAAGATAAATCAACCCGCCAAATGGACTTGTGACCTCGTTCTTGCCGGCCTGCAACGGAACTTCCATGTCAACCTTGGGCATGCGCGACCAGCTGTCGTGCCGCGTATTGTCACAGGTGGTCGTGCCGATTCGCAACCTCAAAGCCGGATATCCTTCGGGAACCGTGACTTCGACGGGCTTCCCTGCGACGGCGAACAATCCCGTGCTATGCCAGCGTGGGCGCGACAAATCGAACTCAAGCTCCTTGGTCACCATCACATCCTTTTCAGGCAATCCTGGATAGGAGCGTGCGCCGGGATGGGCGTCGCAACGCTTGCCCAACGATGCCTGCCAATCGCTCGTAAATGCAACGGCACCAAGGCGATCGCGCAAATCGCTCGAACGCCATGGACGCTCGACTGTTGGATAGCGGCGACGATTCGAGCCCCCAACAAACGCCTCCAAGTCACCCTTCAACGCGCTCCCCTCAGTCGGCAAGACCGACCTTGCCGAAATCAGCGTGTTGTTAACCTGCTTCAATTGCGCCTCGAACGTCTTGGCGAACTCCAACGCTTCGCGGACATTGACGTTTTTCGGCAACGGTCCTTCGGTGACATAGCCATTTCCCGTACGATGCGCGTATTCGTTATTGACCAGCAAGCCAGCAGGACCGAGCAGCTTGTTGAACTGGTTGTCGTCACGCAACGTCTTCGAGGGATTCAACTGCTGCCAACCCCAACCAATCCCAGTGCACAGCAAGCCGCCGCCACCCTTGATGAAATCACGGACAACATCCAAATCACCGGCAGGCAAACTGTCAGGATACGTAATCAATACGCCGCAAGTATTTAAAGCCGACAGATCCTCGACAACAGAAGCACCAAGCTCACTCATCCCAACATTAGCCTCGTTGTACTTGTACACAAATATCTTGCCCTGCGATTGATTCAACCAGGACAATGCATTCTGCATAAATCGACGGGTATCGACCTTCTTCAACGAATCCGCATTGCAAAATGACGGATGCGACAACGCGACAATGCGACCGCGACCATACTCCGCATACGCCGCAACGGCCTGCTTCGCACCACTGACATTCCCCATCACCAAGGGATGTGCTGATGAATCAAGGCACAAAATCGCCCCAGGCACACCACCTGAATCAATCGATTTCACGCCATCAAGCAATTCATCGCGAACACCACTAAAGCAAACGGAGCAAACTAGCAACAAACCCAATGCTTTCTTCATCATTTCCTCCATATAGTCCAGCTTTTCAGACATACGCAAATTAATTTTAATAATATGCACAATTACAAGTCAAAAATCAACTTCCAATATGAATTATGAATTAGGAATGCTGAATGCTGAATGATTTGTCCGACCGTCCGACCCGGGCGTCCAAACGCCACCCAGGATGCCCTCCATACCACCCAAGGTGC
>DBPZ01000077.1 GCA_002305655.1 Lentisphaeria bacterium UBA1407 | reverse complement strand
GGAGCTTCAGCGGATACGCGTCGGCAGGCTGAAGCTTGGCGATGAAATCTTCAAAGCGGCGCTGACGGATATTCCCAAGCAACTCTACTCGCTCCTCGACCGACTGAAGCTGCTGCACCTGTTCGCGCAGGTGCCCAAGTGGGCGAAGTAGCAAGAAAGGTCGGGGGCCCCGTACCTGTTTTGTCCTTCTATGGGGGAAGTTGGGTTAGTGCTGGGCGAATCGAAAAACAACATCCTTATTTTTGATGAATTAACTAGGGAACGGAAATTTAAAATTAAAAAAATAAAAATATCCGATGTGCTAAAGTCATTAGAAAGAAAGGGACTAATTAAGTGTATTGAAACCAGGTTTGATTTTAGGAATACGAAGATCAGCACCGGCTTGTTTGGCATCAATAGAGTATTTCTCCCAAGCTCAAATATCTTTCCAACTTTAGTTGCCAGTGATTCAAATGATTTTGTTACTACGATTGGACTCTCGGCGCTAAATGAAAAACAGTATAAAAAGGAGTTCATTGAAAAAGTTTTCAACAAAAAAGCATATCGGAAAATTACTGTAACAGAAGCATGCAAAATTCAAGGTTTCCCGGCAAATTTCAAATTGCCCCCAACGAGGGCACGCTGGATGAAACTAATAGGGAATAGTGTATCTGTTCCAGTAATTGAAAAATTAGTAGGAGCCATATGCAATACTGGAGTATTTACTTGCCTTGCCCATGACTGAAACGAAATTTTTGCAATCGTGTCACGGATAGATACTGTTCGGCTTTCACCGGCGGGATCTTGTCGTTGCTTCTGTTATTGTAGGCAGATGATTTCGGTTAGGATTGCGATGGCAGTATTCTTTGCGGTCTCGTATTGCGTTTCGGCGTTCCAGGCTCCGTTTCCTGCTTGTCGCATGAGGAGTGCGTTTAGGATATCTGCTTGCCAATGATCATTTGCGGGGGCGAATGCCACGTCCCATGCGTGGAGGGCTCTTGCCGCCCAATAGGTTTGTTCGAGTGGGGTGGTCGACCAGTTGAGGAGTCGAGTTGCATTTCGCGCGTTTTGGAGTTGGTCCTTTGTGGGGGAAGGCTGTGCCGTGAACTCGATTGAGAATCTGATTGGTCCCGGGAGCTTGTCGAGCTGAACTTGCGGGAATGCGAATGTTGTGAAATTCGCTTGCAGCGAAGCGTCTACAATCCAGGGGAGAGCTTCCGGAGGGAAGTTATTGGGATTTTTTGCGAGTGTTTCGAGGAGTTTTTCCGCGAATCGCTTGTGGGGGAGGTCTCGTTTTGCCTCGATAAGGAAAGGTCTTGCGACGATCGCCCGTTGCCAGTCGTTTCCCTGCGGTACATTTGATTTCAGGAAGGCGATGGCGACTGCGATGGCTGTCGCGATCTTCGGTTCGTCAAGTTTTGCCGAGACCTGCAGCGTGTTAGTCGCAAGCGCCGTTAGTTCCGGGCTGTCCTGCCAGGAACCATTTTGCCGTTGGTTTTCCAGGAGGAACGTTGTTGCCCTATAGATTGACAAGGCGCCTTCGAGTTGGAGCGAGGGACTCAGCTGTTGCGCCGAAGTCGTCAGGATTGCGGCGAAGAGGGAAAGGATTAGGAGTCGCCTTCTCATCTGAGCCTGAGTCCTGCGGACCAGTAGACCATGTTATGGAGGAGCTGAATGTCTTCTTCGGAGAGTTTTGCATCCTTGTCATTTCGTCCGATGCCCAGCCCTAGGCCGCAGGCGATATATCGTCCACGTCCAACTTTCCCTGCGACGATGGCCGGTAGTCCGCTTGAGGTCGTTGCGACAGCCGTACCCGCGCGTCCAGGCTTCATGGTGATCATGTCCACGAACGTCGATTGGATGTCACCTGTCGGGAGGTTTCTTGCGATTTCGTGTCTTCGGTTTGTTTTCCAGATGCTGATTTGGGCGGGCTTGTCGTCGACTGTTGCTACGACAAGCGGTGCGATGTTGACGAATCCCCTGGTTCCGACCATGGCATGGGTTGTGATAATGGCGCCTCCCTTGTTGATGTAATCCTGCAGGATTTTCGCAGTTTCTTCGGATTTGAACAGCGTTGAGTTTTGTCGTGGTTGCGGCAGGATGATTACTTGGCACGGCTTGAGGGAAGTCGGCTTGAGGTTATGCAATGGTGCGGCATCGAACACATTGTCATTCAAGAGTTCGTTTAGGATGTATGTTGCTCCGTATGCATTGTCTTGCCATACTGCGACCCTGACCTTGCCGTCATACCGGAATAGCGGTGGACCTTCCCTTGCGACTCTATCCTTGAAGGCCTCGTCGTCAAGGATTCTTATTGTTTGGCTTCGTGTGAGTATGGTTTCGTTGTCGGTGATTTCGATTCTGTAGTCACCAGGTTCTCGCGTGGAGAATTCACAGTTTACGTTCGTTCTGCTTCTTGATATTTTGATGTTAGGTTGGTTTTGGACGTGATATCCATTTTTGAGGATATTGACCTGCAAAGGCTTTCTGAATCTTGTGTTTTTGGGGAATGCGGCGGTGACGTTGACAGCTTCGTTGACCTTGAAGATATCCTTGAATTCGTATTCTTTTTTTGCCTTGAACGTGAACGTTGCGTAGGGCGAGTGGTGTGGGAGCAGAGTGCCTGGGTTGCTGCTTGTTGCGTTGTCTTTGAGATTCGGCAGGAATTGGGTTGCGAACCTGGAATCATGCTGGAAGCAGATGAATCCATCGGCTCCTGCTTTTCTGACGATGTCGATCTGGTGTGCCGTCGAGGCAGGATCCGCATGCTGGTACGATCCAAGTCCTGCGTATAGCGGGACGCGGTTTTGTGTTGCCTTCAATTGGTTTAATGTGATTCTCTGGAGCATTTGGTGATCATCTGCGGTATAGTTCATTGGGCAGATGAAGTCGAGGCAGTTGTTGTCAAGCCAATCGACAGGGTCCTGCGCGATTGAGTTCTTGGCGGATTCCCAATTGATGAAGACGGCTGCGGAAACTTGAATGTCGCTTCTGATTTTCTTTGCCTTCGGATAGACGTTCTTGACCAATTGCGTAATGTTGTTTCGTCGCCACTCGTTGTATTTCGTCCTGTACTTGCCGTTTGGCGCACAATCCTTCGGCCAGTTTTCGACTTGTTTCCCTAGGAATTTCTCGAAATCGAGTTTTGCCGACCCTGAGAAATCCGTGCTGCTGTCCGGGTATCTGATATAGTCGAAATGTATTCCATGCACCTTGTATTTCCGGACGATTTCGAGCATTGCTTCAATTTCCAGCTGTAGGTTTTCCGGGATATGTGGCGCGAGGTACCTAGTTTGGGAGCCATCGAGTTTTAGTTGTGTTTTGTTGGCGTCCTGCATTTTCTTGATCAGTTCAGGCGGGGTATGGTATCCCATGTTCCAGCAGACTTTCCAGACGTGCATTTCGAGTCCGTATTTTTCGCATGCTTCGAGGCAGAGTTTGATTTGGTCTCCTTTTGTTTTGACGGCTGGGTGTCTTGGGAGGACATCGCTTTCGTAGTCTGCGACATATCCCCAGAGCATGTTTGGGAAGACTGCATTGAACCCGTTTTCTGCGAGAGTCTTGATTGTTTTGTCCCATCCCCAGTCTGAGATTCCGTATGCGGAATGGATCCATGCCCCCCTGAGTTCCCCGCGTCTAGGCGGAATCGTTTTGGCGTAGGCGTTTTTGATGGCGACATCTGCTTGTTGTGCCAAGTCGACCGCCTCCGGGTATTTTTTGTTGCTTTGTGCCAGCTTTGCGTTTTGCAGGAGCTTGTCTGCCTGGTAGGCGAGCTTTCTTGCATCGTCGTCGTAGGCGTTGTCAATTCGTTTTTTCAGGTCATGGAACGAGTTTTCGCCAACGAAGACCCCGGCGTTGTCAATTGCCGATTTAGCGGCATTTGGCCATGCATCCGGGTCTGCGCCCGCGACGATTGCGAAGAGGAATTTCGCTCCTTGCATTGGATCCTGGTCGAGGTATGTGTGTGCGAATACGACTCCGTTTTTCGAGATTGTCGCCGCATTGTATCCCAATTCCTTCCCGTCCTTGTCAATCCATCTTGCGAGGACTTTAGCCGGGCTATTTGGCAATGGCACCGGGTGGAGTATGTTCCAGGAGTTTTGCGCCATGGTCTGCGGCAGTCCCTGCAGCAGGGCATTGAATTTCACCGCTGCTGGGGATCCGAATTGTGCTCTTGGATAGTACTTCGGCTTCTCGATGTCCAAGAGTTTTGCCAGGTATTCGTCATTGGTGTAGAATACGAGCAGCTTGCCACCGTTGGCGACGAAGTCGCCGATGGTCTTGGCATCGTTTTCCAACAGTGGCGCATTGTATGGAAAGATAGCGATTTTTATTGATTTGAGGCTATCTGGCTTGATGTTCAGGTCTGGAACAAGGGTTGCCTTGACGCCCAGCGTTTCCAGCCTTGCCTTGATTCTGTTGGAGTGGTTGTCAAGTTCGCCTTGTGAAGCGCTTCCTTCCCTATAGATGCCTTTCATGATGGCGACAGACTGGGCGAATGAGGACGTCGCGATGGTGAGGCATGCCAAGAGTGCTAGGGATAGGAAGTTTTTCATGTTCAAGACCTTCGTTTGGAGTTATTCTACGACGATTGCGGAGGAGACGTTTCCGTCTTTATCTGTGATCGTCATGTTGACTGAGACGATCTTCTCGTTGTCGGTTTTGACTTTGAGCAAGTGTTGTGCTCCATCGACGAACGAGATAAGATAGGCTCCGTCTTCTGGTTGTGTGATAGCTTTGATTGGGTTGGCTTGGTCTTTCTGGAGCGGATAGAAGATCCACGGTTCGAGGATTTGTCCATCTCCCGTGCGTGTATAGGTCGGTGTTGCCACAGGTCTGCATTCGTATCCTCGTGCGGGGACCCAGCCTTGCACTTCTGGTTCTTCCTGTCCCAGGATGATCGTTGCATCCAGGTCTTTTGGATTAAGCGGGGCGATGACCAAGTTGGGCGATTCTGGTTCAGCCGAGACGTATGCGTTCTCGAGGTTTTCGACAGGCGCGGACTTTTCCGTGTTGTAATGGAACCATGACGTATATGTGTGTGGCTTGTCGTCGTTTGGGATGAAGTGGTCCAGAACGATCCAGTAGTTTGGCTTGACGAACAGGATTGCCCGTTCATGGGTGACCTTGAGGGCGCGATCTCGCCCGAATCCCTCGTCATATCGTCCGACTCCGTAGTCGAACGTCTTGTTTGTGATCCATGTGTTTTTTAGTGGTTCGGTGACCAAGTTGTAGTCTCTTGTGGATCGTCTGTTTTGGTCGAGTCCGTCGACTCTGACGATGTTATGGGCCCTTGCCGAAAGGACGTACCTTCTCCATTGGGATGAGTCGTAGGCATAGACACCGCCTTCTACGAGTAGCCGTTGGCCGTATGCCACGATGACGAATGATAGTTTGTCTTCGTGTTGGTGTCCTGCTCCGAAAGGACCGACTTCGAAATGGAGGTAGGTTCCTTCGGGGGACCAATCTGATCTCATCGAGTACCAGCCAGCGTAGGGCATCCAGGTCGATGTGAAGGCAGGTGGTTCGCCTTCCTTGCCCATCGTGGCGAAGTAGAGGAAGTCCTTTCGATGTGGGAAGAGGGTGGAGGCCGTCTTGAGAACGCCTCTTGCTCCTGTCCAGCCGGAGTCGTTCAGCGGTGGGCAATGACCTTGCGGCGAGGCTGTGTTGAGGTACATTCCGTACATGTTTTCCAATCTTGCCACATAATCGTTGGGCAGATCGACTTCATTGACCTTCGCCAGGTTGAATGTTCCCATGAAGTTGCTGAGCGAGACCCCATGGTAACCCGGTGCGAGTTCGACCTGTGCGCCGTCAGGATAGACTTGGATCTCCATTTCGTCATAGAGCCGTTTTGCTGAGTATTCTCCCCATTCCTGTGAGTTTTTGAATTCGGGGAACAGCGTTGCGACATGGAAGAGTCCGTTCATTTCCATGCAGAGCCAGTTGTTGCTCTGGGGGTGGGTTCTCAGGTGTGTGGCGTGTTCGTGGAAAGACTTGACGACCATGATGATCGATTCGTCGTCAAAGCTTGGCGATCCGAGGAAATAGTAGAAGGACGCCGGCCATGATCCCAGCATGCGGATGCCTGTCTCGATGGTTCTCCAGCGTGATCCGACGGTGTTTCCGGAACTGTTCTGCGGGACTGGGTTGGAGGTGATCCAGGAACGGATTTGCCTGACGTATGCCTCTGCGAACTTTTCGTCGCCAGTTGCCCAGTATGCGCGTCCCAGCGTTTGCCAGAACGGATGTCTTGAGAGCTGCCAGGTCCATTCTGAGTACTTGAGCTTTGTCGGGTTGATCGACCAGTCGATTTCCTCACCGAATTGGTGCTCGATGCCGCATGACGAGAGGAGATTGTTGACGACTTTGTCCGCGCTCGCCGTGTTGTAACCCTTGATTCGCGATTCCGGGTCGTTGAATTTTCTCCAATCGAAGTACCAAACAGGTTTTTCCCTGGTCTTGATGTGCTTGACGAATTCCTTCTTTGCCAGGGCGAAGTCGTTGTTTTCGACTGCGCTTTTGACGTTTTGCAACCCTGGGTAGTCCAGGTTGATCAGGCTGAAGAACTCCTCGTCTGTCAGTCTCGGCCCTTGGACGGGAGGTTGGTAGACGAGTTGTATTGGGGTGATGTTGACGATGGCTTCGGGGTCTGGCGTGTTGCCCCACCCGCTGGCTGAGAAGTTGACCCCGGTAATCTGGTCAAAGCCTAGCGGAATGCGGTTGACGCCTAGCTCCTTGAGATGGAGTTGGAAGGTTTTCCAGCCGGTGAAATTCAACGTGATCATGGTGGAGTAGTAATCCATTCCCTCGGTGGCGGGATTTGACGAGGAGAAGGTTATGATGAACTTGGAGTTGGTCGCCTTGTGGGAATAGAGGTGGAATTTGATTGCGTTCCAGGGACCGGTCCAGTCCTTTAGATAGGTTCTTGCCGAGATTCCCGCATTGTCCTTGTGGGACCAGCGCAGGGTTTCGGGTACGTCGGGAAGTGTGATGCTGGTGTCGATTGTCCCTCCCGACCAAGGAAACTGCTCGCCGACTTCTACCGCCGTTTTCGGTGGAATCTCCTTCTCTGGTTGTTTTTCCTGTGCGAATGCGGCGATGGAGGTTGCGGCCAGAAGGCTGGCGCAGAGAAGGGGCAGTCTTCGATGCGTGAACATAATCGACTCCTTGATTTTTGAATGATTTCCAAACGGATTATTTTTTCTTGACTCTCGGTCCTTTTGGTGTGTCTTCGACGACCCATCCCAGTTCGTCGAGTTTCTTTCTGAGTTCGTCGGCCGTAGCGAAGTCCTTGGCTTTCCTTGCCGCTTGCCTGTCTTCGGCCATTTGTTGGATTTCCTGCGGGACCTGATCGTCATGGTCTGGCTCGAGGACTGCGAGGACAGTATCCATTTTCGCCAGGGTCTCGAGTGCGTTTTTCGCGTTGACGCCCAGGCATTTGCCGTCGTCCATCAGCTTGTTGAGTTCCCTGAGAAGGTCGAATAGCGCTGCGAGCGCGGCGGAGATGTTGAGGTCGTCGCATAGTGCTTTCTTGAAGTTTTCGATGCTGTCCGCGAGGAGCTTGTCGGCGTTTTGGTCTGGGTTGTTGTCGTTGACCTGTTGGTTTTCCTTGAGTCTCGTCTTGAGGGCATCGAGCCTTTGCAGCGCGGTTCGTGCTTCTTCGAGTGCCTTGAAGGAGAAGTTTAGCGATTGCCTGTAGTGTGTTCCGAGCAGGACCCATCTGATTTCCCTGCCGGTATATCCCCTTTCGAGGATATCCCTGAGCGTGTAGAAGTTCCCGAGGGACTTTGACATCTTCTGTCCATCGACCATCAGGTGTGCGCAATGCAGCCAGTAGTTGACGAATTTGGCTTCGTTGGCGGCTTCTGATTGTGCGATTTCGTCTTCATGGTGGGGGAACATGTTGTCAATTCCTCCGCAGTGGATGTCAAAGGTCTTTCCGAGGTATTTCATTGACATCGCCGAGCATTCCAGATGCCATCCCGGGCGTCCCTTGCCCCATGGCGAATCCCATGCGACGTCGCCATCGTCTTCGTCGTATGCTTTCCAGAGCGCGAAATCCGCGACGGATTCCTTTGCGTATTCGTCCATTGAGACCCGTGCTCCGGACTTCATCTGGTCCTGGTCGATATGGACCAGTTGTCCGTATTTGGGCCATTTGGCGATTGAGAAGTACACTGATTTGTCCTCTGCCTGGTATGCGATACCCTTTTCGAAGAGGATTTTGATGATCTCGATCATTTCCGGGATATGGTCCGTTGCCGCCGGGTAGAAGTCAGCAGGTTCGATCCTCAGCGTTTTGATGTCTTGGAAGAAGGCTTCCTTGTATGTTTTCGTGAAGTCGTTGAGCGGGAGATTGGCTGCTTGCGCTCCCCTGATCGTCTTGTCGTCCACGTCCGTAAGGTTCATGACGTGCTTGACTTTGATTCCGCAGAATTCGAGTGTTCTCTTGAGGAGGTCTTCGAACATGTACGCCCTGAAGTTGCCTATGTGCGCATAGTTGTAGACTGTTGGTCCACAGGTGTAGAGTCCTGCTTGGCCTTCGGTGATGGGCTTGAATTCCTGTTGTTTGCGGTGGAGTGAATTGTAGAAGGTGATCATGGTCGTTGTCGTCTGTGGTATTCGCTCAATGTGTGAAAGGGATATTGTTTTTATATGAGACGTCAATTGTCTTGAGATTGGTTTCCTTGACATTGGCTGCTATGAACAGGAGTCTGTCCAATGCCTTTTGTATGCCCGTCACCGGGAATATGACTTCCGCATCCTGTGCGAAGACGGTACAGCCTGGGAGCGGCGAGAGTCTGACGATAAGGAGCTCCTGCGTGTCAACCAGCTGGATCTGCTTGATTGTGAAAAAGACATTGTTCTTGTTGAGGTCTGTGATTTGCAGCAGTTCGAGTGCTGCCAGGAGGTGCTTGTCATTTGTTTTCTTTCCCGGGATGAGCTTGTCTGGATTTGTGATAGCCGTGATGATGGGGATTCCGGCGGCGTTGTATTGCAGCGGCATTCCGTTGGGATGCCTGAAGGGAAGGAGCACGGCATCGTCGTCGATGTAGCATGAGTTGGGACCGCAGATGATTCGTGCCCTTGGGTAACGTTCCTTGAAGGAAATGTCGATGGTGTCAGGGAGCAGTCTTCGCACCTGGATGTCCTTGAGTATCGCTTCTGTTTCCAGCCGCCTTCGGATCGCCCTGAGGTTGACGGTCAACAGGTTTTTGCTTCCCGCTTCAATTCCCAATTCTGAAAGGATGGTTTCGATAGATATCTTGCCGGCGACTTTTCTTGGTGCGTAGTTGTTGGTTTCGGGCGCGTTGATGCTTTCGAGGAAAAGCACTTCGTTGTTGATGTAGAGTTTGTACCAAAGGACATGTGCCAGGAATGCGAGCAGGAAAAGGCAAATGAGAGCACAGAAGACCATGATGACATGCCTGACTGTGTGGCTTGTATTCTTGCTTGCGGTCGTGGTCTTGAGCGTTGAGATGGAGGACGGACGTCGTGCCATATTGAATGCGGATTTCGTTTAAGGTTTAATCTTTTGACATTCTTCTGCGTTCATCTCGAAATCTTGGGTTTCGGTTATGATAACGTCAGTGAATCTTGGTTTTGTATTTTTTGGTTGGCGGACTTTGACCGTGACGATTTGGTCTACGTCTGGTGCGTCGGCTTTTGTACGTGCTTCCCAATATGGTCCTTCTAGCTGTGTTTCCAGTAGGACATTGAGTTTTTTGCCTAGGAGCTTTGCGTTGTTTTCCCGTGAGATTTCGGCTTGTGCACGTAAGATAAGGTCTTTTCTGTAGTTTGCGACATCTGTTGGGACCAGATTGTCCTTTATGGAAGCGGCGTAGGTGCCGATTTCCGGGGAGAATGCAAAGGCTCCCAGCCTGTCAAACTTGAATTCGCAGATGAACTTCAGGAGTTCGTTGAAGTCTTCCTCCGTTTCGCCTGGGTATCCGAGCAGGACGGTCGTGCGGATGGTGAGGTTGGGGAAGTCCTGCCTGATGTGGTTGAGGAGATTTTGGGTTTGCGGACCAGTGAAGCCTCGTTTCATCGCCTTGAGTACTGGGGTTGCACAGTGCTGTATTGGCATGTCCAGGTAAGGGACGATGTGCTTCCCGTTGGCGATTGTTTCGAGGAGTTCGTCGCTGGTGTGCAAGGGGTGTGTGTAGAGGACTCGGAGCCAGAAGTCGCCCTGGATTTCATCGCATTTTCTGAGGAGTTTTGCCAGGTTGTCACCATTCTTTCTGTCTTTAGCGTAGCTTGACGAATCCTGTGCGATGAAGTTAATTTCCCGGACTCCCTGATTGAGCAGTTGCTTGCATTCTTCGACGATTGATTCGTCCTGCCTGCTTCGCTGGTGTCCCCTGAAAAGCGGGATTGCGCAGAATCCGCAACGATGGTCGCATCCCTCTGCGATTTTGACGTATGCGAAAGCCTCCGGCGTCACCGTGAGTCTCGGAGTATGATGGTCGTAGAGGTAGGTGGGAAATCCGCCTACTGGAATCGGTTGCTTGGAATCTGGCTTGGCGAATAGTTCCTTGATTTTCCCTGCGGCGTCCGGGATATCGTCCAAGCCGAGGAAGAGGTCGACTTCAGGGAATCGTCTCGCGGTATCCTGAGGATCTCTCTGAACCAAGCAGCCGGCGACAACGACCATCCGGCGGGATCTGCGCGAACGACGCTTCCAGGCAATGGCATCCCTAATGGCATGCTCAGCCTCGTCACGAGCATCCTGGATGAAACAGCAGGTGTTGACAAGAATCACGTTGGCATCGCTCTCGGATGCCGACAAATAGCAACCATTGGCCACAAGAGAACCGCACATCACTTCCGTATCGACGAGATTCTTCGCACATCCTAAACTGACAACGGAAACGATGATGTCCATGGCTTTTTATATAATGTAAAGTAAGTTGGAAATTCGGGGAAACATCTAAATTAATGCATTTTGCGTGAAAGGCAAAGAAAAACTCGAAATCAAAGCCCAAAAAACATTGGTTTCGTGCTTAAGCTGTATGTGGCATGCATCTTGGGTTCGGCATGGGAGAATGCTGGGACTGGGACGGGTCGGACGGGGGCGGACAAGTCGGACAAGTCGGACGGGTCGGACAGGTCGGACAGGTCGGACAGGTCGGACAGGTCGGACAGGTCGGACAAGTCATTCATAATTCATAATCGGGTTGGGCGGATAAATCCATCTTGTTTTGTTGTATGATTGTTTTGTTTGATTATCTTTTGGCATGGTCATTGTGTTGCGTTGCGCAAGAATTGACTGTCGAAATAAGCTAGGAATTGTGGGATTTTTCTATGTTAGACGAGTTGAAGCGTGAGTTGAAGGCGTATTACGAGACGAAGTCATTCAGGCGCGTGTCCCGTCCGTTCAATCCGCTGCTAGGCGCGATGGAGGCGTGGGCTGTATTGCATCCTGGCGCCTCCGCTTTGGAGCAAAAGGTTGCCCAATATGAGATCATCGCCGATGGCTTCACTCCTGTTTTGTTTCCGCACAATCCGTTTTTCTTTGAGACAGGGCTGAAGATGTCTGAGTACGATGGGTGTTGCGAGAACAGCAGCGGAGGCTGGGTGTTGATGCGAAACCGGCACAAGTATCGCGATGCCAATCCCCAGGCGCATGCAGAATACTGCGCGGCAAGCGCATTGGGATTGCACTTGGCGTATGGTCCGTATTGCGATTACGACCACCATTGCTTCCCGTTTACGCGAGTGCTGAAACTTGGGCTTAAAGGATGCTATGCCGAACTTGAGGCGGGCGAGGCGGCCAATGGCAATCCCGAAACGGCGCCTTTTTATGCTGCGGCAAAACACTCCCTGATGCTGGTCAGGAAGATCGCAGCCCGGTTCGCAGAGCAGGCGGAAGCTGAATTGACGACGGTGACGGGCGAGGTGACGAGGAAATACTATGCACGCATCGCCGAACGAGCCCGTGTGATTCCATGGGAACCGCCAACAACGTTCTATGACGGATTGGAAATGCTGTGGTTCTTCCACGAACTGGGTGGGGTGATGGACGGAGTCGGAATGTCCGTGATGGGAAGCCCCGATAGGCAGCTGATCGAGTTGTACCGCAATGACCTGGCATCGGGGCGACTGACGCCTGCCGAGGCCAAGGAACTTGTATGCCAATATCTTGTTCAAACGGATTGCAAGCTGGATTTCGACTCGAAGACGTCGGAACAGTTCAATGGTGGCGAGCAGGGCGACACGCTGATGCTCGGCGGTGTTGACGAAGACGGGAATGACGTGACCAACGAATTGACATGGCTGTTCCTGGAATGCCATCGTGAACTGGGGCTGGTGTACCCGAAAATCCATTTGAGGGTTCATGCAGGGACACCAGCAGAATTGGTGGATTATGCGGCAGAGGATTTCCTGATGGGACGCAATGTCCATGACTTCATCAACGACGATGTGATCATTCCCGCTCAAGTTGGGTTCGGAAAGGACTATCGTGACGTTGTCAACTATGTCGCAGGCGGTTGCTGGGAGGTGATCGTGGACAGTTGCGAGCACAGCGAGGGGGCGAACAACTACTTCAGCCTAGGCAAGGTGATGGATCTGAGCATCCATGATGTGCCCGAAGAAGAAGCTCGGCTCGGCATGAGATTCAAGAAGCTGGGCAACGAAACCAACTTCGAGGAAATCTACAAGACCGTAATGGACAATGCGACTCTTGCGATGGACAGAATGCTGGAGACGATTGCCAAATACGGCTCGCTGTGGCCGGAGGTCAATCCATGCCCGTTCTTTTCCACGTGTCTCGAGGGTTGTGCCCAGTCTGGCCTTGACTATTCAGCCGGTGGCGCTCGATACAGTCCCCATGGGGTGCCGTTGACAGGAGTCGCCGTGATGGTGAACAGCTTGCTGGCATTGAAGAAGCTCGATGCGCAGCAGGTGTTGGCTGCGGTTCGTGATAACTGGGAGGGGCATGAGGCGTTGCGACGAAAAGCGATCGGCTTGCTCCATTTTGGTTGCGAGTCGCCAGATGTTGTTGAGTTGACCAATCGATTGCTGATCGATTTGACGGATGTGATCGCTCGGCATAAGAACGAGCGTGGTGGCCGTTATCAGCCTGGCTTGTACAGTTATATTGATGTATGGCAGTGGGCGCCGGTGACTCGTGCGACGCCTGATGGGCGTCGGCAAGGCGACTATTTGACGCAAGGCATTACGCCATCGCGATTCCATGGCGATACGGTCACTGGCGTGCTCAATGGCTTGTCGGAGTTGCCTTTGGAACGTTTTCCCGCCAATTCGACTCTTAGCCTGGCTGTGTCTGGGAACGGGATGGAAGCATCGCAATTCGGGTCGATTGTCCGGTCCTGGTGTCGGATGAAATCATCTGGGATGTTGATGTTGAATTGCGTGACGCGGGAGCAGTTGGAAGACGCGATGAAGCATCCTGGGAATCATGGCGGCTTGCTGGTTCGCTTGTGCGGGTATTCGGCGAAGTTCGTGTCGTTGGACGAGGCTCGGCAGAAGGAGTTTGTGTCAAGGTCGATCCTGGCTCGCTGATTGCCTGCCGACCGCCTGTTTGGATATTGTTTTTGATTTTGCTCCGTAGTGCGTGTCAGCCAATCTTATGGTTGGTTTTGGGAGCGGTTTGTTGTTGAGCCATAATTTGACGAGGTTTGCGGCATGGTTGAAGTCGCCGTCTTGGATCCAATGGATGTCAATGCCTTCCCGCTCCATTTTTCGGAACCAAATGGTCTGGCTTTTGCAGAATCCTCTGATTTTCGCCAAAAGCTGGTTTCTCATTTCCTGGAGTTCAAGTTCGTTTTTCAGGAACTTGGCTATGTATCTGTACTCGAGTCCGAACCAATCGAGTCTTTCCCAGGAAACTCCATGTTGATGGAGCATTTCGACTTCTCGGATCATTCCCTGCTGTAGGCGCTCGTCAAGTCGCAGTTCGATCCTTCTGTGAATCTCTGCCCTATCGAAGAATGGCGCAATGACGAGTGGGTTTTGCAGTGGCGGGTAGTTGAGAGCATCGTCCTCGTTTGACGAAGCGATTTCGATTGCCCTTGCAATGCGTTTTTTCTGTGTCGTGTCCGTCCTTTGAATCAGTTCCGGGGAGGCGATTTGGTGTAGTTTTTCCAGCAGTTGCCTTTCGTCCATTTCCAGCAGTTGCTTTCTGAGTTCTGGATCGGGTTCTCCGCCAGGCAACTGGTATCCCCTGATCAGTGCATTGACGTAGAGAGGCGTGCCGCCGGCAATGATAGGGAGCTTCCCGCGTGACATGATGTCCTGAATTGCCGCCTGAGCCGATTCGAGGAATTTCTTGAGATGGAATTCTTGGTTTGGTTCTACGATGTCAATCAGATGCGCTGGAATGCTGTCGGGTGGCGTTCCATATTCTTCGAGGTCCTTTCCCGTTCCCAAGTCTAGTCCCTTGTAGACTTGCCTGGAGTCGGCGCTTATGATTTCGCCATTGTATTTTCGTGCCAGATTGACTGCCAGGCGTGTTTTGCCTGTTGCAGTGGGTCCCGTGACTATAAGTGGATGGATGGACATTGGGAAAAAATCGTTAGGATGATAAAAAGTTGTAGGGAGGACAGAAAATCATGAAAAATTCAAAAAATCCCAATCATTCCGAATAAGATAAATTTACGCCTAATCATGAGCATAATCAAGTACAAAGGAACTTGATTTTCGAGAGTTATTTTTTTTTAGTAAAGGTCATAAAAATACGTGACAATTATGAAAAAATAAACACTTGTTTACAATAATTGTTTCACAGTAGCGTTTATTGTATGTCATAGGAACGAAAATTGTTCTGATTTTGCCTGCTGTGCCAACAATCCTCCCTCTCTCTCTCCTTTATCATTTGGCACAGCAGGCTTTTTTGTGAGTTTTGGGAACTTGATGTATAGTAGAATGTTTTCGAGTTAAAATCGCACTAAGGAGTCCAAGATGAAGACGTTGAGAATGCTAATTTGTTTTGCTGTGAGTTGCTTGCTTCTGTATTCCTGCGATTTTCCTGACAGCGGCAAGTCGAAGAAGTCGCAGTCTCCTTCTCAGCAGCAGCCGAAAGCGGTTCGTCAGCAGCAGCCTCAGCAGAAGTCGCCTGCCAGGAGCGTTGGCGATGACGTGAACTCAGTGGTCAATTATGGCATTGGGGCGACTCAGATGAAAGTCAAGCAAAATGCGCAGAACAGGATCCAGAAAATCAATCAGCAGAAGAACCAGGAACTAGAGGATGCACTGAAGTAAGGCTTTTTCTTTATTGCGGGAGGGTCACATCACCTTGCAGGGCAGGTTTCGTTTTTGGAATGGTGTAAGGTCGGTGTTGGGTTGTTGCTGCATGTCAAAGGGCGGTTTGTAGTCGAGGTTCATCATTTTGTATTTTGCTCCTGCCGCCGGATTGTATGGGAGGAGTTGGACCTGCTCAAGGTTTTTGGCGTTTTCGAGTCTTTCGGCGAGCGCTTCGAAGTTTGTTTCCTGGTCGGTGAGTCCTGGGATCAACGGGACTCGTACGACGAATGGGATGTCGGTCGTTGCCAGCCAGTCCAGATTTTTTAGGATCTGCTGGTTTCCGACTCCTGTCAGCCGCCTGTGCGTGGCATCGTCGGTATGCTTTATATCTTGGAATACGAGGTTTACGCTTGAAGCGACATCCTTGTAGATGTGTTGTTCTGCGTATCCCGACGTTTCGATGGCAAGATGCAAAGGTTTGAGTTTGGGTATCAACTCCTGCAGGAATTGATATTGCATCAACGGTTCTCCGCCTGAAAACGTGATTCCTCCATTTGATTCCTGGAGGAGTTCCTTGTCCTTGAGGAGTTTTTCGGCGAGTTCGTCGGGTTTCATCCAGGTCCCGCAGATTCTCCTGCATCCTTGCGGGCAGACTTGGACGCATTTTCCACATGCGACGCAGGGTGAAGCGCTGTGAGTGCAGACTTGCTTGCATTCATTGCACCCTATGCATTCCCGTGTTGAGACGAGGAGTTGGGGACGATGTTCGAATCCTTCCGGGTTTTGGCACCACAGGCAGCGCAGGGGGCAGCCTTTCAAGAAGACGGTGGTTCTGATGCCCGGTCCATCGTGAAGGCAGAATTCCCTGATTTCGAAGATGAGTCCTAGTGTCGGCATTGGCTGGAACGAGGTAAAAAGAAGGCATCCGAGGGAAAGGACTCGGATGCCACTGTCAAATCTGGTTATTGTTTAGGAAACGGATTCGTAGTCTGGTATTCGCCGAATTTCAGTGTCTTCTTGATGACATCCTTCATTTCGACCACGTTTTTATAGGTTTCCTTGTTGATTTTTGCTTTCATCTTGAGGGCGGCGTCAAGTTCCTCCCTGCATTTGGCTTGTTCTTCTTCGGGCAACGATTTGAGTTCCTCTTTGATTTTTTCTTCGTTTTCTTCCATTAAGTTTGCCGCCCATGCGGTTGCAACGACCGTGTACTGCTTTTTAAGGCAATCCGCGTTCTTGTATCCGCTTGCCTTGATGAAGGCGACGACCTCTTCCCAGGTCAACTTCTCATTGGCGGTTTCCATTTCATTGATTTTAACGCAGGTGTCCAGGAGTTTCTGGATTGCCGGCTTGTCCAATTTGACGCATGAGATATCGTCTTTGCAACAGCCTCTGTGGCTGCAGCAGGAGCTCAAGATAAAGGCGAATGAAATGCACAGGGCACCAACCAGCAGTTTTTTCATTTTAAGTTCTCCTAATTTATGGATGATTGCTTGGGCGAATTGTTGTCAGAAAACAACAAAATAATCCCGATTTTCCGTGTTTGCAAGGAAAATCATGTGTATACGAGATAATTTTGCTTGGTCAAGCAGGGTGGGTTTTTGTGTTGGCACTTGAAAATCAATGGTGCGGTTGTAGATTTTTTTGTATGAGTCTATGTGGATTTCCCAGGTTTAATGATTATCACCAAGCAAGAAAGGAAGATGAATGAAGAACAATTTGTTGTTATTGTTGTGTTTGTCGTTGGCTGCGTCCGCCGCAACTCAGGAGCTTTTGTTCCAAGGCGAGGAGTTGATATTTCCCACGTCGCAGACCCATGGTCAGATGTTTTCGGCTGTGTTGGTCACCAAGAACAAGAAGGTCATTGTCTTCGATGGGGGGCGGCACAAGGACAATGCGCACCTGATTTCGATCATCAAGCAATATTCCGATACGGTTGACTTGTGGATCCTTACGCACGCACATGGCGACCATACGGATCAATTGGTCGAATTCATCAATGCGACACCCGATGCACTGAAGGTCAAGCAGATATGCTACAATTTCCCGCCGCTCGACTGGATTGTCAAGCATGAAAAAGAATCGGAGGCAGAGGCGACAAGAATTTATAATGCCCTGGAAAAGACCACGATTCCAAAGAAGATCGTCAAGAAAGGCGATGTGTTCGAGCTGGATGGGGTTCATGTCGAAGTGATTAACGAACCGGATCTGACGATACTCGCAAACCCGGTCAACAATGCCTCCATTGTCTTCAATGTCGCCTTCGCAGGCAAGAAATTGCTCATCACGGGTGATATCGGTGTCCAAATGGGTGACAAGCTGGTCAAGGAATGCCCGGACAAGCTGGTTTCGGACATTGTCGTGATGTCGCACCACGGACAACATGGGGCAAACAAGAATTTCTATGCTGCGACAAAGATGTCCATCGCGGTTTGGCCGACGCCCCAATGGCTTTGGGACAACAATAATGGCGGCGGTCCCGGCTCGGGCCCCTGGGTGACCAACTACGTGAAATGCTGGCTTCAGGACCTGAAGGTGAAACGGCAGTACGTGACCACCAAGGAAGTGCGGTTGAAGTGAGGACTTTGGAGGATGAATCGGTAACAGTTTGAGTACGGTTACCCAGGGTGCTCGTACTTGAACCAGCCCCTTTGATTTTCTCGGAGGATGTGGGACTTTTGTCGCGAGGCATCCCCCTTGTTGGGTCAGGTGGAGGCTAGTGAGTTCCAAGCCAAAATTTGATTGCTTTTATTTTGTACTCAAATAGGTATGGGGAACTAGCTTCCTAATCGATGGAAATCATCAAGAATCATCCGGATTACCTACGGGGTTGTGAATCTGGGAGATTGACGATGTTTGTCAATGATTG
>DBPZ01000128.1 GCA_002305655.1 Lentisphaeria bacterium UBA1407 | reverse complement strand
CAGGTGTGTGAGTTGCAGCTCGTTGAGCAACTCGCCTAGTCTCAATTTACGTTCTTTTTTTGTAAGTTCAAGCGATTCAAGAACCGCCATGACATTTTCTTGGACAGTTAATTTCCTGAAAATCGACGGTTCCTGAGCCAAGTAGCCCATTCCGAGGCGCGCGCGCTCGTACATGGCAAGCTTGGATACGTCTTTCCCTTCAAAGGAAATCTTTCCCGCATTGGGTTCGATCAGGCCGACGATCATGTAGAAAGACGTGGTCTTCCCGGCACCATTGGGACCCAGGAGACCGACTACTTCACCTGGGCCGACTTCCAATGACACGTTGTTGACGACACAGCGGCTGCCGTAGATTTTGACCAGGTTTTCTGCTTTGAGAAGAGGTTCTGCCATAGTAGATCAAGTAAGACGTAAAGATTTGTTAAATATTAGGACGCAGGACGATTGACTTTGTTTCCTAGGGTTATTTCTTTGCTTCGTCCTTTTTTTCATCCTTCTTTACTTCTTCATCTTTCTTTGCTTCGTCCTTTTTTACTTCGTCTTTCTTCTTTTCATCCTTCTTCTTATCATCCTTTCCGGTGAACATATCACCCAATCCTGAAGCACCATCCTTGCCTGGTTTGAGCTTGAAGGTAATGACGCCTCCCTCCAGGTTGATTTTTCCGAGTTTCCTGTTGTAGGTGACCCTGTTGCCACGGAGATTGTTGGTGCCCTTGACTATGGAGCAATTTCCGGTCATCACGATCGTATCGTCAGCGACGTCATAGGTTGCATGGTCGCTCATCGCCGATTCCGTGCCATCGAGTTTTCTGAGTACGACTTCACCTTCGGCGACGAGTTTCTGGAGTTTCATCCCATCCGTCTCGTCCTTCTTCTCGTCCTTCTTTACTTCATCCTTTTTTATCTCATCTTTCTTCTCGTCCTTCTTTACTTCTTCGTCTTTCTTTGCTTCGTCCTTTTTTTCTTCCTTCTCGTCTTTATCATCGGTGAGATAGACCATCATTTTGAGTGATGTCAGGCACATTGTCGAGTCTTCGATTCTGACATTTCCTGTCAGTTCGACTGTTTTTCCATCGAGTTGCATTTCCATTCTATCTGCGGAGATGATGAGTTCATCAGGTTCTCCCTCATTTTGCTTTTGACTTTTGTCTTGAGCCGAGATTGAAGTGATCAATGCGATGATCGCGATCAACATGAATCTAAAGGATTTGTTGGGTTTCATTTTCCGTGTCCCTTCTTTAGAGCTTTAGCTGTTTTTTCTGGGAGTATGAATGTGAGTTTTACTGCGGAGCGAATGAGGACCACGTGTCTTTTGAGGTCAATATCAAAGCCGATTCCTGTTGCATCGATTGATGTTCCCAGGTCGATGGCCAGCGGTTGGTCGCTTTTGACTTCTCCCATTGCGTGGCTGAAATCGCACTGTGGCGTTTTGAGGATGACCTTTAGTTTTCCTGATTCGTCTGGCGTTAGGATTGCCGAGTCTTTTTTCTTGGTTTTGTTTTTGAGGAAGAAGACGAGTTCGCAGTTGTTGATTCTTGTTACGGTACCTCTGACAGTTGCTTTTTGTCCTTTAAGTTGCCAGGAGGGGTTGTTGTTTTCGTCAAATCCGCAGGAGGAAAAATCATAAACATCGAGGTTGCCGCCTTGTCCCAGGTTCCAGTCCGAGGCTGAAGCACTGTATGCTGCAATGATGAAAGCCGAGATGAAAACGAAGGCGACCTTGGTCATATTTCGGCTTTGTCCTTGAAGAGTTCCCTGTATGGCTTCATGACTTCCTCCCATCGGCCGGTGATCCTGAGGAGTTTTTCGACTGTTTCCCTAAGCGCTCCTCTTCCTCCTGGCGTATCGAGTATCCAGTCTGCGTAGTCCTTGACTTCCTGTGCCGCATCCGCCACGGCGACTGCGATTCCGCATGTTGCGAAAGCGCTGAGGTCGATGAGGTCGTCGCCGACGAAGAGGCAGTTATGGGGTTGGACTTCAAAAAACTCACAAAGTTGCAGCATGCCCTCGCGTTTGTTGTGACATTTATCAAGGATGAGATCGACTTTGAGTTCAGTGAGGCGTTTTTGGTTTGCCTTTCCGCCCCGTCCTGTGACGGCTGCGGTTTTGATTCCGAGGCTTCTGCAGATTTGGATTGCCTTGCCGTCCTTGATGTTGAAGAATTTGATATCGTCATCGGAACCGCATCCGTATCCGATACTTCCATCCGTCAGTGTGCCGTCCACATCAAAGGCTACGACCTTGATATCATTGCATTTTTCCAACCAGTTCATGAATATCCTTTATGTTTTTAAGTAAGTTGTAGAGTTGTTCCGTTGGTAGCGAGTTTGCGCCGTCCGAGAGCGCCTTTTCTGGCGTCGGATGCGTTTCAAGGAAAAGTCCATCGATTCCAACGGCTGCTGCGGCTTTTGCCAATGGCGGTACGAATTCCCGGTTCCCTCCCGAGGATGTGCCTTGTCCGCCAGGGAGTTGCACGGCGTGCGTGGCATCAAAGACAACGGGTTTGCCCAAGGATCTCATAATGACGAGGGACCTCATGTCAACGACCAGGTTATGGTAGCCGAAGGTTGCGCCACGCTCGGTGAGCATCACGCGGTCGTTGCCACCGGATTCTAGTTTCCCGACGACTGGCTTCATGTCTTCGGGAGCCAGGAATTGTCCTTTCTTGACATTGATTGGCTTGCCGGTTTTGGCTGCTGCCAGGAGCAGGTCTGTCTGCCTGCAGAGGAATGCGGGGATTTGAAGAACGTCAACGACTTCAGCGACGGGTGCGCATTGTTCTGGTTCGTGCACGTCAGTGATGACTGGGCATTTGAATTCGCGTTTGATCGTTGCGAGGATTTCCAGCCCCTTTTCGAGTCCCGGTCCCCGGAAGGCGGTGGCAGAGGTCCTGTTCGCCTTGTCGAATGACGCCTTGAAGAAATAGGGGAGGCCTAGCTTGTCGCATGCGCTCTTGGCTTTTTCCGCGATCGTCCTGCAGATGTCCAGCGACTCTGCGACGCAAGGTCCAGCGAAGATGACGAGCGGCTGCCCGTCGCCGATGGAAATCGTTTCTGTAAGTTTGAATTTAATCATGGCAATCTCTTTCCAGGTACGTGGTTATTGAGCCAAAAAGATTTTTTCCGCTTCCGCCAGGTCTTCGGGGGTATCGACGCCGATTGACCTGTGCTTCGTTTTGATGACCATAATCCTGGCTCCGTTTTCCAAAGCCCTGAGCTGCTCCAGCTTCTCGCATTTTTCCAGGGGGGATTGTGGCCAGGCGACGAATTTCTGCAGGAAATCACGTGTGTAGGCGTAGAGTCCCCAGTGCAGGAGCGGCTGGACGGGTTCGCCGCCAGTCCTTGGGAAGGGGATCAGCGAACGGCTAAAATAAAGCGCGAAGCCCTTGTTGTCCAGGACGACCTTGACGGCATTGTGGCTGTTGGGGTCGGCGCCGGCGATGTCGAAGGGGACGGCCGCAGTGCCCATGTCAGCCTTGGATTCGACCATGGCGTCAATGAGTTCTTCCAGGACCGATGGGGGGATCATCGGCTCGTCACCCTGGACATTGACGATCAGGTCTGCGTCAATTCCCTGGATTGCCTCTGCGATTCTGTCCGTGCCGGTTTGGTGGTTTTCGGACGTCATTACCGCCTTTCCGCCGAACTGTGTCACATGGTCGAAGATGCGCTGGTCGTCTGTCGCGACGATCACCTTGTCGAACCTCTTGCATTTGCACGTGTTTTCGTAGCATCTTTGAATCATTGAGACGCCTGCTATCAGCGCGAGTGGTTTTCCTGGGAATCTAGTCGAAGCGTACCGTGCTGGGATGACTGCGATGGTTTTCATTGTTGACCTGATTTGATTTTTCTATGGTTTTCAGTTGCTTTGTTGGATCGCATCGAGGAGTGCGTCGGCATAAATCGGCGCTGTGCCGACGAGTCCGACGACGACTCCAGCGGCATGGTTTGCGATGACTGCGGCTTCTTCCGGAGCTGCCCCTGCAAGGAGTGCGAGGGTCATGGTTGCCATCACGGTGTCTCCAGCCCCGGATACGTCGAAGACCTGCCGTGCCCGCGTTGGGATATGGATTGGAACGGGATCGTCATCGAGGAAGAGCGCCATTCCATCGCCGCCCAGGGTGATCAGGAGCATATTGTTCTGCCAGCGTTCCTTGAGGATTTTTCCGACTTGGAGCAGTGCTTTATCCTTTGTTGGATCCCCGCTGCATTTTTGGTATGGGATTTCCGCGAGTGCGAAAGCTTCCTGTCGGTTTGGCGTCATCAGCGAGATTCCCTTGATATTAAAGGGATGGGATGAATGCGGGTCAAGGGTGACGGGTATGTTCGCCTGATTGCCCAACTTTGCGATTTCGTCCATCAGCTCCGGAGTGAAGACGCCTTTTGCGTAGTCTTCCAGGATGATGGCATCAAGAAGCTGTTGCTCGAGGCACTCCCGGACATTCTCGAGAATTTGTTTTTGGCATTGTTCTGCGATGCATGTGGTGTCTTCGAAGTCGATCCTGACGACTTGCTGGTTGGCTGCGATGACCCTGGTTTTGACGGTAGTCATCCTGTCGTCTTGCCTGGAGATATGCTTGGTATCAGCGCCGGCATCATCGAGAATGGTTATCAGGTTGTCTCCATCGTGGTCGTTTCCGATGACGCCGATGGCGTTTGCCCTTGCTTCAAGCGCAAGCAGGTTGCGGACTACGTTTGCCGCCCCACCGGGGACGATGTTCTGCCTGTCAACGCAGACGACGGGGACCGGAGCCTCCTGGGAAATTCTTGTTGCGCGTCCCCAGATGTACTTGTCCAGCATCAAGTCGCCAATGACGGCGACCCTGAACCTGGTGAAGTCCCGAACTCGATCAACGAGAGATTGGGGTTGGAATTGAGTCATTGCCATGGTTTCCTGTGGAGTTTATTTGTTAAGGATTGCCTTGACAGCGGCGTCGATGTCGGGCTTGGGGATTTCGGGGAATGTTTTCTTGCCTTCCACGTCATCCAGGATGGCATTGAGCTTGTCCAGGTCTTCGACCATGTTCTTCCTTTGTGACCTGGTCATCTGGTCTTCGTGTTTTCTGAGGTACATCGAGCGTTTTTCGATGTCGAGCGCGACTTGCGCGACCAGAAGCTGCGTCAGCGTGTCCTCCTTGTCAAACTCTTTTTGCTTGAGGATCGCCGAAACCCGTTTTCTTGTGGATTCGAGCTTTTGGGTAATCTTCTGCTTGGCTGCGGCACCATCCCAGATCGAGGATGCCGAGAGCTTCCAGGGGAGCCAGAACATCACGGTCACTTGGACGGCGAGAAAGACCACGATTGCGATTTTTGCGGCGAATGTCAGCAAGGCCGCTTGCCATGACTGCTTCGCCTTGGGGCGGACAGTGTAGAATTTGATGATGGCTGGCGGGCAAAGGATTGAATCGCCGCTTTTGAGGTTTGTCTTTTCCTTGATCGGCGAGCCATTGAGCTTGATTTCGCAATCATGAAGAGGTTCGACGGCATAAGTCTTGTCCGCATTTGCATGGATCTTGCAGATGGGCTTGTGAACTCCTGGAACAGGGCATTCATTGGCTCCCACGACCACGGGCGCCTGCTCGAAGGTGAGAGTCGTCTTGCGCTTCAAGTCATTGGCAGACGAGGAGTTTTGGTCTGAAAATGTCAATTGGAAAGGCATTGTCCAGATGGCTCCAATGGGTTCACAGTCTCCAGTCGACGACGAGCGTGACGGGTTGGGTGGGGCTGAATCCCGGAAGCAGCGGTTTGTCTCCGGCGTTTTCCAGGGCATTTCTGACGGCTTCGACGGCAAGCAGGTCAAGATCCTTGTTCCCGCAGGATTCCCTGAGTATGATCCGCTTCAACGGAAGGTTGGGATTGGGATCGACTTCGATCTTCGTGACGCTTTTCGGGACTCCTTTCAGGAGCGCGAGATTTTGCTTCTCCTCGTCAAGCTTAGGTGGGTTAATCAATTTCGAACCATATTCGGTTGTCCAGAAGACTCCTCTTGGCCTAACGATTCGTTGCGGAGCAGGCAGGTTCAAGTGCGTATCCTTGTTCCAAGAGGCTTGGATATTTTCAGCAGTACTTCTTGCCTTTGTCTCGAGGTTTTTGTCCGGGATGTCGGGAAAAGACTTTTCCGTCCTTGGCGGCTCGACTTCGGGGAGCGGGATCACCTCTTGCGGCGGCGTCTTGGGGATGAACTTGGTGAAGCCGTAATCTGGGTTTGGGTGGATGATGACGGTCGGGTCGTCGAAATCCGCCCATTCATAGATGGCGAGGATGTATTTGTCCAGGTTTTTCGCGTTTCTTTGGGGGAACAGGAAAGCCCTGGGAGAGTGGTTCACGAACTGGTCATTCTGTTGATTTTGGGCATTCCCGTTCCTGGCCTTGACAAGCAGGAAAGGGACGTGCAAGATGATGGCAACCACGATGGCGGCAGCCATTCTCAGGCAATAGTTCCTTTTCTCCTGTGTTGTTTCTTGAGTCATTGTTCGTCGCGCAGGTTGACCCTTGGCGCGGATGTTTCTTGTTGCAAGTCGTTGAGCAGAACGACCCCGAGCTTAAGTCTTTGGGCAGTTTCGAGGATTCTGTTGAGTTTTTCGTAGGTGATGTTCTTGTCTGCCCTGAGGATGATCGTCGCCTGTTCGGAGGAATCATCGTCATTTTCTGTTTTTGCTGCTTGATTTGAGTCAAGTACTTTTTCCTGTAGTTCTGTTTCGAGTCCGACGAGGTCTAGGGACTTGTCGTTGAAGAAGATCTGTCCTGACTTGGTGACTGTTACGATGAATTTGTCTGCCTTCTGGAGGTTTTCCACGGTTGTCACTGGAAGGTTCAGGTCGGTTTCGAGTTTTGTCCCTGGCCAGAAGATGACTGAGTTATTGATGAAGAAGATGATAAACAGGATAAAGAAGCAATCGAGAATTGCGACGATTGGGTATTGGCCGTATTTATATTCAATTTTCGTGTGCCACCTAATCATTTGCTTTCTCCGTTTGTGGCGTTTGTTCGTCCTGTTGCGGTTCGTTGGCTGTAAGTTTTCTCATCAGGAAGAAATGGGTCATTTCCGTGCATGCCTTTTCCATGTCCAGGACGATGGATTCCAACTTTGATGACAAGACGAATGAACAGAGGTGGACGAGCATGGCTGAAATCAGTCCGAAGAGCGTGGTGATCAGCGCTTCCTTGACGCTTCCCGCCACGACGGTGGTCTCGATGAAACGACCGCCGGCCTCGATTTGCTCGAAGATCTTGTAGATTGCGACGAGTGTTCCAAGCAATCCGAGCATGGGGGTTATGTTGCCGATGCAGGCAAGCAGCTTGAGTCCGCGCTTCAACTTGGGCAATTCCGTCATCGCCGTTTCGTCTGCGGCGATCCTGATGGCAGCCTCCCCCTTGTCCGCATGCAAGATAACGGAGCGAACAACCGAGGAAACAGGACTTTTCTTGCCGTCGCAAATCGATACGGCAACCACGATCTTGTTGTTCCTGACGTTGTTCTGGATTCCGTGAAGGAACTCGTGCATGTCAAATTGCGAACTGTAATAGAAATAATACCGTTCCAGGAAAATCGCCAATGAAATGATGATGAGAATAGCCTGAACGACTAGGATAAAACCGCCTTGGTCAAATAAAGCTTTAAGTTGTTCCATTGTAATCCGAAATATGAAATCTGCATTATATGTTATGGTAAGAAAATTCGACAATGGAGTAATGTAGCACAAGGTCAAGGATGTTGCCACGAGTCCAACAGAAAAAACAAGTGGCGGAGAAGGGCTTGTTACTCCGCATAATCAACGCTTCATGGCATGACGGACTTAAGGATTTCATGATCTGGCTAGAAAATCGTCTGGAAAAATCAATTTATACCTTTTTTGTAGTTGAATCGTGCTATATTAAGTTTATTTAAGCTAAGGTAAGCCGAATGCATACATCGGCATGAGTTTTCAGAAGACACGGAGGACGGCAAATAATGAAGACTGGAATTCCTACCCCGTTGCAATTGGAGTATCAAGACCTTGAATTTGGGATATTCGTGCATTTCGGGATCAGGACGTTCTACGAGGGACATCGTGACTGGGACGGGAAGGCGATGGAACCCAGCCAGTTCCTGCCGTCGCAACTGAATTGCGACCAATGGGCGTCCGTCGCCAGTGCGGCAGGTGCCAAGTATATGGTCATGACGGCGAAGCATCATGACGGATTCGCAAATTGGCCCTCGAAAATGACCGATTTCTCGGTGGCGGGATCAAGCTGGAAGGGCGGGGAGGGAGATGTGGTCGCCGAATATGTGGAGGCATGCCGTCGCCACGGCTTGAAGGTTGGCTTGTACTATTCTCCGATGGACGCCTCCGGCAAGCGCTATGACGATCCAAAGGCGTACGACGACTATTTCATCGGCCAGATTTCCGAGTTGCTTGTCCCGTACGGGAAGATTGACATCCTTTGGTTTGACGGTTGCGGGTCTGGCGACCATCGCTACGATTGGCCAAGGATTTGCTCGGAGATTCGCAGGATGCAACCGGAGATACTGATTTTCTCGATGGGCGACCCGAATTTCCGCTGGGTAGGGAATGAGCTTGGGATTGCGCCGCAGCCGATTTGGAACACGGTTGAGGGCTCTGAAGGTCGCCCCAAGTGGTTGCCTGCGGAATGCGATTGCCGGATGCGCTTGCAGAATTGGTTCTACAGCGACCATGATGCCGACACGGTCAAGGGCGTTGCCGAGCTGATGGGGTTGTACTACTTGAGCGTTGGGCGTGGATGCAACTTGCTATTGAACATTGGTCCTGACCGTCGCGGCTTGTTTCCTGACCCCGATGTCCTTTCATTGCTTGAGTTTGGTCGCGAGGTGAAGCGTCGGTTTGGGAAGCCCATCGCAACGTTGTCTGATTTTGGACGCGATGGCTTGATCTACCAGAAGTCCTTTGGCGCGCCGGTCTTGGCGGATCATGTTGTGTTGATGGAGGACTTGGTTGCCGGCGAGCATGTTTTCGGCTATCGCATCGAAGCGAATCCGAATCATTCGGGTGAATGGATTGAGTTGTCTCGGGGGACGAGCTTGGGTCACAAGGCGATCCGTCGTTTCCCGCAGCTGGCGGTTCGTCAATTGCGTGTTGTATTGGAGTCTGAATCGGGTGACGCAAGCCTTCGTGGTTTGGACGTGTTTCGTTGTGAGGATTGATCGATGCAGTGCTGGTGCCGGTTTTTCACGTATTTGCTGCTGGTGGTTGTTGGTCTTCTCCTGTGCATTGGCCTGGTGATGATTTATTCGACGACGTTTGACAGCCGAGGGAATTTCTTTTTCTACCGTCAATTTGTATGGATTGGATGTGGAGTTGTAGCGGCAGTTGTATTGAGCTTGATCAAGTTGGAGTGGCTGGCTCGTTATTCTCATTATTTTCTATTGGCCGTGGCGCTGGCGTTGAGTTATCTCTTCGTGTGCATGTTGATCAGCAAGTTGATATCGGTAGAAGCTGCATTGAAGATGCCCTTCATGGCGGGTGAAATCAAGGGTGGTTACCGTTGGTTGCGGCTGGCAGGCAGGGTGATGGTCCAGCCATCGGAGTTCGCCAAGCCTGCGCTGCTGCTGTTCCTGGCATCGTACTACGGGACACGTGACGAGGAGACAATTGGCAAATTCGTCAAGGGATTCCTGATTCCGGGCGTGTTGTGCGGCTATGTTTTGGCGATGATCTTGCTGGGCAAGGATTTGAGCACGACGGTGATTGCCGGGATGATGGTGTTTGGAATCATGTTCCTGGCGGGGGTTCGCATCCGGTATCTGTTGCCGTTGGCATTGATCGCCGTTGCGTTGGGTACGACGATGATCGTGTCCAGCCCCATGCGAATGCGACGGATCACGTCGTACATGGCGCCGTCTTCAGGCGGCAAGGACAAGGGAGACAGGTACCAGCTGGACCATTCAGAAATGGCGCTGGGCGGCGGAGGACTCAAAGGGCGGGGATTTACAAAAAGCCTGATGAAAAACAACTATCTGCCCGAATCCCATACGGACTTTATCGTGGCGGTTCTAGGCGAGGAGCTTGGATTCCTGGGAGTGTTGCTGGTCTTGTCGCTCTATGCGTTGTTCCTGATGTGCGTTGTGGGCATTTCGCGCGGTTGCCATGACAAGGTAGGACTGCTGATCTGCCTGGGGGTGGGTATTTTGATTCCCTTCCAGGCGGTGATCAACATCGGTGTCGTCAGCGGCTGGTTGCCGACGACCGGGTTGACGGCGCCGTTCCTAAGTTATGGTGGCTCCAGTATGGTTTCCACATTGATGTGCATGGGACTGGTTTTCAACGTCAGCATGCGGAATATGAATGCGATTGCCTTGGATAATCAGCGCATGTCTGTCGTCCCTACGACTGGCTACAAGGAGATATGAAGGAAATGGATGCGGAACTGCTGAGGCGTTTGGTGGAGTGCCATTCGACCACTGGGGACGAGGACGAGGTGATGGCAGTGATGAAGGAGGCGTTTCGAGATTGCGGTTTGCATACTGCATCCTTGGGACGATATGCTCTGGTCGCCAGAAACGGCAAAAATCGCGGTGCGGAACCGACGGTGTTGATCTGCGCCCATGCGGACTCGCCAGGCTATATCGTGCAATCGATTAAAGAAGGCGTCGGCAGCGTAGTCGAACTCGGCAAGCCGAATGTTGAAGAAGGAATTGACGTGCCGGTTGTCGTCAAGCGCGGGAGACTCAAGTTCAAAGGGGAATTGCGCTGCGAAGAATCCGATAGGTTCCTGCGATGCGATGAAGAACTTTGTCGTGGCGACCGTGTTTGCTTTGAGGGTACCCTTCGGGAAGACGGCGATTTTTTGAAGGGGCCGTTTTTGGATAATCGTCTTGGTTGCTTTGTTCTGTGCGAGTTGGCGCGTTCACTGGATTGGGCTTCTGGCATCGATGTGGCACTTGCGGTGACCGGTGGAGAGGAATTCACGGGCTTTGGCGCGTCGGTTTTGGCTAATCACTACAAGCCTGACATTGTGTTTTGCCTGGATGCCACGTATGTGGATGACGACCAGGAAATCAAGTTTGGCCATGGTCCGGTGTTGACGGTGACGGACAAGTCGGTTGCCCTGGGACAAGTCGTAGTTGATGAATTCACGAAACTGTGCTCGGAACTGGGAGTTGATATCCAGGCCGAGATCTACAATTACAGCGGTACCGATGCTGTGGCGTTCCCGAGGGCGGGCTTGACAGGGCTCGTCTTCCCGCTGTTGATGCCAACCAAAGGCAATCACAGCAAAGAGGAAATCGCAAGTCGGCGTGACCTAGAGGCAGAAATCGACCTGATGCGGAAATTGTGTGGCAATCAGGATGCCTTGGTGCGGCTAAAGGCAATTTCAGAATGGTGATAGGGCAGGAAATCAATGGCTGACAACCAGTCAACTGAATTCTTGGTCTTGCGTACGACTCGGGTCGGCGACAGCAAGATCATCGCCAATGGGGTGACACCTTCAAGCGGTCGCATGTCATTCATGGTCTATGGGAGTGGGAGTGGCCGTCGTGGCGGTGTTGAGTTTGGCTTGTTTCGCTTGCTTCAAGTGACGTATCTGGACAATGGGCGCGAGTTGAAGCGATGCGAGACTGTCGAGGTTTTAGCCGACTACGGCGGGGTGAGTCGCGTGTACGAGCGATATTCCGCTGGGTGTTGGCTGTCTCGATTCGGTTTGGCTAATATGCTTCCTGCCCTGGGTTGTCCGTATCTGTTTCAGGCGATGAAAATAGGTTTTGAGCGATTGTCGTCGGGTGATTTGTTGCCTGAGGCAATTGTAACCGGCGTCATACTGGTATATTTGCGCGAGGGGGGATGGCTGTCTGACTACGAGGATTCGCCGGAGACTGCGCGTCAGATTCAGGCTTTGCTTGAGATGGCGTTGGGTGGCGAGGCACCCAGGTTGACGGATGGCAATTGGCGCGAGTTGCATGAGTGGACTCGTGCATTGTTGCGGTTGAACGAGGAATGCGTCATACCGGATGAATGCGGCGGATAGTAAGAAACCATAACCAAGGTGGAGTTGATGATGGAAACGGTTTTGGGCAAAAGCGAAGGCAATTGGGATGGAATGACGTTGATGCACGAGCACATCATCGCGTCTTCGCCGGTGATGACCAAGTTCTTCGGAGATGCGTGGCTGGACAAAGAGCTTGTCGTGGCGCGATCGCTGGAACGGCTGGCGATCGCCAAAGCCGCAGGAGTGGGGGCAATCGTCGATGGTACGGCCTTGAATTTGGGGCGGGACGTGGAGCTGATCGGACGGATTTCACGGGAAAGCGGCATGCCGATATGCATATCGACGGGGATGTACTACCCTGGGGATTTCGCGTTCATGCGGATGCCTGCCGATGTGCTGGCTTCCTATTTCATTGACGAAGTCGTCGACGGGATCGGGGAGAGCGGAGTGCGTCCTGCGATATATAAGGCCGCGGTGGAGCGTGCCCAGTTGACCGATGAGGATGTCCGGTATTTGCATGTTGCCGCATTGGTGAGCATGAGTTGCGGGTTGCCGATTTATGTCCATACGAATGCGGGTTATCGCAACGGTCTTGAAGCGGTGGACAGGCTAAAGGAGTGGGGTGTGCCTGCGGAATCCATAGTCGTCGGGCATTGCCTGGATAGCTATAAGCTGGATTATCCGTTGGAACTCCTGCAAAAGGGAACCTACTTGTGCTGCGACAGGATCTTCAGGCAAGGTGATGGTGCACTGAAAAAGGCTGATATGGTGGCTGAGCTTTGCATGAGGGGATACGCAGACAAACTTGTGCTCTCCCATGACTACATTTGTTGCGAGGACAAGTGGAATGGCAAGTATCCCAATGACAGGCGACCCGGTTCGGTTCACGACGACCTGAGAGGGCTGTGCGTCGTGGCGGACGTCGTCCTGCCGCGATTGAAAGAACGTGGAATCTCGGAAGACCAGCTTCGGAAGATCACGGTTGACAATCCACGTCGGATTCTCGCGGGTAAACCTAAAAAAGGGAACCGCGAATAGATGCGATTGGGCACAAGTTGCCTTGGAGTGAAGTCACCCTAAAAAAGCAGTTGACGTCATGACAACAGCTTAAGTACAGGCACCTGGGGTGCTCGTACTTAAGCTGATTCCTTGATTTACGCGGAGGATGCGAGATTTTTGCCGCGCGGCCTCCCCTTGCCGGGACAGGCGGAGTCCGGGTGCTCAGGGCGAAGTTTGATTACTTTTATTGCGTACTCAAACAGGTGTGGGGAAATGACCTGCTAATCGTTCGGAGTCATCAAGAATCATCCGGATTACCAAATGGGTTGTGAATCTGGAAGATTGCCGATGTTTGTCGATGATAGTGCATGATTCTCGCTTGAAATTTTCCCAAAAAACGCAATTTTTTAGTGGTGCAAACAAGGCTTTAGCCCACCCAACCGTAAGGGG
>DBPZ01000072.1 GCA_002305655.1 Lentisphaeria bacterium UBA1407 | reverse complement strand
GAGAAGAAATTCACTAGTTTTTTAACGAGCCAAACCAACAAAAACACGACCAGCAAAAGTGCCAAAGGCGCAAAAAACACGGTTAAGACACTTACGACAAGCGAACCGATGAATTCAAGCGTCGAAAGGATTCCATTGCCACAACCTGCCGTAGTCATCGTTGTCCCTGCCCGCGTCGCCACCGTCGTAGCCTCCACGACTGCGGCAGCTCCGCCTCCTGCAATTATCGACAGTACCCATCTCAATGCCGCACTAAATTCACCTGGGATCAACGCAAAAGTCAGCAACGTACCAGCAATGATCGCAGCGGGAACCTCAATGAAATCCAGCAGATTATCGACGCCAGGGACATAATATGCCATGACCTCCATGACCATTGCCGTGCCGAACAACGCAATCGCCCACCAGCTCTCGATCCACTGAAAGCCTGAAGACAACTCCACCATCCCGGCCTTCGCCGCCAGACCAAGGATCAATGGCGGAACAAAGACGCGGAATCCACAGGCCGCACTCAAACCAATCCCGGCGCACAACGCCAACAACAATCCACTTATCGACAATGTTTCTGAACCCATATTCGTCCCCTTCCTTGGCTTGATTTTAATTGGTTCGCAATAATGTATATTGTTGAAGCTGATCGAGTCATCGCAATGAGACACGAGATGCGTAGATTCGTTTCAGACACAAATAAAAAAACATTTATAGCTCGTATTTTTTGTTGATTCAGGTAATTTAGTATAGTTCGATTTTACCATAAATTATTCAAAAAATCAAGCTTCTCAATCAAAGCTTATGCAGAAGGAAAACACATGATGCGAACCACGATTTTCTTGCTCGGTTTTTGCCTCGGGATTGCAGGACTCGAAGCCGCCGGCAAATATCCCGGAACACCAGACAAGCCCAGTTGCGTCTATAAGGTCGGTGAAACAGCTTCCATAGCCATTCACATGGACGATGACGACGGCAAGCCGTTGGCGAACACGGAGTTTACTGTGCAAACCGTGGGCGACGCCTCGATCAAGGACAAGAAATACCAGCTCAAGACCGACCAAGAAGGCAATGCGACCTTGAAACTGACGCTGAACCAACCGGGTTTCATACGCTGCTTCATACCTAAGGAAACACCGAAAGGCAAGGACAAGCCAGTCGCAGGCATAGCCTTCGAACCCGAGAAGCTCCAACCAGCCCTACCCAAACCCGAAGATTTCGATGCATATTGGGACAAAATCCTTGCCGAGTTGCATGCCTTGCCATTGGATGCGACCGTGACGCCGGTTGACACAGGACGCACTGATGTAGTCGCGTACGAAGTTTCGATCGCTACTCCGGATCCGCAAGCGCCTGCGCGTGGTTTTCTGGCTCACCCAGCCGATGCGTCGCCGAAGAGCCTCCCTGCACGCCTTCTCACCTATGGCGCCGGAACGTTCAAGGTCGCGCCACCTCTGGAAGTAGCCGCCAGGGGATGCCTGGTCTTCGCCGTCAATCCCCATAGCCTGCCAAGCGACAAGCCAAAGGAATTCTACGACGATATCCGGAAAAACGAACTTTTCCGCTATCAGCTCAAAGGGCTTCCCGACAGGGACAAACTCTATATGCGCAACATGGCGATCCGTGCCTACCGAGCGCTGATGTTCCTGAAGAGCCGTCCCGAATGGAACGGGAACAAATTGGCGGTCTCAGGCTCCAGCCAGGGAGGCTGGCAGGCGCTGATCATGGCGGGACTGGATCCAAGCGTCGGAGCATGCGTGGCCTTTGTTCCGGGAAGCAGCGACACAGCAGGGACCAGCATTGGACGCGACGGATCATGGAAGCGGTTCTTCATACTGGGCGAACATGTCGCAAACCAGGAGAACTATATGGCGTACAGGTATATCGACGGGGTCTATTTCGCCTCTCGAATCAAGTCCGCAACTTGCCTTGTAAGCGCGGCATTCCACGATGCGACAGTTGCACCCTCAAGCATCTACTGCGCCTACAATGCAATTCCTTCGCCAAACAAACGAATGATCAACGACATTGACGCCGGACATGCCACCCCAAAGGCAACAAGACAAAAAGGCGAGGAGTTTATTGAAGAATACTTCGCGAAACGCCCCTAAGTCAAGTTGCCGAAAAGCGTAACAATCCCACCTGTGACATTCTCTTTTTCAAGGGGACTTTGACGATCTTCGACGGTGTTCCTCGGCTAGGACCACTCAACGAAAAGGCTAGTTCTTCTTGATTGGCTTGACCTCGTACTCGTCGTCTTCGTCTTCGTCATCCCAGTCATCATCGTCCCACTCGTCGTCCTCATCGTCTTCCCAGTCTTCATCCTCTTCATCATCCCATTCTTCATCATCATCGAAAACGAAGAAATCCGGGTTGTCTTCCATGTATTCGGCATCTGTAGGTCCGAGTTCCCATCCATAGTCCAGGAGGATGATTCTCCTGATGGCATTTTCAATGGCTTCCCTGAAGGTTTCTCCGTATCCGATATTGATGAAGTTAGGGAAGCTATCGTCTTCGGGATCGATGTTCTCCATTTCTTCCCTTAGGATCCTTTTGACTTCTTCGGGGTATATCGAGAGGTCGAAATCCTCGAGTTTTATGGGCACTGTCTTGGTGAAGTAGAGCGATCCATCCTGGTAGCCTGTCGCATACTCGAGCAAGAGCACCTCAGCTAGATTCAATCCGCCAGCCAAGGCAAAGTATCTTGATTCGCAGTCAACTCCCTGATGCTCCTCGTACATTACCTGCATTTTTTCGAACAGTTCTTCCAGTGTCATGTCCATCATTCACCTCCGATGTTGAATGCTTATTGATTTCGTCTTATTGCAGAGTCTCAGCCGATTAGCATTTAAATTATCACGGCAGGTTTCCCCGTCAAGCGAACTTGTGACAAATCATCTCATTTTGAGTTGCATCGGGAAGACTATGGATTTCATCGGACGAAAGTCAACCGTTTAGCTGTTCGCAAAAGCGGCGTTCCGAACAGGAAATTTCTATTGTAAAAAATCCAACTCGGACTAAACTATACACATACTCAAACTATTCGGAACTAGAGATCCAAGACCTAGGAGGTACAATGAGACGCCTGCTTATCGCATTTCTTTTGTCGTTCGGAGCCTTGAACGCCCTTCGTTGCCAGCAGCTGTTGCCTGGCGGCTTTGTCGATGTATCCGAAAAACCCCTATCCGGCAGCACGGACGCATATCTTCGTTTGCGCGGTCCCCATTCGCTCTCGGTCTCCCCAGACCGATCGGGAAACCTTGAGGTCACCATTGAGAATTCACTGGTTGGGAGATACAGCAACAACCTGGAGTTCAAATTGCTCGCGCAGGACGGGACTGAACTGGAATCAGGTTCGCTTGCCGTCGGTAATTCGACCACGATCAAGAAGTCGGGACTTGCCGAAGGCTTGTGTACCTTGACAGTGAATGCGAACCTCAATGCGTCAATTGTCCGTGTTCCTTCCGGGCGATGCCTTGCGACGGCGTCCAAGGACACACCGCTGAAAATGATCGTGCATTGCCCGAAGCTTTGGTTCCTCACGCATAATTCACCTAATGGCAGGGTAGCAATCGTCGCAGCGGGAGCGCCTCCCCTGGAACAGGTCGCACTGACGGTCTGGGATTCTGAAGGCAACGTTGTCTTCGAAGGAAATACCGTTGGAAAGAAGAACAATTCCCTGACCACGGATATCCCCATTCCCGCAGATCAGGCCGGAAAACTTTGGAGCCTACAGCTGTCCAAGGTCCCGGATACCGGCTACGAGGATATGTCAATCGCAATCATCGGTGGCGCGGAACCCATGCTTAGCCACCACCCGGACCGCCTCGCAATCCCACTGATGATCCAAACCGAAACCCTCAAGGACGGCATGGCGACCTATGGGATGAGATTGTGCCCCGTCGCCAAGAAATTCAAAGACCTCCAGGTCGACCTCACATTCAATTCAGGAAAGATCGGCGACATCGGAAATCGGAAAACCGCATCGTGGAAATCCGGCGACCCGGGGGACATCGTCGGTTTCACCGTCGATCAAAATGACGTCCTTTACGGAACCTTTAAAGCAAAGGCGTCACTGGGCGGCAAGCTCGTCCAAACAACTCAATTCCCTGCCGCTTTCTGCAAGGGTATCTCATTCACGGAAATCGTCCGAAAGGAAGAAGAACCTGCCGCAGAACCATCGGAGCGCGACAAGTCACGGGGATTCCAGGTGTTCCAACGTGACGAACCCGGATTCGTCAGGCTCCACTCGCGCCCGACCGCCAAGGAAATCACGGATACAATCCCGGGACTAGCTTGCCCAGGCACCGTTTCAACGGAGTTCGTCGCAGTCCTGCCTCTCCGAAGCCGAAAACCCGCAAAATTCACCCTTTCCGAACTTGTTGGTCCGGGCGGCGCGACAATTCCAGCCTCCCGCGCCAAACTAACCCACCTGCATATCTGGCCCCAGCGGATCGACTGGAATTCACGCCAAATCATCGTCGCTCCGGAAATGATGCGCGAGCTGGAGACTGTTGAGCTTCACCAGGGCATTCCACATCAGATTGGCATCCAGGTTGACGTCCCGACGAACGCAGCTCCAGGAACCTACGCTGCTGTGCTCGCCTTGGATGGGGAACGAGTCGCATCCTACGAACTTCGCGTCACGGCGTTTAAACTTCCTGAAGTGCCTGGGATCACCTTCGGACTCTATCCTGATACGCAACGCTGGAAGAGTTGGAATTTCACCGACGATGAAGTCGCCCGTGAACTACAGATGTTCCGCGACTACGGGCAGACTGCCTTGATGATGTACCCATGCGCCTGGCATGTCCTGACCTGGGACGGCAGCAAGCTCTCAGTCGATTGGGGAGCATTCCGCAGGTACATGAACTTGTACTGGAAGACAGGCTTCGACGGTGTCTGCGTCATTTCCCTGCAACAGATCAATGGACATCTTCTGAGGGCAATTGGGCAGGAAAAAAGCGGCTACACGCCCGATTTCGTCAAGGCGTTCAACGACTACCTCAAGGAACTGGACAAGCTGGCAAAGGAGGACAACTGGGGACAATACTGCCTCCACACGGTCGACGAACCCAGCGGTGGCGAAGCAGGTGCGGAGGCGGTTCGTTCGCTCAAGCTCATCAAGGAGGCGGGCTTCAAAACATTCAACACCTGCTACGGCAAGTTCGTCCGCGAACACCTGGCGCCCTATCTTGACTACAGATGCTACAACAACATCGCCTTCGGCTCAACAAGGACACCGGAGATGGCGGAAGAACTTCGCAGCGAAACCCTCGCCGCTGGAGCGCATTTCTGGCTGTACGGCTCCGGATGCTACACCAACGGTGGCATCATGCAGGACTGCAACATCTACACCAACCGGCACATGCTCGGAGTAGCCGCCTGGAGATCAAAGGCAACAGGACTCTGGACCTGGACGTTCATGAGAGCGAAAGGAGACATTTTCAACGACCTGGATGGACAGGAATCGCGGGAACAAAAGGATGCCTGCATCGCCTATCCTTCGGACGACAGGAAGTCGATCGTCACAACCCTCCAATGGGAAGCATGCAGGGAAGGAATCTACGACTACAGGCTGATCAAACTTTGGGATGACCTGGCGCGAAAGGCAGGCGGAACCAAGGAAGCTGAAACCCGGCGCAAGGTCAATGGCGAAATCGAATCGATTGCTTGGACACATCATAATTTCGCCGTCACGAACGGTCAGCTGAGAAACTTCCGGAAATTCATCGTCGCCGAAATCGAATCCCTGCTAGGCAAGTAGGGCTGAACTATTAAAAAGCAAGGAAGTTGACATGAAGAAACTAGAAGTTGTCATTGGAGATATCACGAAGTTGCGGGTTGACGCCATTGTCAATGCCGCGAATTGTTCACTTCTTGGCGGTGGAGGAGTCGATGGCGCGATTCACGCTGCCGCAGGTGAGGGTTTGCTTAAGGAATGCATGAAAATTGGAGGCGGGAAAACCGGCGAGGCCTACTTGACCGGTGCATACAACCTGCCATGCAAATACGTCATCCATACTCCAGGTCCGATCTGGAAAGGCGGGAACGCCAACGAGGATGAATTACTTGCCAACTCCTACCGCAACAGCCTGCTCCGTGCCCAGGAAAAGAGATGCCAGACAATTGCATTCCCCTGCATTTCCACAGGAGTCTATGGCTTTCCCCATGAGCGTGCAGCCAACATCGCCGTGAATGCGGTCAAGGATTTTCAGGGAGATTCGCCATCCCATGTCATTTTCTGCTGCTTCTCCCCACGCGATGCGGAAATCTACAAAAAACTGCTGGGAGAACAGGATTAGAAGCCGCCAATTCAAGCGACTTTTGTGACGTTGCAAAATTATCCTGCCCTTAGACAACCATGAACAAGAAACTGATCGAGCAATTCAAGCAACTGGCGGCTGCGGGGGAACTTCCCCGACTGCTGAAAGCCAATGCTACTCTCAACCTGGAATTCCCGGTTTTCTCCAATCGACACTTCTGGGAGCGCCATGAATCCAGTGGCTGGCAGCTCCAGATCAACACGGTCAGTGGATGGTGGAGAATCCTGAACGCGGAGGGCATCCGGGTTGCCAGAGGCACTACCGACGAACAACTGGAAGCTCTTCTGGGCAATCGACCCACATCGACCATTACCAATTATCTGGACAAAGGATACCGCTTCGTCAAGACGCCGGCAAAGGGAACAGCCAAGCATACCGTCGTGCTGATTCACGGCTGGAGCGCCCGGGCGCGATCGATGCAACCCTTGGCGGATCGCCTTGCGCAAAGGGGATTCGACGCCTACAGCTACGACTACCCAACCTCCAAGCGAAGCCTGAAACGACATAGCCAAATATTCCTTTCCAAATTCCGGAAGTTGCTGGATCAATTGCCGGCTGACGCAAAAGTCCATATCCTCACCCATAGCATGGGCGGCCTGCTCCTAAGAGGGGCAATGGCAAGCATGACCGAAGAAGAATGCCGACGTATCTGCGCCATCGTCATGCTTGGTCCCCCTAACCGAGGCTCGCTTCTGGCATACTTGGGGACAATTCCGCTTTTCCGCTCGTTCAATGTTTCGCTGAAGGACATGACTCCCGACGAAACGTCCTTCGTGTCCACCATTCCAGATCCTGCCTGGCTGCCACCAGTTGGCATCATTGCGGGCCGACACGATACCGAAGTCCAAATGGAAGACACTCGGCTACCTGACTCGCTTCCGCACAAGCATGTGGTTGTTCAATGCTCGCACCTGGAATTGCTAAAACCATCCAAAGTGCTGCCGCATATCCTGAAATTCTACTCAAAACTGTCCTTTCGAGATAACAATCCAGAACTATCCGATAATAAAAATACCTGACAGACAAGCCGGCTTCCCCACCAGCACACAACATCATCAAAAATCCTCAAATGACAGCGGAGATAAGCAAGCACATAGCCAAATAACACTAGCCAATCAGATATAATCGTGAAAAACACGAGGCGACCAACTCGACGTATTCGAAAAATGGAACAAAAGCCCCCCTTGAAAAGCCAGCAAAAAGGGAAGAACAACAATCTTCATCTCGCGTTTATTCTGTTGTTTATTGCAGTCGTTTCAGCTATTACAATACCTGAAACTATTCAACAAGAGTTATATATTCCACTCTTCCAGAAACAGGCATGAAAACCAAGGGGACTGTCATTTCCAAACACTCATTGCGTAGTGGGAGAACCTGGCATTACACTATCAAATACGAATACACTGCGCCGGACGGAACACAGTTTACAGATAAAGCAAATGCAAGAGAATCAGATTATCTTCATTACTCCGAGGGCATGAAGTTCGATTTATATATCTCCCCAATCAACCCAAAGTTGAACAAACCAGAATTCGCACCAACCCCTCCTCTAATAATCGTCATACCTTTCACTTTGTTTGGGATATTATCGACGATAGGCAGTGTTTTATTATTTCTAAAACACCTCAAATCAACCAAGGCAATCAAATCTAAACAAACTTGATTGCTCCATTCCACTGTAGGGGCGAAAAATCTTTCGCCCATCAGCCCCGCCAAAAATCATTTTCGCCAGACCAGCCAGAAAAAGGCATGTCACATGCCATTTGAGTACGAATTCAGTGAATTTTCGGCTCGGTTTCAGGATGGTTTTTCGAGAGAAACGTCCCACTGTCCGCCCCCGTCAGACCCGTCAGACCTGTCTATCCCCCCAACCCCAACACGAAAAGGCATGTCACATGCCATTTGAGTACGAAGCCGATGAATTTTCAGGGTGGTTTTGCGTTGGAAAAGTTCCACTCCCAGACCCTCCAAATCCACAAAACCCAGCGTCACCGTCCCATAGTCCCAGCCCCATGTCCCAGTCCCATAGGTCACATTCGTCCCATCTGTCTCATTTGTCCCAGTCCCAAACCCCTTGCTTTCGTCAATCCCCGAACATCATGGCTTGGAAACATGGAACGACCTGCTTGACTTAAGTCCCGAAGCCAGATCCGTCGCATTAACCGTCCAAGTCCCAGAAATATCATTGGATGCCAAGGTCAATTTTTGCCGCAACAAACCATGAACGGCGGCGTGGTATCCGGAAAATTCCGCCTCGTTTCCCTCAGGATCGACGATGCTCAGCTGTATTGGCAATACAGCGTCGATGGCCTTGCCTTGGGCATCGGTCACCGCCACGTCCAGCGTAATCTCGTCGCCTAGGCGGGCACTTTCAGGCAGTTGGATGGCAACTTTCTCAATCGGCCGTTTTGTCAGCAGCACCAACTTTCCTTCTGCTGGTGCAAATGTCTGCTTCAAGATCATCTTGTTGCCGTTTTGGACGGCTTCCAGTTTCCGATGTGTCACCAGGTCGTAGGCATGCCCAGTGAAATCGATCTTGACATTTGCTTCCGTCGGCAATCCCTTTTCCATCACGAATCCGTATTGTCCCACGTAATCGCCGTAGGTTCTCTTGTCGTTGATCGTGAACAAGTATAGGCTGGAACCAAATTGCCGCAATCGCGGAACCACATCCGGATTGTCGGAATCGACTGGATTGTCGTAGATGGTTCCGAGCAGCTTTTTCAGTTCTGCGGCGCAAGCCTGTAGTTTTTCCTTGCCTTCCTGGGCACGACCACTGCGCTTTATGATCGGCACGATATGATCCGGGACGATCGCCGGGCAGGCGACCTGATCAGTTATGACAATTCCGCCACGGGATTGGAAAGCTTGTATCTCCTTCACCACCGATTCAGGCAGGACGTCGCAGTGGGGCATCAGCAGAATCTTGATTCCCGCGAGATGATCCCTGAGGATTTCCTCCTCGAAAATCACCTTCGGCTGGAAAGATGCCCATTGCATGACCAGGTGGAGATCGCTTGTCCAATCCCTGCTCCACCCCCAGGAACCGCGCTCGGCAAGCATCTGAGAGGTAAATGACGCCAATATTGCGATGTCAGCCTGCTTGTCCGGCACCTGCAACAACATGGCGCCCAAGGGCTTGACCACATTGGATATCAAGGCCTTCAGCCTCGGACCTGTTTCGGCGTTGGTGTAACAGTATCCGCTCTTCTTTTGACAATCGACCAGCGATTGCCAACCATGGTACATAATGCCCTTGATCGGTCTTGAAATCATCGACCAAAGCGCAATTTCAAGGTGGTCCGGCGCGATGGTGATGTAGTCGGCCTCGGGAATATCCTTTTCCCACTGCTTGGGATCCTTGGTATTGCCCCTGACAGTTGTCTGCGATCGGTACCAGATGATTTGCGTCATTTTCATCACTTCCTGTCCTGGCTGCCCCGCCGCCATCGCGAGCAATTCGTCCGTGCACTGCCCAATTTTCAAGGGATCCGGGTACGTATATGTCCAGTTTTGCAGATAATCCAAGCTCCTTCCCGAACCCCAAACCGAAGGCACTCTTACCGCTGGATCCAGAAAAGCCTTGACTTTCCGGCCATGGGACTGCAATCCCTTCCAAAGCTGCTCGTTGTGCAGATTCCACCCGTCGCCGACCTTCCAGAACCAAGTATAGAACTTCATGTATGGATCATCGTCCTTGACGACCCGGTTCTTTGGGAAGCCCGGGATTGTCCTGTAGTCCATGCCACGATGCCTGTCGATCAGCTCCGGGATCTTGCCTCCGATAAATTCTTCCGCCGCCTTGACTGGTCGTTCAGCGAAGTTAATTGCCGTATGGTCACGTACTTCGCACCCGATATGAACCAGGTCGTAGATTGGGAAGCGATTCCACGTAATTGCTATGCTTTCCCCAATGTTTCGCGCCAGCTTCAGCATGTCAGGATGTGAAGCATCCGGGAACCGATGGTATTCCTCGTTTCGAATATTTCCTTTTCGATCCAGGATCCTGTAGTCTTTGTTCTTGCTGTCGGCGACAAATCGCGCACCTCTCGCGGCGATGCAGACATTGACGCCCTCTCGCGTGCGTTCATTCATATGAGCCACCCAGGGTGTCAGGTCGCGGATCGTTGCCATATCAACGGGCTTGCCTGCCCTGTTAATGCCGCTAAAATCGAAGTAGCCCCGGATATCGTGGGTAAATCCGATGTCCTTGAGCCTGGCAATATCCCCTTCCCCCCACATGAGCACAGGCATAAAGGGCAATTGCCGATTGACCAAGGCGACCGAAAATCGCTCTTCCCTACGCTGAAGCTTGCCGTCGCATACAAAATCCACCTCTAATTCAACGGGATATTCCCCCGCCTTGAGTGTCGTGTCAACAGGGATCGCAAAAATATGCTTTTCGTCCAGCTTGAGCGACACTTGGTCAAGCTGGAACGACTTGCCTTGGAACGTTGCCTTGCCCGACAGCTTGTCAACATCGGAAATTGTATCGTTGCTTAACTCAATGCCCAACTCGGCATCGCTTTCCAGTCGGTAGAATGCCGTCCGAGAAAGACCGGTTCCGACTTTTAGTTCCCCGCTGTATTTCTTTGGAATCCCACGGAGCAGCCTGATATCATCAACGGTGCCCGCAAAGGAATAGTAGGTGCTGCAGGCTCGTTCAGCCAATGCCAGCGAAAAGTTCGCCTCCGCCACGTCACTCCGTTCGGGAAAACGCCAGTGGTAGATTTGCTTCCCGTCCAGAAAAATCTTGACCAATCCTTTGCCATCATAGGCGAACGCAGCCTTATACCAGGTGTCTGGTGAGAGCTTCACAGGCACGCTTCTAGCCCAGACAGAGTCCTTTCCAAAGCCTAGGGAAACAACGAATGTGCATCCTGCGAATGTAGGACTCAAATAGAAGCAGTATCCTTGATTGGCATTCCAACGGGGACTTTCGTAGAAATACGCCTTGTTGTCAATCAGGAACAATTGCTGGCAGTCCGCAAAATGCGGTGCGAGCTTGAAGGACATTTCGCAAGTGAAGGCTCCCTTTGGGGTAAGTTCAGGCGCTTTCTTAAGCACTAGCGCACCTTGTCGAACATCTTCGGCATCGCCTTTTTTCTTGCCCCTTCCTGCTATGCCATCGGGGAGGCATCGCGCTTCAGGCTGGATTGTTAACGAATGTCCATTTCCGGAGCTGTCTTCGGTTTCATGTCCCGGGGCAAATTCCCAATGTGCGATGACATTTTCCCCATTTTGTTCGAGAGCATGAAGGCTACCAGTTGCGGACAAAAGGCAGAGCGCCAATACGATGAAAGCGTGTTTTTTCATGGGAGCACCTCCTCATTCCAGAACATCAATGGCGATGCCGCGATGGATGCCTCCGGCGTAAAGGGCATCGTTGACCCGCACCGTCAGCTGGTTTTCCTCTCCCCACTTGATCTCGTCAGTGATATCAAGCGCAAATGGGACGTCATATCCCTTGATTCCCAAGGCATGTTCGCCGAGATAGGTTCCGTTCATCCATACCCAAGCCTCCTCGTCAACCCCCTTGAAACTAAGCTCCACAGCATTGAACTTGGCGGGGCGTTCCGGCGCACGGAACTTCAGCCGATACCAGCCGACGCCGTCATAGGGGCCGATAAAACTTTCCCATGCCTTTTCGATTTCACAAGCGATCCACTTGGAATCGTCAAACTCAACCTCGTACCACTTTTCCAGATGTCCCGTGTTGTCCTTGTCCTTGGCGATTTTCCATCCTGCTACCGGCAACGAATGGGATCCCGTCACGTTCACGTCGTGATCCCAGTCCTTGCGATCCCTCAAACGGATCTTGTTTCGCGAGAACGGCCAGGTCATCCTTGCGGCGATGTCCCGAATGCTTTGGTTCTTGTCGCGAGAGAGCAACCGCAGCAGTTCGAGGCGCTCGCCAGTTGGCGCACCGTCCACAGTCAAGAAATGAACAGCCGCTAGCCGCACATTTTCCGACTCATCGCGAATCGCCATTCCGAGATACTTGGTAAATTCATCCGACTGGAGCAAGTCAGCGAGCGCGACCAATGCATTGCGCCGTACCATCTCATCGCCATTGGAAAGTGCGTCCTTGATCACAGGCAGTGCCGGCTCGCCAAGGTCGCCAAGCAACCGCAATGCCGTGCGTCGCACAAATGGATTGTCGTCCTTGAGGGCGACACCCAGGCGTGGAATCGCCTTTGCCCCCTCGTCCCTTGCCAGTTCAATCAATGCGCTGCGCCGTTCCAACGGCGAATCATTGCAGTACCCCGAAGGCGTAACCAGAAACTGCACAAACAACAATGCGACCGGCAGGACGATTCGACTCATCTGTTTTTCCTTAATATTGATTGTTCCAGTACAGATCCAAGGAGCCAACTTCCCTCATTTTTCCACAAGTTTTATCGACTTTATGACGACGTGGACGCCTCCCTGTTGATTGGGATCAAACCTAAGCTGAACGACTTTGCCGCGCCACAAGGGATGCCCCTCCAGAGGAATAATGTATTTGACCATATCAGCCGTTTGCTTGAGCTTAACCGTGCTGGTGCTTTGCCCCGTGATCGGAGACGCTGCCGTTGCCCAAAAAGCCGCGACGACCTGACCGTCGTCCGATGCCGCAGGCGAAACGGACATCTCGACTTCCAACGCCGAATAATCCTTCGCCTTGAGCGACAACGGAGCAGAAAGCAAGGCAGCGTCGCGAGTGATCGTATCAAATTCCAAGCCCGACTGAGTCAATGTCATGTTCTCCAGGTTCATCAGCCTCCTCCAACCAAAAAGCGCCTGCTCCTTCTCAAAATTCCACTCTGTGAGTTTCATCAGATGGAGATCCAATTCAAAGTCATACGGCCCGCGTCCTATATCGGTTGGCGACAGATCGCTCGAAGGTGTCGTCTCCTTGCAGAACACATCCCTGATTGCACGAACCATCTCGAAGCCCCATTCGCTGCATGGCTCGATGTAGCTGCCTTCAGTCCATTCGTTCCAAGGCCCGAGAACCGCGATTTTCTGGTTGTTTCGATCCATGTACTCCTTCAAGTCCTGGAGGTGCTTCTTGAAGAGCTGCGGTGTCCTGTCGTAGATGACGAACGTATTGAGATTGTGTCGCGGACGCGCATCCCAGCCCGTATCGCCAACGGGAATGAACTCGAGATCGTACCGTTTTGCGTCATCCTGCATCCGATTCCAAGCCGGTGGAGCTTTATCAACAACAGCCTGGTACGAGTAAAACTTCTGATTTTGCGATGTCAGGGACGCATTTGCCCACCAGTGGTATGATGTCAGTCCCTTGTAGCCCATCTTGACCAAAGTTTCGGTTGCGCCTGAATTGAGCGCATAGAAGTGGATCCCCGGCAAGCCTGCGTCCGCCGCCATGTTGTCCGCCAGCTTGAAGAGTTCCGATGCCGGCTCGATGCCGCCCAGGTCGCTGATGATATTTCTGGTGTTCCACATAAAGACGACGGGCTTCCCGTGCAGCGTCAGGTATTCCGGGGTTTTGAGGTAGTTGTCCAGCCAGAAGTTGACGACATTGATCCAGTCTTCCCTACTATGCGTCTTTGGCGCGTTGTGGTTTGCCCACATGATCGCCCACTTGAAAGCGGACTTGAACTTGGCTTGATAGAACCCTTTGAGCCAATGCATATTGCGCGCAATCCCAGCTTGCCAGTACCAATCAACCAGGAAGAAATTGACGCCGTGCTCCAAAGCCCATTTGATCTGCCAGTCGATGCATTCCGGATTGCCTTCGTCGTAGTACCCTAGTACCGGCTTGGTCTGCGGGGCAAAGAGCGCCATTTGCTGCCATTGGTAGTTCGTTCCGTAGCCAGGATAGTAGTAGCTTCCGATAAGGTAATCGGTCTTTGCAGGAACGGGTTCGGGAATGTAGTCGGATTTTACCACCGGCGGTACCGTCACCTGGAATGGCTTGGCGCTTCTCACAATCGTCTTCGCGTTGTTGATCGTAAGCGAGGCGCTCGGCTCGACCATTCCAGGCTCTTGCGTGATGATCTCGAACGGGATGGTCGCGACTTCGTTGCCCTCGATGACAACCGAAACCTCATCGGTTGCTTTTCCATCGACGGTGATGCTGCCTTGCTTCGGCGGCAATGTGAATTTCGCCTTGACTTCGGCAGGATTGGCGCTGAGGTTATGAAGTTTCAGGAGGACGCGATTGGGCTTGTTGATGCGATTGGGAAAGTTTTCGGCGCCAAAAAAGAGGACCGCAACGTCGTTCCCTTTCCAAGGTTCCTTGCTGAACTGGACGCTTGCCAGCTTGTAAGGCTTGCCATATTCTGTCGTGACTTGGATGCTGCATGCTTTGAGGTTTCCCTGCCAGAACGGCGTTCCTGCGAGTTGGACTGTGTAGGTATGTTCGCCATGGTCGAAAAGACTGGTGACGAGCGGAATGGTTTTACGACCGCTTCCATCGGTGAAGAATTGCATTTCGACCCACGCCTGCCCGGGTGTGTCGAGCGTAAAGATCATGTAATCGTACTCTTTGGTATTGAGGCTGAGAGCGGGTGAAAAAAGAACGCCTTTCTCTTCCAAAGACCACTCCTCATTCTTGTTGTCAACAAATGTCCAACTGTGTTTTTTGGACACGCTTGAGCTGGATGCGGGCACGACTTCCAGATAGTCAACCTCGAACTCCACATTGTTCGGGAAATCCAACCTGAAATGAATCAGTGGATTCTCTGACACGAGATATGGCTTGAAGGAGATCGTCTGCCAGGTGTCGGTGGAGTCGATGTAGAAATTGATGACTCGATTGCCTGTGAATCCTTTGTAGGGCGGGTTCGTATTGTCCGAATAATACAATTGCCCTTGTCCTGGCTTGGTTGTCTTGATTCTGAGCGTGATGCGGTCGTGGATGTCAGGGACATACTTGAAGAAGGGCGAGAAGATATGCGGGTCGTGGGCAATGACCTTCCCCTTGAGAATCCCGTTTTCTACCCTGAGATCCTCGATGGCTCCATTGGGTGTCCACCCCTGAAGACCATCTTCAAAATCCCATTTGGGCAGTTGCTGTTGCGAGTGAAGTTGCGATGCCGTAAGTAGCAACGCCGCAAGAATAGTTAGATGTTTCATATGCGTTCCTTGAGTTGAGTTGTGATGAAAAAGCCTCGAATCGACGAAGATTCCCGAGATTTCACCTCTTCCTCCGATCAATCAAATAATTTAGGAGACGTGCACAGATTGTCAACCAACCCTGCCCCCTTCCAGAAATCCAGCCAAAATAAGGCATGTCACATGGTTTCTGAGTACGAAACCGTGAAAATTTGAGAATTGGTTTTCTGCTTAAAAGCTCCTGGACTCAACATCAATCCTTGAAAAATAGTATCGAGGAACTACTCTAAAACACTTTTGAAACAAGTTGGTTCACCTACAACCAAGACTATGGAGATGTCATAATGGATTTCAGATTTTCTTGTGTCTTTGTTGCCCTATTCGCCTGCATTTCACTTGCTGAACCACTCCCAAATTTGGCGGAGTATTCCGATAGGTTGCGTGAAGTCCGTTCCGCAAAGCCGATCGTGGAGAACTTTGATTATCGTCCAGAAGGTTGGGAGATGTCAGAGCACTTCAAATGGGTTGAAAAAGAAGGGATCAACGGAACCGGGGCGCTACTGGGAGAACGAACCCAACCCAAGACCAGCCCTTTCGCCAAGAAGCCTTTCCGGCTTTCAAAAGGAGTCGTCTACACGCTTTCGGTCACCTATCGGACACAAATGGAATACAACCCGCAACTTACGGTTGAGGAATGTTTTTGCGTGAGATACCAAAGAGGTGGAAAAGTTGTCAGCGGCTCCTTCACGGCGACCACAAACCCGCACTCCCGGGAAGACTGGTTCACAAAGAAACTTGAATTCTCAATACCCGAAGACTGCGACGAGGAAGTCATCGTCCACTTGCTCATCAGGACGGACAGGATTGGCAAGGTTTGGTACGAAAACGTGACCATCGAACCCTCCGCACTCTCCGCCTCCATCGCCTATCCTATGTACCCGAAGATGATGACCTGGGCGAAAGACGGGAATTTCCGGTACAGGGTTCTTGTTCCAACAGGTTCAAAGGAAGAAGATTGCCGACTGCTGGTCGAAGGCACGGGAAAGAAGCTTCTTCTGCCGGTCAAGGACGGCTTCGCAGAAGGCTCCCTTGTCGGGATGAACGCGGGTGAAATCCGGCTCAAAGCAACGCTCCTGGACACCAAGCTGAAGACGATTCTCGCAAGGAGCGACGACGGATTTATCGTCCGTTCCGTGCCAACGCGAAAGGGTCAGATCACGTTTGACAAAGACGGCACATTCCTCAAGGATGGCCAACGCCACCTCCCGATCGGTATCTTTTTGGGAATAATCCGCCCACATGACAGGGACATTTTCAAACGTGTCCGCGCGGCAGGATTCAATACCGTCCAGGGAATCGGGCAGAATCTCCTCTACCACGGAAAACTTGGAACCTTCAAGGAATCCATACTCGCGTCAGTCCGCGAAATGGACAAGAACGGACTGGACTATCTCTATGCAATCAAGTACCAAATCCCAAGCCTGAAGGGACAGGGGCGATATACAGACAAGCTGGATGATGTCACGGGATTGGACAATGTCACGCGATACATCGTCAATACGCTCAAAAATGAGCCAAATCTCCTTGGCTGGTATGTCAGCGACGAGAACCCAGTATCGCAAATTCCACAAATCCAATCACTTAGGGAATTAATCTCAAGAGAAGACCCCTGGCATCCGACCATGACGCTCACCTGCCACTTCAATGACTACTACCCCTTCGCGAGGACAGGAGACTGCCTGATGACAGACGTGTATCCCGTCGGTCCGGCCACAAGGACTGGTGCTCGTCAGGATCAAAGGCTTTGCAGAATCTTCCTGGAGCGCGTCAACGAGACAGGTTCGATTCCAGTCTGGGTTCCGCAGGTGTTCGCCTGGGCGGCAAGCACCGGCGTGCTTCCATTCCGATATCCAACAGATCGCGAAATCCGCTCAATGGTCCTGATGGGTACCGTTTGCGGGGCAAAGGCGTACTTCTTCTACTCGTATCATCATGTGATGTACTACTCGGAGGACAAGGATCCAGGACATTCCGGAGAGCAATGGGCAAGGATTGCCAGAACGGCAACGCTACTGAAAGCATTGACCCCGTTTATCCTCAGCCAGGAAGAACCACCAAAACTCTCCGTCCGACAGATATCCGGGGCGACTATTTCCGCCAGGGCATTCAAGAAGGACGGAAAGGTCGTCGTAGTCGTCGTCGCAGACGGACCGGACAAGGCGGTGGCGGACATCCAAGTCGAGGGGCGCAAAGACCTAAAGTCGCTGTTCGGAGGAATCCAGAAGAACGAGGACGGATCCTACAGGTTTGAGGCAATGCATATCGACTCCGATATCCTCGTCGCCCCCAAAACAAACTTGCCCGACGACAAGGAACT
>DBPZ01000099.1 GCA_002305655.1 Lentisphaeria bacterium UBA1407 | reverse complement strand
TTTCCTATGGGATGGCTGTGAAATAACTTTACGATTTTCGGCTTTGACAAGGAGAGTGGCTGCTATGTGACGCCTAATGACCTGGTAGGAGGGAGCGCCTACTGGCTCTACTCCAAGAACAGCTGTCAGGTTGAGGTTTACGGCACTCCAATGGGTGTATGTACCGGACCGGAGCCCTAAGAAGCCGTTAAAAAATAAAGTTTACATTTCCGGTTTCTTTCGGCCGCCTTTCCCCCGTCCTGTCAGTCGCATATGCGCATACGCGACTTTCAGGACAGGGAAAAACCGGCTCAAAACAAATCCGGAACTGTTGCCTTAATTTGTGAACGACTTCTAACCATAAATTCATGCGGCGCCGTTGGGCAATGGAATCTCCGGACCGGAAGCCGCAACCAATCCGGTTAGCTATCTTTTTTGCCCTGCCAACAGGTGGCTGGATGGACGAGTACAGGACCACGAAGCTGATGATGCGCAAAATTTTAGGCCGGAATCTTCATCATGGGGTCGCCAGAAGAACCAGATGGTGAACTTGGCAACCAGGATAAAGAAACCCAGCATCAAATGACCCTGACCAAGGATTTCTTCATGGGCGTGTTCGATGTGCCCAGAAGCAATCGGAGCGGGTGATGGGCAACTGGTCGAGCAGGTTCAAAAGCACGTATCCTATCGTGATGCTCGCCCAGTGGAAATGGTCAGATGCAATGATATTCGCGGAAATGATGTCGGCTTGGGCTGACCAGCCAATAATAATGTAGATACCGGCTTCTTCTTGGGGCGATCGCGAGCCGAAACCGGTCTTGATTTCGACCTGCCGGCCGAAGCACATTGGAAATGCCTGCTGGGCAGAGGCCACAACTGCCTTGAACTCGGGGAGGAATTTGACCAATATAGATACATGTCCAATTCTCTCCATAAGCGCAACCAGTGCCGGATGGCAAGCGGTAGTCCTACTTCCCTTTCTCAGGAATGATTCTGGCGGACTCAACCAGCCTTGAAAATTAAAATGGCTTGGGAAAGAAATAATTTACAAATGTAAACAAGCCGATTCGGTTTTTTGGGATTTTGCTTTATATTTGTAGTGTGCGACATGAAAGACACTAACTTAAGGAGACAATTGTGAAGTTTACATACAAAAAGCTTTGGAAGCGGCTCATAGACCTTGATTTGAAGAAAAATGACTTGAGAAAAATGGCCGGTATCAGCTCCAGGACTGTTGCAAAACTGGGGCATGACGAGAATGTCACAACAGACCTCATTCTTAAAATATGCAATACTCTTGGTTGCCGACCAGAAGACATAATGGAGATGAAATACGAGGCCGGCGATCATACTGGATTGGTAGTAAGGGAGGGCAAGTACGAATACTCTCTATTCCAGCCGGACTATACCGACTTGAACGCTGACCGTTCAAAGCTGAAGTTCATCGATTTGTTTGCGGGAATAGGAGGCATTAGGCGTGGCTTTGAGATTGCGTGCCGTAATTCAGGGCTGGAGGCGCAATGCGTGTTCACTTCCGAAATCAAGCCGCACGCCGTAAGGATTCTACAGCAAAATCATCCTGATGAGGAAATTTTTGGCGATATCACCAAAATAGATTCCGCATGTATTCCCGACTTTGATTTCCTGCTGGCCGGCTTCCCATGCCAGGCGTTTTCTTACGCCGGCAAACGCTTGGGGTTTCAGGACACGCGGGGCACTCTCTTCTTTGAAGTGGAGAGAATTCTGGAGGAAAAGCAGCCGTATGGCTTTGTCCTTGAAAATGTTGAGGGGCTTGTAAACCATGACAAGGAAAAATCCACGGACTCGATAGGGAGAACCCTTTCCACAATCCTTCAGCATCTGGAGGCCTTGAACTACAAGGTAGCATGGCGCGTACTCAATGCAAAGCACTTTGGTGTTCCGCAGGATCGCAAGCGAATTTACATAGTTGGGACAAAAAGGGAAAAACCTAATCTTGAAGGCTTTCCCAAGACCGTCAAAACGCTTTCCAGCATCCTGGAAAAAGGGCTTCCAACAATGGACAGTCCATTCATACGCAAAATTCTTGCGCACTACTCCATTGATGAGCTTTATGGCAAGTCCATCAAAGACAAGCGCGGAGGAGAAAATAACATCCATAGCTGGGACATAGAACACAAGGGACCGGTGAGCAAAGAACAGAAAAAACTGCTTTCCATGATGCTGAAGGAAAGAAGGAAAAAAATCTGGGCAAAAGAGTTTGGAATCGACTGGATGGATGGTATGCCGCTGACTATTCAGCAGATAAGGACATTCTATGATGCGCCCGACCTTCAGGAAATGCTTGATGATCTGGAGGCCAAGAAATACGTAAAGCTGGAGCATCCAAAGAAAAAGGTTGGCAACGTGCGAGTGCAGGACGAGACGCTTCCATTGGGATACAACATTGTCGCTGGTAAAATGTCATTCGAAATAAGCAAGATCCTATCACCGAAAGAAATTGCGCCTACCCTCGTGGCAATGGATATGGAGCGTCTGTTTGTAGTGGACAACAATGGTCTCAGAACCCTGTCCCTTCGAGAAGGACTGCGCCTGTTTGGCTTTCCGGATGATTTCAAGTTTGACATAGAACGCAAGCAGGGATATGACCTTCTTGGCAACACTGTTGTGGTTCCTGTGATTGCCAGTGTTTCAGAACGCGTTTTGGATATCTACAAAAAGGAAAATGGGAAATGAAAATGCTTACCGCACAAGGTGTCTATGACGCATTGAAGACTGAACATATTTTTGACCTCAAAGGGCAAATCAAGTTTTACCTTGGCGATGTTGACATTGTTGTGAAGCAGAAGGATGTCGTCGGGAACATTATGCAGGAGTGGCTACAGGGTTGGCTTGGCAAGCGCGGTGTCAAATACTCCACAAACGAGAACTCGCAGATGCCGCCCGATTTCTTTTTGACGCCTGATGACAAGACATGCAACCTCTTGGAGGTAAAGGCATTCAACAGGAACGCTTCCCCTGGCTTTGACATTGCCGATTTCCGTATGTACGCGGAAGAGGTCATTAAAAAGCCATATATGCTTGATGTGGATTACCTGATCTTTGGCTATGACATGAGCGGTGACGGCGTTGTGACGATAAAGGACATGTGGCTGAAGAAAGTCTGGCAGATTACACGGCGCATGAGAAAATGGCCGCTTAATCTTCAGGTTAAGGCCAATGTGGTTCACAAGATACGCCCAGGAGTATGGTATTCCAAGGCAAATCAAGTTTACCCGATTTTCACCTGCCTTGAACATTTCCTCTCCGCCCTTGAGGAAACGGTCTACCAGAACCCGAAAACGCATGAAACCGCAGGCACATGGAGAAGCACCTTCCTTGACAGCTACTTCAAATTCTATGGAAAGAAACTGGATATTCCCCGTTGGCAGGACATAGGCGAAACCTATATCCTGAAAAAAACTGAAAACAAAAAGAACTGATGGATAGCTTTACCTGGGAACAAGGTTGGCTTGCAATCGTTCTCCGGGAATGTGAGCTGGGAAGGCGACTGGCTTAAGCCCATTGAAAAGTGCGCGAGAATTTTCTGGGGGGGTGCTGGAATGGAAGGAAAAATGGGGCGAGGATGGCGTAGGCAAGCTCTCATCATTGGAAGCCAATCGAGCATGGAATCGACGGCTCGCAAGGTTGAAACAAGCCTAAAATGACTTAGATTATAACATCGATGATAGAGTATAAAATTTGTCGCGCCCCATTGCGCGCTTGCGAAAAATAAGGACAGGATGAGCAAATTGAAATTAGTGTCGCTATTCTCTGGATGTGGAGGACTCGATTTAGGATTTGAGCGTGCAGGATTTGATATTCCCTGGGCGAATGAGTTCGACAAGGAAATCTGGGAAACATATGAAATTAACCACAAGAATACCTTCTTGGATCATCGGGACATTCGTCAGATTCTTTCCTCGGAAGTGCCTGACTGCGACGGAATCATTGGTGGACCGCCCTGCCAAAGCTGGAGTGAAGCAGGTGCCTTAAGGGGTATTGAAGACCCAAGGGGGCAGCTGTTCTACGAGTTCATTAGGCTTTTGCGTGACAAGAAACCGAGGTTCTTCCTTGCCGAGAATGTGTCCGGAATGCTGTCAAAGCGGCATGCGCAAGCAGTAAAGAACATAAAGCAAATGTTCATGGAATCTGGCTATACCCTTTCGGTGGACTTGTTGAATGCAGCTGACTACAATGTACCGGAAGACCGTAAGCGGGTTATCTACGTGGGAATCAGAAGTGACCTGGGGATTAACTTCCAATTCCCGAAGCCATCGAAGAAAAAAATAACCTTGCGAGAGGCAATTGGCGACTTGGAGGATTCGGCGATGCCTGCCTTGACGAAAAACAAAACCAATGGCGACAAATGCAAAGTCCCAAACCACGAATACCTTACTGGCGGATTCTCAACTATATTCATGTCGCGGAATCGTGTCAGAACTTGGGATGAGCAGTCGTTCACCATTCAAGCGGGTGGACGGCACGCTCCTATTCATCCCCAGGCGCCTGTTATGCCCAAGGTTGGACCGAACAGGCACATTTTCGAACCTGGCAAGGAATCCTTGTATAGGCGGCTGACAGTTCGGGAATGCGCCCGTGTCCAAACATTCCCCGATGATTTCATTTTCAAGTACGATTCATTGCTCGCGGGCTACAAGATGATCGGTAATGCCGTAGCAGTGAATTTTGCCTATGAACTGGCAAAGGAACTCAAGAAACAGTTGAACAATGCCTAAGAACTCAAAAATGCGAATTGCCTCCTTCTTTGCGGGAGCAGGTGGATTGGATCTCGGCTTTGAACAGGCTGGGTTCGATGTCGTATGGGCAAATGAGTTCGACAAGGGGATTTGGGCAACATATCGGAGAAATCATCCCAAGACTCATCTGGACGAAAGGTCGATTACCGATATCAAACCAGAAGACATTGGTTCTGGCATTGATGGGATGATTGGTGGCCCTCCATGCCAAAGCTGGAGCCTAGGCGGGGCAATGCGAGGACTGGAAGATCCCCGTGGGCAATTGTTCTATGACTACATTCGCCTAGTATCGGCAATCAAGCCAAAGTTCTTCCTTGCTGAGAATGTCAGTGGCATTGTTTCCCAAAAGTTCGGCGCAACCTTTGAGGGTATCAAAAGCAAGTTTGCTGAGTTGGGATATGTCATATACGCTCAGTTGTTCAACGCAGTGAATTATGAGGTGCCGCAAGACAGGCTACGCGTTATCATCGTGGGCATAAACAAGGATTACCTCAAGCGTGGTAACTTTGCCTTCCCGGAAATCGTGACCTCAAACGAAGATAACACTTGTTGTCTGTTCCCGACGAAATATGAGCCGATCAAGACACTAAGGGATGCCATAGGCGACTTGCCGGTATCAACTCCAGCCTTGGAGAAGCAATATGGTAATTCCAAACTTTCAATTCTGAATCACGAGCATATGATTGGTGGGTTTTCGCCAATATACATGTCTAGGAATAGGAAACGGGACTGGAATGAACCATCCTTTACAATTCAGGCTAGCGGTCGTCAGGCTCCCCTTCATCCGAGCTGCCCGCCAATGAGGAAAATTGATGCAGAACACTGGGAGTTTACAGCGCCTTTTGAAGAGTACCGCAGGCTCTCGGTTCGTGAGTGTGCGCGGATTCAGACTTTTCCCGATGATTTCGAATTCATCTACGATAGCGTCCCATACGGCTACAAGATGATTGGCAATGCCGTGCCCGTGAGATTCGCCTATCACCTGGCAAGTGCGATTAAAGCTTATTTTGCTAAATCCTAAAGCGTCCAGATTTCAGTTGGTAGCGGAATTTCTATCCCCTGTGTATCACAAACTTAAGGCTAGGCGTAGTTTTCCCCATTGAGGAAGCAGCTGTATGCAAGCGTAACGAGATGATCCAGCCATTGTCGAAATCAAGGTTGATATGTGAATTGTCTGGTTGTATTACCTTGCATTGAGTTGGTGGCTGAATTGCAGAAAACCTCGTCACCTCAATCTTCTTGCGGCGCAGAACAATTTTTGAAAAGTCAGCTTTGCCAATCAGGAAAGAAAAGAATTGCTTGCATTTCTGTGGAATCTGTAATTCACGGGTCAAAGTTTGGCAAACATGACCACAAACTGGTGCATATAGTACTTTGTCAATGAAATCAGGTTGGATTTCTGTCAAATCTCGGAAGTTGATTGCTTTAGAGGAAAGACGCTTAGCTTCCCTATAAAAAATGCCATAAATGTCTCGAAGTTTTTTTCTGTATGCATTATCTTCAGGGCTACCTTTAGGATGACCAAGCTGTTGCATCAGTGAAGATGGTCTTTGATGTTTGAGGGCAAGGTGATTGTTCTTAATTGATAGGTTCAGATGAACGTGGTTTGGAAATTTCAAGCTAATATCAGAGACATTTCTTTCGCTTCTTGCCGTTCCCGCAACATCCGGGAGGCGATCGATCTCCATGCTATTTGTTTGCGTGCCAGGAGGCAAAAGAACGTGAATATGATTTGCAACACATCTTGCCCCTGACATAAAATGTGTTGAAAGATTTTGAGGTAGTTGATCGAAACGTGCTTTGTCTCTAGCTTGATCATCTTGAGCGCGTTGAGTAAGTGTAGCCCCGTCTCGCTTACTGAGAACAAGGGTGATTGCGTATTCAAATGCCCTGCCGTGTTGGTCAGAAACGTTTCTTGCCATTGATTTTGCTCCTGCCTGTTTGTCCGATTCCATATTGTTAATATGTTATCTATCCTGTGTAACACAAACATGTTTGGAGGATAATCGACAAAGAATATCATCAATGCAATTGTTTATACAGGAAGAGAAGGAACCTGAACGTCGCATTTGCATAACTTATAGCGTGATTTGTCAAATGGACTATCATCCCACCTCTCGCCCGAAATGCTGCTGCTCCTTTTTCAGCAGGATTCTGCACAGCTGTAGTGAATCGACTCGAACTCAAGAGTGCTATGTTGGATATTGTGTTGCTTCAGGAAATCTTTGATCTTGTCTTTTGTGTCGTCGATCAAGGCGATATCCCTGAGAACTACGTGTCCCGTCAAGGCATTTTCAGTGGTGCTTAAGGGCCAGATATGGATGTGATGAACGCCATCGACATTGGGTATATCCAGTAGCTCATTATGCAAATGCTTGACATCGATTCCGTTAGGCACACCATCAAGGACGAGGACAAAGCTGTCGCGAAACAATTCCCAGGATGAATAAATAATGATTCCGGCAATGATCAGCCCGACCACGGGATCTATCCAATACATATTGGTCAACATGATCAACCCGCCTGAGGCTACTACGCCAACCGATACCAAGGTGTCTGCCAGCATATGCAAATAGGCGCTCTTTATGTTGATATCACGTTCCTTGCCGGCAGACAGCAAGACCACAGTCATCCCGTTGATGACTATCCCAATGCCGGCAGTGACCATGATTGCCCCGCCGGAAGCAACGCTGCCAACTGCAAACTTTTCAATGCTCTCATAGATGATCAGCCCTATTGCAGCAATCAAAAAGATTGAGTTCAAGAAGGACACCAAAACAGTCGCTTTCTGGAAACCGTATGTAAATGTTTCGCTTGAGGATTTCTTCAGCATCAGAAAAGCAACAAGTGAAATCCCCATCCCGAAGATATCGCTCAAATTATGCCCTGCGTCCGCGAGCAGGCCAACAGAATCATAACGATATCCAAGATAGAACTCAGCAATGACATAGATCAGATTTATGGCAATTGCTATGACAAATCGTTTGCTGATTTCGGCGTTGTACCCGTGATGATGGTGGTTGTGGCCTTCGTGATGGCGGCGACTCATGGTTGTCTCCCGGGAAAATACTGTGAATGATCGCTTTCATCGGTTTCGTCCAAATGGGTTCTGCAAATGTCAAAGAGCTGGCGAATGTGATCGTCGTCAAGTGAATACAATATGGATTGCCCCTTGCGGCGAGTCTTGACCAGGCGAATTTGGCGAAGATGCTTGAGATGGTGCGATACTGCAGGCTGGGACATCTGCAAAACCACGGTCAGATCATAGACGCACAGCTCCGATATCAACAGCGAATTGATGATTTTCAGGCGGGTAGGGTCGGCGAAACATTGGAAAATCTCAGCCATCCTGGCAAGTTGCAAGTCGTCTTCAAGTCCAAAAATAACTTCTCTTAACTTTTTCTTTTGTAGGCTTGTGTATTCTGGCGCGTTCATTGGCTTGTCCTCGTTAAATACATTTACATATAAGCAAATGCTTATAAAATGTTGATGGGATGGTTCTTTTCAAGTTGACAAGTAAAAGTTTCCCCAGAAAAGTCATCCTCCCAATCTTCGGACGAAAAGCTACCAAGCAACGGTACCGCCATTGGCGGGGAGAACAAAGCGTCTGTCGCCATCGGACACAATGACGGCGTTGCGGTCAACCAGGATGTCAAATCGTCGTCCGAAGGCGCGGATGTCCTTTAGGGACATATGGTCGATCCCATCGGGCAGGTGGGGACGCACCTCGAGTGAATTGAGCGAAAGGGGTCGCAGACCGAAGATTCCTTCCGTTATTATGCGGCAATACAGGGCGCTTTCCGCAGACAAGTGTCGTTTGGCACCCTCGGGCCATGCCTCGAAGGGGTAGGGGACATGGTCGCCCAAAAGGCGATGCTCAGAATAGGTTCGCAGTTTCTCGAAGGTCATCTTGGTTTCTCCTGCGGCAAAGGCGCCCCGAAGTCCGTACAGAAGGCTCCTGTCCCAATAGGTTTTCTCGCCTTCCTGGGACAGCATGCCGTCATGGAACCATAGGTGCGGCGAATACATCGCTGCAATCGTGTCTTCAGTCCGGTCGAAAATCCCCATGCAGAGCGGGATGCCGATCCAAGAGCGCAGCTTGGTGTTGCCCTCGTAGTAGCGATAGGTCTTGAAGCCGTGCAATTCCCAGCCGAAATACGACTCTATTGATCGGCGCAATTCATCCGCTTGGTGTCCATATTCCTCTGCAACCGGGGTCAAGCCAAGATCAACTGCCAAGCAGGACGCTTGGCGCAAACCGCCGTAGTACAATGACGATGTGCACAAGTTGGCGCTTCCGGAGGGAAATCGACCCTCCAACTCGTCGGAATCCGACTCCACAACCCCGACAACATTAAGCTTGCGACGGCAATATTCCAGCGTCCATTGGATTCCCGGCCACAGTTTCCATGCACGTTCTCGATCGCCTGATACCAGCGCAAACAGGCTTGCTCCATAGGCATACATGGCGGCATCACCGCGATCGCCAGCACCTTCCCAAATGTCCGTCCCCTCGGAAATTACCGAAGAAGGAATCCGATGGTAGTTCGGCCCCATGAACGGCATATAGTGCTCGTAGGCGTTCTGCGAAGCTTCCATGGCCAGTCGGTCATTGGTCCAGGCAAACCAGGGGCCTGCGTACTCGACCTGATCGTTGCACCAAGTTGCGGCGTAGTACGAACCACCACCGGGACTGTGCATCAGACCGCCTCGAGTTCGGAAAATGCTTTCGCAGGCACGCAACTTCGCCAGCCGGAAGGCGGTATCGACCACGGCATCACCCGTGTTCAATTGCAACGGCGCCGTCATTTCATCCACGCGTGCCATGCGCTTCATGATTTCAACCCATGCAGATAAAGTTACGCGAGAATCATTTGCAATCCGAGCGGTCACCGAAAGGGAAAACACGCAGTAGTCCCAATCTTCACGAACATGGCGGGGAACCTCGCTTAAGCTGCATTCCACCAGATACACGCCACGGGCACCGCGACCAACATGTACTCTGTCGTTTCCGCGAATCCCCAGTTCCGTATCGCCGATGCCGTAGATGACCAGCTGGTTGACAAAGCCCATCGCATCCACCGACGGACTCACCACGCGCTCAACCTCCATCCCTTCATGGCCACGAACCCTGCTTCGGATGGTCAGCATTCCGTCCCATGAGAAACTTGTCGGCTCTTCCACCAGCACTTCGCCACCGATGGTCAATTGCGGCAAGTCCTCCAGCTTAAGATCCAGCTGGAATGAACCGTGTGTGTTGTCGGGTATCGTTCGCAGTTGTGGAAACACTGGATGTTGCACGAGTGTCAGGCTTCCATCTTCGGCAACGCCATAGGTCAAGATCAGCGATGCTAGTTCGCCGCTGCATTCCAGATGGTCCCGATGGGGCAGCGACCCGCCTGAAGCCACGTCCCACTCGATTCCTTTATCCGTTATCTTCCAACGATTCATCGTCCTTGCTCCTTTTTCTAAATCAAAGAAGACTTTGATCTCTTTGCGAATTTGTCCTTTGTTATCGTCATTTTGGTTATGTTATCACAAATTTGGGATTTTGATATCAACCAGCTTTCGAGTTTTTAAGTTTTTTAGGGCTTTCACATCAAAAACGGGTTCCTGTTTGACGCAATAGTCGAAGATCATTTGTAGGCTTATTGATGCAAAGTTCACGATTAAAGAGTGCATGTTCAAAGTCATAATCCTGTTCTGTCTTTGGCTTGCAATCTTTATGAGCGCGGACATAGTATTTCTTTGCTGATTCATTGCATCTCCTGTGGATGCCTGGAAGGTTTCAGTTATGATGTCGTGAATCGACGTTTTGGCAAATGGTTGTGATGGCTCTGATAAATAATAGGACTTACGCTAATGCGATTTTCCTTCCTGATGATTACATACAACCAGGAGAACTATATCCTGGAAGCCCTTCAAAGCGCCGTCGCCCAGGATTATCACGACCTGGAAATCATCATCTGTGACGATACCTCCAAGGACAAGACGTTCGAACTTGCCGAAAAGTTCGCAAAAGACTACCAGGGTCCCCACACAATCATCCTCCACAGGAATCCGGAAAACCTTGGCATAGGAGCCAATTTCCAGCAAGCCTACGAGTTGTCCTCGGGGCAATGGCTCTTCATGGCGGCAGGAGACGATATCTTTATGCCGCAACGCTGCAAGATGGTCGCAAAGGCCATTCAAGAATACCCTGACGCACGCGTCATCGCAACCAACTATCAGGTCATCGACGGCAATGGCGTCAGCCAAGGTTACATGTGTGGCGAGAAACCCATCGCTGTCGGTGCCGCTCTTGCTTGGCATCGGGACGTCTTCGCTCGTTTTCCGCCCATACCCAAAGGCACTGGGGTTGAAGACAACATCCTCTATCCTCGAGTATTTTTCCTTGGGGGACAGGCAATCAAGACATCCGACATCGGGATAAAGTACCGAATTGACGGACATAGTTTTACGGGACTTAGGCGGGACAGCGCCCTTGCCGTCCGCCAATACTTTCTTCGGGTCAATCGCATCTTCCAGGACATCATGCGATTGCGGCTTAACGACCTGGATTATCTGGCGGCACGTCAGGAGGTTCCATTTGAGGATCGTCTCCGAAAGCGACAGAAATGGCTGCTGTCCTGCCTAAAGGAGGAGGAGCAAGGGCATTTGGCAGCCCTTGATGCGATAGAAGGCGGATTCTTCTCTCAGCTTTCGTACCTGTTCCGTAGCAACCCGCATTTTGGCCAAAAGGAATTTAAGCAACGTCTTCGGATTGTCTTGGCTTCGCAACGCTGGCTGGTTGCGTTGAAGCGGCTTATTTTCGGCGAGCCGCCTGTCTCAGGGGAGTTTAAGGATTGCCGACCAGAACCTCCCCAGACGCCGACGCATGTTATCACAGTGGAAGACTATCTCCAAAATCCTTCCTGTGATATAACGCGAGCCGCCGAAGAGGCAAGGTTCTATAGCGACGACAACGGACGACTCGCATAAGACGCATCGTCGATAGTCGTTTTTTCTGAATCAGAGCTAAAATTCTCAGAAATTTTTTGCGCATTTCGTAATCAAGATGCATGTGTGACATGCCTCTTGTTGCCTGATTGTGAAAAAATGTATTTTGTCGCAACGAACTATGGGGCGGAAGGCTGTGGTGAAACATTGCTGCGGGAACCTGATGGAAATCCGAAGGTTGGTAATAATTAGGTGTATAGCTATATTGAAAATTAAAGCAACTTCAACATAACTGATTTAGGTGTCTCAAAATGCATACCTCCTTGTTCGTTCCCAAAATGATTTCGCTATTGGCGGTCTTGTGCCTATCCGTCTGCGCCGTTGACTTCGTTGAGATTCAGAATGCCGACTTTGAAAAGTCGCAGGACGGGCTTGCTGAGGGGTGGAAGTTGGGACCTGGCTTCCGTGCGGAGCGTGGCGTTGGGCACAACGGCAACGGCGGGCTTGTATGGGAAAGCGAAGAGCCATCGGCTAAAGCGTCCTACACGACACAGTATATCCAGTTGGAGACGGGGATGGAGTATGATTACTCCGTCGAGGTCAGGACAGAGAACTACCATTGTGACAAGCGCATCGGCGGGGTTAAGATCGGCATCAAAACCGAGGACGAAAACGGCAAGGAACTAGGCGTGTACATGCTCTATTTCGATGGTGTTACCAGTCAAAACTCAAATTGGGTCAAGATTGGTCGTGCCACACGAGCGATCAAGCCGGCAGCCAAGAAGTTCAAGATTTTTCTGTTGGTTCCCGAGCAATCGAAGGGCAAGGTCTTTTTTGACAGGGTCAGGGTTTCGCCTGTCATCCATCCACCCGTGGACTTTGTCTGCACGAATGCCTATCGGGACACGGTTGCCGAGGGGGATATCACCTTCTTCGCATCCATCAACCCGCCCAAGGATTCCAAGAATCTCAAGGCTGTCTTCACATGGGCTGCTCCCGATGGAACTGCCAGCACACAGGAGGCAACCCTTCCGTCCCCAGGAGAAGCCAGGCTCACCGTTCCAGTGGCCTCGCTTGCAAAAGGCACGCATGACGTTACCTGCAGCCTGTTGGAAGGCGACAAGGCCTTGGGGTTCGCAACCATCGCCGTCATGCGGGTAGATCAACTCCCTGATCGCAAGGTCTGGATCGACCGCCATAACAGATGCATCGTCAATGGCAAGCCATTCTTCCCGCTTGGAATGTACTTTGGGAGAGTTACCGAAAAAGACCTGGACACCTTCGCCAAAGGACCCTTCAACTGCCTGATGCCGTATGGCGGATTGTTGGAAGGAAAAGTGCTCGACTGGTGCAAGGAAAGGGGACTGATGGCATTTTGCCAAGCAACATGGGCGGGAGGAGGCGAGATCAGAAGCGCAAGGGACGACGCGGTCCAGAGAGCGCACCAAAGGATCCGCGAAACTATCGCCAAGTACAAGAACCATCATGCACTTCTGGGGTGGTACACTGCTGATGAAGCACCGGTTTCAGAGGCCAAACTTCGTGCGAAAAGCTATCAGGTCTTCAAGGAATGCGATCCCGATCACCCGACATGGATTGTCCAGGATTCCATCGTTGACTTGAGGCCTTTTACCCCGACCTGCGACGTTGTGGGAGTCGATCCATACCCCATTCCGCGAGAGCCGATTGACAAGGTCACCAGATATGCTCGCGGCGCCAACGAAGCGATGTTCGGAGTCCGCCCGATGTGGAACGTGCCACAGGCATTCGACTGGGGATGGGCACGAGGTGGCATCAACCCCAAGGCAGGGCGATTTCCAACTGATGACGAATTGCAATCGATCTTCTGGCAGCACATCGCCTGCGGAGCCAATGGGCTGATTGCCTACGGATTCCACTGCTATGTCAGGGACTATACCATCCACGACTTCGACAAGTACTGGGGTGCGGTGTGCAAGGTCGCCACGGAAGTCAAGAAGCGCGAGCAGATCCTGCTGTCGGTCGAAGAGTCGCCACAGCCATCAGGCGCACCGGATCATGTCCCATGTCGCACCTGGAAGCATGATGGTTTCGTCTATCTCCTGATGGCCAACAGCCAAGACAAGGTTGCGGATGCGACAATCACCGTTGGGAACAACGCTTGGCAAAGCATTGCCCTTGAGTTTGGCGAGCCAGCCAAGCTGTTGTCCGACGGCAAGATTCAGGTTTTACTTCCACCCATCGCAGTCTCGATGGTCAAGCTGAAGTAAGGAGCCTTTATGCTTTAGCGATTGTTTTCCCGAATTCGATCGCAGCTTTTTTGGCGTTTTCGTCAGGATTCCACAGGTTTCGGAGTCCTTCGCCAATGATTTCAAACCCGGCATCCTGCATTTGCTTGTTTAGTATTTTAACAGATTCGCCGCTCCAGCCATAGCATCCGAATGCTGCAGCCTTCTTGTTTTTCAACTTCTTCGATTTTGTATATTGCATAAATGCAGCAACAGTATGGAGAATGTCATTCCCTACCGTCGGGGAACCCACGACCACTGTTTTTGATTTAAACGCTTCTGTAAGGACGTCGTTTATATCACTTTTTGCAATGTTGTATACTTTTACCACGACTTCTTGAGCTTCCGATCTTATTCCTTCAGCGATTCTATGGGCAAGCTCTTTTGTTCCATTCCACATTGTATCGTAGACAATGGTAATTTGATTTTCTTGGTAATCATTTGCCCACTCCACATATTTTTTAACGATTTGCAGAGGGTCATCTCTCCAGATTGCGCCATGGCTGGTCGCAATTATATCTATTGTCAGATTTAATGCGATTATTTCGTCAAGCTTTTTTCTCAAAATTGGAGTATAGGGAGCCAATATGTTGGCAAAATACTTGATTGCCTCCTGCATAAGCTCACAGTGGTCCACTAGATCATTGAACAGATTTTCCGTAGCGTAATGTTGACCGAAGGCATCATTGCTAAACAAGATGTTATCTCCAGTCATATAAACGGCCATGCTGTCAGGCCAATGCAACATGGTCATTTCAACAAATATAAGCTCTTTTCCGTTGCCGATATCAATTTTATCCCCTGTCTTGACAACTCGGAAATTCCAGTCTTGATGATACTGGCCCTTTAGCGATTTCACTGCATTTGACGTACAATAAATTGGTGTGTTAGGTATGTGCTTCATCAGTTCCGGCAAAGCACCGCTGTGATCAACTTCGCCATGGTTCGCAATGATGTAGTCGATTTTGTTCAAATCAATTTCTTTGGCGAGGTTTTCTACGAATTCTTTTGCATAAGGCATCCAAACGGTATCGATCAAAACTGTCTTTTCCTCTTGGATCAAGTAGGAGTTGTAAGTTGATCCCCTATGCGTAGAATACTCGTCTCCGTGAAATTTCCGGAGTTCCCAGTCAGTCTTTCCTACCCAAAACACATTGTTTTTAATTAATTTTTTCATCTTAGTACACATCTCCTTCTTGGTTATGTAAATTGTTTTCTGTAATTTTCCGTTGCATCAACGAAAGCCAGTTGCCATCCAGCTCGGCAAAGCCATTTTGCAAGGAAATACTGTAATTGTGCGTGCTCTTTTTTCAATTTTTCATACTGATTTTCGACCATGTTTGCGGTGTGAAGTTCCCTTGATCAATGTCGTAGGCAGTGAACCAATGATGAGCAAGGCATTTTTAGGTAACCACGAATGGACACGAATATACACTAATGTTTTTGGGGTATTGATGCCATTGACATGGTTTGTGCACGGGGATGATGATCTGGAAGGGTGTTTAGCCCAACTTGCCCAGGACTGGAAAAACAGGTACGGCCACCCGGGGTGCTCGTACTTGAGCCGATCCACCAATTGACGCAGGGGATGCGGGGTGGAATTTCTGGGTTTTCAGCAACGGCAGCCGTTATTTCCCGATGAGGAACTGGTAGTTTGCGAGCAGTTCCAGATAGTTGATTTTAGAACCGATTAGATCGACGTATGAGTTTTCGAGATCGGTTTGTGTACGTACGAGTTCGAGGATGTCGATTTCGCCGTTTTCCCATCTATCCTTGTAGAGTTCCTCTTGTCTCTTGAGGAGTTCGCATTGTCTTTCCTGCAGTTCGACTGCCCTTGCGTATTCGTCCAGCCTGCGTTTGTAGTTGCCGATGTTTGCTGTGATTTCCTGCTTGAGCGAGTAGGATTCCGAATTGTTTCTCTGGACATTGTTGTGTGCGATTTGAAGTCTTGCGAGGTCGGCTCTTCTTCCGATAGTCCAATTGAATGAGAGCGCCAGGATTTGATCGTCGTCTCCGCTCAGGTTGTAGTTGTCCCCGTCTCCGCGTTGCCGATGTGTTGCTGAGAGCACGACGTCTGGCATTGTGTTGGAGTCCCTGATTTCGAGGAGCCACTTGAGCTTTGTTTTTTCGAGTTTGTTGTTTAGGATAGTCTCCAGGTTTTCCTCTGCGTATTCGAGGTCGTCTTGCGGGTTGACGTCTTTGATCTGGTAGTCGAACTGCCCAGTGATATTGAGTTGTTTATCGACATCGTATCCGATGATTTCCTTGAGTGTATCGATTCCGTTTGCGATAGATCTGATAGCGGAGTTGACTTGCAGTTCGTTGTTTGGGATTCTGAGTTCAGCCGTCAGGATATCGAGTGGTTTTTCTCGTTCTCTTGTCAGCAGCAGGTTTCGCTTGGCATTTTCGAGCGCTCGTTCCTTGACGGTCAGCGATTGCTGTGCGCGAATGATTGTGTAGTAGGCGAGGGTGACGTCGAGGACGAGTCTTCGCTCGGCGCGTTTGAGGTTGTTGAGTTGGATCAGTTCATCGATGAGGCTTGCCTCCAAGTTGTACTTTGTTTCGAGTGCGCTTCCACCGCCTAGGATTTTCTTTGAGATTTGGATTGATAGGGCAGTGTCTGTGAAGTCCGAGTTATTGACATGGCTTGCGTTGAGTCCGGCTCTCACATTGAATCCATTCTGGAATTCCTTATTGAGCGTGATGTTGGCGGCGTTGGATTCCGGCTTGGCAAACGTGTATGAATCCGAGGCTGATACCGACCAGTCGAATCGCGCCTTCTCGATGACGGTCTGGAGCTTTTGCGAGCGCGTGGAAATTTTTTGCCTTTCCAGCGATGGCGAATGTTTAAGAGCATAGTCGATGCATTGCTGCAACGACCATGTTGGAATATCGTTGTCTTGCGCGTTGAGGGTGACGACAAACGCCAGGATCGAGATGAGGATATGTTTTTTTTTCATGGTAGCATGTGTTGCCGTCATTCGGCTCTGAGTGCTTCGACTGGGTTTTTATTGGCTGCCTGGTATGCGGGATAGATACCGAATATGAGTCCTGTTGCGGTAGAGGCGATGACTGCGATGAGGAGCAGCGTGAGTGAAAATACGATTGGCAGTTCCAGGAGTTGGCAGGTGATGATGACCACGATGGCGGCTAGGATGACACCAAAGATTCCGCCGGTGACCGAAATGGTCATTGCCTCGGAAAGGAACTGGCGCATGATGTCAAATCGGGTTGCGCCGACCGCACGTCTGATCCCGATTTCGCGGATGCGTTCAGTGACGGAGGCCAGCATGATGTTCATGATGCCAATGCCTCCGACCACGATGGAGATCGATGAAATGCAGATGGTCAGGATGTCCAAGAGGCGTTGCGATTGTTGCTTTTGCTTGAGAAGATCCATGGGGATGACCAGGTCATAGTCGGCGACGCCCGAATGTGACATCCCGAGAATAGCCTTGATTGCGCGTCCGGCCCTAGCCAAGTCGTCTTCAGTTTTGAGCTGCAATTGAATCTCGTCCAATTCCGACCTGAGGTCGAGGAAGGAGGTTCTGGTGAGGAGTGTTTCCAACGGGATCAGGATATCGTTGTTCGGGTCAGAGATTGAGGTTGCCTCGAGTTCATCCAGGTCGATTTGCTTGTCTTCAAGGATTCCGACGACTCGGAATGGGCTTCCACCAAGGAGGATAACGGTTCCTACCAGGTCTTTAGGTTTGGCCTTGGCAGCTTGGGCACCTGTGTCGATAGCTTGCCTGAGCATGGTCTTGGCGATGGAGCCGCCTAGGATGACGGAGGGGCTGCTTTGGATCTTGTCTCCCTCGTCGAAAGGTCGTCCTGCCTGGAGGCTGAGGTTGTTGACCACCAGGTAGTCGCCTTCGATGCCGAGGACACGCGCGTTGATTTGGTTGTGTTCATGGAGGACGCTGAGCTTGATTTCGCGCAGGCAGGCGGCCTTTCCAATTTCCGGGATGCCTTCCCGGATGGCCGCGAGGTCGTTTCTGCTAAGGCCCAGCGATCCACGGACACGAGTGTCAACTAGGCGTTCAGTTTCGAATTGCTTGTCGACAATCCGCACCAGGTTCGCCCCCAATGCCCTGATTTGATCAGCTTGCTTTTGCTTGCTTCCCAGCGAGAAGCTTGACATTGCGATGACGGAAGATACGCCAATGATGATTCCGAGCATGGTCAGGAAGGTACGCATTTGATGTGCAAGGAGTCCTTCCTTGACGCCGATCCTGAGGAGGTCTACCAGGGAGAGCGTTTTTTTGGATGCGACATTGGATTCGCGGATGATCGGATTTGGGTTTGGCGTGCGTTGTCCCGGGCAATCTTCGATGATTTTGCCGTCCGAAAGTGTGATTTTGCGTGTTCCTGTATTTGCGAGCTTGGGGTCATGGGTAACCATGATAATTGTATGTCCTTGTTGATTGAGGTCATACAGGATTTGCATGATTTCCTTTGATGTCGTCGAATCCAGGTTGCCTGTAGGTTCGTCAGCGAGGATGATGTCCGGTTCTGCGATCAGCGCTCTTGCGATGGCTACTCTCTGTAGTTGTCCTCCCGAGAGTTCCTTGGGGTGGTGCCTGAGTCGATTCCCCAGTCCGAGCTTGCTTGCCAGTTCCTTTGCCTTTGCCTGCCTGATGTTTTTGGGGACTCCGCGATAGACGAGCGGAAGGCCGATGTTTTCGATTACGTTCAGGTCGTTCAGCAGGTTGAATTGCTGGAAAACGAAGCCGATATGCTCGTTTCTAAGGAAGGAAAGGGCTGCGTCATTGCAATTGGTCATCGACTGGGAGTTGATTTCCATCACGCCGCCCGTCGGAATGTCCAGCAAGCCCAGCAAATGCATCAGGGTGGATTTGCCGGAGCCGGAGGAGCCGACGATCATCAGGAAATCCCCGGGATTGACTTCCAGGTCAACACCATCAAGCGCGGCGACTATGTGGTCGCCCATTTTGTAGTGTCGTTCCAGTCCTGATATGTGGATAATTGATTTCATGGTGGCATCTGCATTGATCTTCAGAGGAGTCCGTTGGTGGTTGGTACTAGGATGTAATCTCCTTGAGCCAACCCTTCGCGGATGGCAAAATACATGTCGTTGAAGTAGGTTCCTTCAACGGTTTTTGTGGAATGGTCCGTCAAGATGACCTGGAATTGTCCGTTGTCGTCCTGCTTGACTGCCGACCTTGGGATGAGGATATGGTCTTGGCTTTGCTCTATGATGATTTCGATCAGCGCCGACATTCCTGGGTGGAAGATCACTCCCTGCCCGTCAAAGGCGATGTTCGCGTTGAACATGGAGATTTCGGAGTCGCCAGAATCCAGCGCCGTCGGATCGACCCTGTTCCTGTCTCGTCCGATTGCTCCCAATTGCTTCAGCGTGCCTTCAAAGGTCTTTTCCGCGATGGCTGGCATCGACAGCTTGACCTTCATGCCTTCCTTGAGGTAGTGGTAGTCGGCCTCGTTGACAACGAGTTTGACCTCCATCCTGGTTGGATCGATGACGTCTCCGACGACGTCCTGCTGGTTTTTCTCTTCGCCGACGCTGATTTCCTTGATCAGTCCGCCTGAAGTCCAGTCCCTGTATGTCCTGACCTTGAAGAGCCCGTCCGAGGTTGCCTTGACTGCCGCTTGTGCGATTTCGTTTTCGGAGTATGCGATTCTGTGCTTGATGACTTTGAGTTCTCGTTCTTCGGCTTCGATTTGCGCCGTGATGTCGTTGACCCTTCTTTCCTTTCTTTTTTCCATTCGCTCCATGTTGGCCCGCGCTCTTCTGACTGCCATATTGAGTTCGACCTTGCGCTCGTCTGTCGGCCCCTTTTTTTTCAATTTGTTTTGCAGCAGCAACTCGTCGAGTGTTGCCTTTGCGTTTTCGAGTCTTTGTTCGAAGGGTTCGAGTGCCGATGCGTTGATGTACTGTTTCGTGAAGAGCCTATGTTCCCTGTCGTAGTTGTCCTGTGCCTCTTCAAGGTTAAGCTGGGCGAGTTCCACTTCGATTTCCATAATTCTTCTGTCTCTCGGGAGCGGTTCCGTCAATTCCATTTTTTCCTCGAGAATTGCGTGGTCGAGCTGTGCTTTTCTGAGGTTGATGGTTTGCGTTTCTTGGAATTCGACCAAGTCTCGTTGCGTATTGAGTCTGACCAGTGAGAGTTCTGTGGTATGGAGTGAGGATTCTTGGTTTTCGATTTCCTCACGTGCTGATGAATCGTCTATTTGGAAGAGGATATCTCCCTTTTTGACGGGCGTGCCTTGTGGCAGGAGTTCTGTGATGCGTCCTCTTGTCTTGACGATTGCAGGTGTTGTTTCGGAGCATTGGAGGATGCCTCGTGCGAGGATGCTCCTTGAAGCGGTGATCGGTTTGACCTGGTAGGTTTCGTACTTTAGTGCGTCGTCGGATTGACGTGATTTCCAAAATAGGAAAGCGGCCAGTGCGCAAGCCCCGAGGAACGTGGTTATGAGTGTGAATTTCAGTTTCATAGAATCGGTTATTTGGCAAATGGGAAGTAGACTTCGCCGATCAGTCCAGGCTTAAGCTCAGTCTCGTCGGACTTGATCCTGATGCGGACATTGAAGATGACCTCGCCCAAGGGTTCCCTGGCGGAATAGAGACCGATCTGGGTGTCTTTCTTGGTCTTGTTCGAGAAGAGCAGGTCAACGCTGGTCACCTGACCCTGCAAACGATCGTCAGACAAGGACGGAATCCTAACCTCAACCTCAAGACCAGTCTTGATCTGAGGATAGTACTTCTCAGGAACCTCGACCTTGATCTCCATCTCGGACAAGTCGGGAATCGATAGAATGTTGAACCTAGGACCGACTGTGTTTCCGACGGCGATCTTGGTGATGGCACCCTGGTTATAGACCTTGTTGTAGCAGATCAGCCCGTCTGCAGGCGAGGTAATCGTATGGTTGTCCCGTTGCTTGATTCTGCGTTGGAGCCGTCTTTGGGTTCGCTCCAGGTTACTCTTGACCCGTTCGAATTCCCGCCTGATTGAGATATTGTCAAAATGGACTGTTTTTACGGTTGTCTCGTAGGTTGAAATCGCCTCGTCGAGTGTCAGTTGCGCCCTGGATCGCCTGACTTCAGTCGGTCCTTCGAGTTCTTTATCCAGATTCAGCTGTGCCTTTTCGAGGTTGAGTTCATGTCGCCTGAGGTCGCGCTTGAGCTTTTTGATTTCCGCGGGCGACATGGTCGGGTTCGCCTTGGCTTCTTCCCGTTTGACCTTTCGTTGTGTGTCCTCGAGTCTGATTTTCGCCAGGTCCCGGTTCATTTCCGCCCTGTAAATAGGCAGTGGCCTGACGATTTCGAGGGTGTCACGAGCTGTCAGTTTGGCGATTTCGAGGGTATTTTTAGCCATTTTAAGCTTGAACTCACCATTGATTCTTGTCAGTTCGACTTTTTTTTCGGTCTCATCGACAGTTGCCTGTTGCGCGGCGACGTTTGTTTCGATTCGTTCGATTTGGCGTTCCCTTTCCTTGGGGTCGAGCTTGGCGACCACGTCTCCTTTTTTGACGACGGTTTCTTCCGGGACGAGCCATGTGACTTTTGGCCAGGGCCACCATCCGATGTCCGGGACGACGATGTCGGTTTTGTTGATGGGATCGAGTTCCCCTGAAGCGGATAATCTTTGTTCGTCCTCGTTTCCTGTCTTTGCGGCCACTTTGAATTCACCGCGTATGGAAACGGTTTTTCCGTCCCAGGAATTGTCTGCGAGCACGAACCATCCGTCCAAGGAGGTCCCTGCGACCTCGGTGAAAACACCTTTGTAGGCGATGAAGTTCTTGCCTTCTTCAAATCGGACGAATTTGAGCGGGAGCGCCGGTCCTTCCAGGGGGGTGGCGGCGTGCAGTTCGGCGACGCCAACCATTCCGGGACGAAGCCAGGGCGCTTCCTCGTCCTTCTGAATCGTCACGTCAAATACCTTGACGCCGAACTTTTGATCTCGGTTCCAACCTGCATTCTCCTTTTCGGACAGGTCGTGGGACAAGGTTGAAATCGTCTTGAGCGAGCAAGTTATCGGCTGGTCTTGCTTTCCATTGAGGCGGACGATGACCTTGTCGCCCTCGTTGAAATGCTTTCTGACAGCCTCGAGCAGGACGCCTTGGAAGCCGATTGTTGACAATTCGGGGATTTCCATAAAGGCGAAGTTGTTCCACATCCTTGCGCCTATGACGAGTTCTTCGTTGTTGAGGCGGTTGTGGCTGACATAGCCGTCAATCGGCGCTGTGACTGTTGAGTGCTCGATATCCTCGCGCTTTTCCTTCAATTCGCGGGTCTTGTGTCTCTTCTGGGATTGTGCGCCAACCCGCTGGATCTCCGAGATCTTCTTCTGCTCCCCCATCTCGAACTTTAGCTTCTCGATTTCCAGGTTGCAGTTGTCAATTTCAAGCCTTGTCCTTTTGATTTGGTCCGGAAGTTCGACTGGATTTTTGGTCAGTTCCATTTCCCGTTCGGCGAACCTTGCCCTGACTATGTTTTCCTGCCTTGTTTTGTCTGCCGAGTCCAGTTCGGCCCTTGAGATCATTCCCCGGTTGAAACGGTCTTTTGCCTTGTTGAAGTCCTTGTCTGCCGCCCTGAGGTTGAGTTGCGCGATTCTGAGTCGTCCTTCAGCGATTCTGACGTCATCGGGGTTGGGTTCGGCGAGCAATCGATCGAGTCTGGCTTTGAAAGTATTGAGCCTGTCCTCGAGCGACCCCATCTGATCCATCATATCGATGTCCTTGTTGTCGATATTGGCGAGTCTTCGTTCGAGCCTGGCGTCAATGACCGCCTCTTCCAGGAGGAGGGTATCGAGTTCGTACTGTGATTGCTCGGTGCTGAATTTTGCGACCACGTCTCCTTTTTTGACGAGCGATCCGTCTGGTATCAGTTCCGAAAGGGGCAGCCACCGGACGGGATTGAGGATTTTCTCGGAATTGTCGGTTTTGGTCTTCACCCTGATTGTGTATGTATAGGGGAATGATTTTCGTTGGATAAGGTACGTCTCGTCGTCCAACAGTTGATTTTGGGCGACGAGCATGCAGGCCAACGAAACTAGAATTACGAATGTAATCCGAGACATTTTTGGTGAGGTGATTATTTGACTACGATGTTGACGAGGCGTCCGGGGACGGCGATTTCCTTGACGATGGTTTTCCCGTCAATGAGCGGCATGATGCTTGGGTTTTGCTTGGCGATTTCGATGAGCTGATCCTTGTCGGCTTCTGCCGGGACTTGGATTCGTGCTTTTGGCTTTCCGTTGACCTGTACGAGGACTTCGACTTGGTCGAGCTTGAGCTTTTCCTCGTCGAATTTTGGCCATGGTTCGTATGCGAGTGTATTTTCGTTTCCGAGTCGTTGCCAGAGTTCTTCAGCGATGTGCGGTGCTATTGGGCTGAGGAGGAGTACGAACGTCTCGATTGCTTTGCGGTTGCGCTTTTGGAGTTTGCTGAATTCGTTGACGAAGATCATCAACTGGGAGATGGCGGTATTGAAGTCGAGGGTTTCAATGTCCTCTGTGAGTTTCTTGATGGTTTGGTGCAGCAGTCGTTCCTGGTCCTTGGTGATGGGATCGTCAGAGATTTCTGCTACAAGTTCACCGGTTTCTGTATTAACGATCATCCTCCAGACCTTATTGAGAAATCTGAAGACACCTTCGACGCCTTCTGTCTGCCATGGCTTGACTTCACGGAGCGGTCCCATGAACATCTCGTAGAGGCGGAATGCATCGGCGCCGTATTTCTTGATGATGTCGTCGGGATTCACCACGTTTTTCAGCGACTTCGACATTTTCGCGGGGAGTTGCGCCAATTCTTCGCCGGTTTCCTTATGGAAGTATTTTCCGTCCTTTTCTTGGACGAGGTCGTTGGGGACGAGTGCGCCACGTTGATCCTTGTATGAGAGCCCGAGGATCATGCCCTGGTGGATGAGCCGCTTCCAGGGTTCTGGATGTGTGACGTACCCCAAGTCGTAGAGGACCTTGTGCCAGAACCTGGAGTAGAGGAGGTGGAGGACTGCATGTTCGGCGCCGCCGACGTAGAGGTCAACCGGCATCCAGTACTTTTCCTTTTCGGAATCCCATCCTTTCTCGTTGTTGTGGGGGTCGATGTACCTGAGGTAGTACCAGCAGGAGCCGGCCCACTGGGGCATCGTGTTGGTTTCGCGGATGCCCTTCATGCCGGTTTCAGGATCGACGACATTGAGCCATTCGGTCGCCCTTGCCAGGGGCGGCTCGCCGTCATCCGTCGGCTTGTAGTTTTCCAGTTCCGGGAGTATGACTGGGAGTTCGGATTCATCGACCAGCTTTACGGTGCCGTCTTCCATGTGTATGAGCGGGAAAGGTTCTCCCCAGTAGCGTTGCCTTGAGAAGAGCCAGTCCCTGAGCTTGAAGTTGACGGTCGGAGTTCCGATTCCCTTTTTTTCGAGCCATTCGGTAATCGCTTTCTTTGAGTCTTCGACATGGAGTCCGTTGAGGGAGACTTCTTCGTTCGAAGAGTTCATCAGGATTCCGTCTTCGGGCCAGCAGGCATTGCCCGCGAGCACTTCGTCGATGTTGACTCCTGCCGCTTCGCAAGCTTTGGGGTCCGGCGTCATGATGCAGATGATCGGGAGTTTGAATTTTTTAGCGAACTCGAAGTCGCGTGTGTCGTGTGCCGGAACCGCCATGATCGCGCCGGTTCCGTAGCTGATCAGGACGTAGTCGGAGATCCAGATCGGAATCTTCGTGTTGTTGACGGGATTGATGGCGTAGGCACCGGTGAATTCGCCGGTCTTGTCCTTTGTCTCGGTACGGTCGAGGTCGGATTTGGTGTGGGTGACCTCGATGTACTTCTGTACGGCGTCCGCCCTGTCTGAAGTGGTGATTTTTGCGACGAGCGGGTGTTCGGGAGCGAGGACCATATAGGTCGCGCCGAACAGGGTGTCAGGTCTTGTGGTGTAGACTCGGATGGTCTCGTCCGTATTGGCGACCTTGAAGTCAACCTCGGCACCTGTGGATCTTCCAATCCAGTTTTTCTGCATTTCCTTGGTGCCTTCGGGCCAATCCAGGTCGTCGATGCCATCCAGGAGTTCCTGTGCATATTCGGTGATTTTGAGGACCCACTGGCGGATTGGCTTTCTGATGACGGGGTAGTTTCCGACTTCTGAGCGTCCGTTGATCACTTCTTCGTTGGCAAGCACGGTGCCGAGTTCGGGGCACCAATTGACGGGTTCGTTTGATTCGTATGCCAGTCCCTTCTTGTAGAGTTGGGCGAAGATCCATTGTGTCCACTTATAGTAGTTGGGGTCGGTGGTGTTGATTTCCCGATCCCAATCAAAGGAGAAACCGAACGCTTCGAGCTGCCTTTTGAAGATTTGTATGTTTTTCGCGGTGGTGACTGCCGGATGTGTTCCGGTCCTGACGGCATACTGTTCAGCAGGGAGGCCGAATGCGTCCCATCCCATTGCATGGAGGACGTTGTAACCATTCATTCTCTTGAATCGGCACCAGATATCCGTTGCGGTGTAGCCTTCAGGGTGTCCTACGTGGAGACCGGCGCCAGAGGGGTATGGGAACATGTCAAGGACATAAAGCTTTTCGCGAGTCGTGTCGCAGTCGATTGCCTTGAACGTTTTGTTTTGCTTCCAGTAATCTTGCCATTTAGGTTCGATTACAGCGAAATCATACGTTGATGGAGTAGTCATGATTTTCCTTCTTTCTGAACGGTTTTGGAATTATTTATATGCGTTTTTTTGCTTCAGTCCAAGGATGTATTCTTGTTCGAGGATGTCGGCCATCTGGCGCCAATCAAACAGATTCCGAACCAGTTCCTGCCCGTTTTTGCCCCATTGCCGGCGTTTTTCCGGATTGTCGAGGAGTTGGCAGATTGCGTTTGCGACCTCCTGGATATTCTGGACCGGCGGAAGCAAGCCGTTTACGTTGGGCTTGACGACCTCGGGGGTGCCGTCTAGCGGGTAGGCGACCACGGGAACCCCGGAGGCAAGCGCCTGGACCACGGCACGGGGCAATCCCTCGCGCAACGATAGGTGGGCAAGAACATCCATCAATGCCGTGTAACGGCAAATCTCACTGGGTGAAACAAGGCCCGTGAAAATGAAGTTTTCGCGAAGCCCAAGCGATTCGATTTGGGAAACAAGCTGGTCGTGAAGTATCCCGTCACCGACAATCAAAAACCTGGCATTGGGGAATTTGGCAACAATTTGAGGCGCGGCCTCAATCAGATCCTCATGTCCCTTGAGTTCGAAAAGACGGGCGATTTTGCCGATGACCGGCGCACCCTCAGGAATCCCAAGCTGTTGCCTCAGGGCATCGTCAGGCCTGGTGTTCAAAAAGGCATCCAGATCCATTCCCGAATAGACGACCTTGTACTTTTCCCTGGGAGCTACCTTGGCGTTGACGCATTGGTCGATCATCGCCTGGGCGACGGCGAAGATCTTGTCGCATCGCTTGGCGGCAAACCGTTCCGCCAGAATATATGCTTTGTTGATCAGCTGGCTTTGGTACGGATGGAAAGCCTGCCCGTGTACCGTGTGGACGATCAACGGGACATTGGCGGCCCGTGCGGCGCAACGTCCCAGGATGCCAGCCTTGGAAGCATGGGTGTGAACGACGTCAAAGTTCTCGGCTTTGAAGAATGCCTTGAGCTTGCAATAGGCTTGCCAATCCTTCAAAGGGGAGAGTTCGCGCACGAGTTGCGGAAAGGTGACGACCTGCAGGCCTTCTGGGCAGTCGCGTGTCAGCAATTCGCCCTCAGGACCAGGAGAAGGTCCGGTGACCAACGTAACCTGATGACCGGATGCCAAGTGACCGCGACAGGTGAACAAGGTATTTCCCTGAGCGCCGCCGACAATCATCCGCGTGATGACATGACATGTCTTCATCAATTCGCCTCGATATGATCGATTGCCTCGATCATAAATCCCTAAGGAGCCGTTCAAAAATAAAGTTTACACTTCCGGTTTCTTTTGGCCGCCTTTCCCCCTTCCTGTCAGTCGCGTATGCGCATACGCTCCTTTCAGGACNNGAAAAACAGCTCAAAACAATTCCGGAACTGTTGCCTTAATTTTTGAACGACTCCTAAAACAAAAATTTTAAAAACTTATAATCTAATGTATAATAGGGAAATGGCAAGAAATCATATCGAAACGAAGCGTATGAAATGGGGTGCTAAAACACGAGTGTCGTCAGCCAGCGATTGAGCCTCTGGATTGTGTTTTCATAGTTGAGGATAGCATCGATGTCATAGAAATCAATGATTCTGGCGATGGTCTTGCCCGGCATGGAATCGGGATATGCGTTTTTGATCTTGAGTGCTGTTTCCATCGTCTTTGCGATCTCCGGCAGGTCGGCGACGAGTTTCCTGGCCGCGTCCTGGATGGCGATTTTGCCTGCCGAGTCGGCGATATGCGGATAGATTTTGATGCCGTCCATGACCCTGTTGAGGAGATATAGTCCTCCGTACTGGTTCATTGGATAGAGCTGGATCATCGTCTTTGAGAAGTCGCTTGTGATTGCGGTGTCATGTCCTTCGGGGAAGATTTTTGTAGGATCGAAGGCTTTGACGTCTCCGTTATCGTTTCTGAAGGCTTCCCGTTGTTTTTTGTCTCTGAAGTCTGGGATCTGGATTGGGATTCCTCCGAGGTTTTCACTTCTGATTGCGAGGATTCCCGGGAGTGTGACGTCGCAGGCGGGGTAGATGCTCCATGGTGCGGGTTCGCCGGTCAGGACTTCTCGTGCGAAGTAGTAGAGTTCCCAGAAGTCGCCTCCGCCGTGTCCTGCCTTGTCCGCCCATTCCGCCAATTCGGGCCATTGTGTTTTCATTTGCAGGATGGGTCCTCCTCCTCCGCCACCGATTCTAATCCTGAGTCCATCATGGAGTTTTTCGGCGCTAGCCCTTGTGCCCCAGATACGCATGCCTGTGTGGTAGTCGTTGGTGGTCGATCCGGGCATGTTTCTGACGAGTCCTCCGTTGTCCATCTTGATCGTCGACGGGCATGCGGTTGCGATCCTGGCTCCTTCCAGGTATCCTGGGATTGTGACATCGCAGAACATGGCGGAGACGGAGACAGGTCTTGTTCCGGTGATGATCATCGCGGGGCCAAGCGAGTGTGTGCAGTAGTAGTGGTAGTTCAGGCTGGAACGCCAGTTGTGGACGATGTAGCCAGGCTCCATCGGATTGCCATTGGGATACGAATAGGTCAATGTGCGACCTTCGTGGAGATATTCGAATTCACCGTACATGAAATCGCCGAAAAATCCGTCCTGCCACAGCTTCCGAAGGAACATGTTGTCCTTGCTGAAAGGATAGTTCTCAAGCAAGTTGAAGACCTTGCCGGATTTTTCTACGGCTTCGACGACCCTGACTCCCTCCGCCGGGGTTCTGAATGGGGTGACTTCGCACATCACGTGCTTGCCGGATTCCAACGCCTTGATGATATGCTTCGAGTGGTCCGGAAGGAACGTGGCGATGAGAACCGCGTCCATGTCATACGCCAGGAAATCATCCTCGTTGTCTGTGCAATAGGCACCAGGTACGTTCCGCAAGAATTGCTCGCGCATGGGACCGTAGATGTCACACCCCGCGACAACGTCGATATTTAGGAAATTCGCCGCCTGGATGAAGGACTGGCCGCGACCCAATCCCCAAATGCCCAGCCTGATCCGCTTGTCCGTGTTGAATACGCCACTCATCGTCTGCTCCAGTGTTGATTGATGCCTTGATTGCACGAAGAAAGCCCGAAACGAATGCCTTCCGGAGTAATATACTCCTAGATTCAAGAGCGGAAACTAGGACGCTGAGATTTGAGAAGTTTGGGGTTATGGGGCATAGGACTGAGATATGGGACTTGACGGTGGGTTTTGTGGCGGTGGAGGTTTTGGGACGGGTCGGACGGGTCGGACGGGTCGGACGGGTTGGGCACCCTGGGTGGTCGGGGCACCTTGGGTGGTCGGGGCACCTTGGGTGGTATGGAGGG
>DBPZ01000076.1:47877-48016 GCA_002305655.1 Lentisphaeria bacterium UBA1407 | reverse complement strand
TCAAACGGTGTCGTTGTTCAAGCGACTGAAAATGACGCATTCCTAGTCGGACAAGTCGGACGGGGCAGTTCTGCGACATTGATTTTTCCACCTAAAACCCAACTCTTGTTCCACGCGAATTTTTCACACTTCCGTACTC
>DBPZ01000076.1:0-47775 GCA_002305655.1 Lentisphaeria bacterium UBA1407 | reverse complement strand
ATTTTCCCAAAAAACGCGATTTTTCAGTGATGCAAACAAGGCTTTGCCCACCCAACCGTAAGGGAGCCTCCACCCCGTAAATTTAGTGGGCGCGAAGAAGTTAGAGAAGTTGAGGGTGGCGGCGGGTCGGACAAGTCGGACAGGACATTCAGCATTCAGCATTCAGCATTCTTTGTTTTTTCCATTCTCACCATTGAAAATCAAGCACGATTGCATTATGTTTATAATTTGTAAAAAATCCGGCTTGACCTCACAACAAGATTTAGTTTTTTTGCGTTTATTGGGCATTTAACTGAAACCAAAGCCCAAATCATCTGTCTATGCGTAATACCGTCAAAGTCCATTGCTTCACATTGGCCGAGGTCATGATAGCCACGGTTGTCCTGGGGCTTGCAGTGGCGGCGACATCTGCCATAGTATCCGGGGCGCAGTCCTCCCTCATCAAGGCGGAAAACCGATGGGGAAGGCAGCACCTCACCACCAACGCCGCGGAATTCTATCTGCTGGCGGGACCCAATGCGACAATGCCGCAAGGCGTCCTACCGGATGGATTCTCCGCAACATGCCAACTCCTCGTGGTGGACGACATCCATGAGGAAGCGCTCGAACCAATCGATGAATGGATCCTCGGTGAATTCCAGATCCAGGTCTTTGACAAGAACGGAAACAGAATTTCGGACACGAGGGTCAGGAAAGTCCTCAAGGAGGACGACTTCGAATGACCGGGAAACCGAAAAGAAAACACTTTACGCTGCTGGAAGTCATCATCGCGACAACGATCTTCCTGGGCTTGGCAATCGTTCTCTTCGTCTACTCGGAGCAGACGACCCAATCCTGGAGCAAGGTCCTGCTCAGGCGAAACCAGCTGGATGAACTGCTCGCCCTGGACAGGGCGGCAAACGCAATCCTGCCAAACATCATCCCTTTCACATGGCCGGATCCGGACGAGGAAACAATCGTCGAAAAACCAATCATTGTCGCTTCGCCGGACATGCTGAGATGCGCATACCTGCATCGACTCAACGATGAAAACGAAGGAGCAATCCGATTCGTCGAAATCGCAGTCGTCGACGGCAACCTGATTGCGACCTATGCACCTAGGCCATTCTTTGACTGGGGAGATGTCCAAAACCTTCAAGACACGTCAATCCTCGCGGAAAACGTCGCTTCTGTTTCATTCCTCTACGCCGACTTTTCGGACGACGAAACCGAGGATTGGGGCGAAAGGCTCATCTGGGTGGACGAGTGGGAAACCGAGGAGTCGGAACGGATGGACGCACCGCTGGCGGTATGCATGACCGTCAACTGGAATGACGGGAAATCCGAAACCTGGCTCCGGAGAACAATGGGAAACAGCTTCAGGGAACGCTTCGGCAAGTGGGAGCCGATGGACGAAACAAGGCGATGACCGCCTAACTTGACATAAACCATGAGACAACGCGAACAGGAAACAAGCAAGCACGCAGGACAGGAAGGAATGGCGCTCCTTCTCGTCCTTGCCATCCTGGCGGCGACAACCATTTTGGCGGCGCACATGATGCTCGTCTCGGAATCCGTCGCGCGCGACGCTTCCGTCGCGGCAATCACAGGAGACTTGAAGCTGAAGGCGGAATCCGCCGCAGACTTCGCATTCTGGATGCATCTGACGGACAGGAGGCTCTTCTCGAATAGATCCCTGGGAAGCAGCGTGGACTCCAGGGAAGAATTCTCGGATTTCGAACCCTGGATGCTGGACAAGCGGGAGCACCTGCTCTTTGACGATTCCTGCTCAGTTTACCTGGGAGACGCACTGAAGGCAGTCAGCGTCGACAATCTCGAAAAACTCAAGGAATCCGTTGATGTGGACGATTCGGACGCCTTGGATTCAATCAACCAATTCATCGATGTCTACAACGACTACACAGACTCAAACGACCTGCTCAACCTATACGGAATGGAAGCGGACGACTACGCGGCAAAAGGATACCGGACGCTGCCAAGAAACAACGCAATGCAGTTCAAGGCGGAAATCTACTGGCTGGAAAACTGGATCGACATTATTCCCTCAGAAATCACCGTCATACCCCCAAAAGGAGTATCACTGCAAAATAAAAACGCGAAAATCCCGTTTTTCACGGCAAGCGACAGTGATTTCACCAATGCGATCACGGACTTGTCAGAATCCGAGCTGGAAGCGATCAAGGAGGCAAGGGATCTGTGGATCCATGAAGGAATCCCCATCGAGGAAACACTGGACGGAGACCTCCTCATCAACCTGAAAAATCGCTTCTCCTTCGCTGAATCAAACTATGCGGAAATCACTGCAGTGGCAAGAGACGCAACAGGGGAAATCAAGGTCGCCAAGACCATAACGCGAGAAGTCAACGCAAGACAAAGAACCATTTACGCCGACAGGGCCGCGCAAACCTTTTCCATTTGGGAAGCCAGATACGACTAGCCCCATCCAGACATCATACCACAGAACATAGACAAGACACGATAAGAAAACATGCCTCATTTCACAAGAAAATCCTGCGTAGCCATAACTTGGAATGCCGCGGGCGACTGCCGGGCAATCCTGATGAGACGCTCGGGCGACAAGTGCAGGGTCGTCAAGACCTGGAATGCAATGGCCGACCGGGACCGCTCCGTCGCGGAGCTGGTTGCCGAAGCCGCCAAGGCCTTGAATGCGAAGGATGCCGCATGCTCGGTCGCCGCAGGATTGGGCGGCGGATGGGGCATGGCGGACATTGTGATGCCAGCACTCCCGCCGGATCAGATGCGCAACGCTATCTCATTCGAACTTCGCAAGCATACCCCGCTGACACAGGACAAGATCAGATGGGGATACCGGGCATCGCTGGAGCAGAAGGACAAAAAGAAGGGACGCAACATTCGGTTGGTCTACGTAAGAAACGATATCTGGGAACAGTGGCTTGATGCCATATCGGGACTAAGCCAGCTCGACCTCGTCATACCTCCGCCGGCAGTCCTTGACCCCCTGCTCTCCGACAAGACGATTATCTTCACGAACGACAAGCCGCAGGATGCCACCTCCTACGCCCCAGCCGAACAAGGACGGGACATTTCCCACGGCGTCGAAGCCGCAGACCAGCTCCCCATTGACGAATTGATCCCGGCGGGCTTCATCAAGTGGGACCTGATCACCGAACTCCCGGTCAAGGAGCAACAAGCATTCGCACCCGCAGTCGTGCTCGCAACCTACGGGTTGACCGATGCCGCCACGCAAGACGCCGCAACGCTCTGCCAACTCCCCGCCAACCTCAAGCCAAGGCGGAACATCATGATGGCGATGACCGCTTCGCTGCTGCTTACCATTTCCGTCCTCGCGCTGTTTTTCTACTTTGTCGTCGGTCTCCAGGCAAGATACGACCAGATGCGCAGGCTCGAAGCGGAACTTAAGAAGACAACCCAGGAAGTCGAAGCGTTGCAGAAACTCGTCAAGGCTGACAAGAAAAAAGTCCTTGCGGATTTAAAGAACGAGATGAGCGGCGTGATGCCCTCCAAGCCCACGCTTCCTTTTGTCCTGCTGGATCTTTCCCGTGCAGTTCCCCCGCCAGCCTGGCTCTCGGGCAACTTCATTTGGGATGAAGGACTGGTCAAGTTTACCCTCGAAGAACCCGTAACCGACCCGACGCTCACCGCGACGATCGACTCGCAGGAACTCCTGGACGCACTGGAAGATTCTCCCTATATCGGCGATGTCCGTGGACTCAAGTCCAGCTTTGACGTGAGAAACAGCAAGCGCACACGGGATTTCGACCTGGCAGCCAGGTTTGACACGCCGGAAGAGGCGGCAATCGCAGAAAAGCGAAATGCCATCCGAAAGGAAGTCGCACGCCAAAAGGCGGAACAGGAACGCAAGGAAAACGAGGAACGCCGCAGGCAGGAAAAGCAGGCGGCTGAAGAAGAACCGGAAGCGGAAACGGATGTTGAGGTGGAGGAAGAGGAGAAGCCGGAGGAAACAGCGCCCGACAACACGCCAAGGCAAGTCCCCGCGCCACGCAACCTGCCATTGCCGCCGCCACCTCCAGGGCGATGACGCCCCATGCCACCCCAACAAGACAAAACCTTCACATAGATTCGGAGCACAATGCCTAGAAACCAAGCCAAACAGAAAAAGCAGTTGATTGTCCTCATCGTCCTCACGGCGATGCTGATGGTCTTCGTTGCCTATCAGTTCAAGGACAAAATCAACCTGCCTACGCAAGCCAGAATGCAAAATCTAGCCAAAAAACTGGAGGAAGAGAAGATAAATCTACAGATTGCCGAGCAGGACAAGGCAGAATTCGACCGTCAACTGGAGGAATTGCGAGAGCTGGCGGAGCCGTTTTGGGACGCCTCAAACCAGCGAGCCATCGAGCAGGAAGTCCGCCTCAGGTTCGAAACCCTGGTCCGAGAAGCCAAAATCACCTGGAAATCAATCAGCACACAGCGAAGCAAGAGCAATTTGAGGAACAGCATCCAGGAAATCGAAGTGAAAATGGAATTCGATTCCATTACAATGCAAGACCTGGCAATGCTGTTCGAGAGGCTCGACGACTTCACACGCCGCAACAAGCGCCAGTTCCACTGGTCCAACTTCAGGCTGTCAACTACGCCTGTGCGCCAAATACGCGCACCGGGCCAGCCAGTACAACCGCAAACGCAGGCGAGAACCCTCAAGCTCGTCGCAACCGCAAAGGCATACGCATTGACACCCGAGGCGTCTGACATCATCTTCGCAACTGGCGCCAATAACACAACCGCCAAAGGAGCCGCCAAACAATGAGTACATTTGCCTGGGTCATTGTCAACGCCGTCCTGCTTGGTTCGGCCATCGTATCCGTAAAGCTCGCCTGCGAACTGCCTGATACCATCAAGGCAGAACAGCAGAAAATCGAAGCCGCAAAGGAAAAAAGCACAAAAAAAGAAAAGCCAGCGCCTTCAAAGGCGGCAAGAACGACGGCGACCGCTAAAAACGAACCTTCAGTGCCGCAAATCCAACGGCATACCCTGGACGATATCTGGAAAAAATCGCTCTTTACCCCAGACCGTACGGAAAATCCGCCAAGCGACACTGTCGCGACGCAACAACAACCAGAGCAGGAAATCGTCAATGCAGACCTGGAACTGACGGGCATCGCGCAGATCGGCGACAATCCAATCGCGATCATCCGCCAAAAGGTCCAGACCAGGCCAAGCCGAAATGTCAGATTGCCGGGACGAACCAGGCCAGGCATGCCGCCGCCGCCAACACGAACGCAGCAACTCCAGGATCAGGACAGCAAAGAACCAATCAAGAAAATCTTCCGGGTCGGAGACGTTATCAATAAAACCGGCTACGTAGTCAAGTCCATTGAGCCAAGCGAGCGCAAGGTTGTCATAACCAGAAACGGGAAAGACGAGATCCTGACCATTGAGTTTGGTGACAGCCAGAGCAGTTCCCGAAAGCAGGAAGCGCTTACATACCAAAAGGAAGTCCAGGCCAGGGCGGCAACAAGGATAAAAGCCACCACAACCGAGGCGAAACCAGCGGATACGCCACAGCAAGGCACGCCGCCTCCTGCCGCCCCTGGCCAGCCTCGGCAACGCGAAGTCAGAATGCCGCCAACGCCTCCAGGAATGGGCACTGGCGCGCCTGGACAGCCACCGCCAGCCCCCCCTGAACGTCCTGATCAACAGGCCCAGCCAGGCACACCACCAACCATGCCGTCCGGAAGGACAGGCAGCCAGCCGCAGGGAACGCCCCCGCAAATCCCAACGCGTAGAATAAGGCCACACCGACCTGACTCGACAGCCAGGTGATTTTCAGCTATAATATCAAAAAAATATTAAACATAAACAAGGATCCGACTCCACTATGCCAATCCAAAAAGTCATCTCAACTGCCGCAAGAGCCTGCCTCCCGGTCGCTGTCGCAATGCTCGCAGGATGTCAAACCATCTCATTGGAGAACGAAACCAGCGTGCAAACTCCGAAACCACTGCCGTTCTCCAAGCTCGAAGTCCGAAAGGCAGATCTCCTCGACGACTCGCCGCTCGAAGTCCAAGACATCGCTGAACAGGACAAGCCGACGATGGAGCGAAAGCTCGATGTCCCAGACAGGCCGCAAACCGCAAGGACTGCGGGACATACGCAAATTGAATACCCCGGCAGGCTCATCAAGGGAATCCCCGAACCAGAACGAAAACTCAAGGTCAGCCTCCAGTTTGACGCCAACACGATTGACGAGGTGGTCGCCGCCTTTGCGGACAAGGATCTGCTCAATTTCTCCTTCCTGGTCGACCCCAGCGTCAAGGGCGCGATCACGATGTCCGTTGACGCCGAGCTTACCGCAAAGGAAGCCTGGGACACATTCGTCCACATCCTCTGGCTTTCGGGTGCCTATCCTTCCCAAAACCCCGGCTTCATCCACGTCCTGCCCTTCGAGAAGATGCCCAAGGAGCGGAGAATCTACGCCAAGCACGAAGAGCAGCCCTACGTCGAAGTCATTTTCCTGAACATCAAGTACCGCAAGAGCGCGGACATAGTCAACTATCTCAGGCCGTTCATGACTGACGGAGCCACCGCCACGGACATCCCCGACTCCAACACGATCGTCATCGTCGAGGCGCCGACCAACGTCAACAAACTGCTGGAACTGGTCAAGCGCCTGGACACCAAGGGCGAATCCGAATGGCCTGTCAAATGCTACATCTGCCGAGAAGTCGATCCCGAACTGCTTGCCGAAGAACTGAACACCTTGTTGCCGGTCCTTGGCTTTCCGATCGCGGCAGCAACGGGTCCTTCTGGAGGAGCGATCAAGATCACAGCAATTCCCAGGCTCAAGTCAATCATCATCTCGGCATCGCTACAGGAAGTCCTGGACGAAATAGCCGCCTGGATCAAAACCTTGGATCGCGAAGACGCCGAAGACAAGGAGGAAATCTACTTCTACAATGTCAAGCACTCGACAGTCGCCTCGCTCTCCGCCGCGTTGGATGCGTTCTTCTATACAACAACCTCGGCAAGCCCGGCAAACGCAAGCTCAACGTCATCCAGGACAACGGCGCCGACGGGAACCACCGGCACAACAAGCACATCAAGAAGCAGGACAACCTCATCCAGAAGTACAAGAAACACAAGAAGCACAACTCCAACTACCACGTCAACGACGCCTACAAGCAGGTCAAACCTGGCAAGCAGCACCAGAACCACCGGCAACAAGTTCGAGGGCGTCCCAAAAACCGTCTTTGAAGTCGATGTCACCGTTTACACCGATGAGGAAAGCAACCGCCTGACCATCAAGACCACGCCACGCGCCTGGGCGATGATCAAGGTGTTCCTCGCCAGGCAGGACGTGCCCCCAAGGCAGGTCGCAATCAAGGCGATCATCACCGAAATCACCCTCAAGGACACTACCGAATTCGGCATCCACTACGCAATCAACAAGGCCTTCGACAGCAACGAGGACACGCTGGCAGGCGAATTCCTCGGCGCAATCCCCGAAACAGTCTTCTCGGGCGGCGGCATGGGACTCCTCTTCAAGGACAACAAGTCCGACCCGCTGGCGTTCCTGCAGGCGGTTGCGGGCAAGGGAAACACGAACATCCTTTCCGAGCCTCAGGTCATCGCGCGCTCGGGAGCAACTGCCGAACTCCAAGTCGGTACATCGGTCCCGGTCGCAACGGACGCCTACGAAAACAACAGCGGCAACTTCTCCAGCAACTACGAATACATCGAAACAGGTGTCATCATGAACGTCACGCCCTACATCACGGCGGGAAATGACGTCAGGTTGGAAATCGACCAGGAAGTCTCCTCGGCGGGAGTGACTGACGATCCAAGGGTGCCGCCGCCAATCGACAAGAAGAAGATGTCAACGGAACTCGTCGTGCCAGACAACTCGACCCTCTTCCTGGGAGGCATGATCCAAAACCAGGACATCTCGTCCAAGACCGGCATCCCGTTCCTGATGAACATCCCCTATATCGGAGCTATCTTCAGGACGACATCGACAATGAAGGTCCGCTCAGAACTCCTCCTGCTGATCACCGTCAATGTCATTGACAACAGAAACCCGCAGGAAGAACTGATCAGAAAGTACAAGGCGTCACTTGAACTCATCGAAAAAGCCAAGGAAAAGGAAGTCCTGTACTAAATAACCCGGAACAAACTTAGCGCGGACTGATTGCCCGCACCCCACACGGAGGACGGGTCACAGACGATAGTTCGAACGGATCAGCCGGATTAGCCGGATATTCATAACAAATTGCGCCGCAGGCGCTTAACCATGCTTAACCCCAGGCTTCAGCCTAGGGAGTGGAACCCACACAAAGACGGTGCCTTGTAAAGGCACTACAATCATTCGGCTCGGACGGGAAAAGTGATTGTATGCCAATGACTCAAGGATTGGCTTTCAGAAAAGTCTTTTACAAAAAACAAGAAGTTGAACAAAAGTAGTACGCCACTTGCCACCCCACAATCCCCAACCATGGCAGAACAACAAGATAATTCTAGCAAAACCACAGCACCAATCGTCACCGGGGCACAACTCCAGGAACGAGTCGTCCACGACATCAAAAATGCCGTCAAAAACATAGAAGGCGAAATGCCTGAAATCGGCAACGCCGATGCCGATTGGGAACTGGTCGCAAACAACAAGCTCGAAGAACAAAAGCTGCTGAAAATCTATTCGGAAGCCTCCAACATCCCAGTCCTGGACGAACAGGACGTGAAGGATTTTACAGCCTTCCCTGATGTAACCTACGACTTCCTCAGCTCGCAGGCCTGCATCCCAATCGTCTGGACCGACGCCAAGGCAGTCGTCGCAATCATTGCACCATACGAGGCGGGAAACCTTGAGCACCTTTGGAAAAGCATCTACGGAATCAAACCGGAATTCACCCTGGCAAGGAGAGCCTTCGTCGAGCGGTTCATAACAGCACTATATGATAATCCCGACGAACTCGAGAACAATATCTTCGACTCCGATTCCGAGCAGACCCTGAGGGATCTGGCAAGGGAAGCGCCAATCGTCAGGCTCGTGTCAGACATCTTTTCACGCGCACAGGAAATGGGGGCGTCCGACATCCACGTGGAGCCCACCGAAACAGAGGTCGCCGTCCGCTTCAGAATTGACGGACTGCTCCAAACCGTGCTAAGGCCGCCCAAGAACCAATACGCCGCCATAGCCTCCAGGATCAAGCTCTTGGCCGGCATGAATATCGCGGAACGACGCTTGCCGCAGGACGGGCGCATCGAGTTGACCAGCTCCATGAATCCGCTGGACATCCGTGTTTCAACAGTCCCCTGCATGCACGGCGAATCCATCGTGCTTCGACTCCTCCAAAAAGACCAAGCCGTCTTCGACCTGGACAAGGTGGGACTGCTCGAAGATACGCGCAAGGACCTGGAATCGCTCTTCAACATGCCGCATGGAATGATCCTCGTGGTCGGTCCGACCGGTTCGGGCAAAACCACGACCCTTTACTGCATCATGCGCATCCTCAATGCAGACTACAGGAAAATCATCACCATCGAAGATCCTGTGGAATACCAGTTGGACGGATTGACGCAGATCCAAGTAAAGGCATCGATCGGACTGACATTCGCCTCGGGACTGCGCGCCATCGTCCGCCAGGACCCGGACGTGATCCTCGTCGGAGAAATCCGCGACCGGGAAACCGCCGAAATCGCCATCCATGCCGCATTGACAGGACACCTGGTCCTCTCGACGCTACATACAAACGACGCGGCAGGCGCCGTGGCGCGACTGATCGAGATGGGCGTGGAAAGCTTCCTGATCTCATCGTCGCTCCTGGGAGTTGCATCGCAGCGACTGGTCAGGAGAATCTGCCAGGAATGCAATGGAACGGGACGGATGAAGGACGACAGCGAGCGGCGATGCCGGAACTGCCTGGGTTCGGGATACAAGGGACGTATCGCGATCTTCGAGCTGATGCTGATCAATGACGAACTCAGGCAAGCAATCAACCAGCACGCGGACTCAACGGTCATCACGCATATCGCAAAGAAGCATGGAATGAGATCCCTGAAGGAAGACGGCGACCTGAAAGTCCAGCTCAAATTGACCACGGAATCAGAGGTCACAAGAGTCTGCAAGCTGGATATCGGGGACCTTGATTGAGTTACTTGAACTCAACGCCTTCAACGTACTTGAGTATTTCAACGCAAGGCGAATCCAGGGTGATTCGCTTCCCGAAGTACGTGATATTCTCCAGCCTGATCCCCTGGACATCCTCATCCGAAGACCGACCGGACAAGTGGATCTGACCACGGAACTCTCCCTGGGTGCCGATGACGGCGATGTCCTTCAAGCTGCAATTGCGAACCCGCCCGCTGACCTCGTACGACTTGCCGTGGCAACTGGTCAGCATCATCTTCGCGCAAAGCAGCATCATGTCGCGACCGTCGCAATAAATCCGGAAATCCTCGAAATGCGTGTCCGACAGGGTCATCCCGCCGCTGGGCTGAAGCCAGAATATGGCATGAGACCAGAAATTCTGCGGTCCAGAGTATTGGCTGTAATGGAGGACATCGATGTTTTTCGAGCGTATGTTCTTCATTTCCTTGGCATCGCATTCGAACCCGATTCGATAGATGTTAGCGTTGTCGGTCCAAAACTCCGAATCCTGGATGAAGATGTTTTCGCAGGCCTGGCCTTGTCCCGCCCCCAGCCCCTTGATCGCGATGATGTCGTCGCGAGTCCGCAAAAAGCAATTTTTGATGACGACGTTTTTGGTATTGCACAGATCGATCGCATCGTCGTTGATCATTCTGCTCCCGGCGATCTTGACTCCATCGACGAGTACTCCGTCGCATCCTGCGGTAACCAGGATCCATGACCATGGGTTTCGCACAATGATGTCCTTGACCACCACGTTCTTGCCATCCCTCAGCTCCAGCATCCAGCCGCTAGGACCCTTGAACCTGGGATAGGCTTCGCCACCCAGGATGCCACGCCCACGAATAGTGATGTTATCGCCTTTGGCGACAATCGCCCCGTTCACAACGGCGCCAGCAGCCAGGTACAACGTCTGGTTCGAAGTCAGTTCGATCTTCCCCGCCTTGTGCTGCCCCGGACCAAAATAAACGACACCAGGATCGCCGGCCTTGGGCGCATCGGTCTCCAAGGCATTGCCGAACAACAGCAAAGCTTCTTCCTTGCCCGAACGCTCTATCGAAATCCTAAATGGCTTCGACGCCACAAACTCAAGCTTGCCGCCATCGGAAGACACCTTCGGAACCAACCCAAAACGAGCCGGTAAAATCTGGACATTCTTCAACGAAACCGATGAGGTCACCTCGACCCGGCATTCCCCCGAAAAGTCAAAGGAACCAAAATAGTAGTACGACTCCTGGTATCCCTGGCGATACTCGTCATCAGCCATTGAACGATAGATCGCCACAGGCTTCCCATTCGCCGTGACCCGATACGTCGTCACCTCGGGCTCGCCGGGCGCCAGTCCCGCAGATACAACCTCACCACCAAAACAAGACATCCCGACCAAACTCAATACGGCTAGCTTTCGATTCATAATCGTTTTCTCCTGGCTTTTCATTGACCATCATAGGCAATTCACAAAATCAAGACAAGGTAATGCCTGATTCCTTGAAGTAAAGGAAATCATGTCGCCTTCAGAGTGGATTTTCGGAGATTTGGAGCGTAACGGTTTAAGTACGGGCACCCGGGGTGCTCGTACTCAAGTGGTGCTACTGGTCAGGCGGCTGAAAATGGCGTACTTCTAGTCGGACGGGGTCGGAGGCACATTGGGTGGTGTTTAGGGCACCCGGGGTGGTGTTTGGGGCACCCGGGGTGGTGCGGGAGCACCTCGGGTGGTATGGGAGCACCTCGGGTGGTGCGGGAGCACCTCGGGTGGTATGGGAGCACCTCGGGTGGTGTGGGAGCACCTTGGGTGGTCGGGTCGGACAAATCATTCATAATTCAGCATTCAGCATTCATAATTCATGCGATTGGCACCCGGGGTGCTCGTACCTAAGTGGTGCTACTGGTCAGGCGGCTGAAAATGGCGTACTTCTAGTCAGACGGGGTCGGAGGCACATTGGGTGGTGTTTAGGGCACCCGGGGTGGTGCTTGGGGCACCCGGGGTGGTGCTTGGGGCACCCGGGGTGGTGCTTGGGGCACCCGGGGTGGTCGGGTCGGACAAATCATTCATAATTCAGCATTCAGCATTCATAATTCATTGCGATTGGCACTCGGGGTGCTCGTACTTGACGTGAACCATCAATCAATGCAGAAATTGCGGGACTTTTGTCGCAAGGAGAAGGATGCAAGACTGTGCACCGTAGGCGCCTTGAAAATGTACTACGGAAGACTGACGCACGTCAATTCACCAGCATGCTAAACCGAAAGCTAGTCTCAGCTGCTTTTACATTTTTCCTGTGGCGATTTTTTGGGGACAGGAACATTGAAATTGTCGTGAATTGCGTGAAAGTATTGAAATCGACAAGATCAAGCCAGCCATGTCGAGACATGGGTTGTCTTAGTCGCCGTTCTTTTTTCCGGACAGCGGCGAGAACCCCAAAATTGCTAGAATAAGGAGTGCCATTGTGTTCATCGACATCCATGCCCATGCCTACTTGTTCGAGTGCCCACCGCAAGACGGGCGAACTCAGTTTTGCACGCCGGAGGAGGTGTTGAAGCGCTATGACGAGCTGGGCATCGCCAAAGGCATCCTGCTGCCGTTGATCGGGCCTGAGGTCTATCTGCCCCAGTCCAATGAGGAAATACTGGAAACCTGCAGGCGCTATCCGAACCGCTTCATCCCTTTCTGCAACATTGACCCGCGAGGCATCGAGAACAGTGAATTCACGGATTTCACAGTATGGATCGAGTGGTATAAGAATCGCGGGTGCAAGGGAATCGGCGAATTCATGCCCAACATGTATTTTCGCGACCCGCGTGTCTGGAACATCTTCAGGCAATTCGAAAAGGCGGGGATGCCGGTCATCTTCGACGACACGGTCCATGTCGGACGACGCTACGGCCTGGTGGACGATCCTGGCTTGCCACAGCTGGAGATGACATTGCGGACATTCCCGAAGCTAATCCTCTTCGGACACGGACCAGCCTTCTGGAGCGAAATCGGAAAACTGGAAACCGTCGCAGACCGTGGCGGCTACCCCAGCTACCCAATCTCCGAGGAAGGAGCAGTGCCGAAACTATTCCGACGGTACCAGAACCTCTGGGGCGACCTTTCCGCTGGCAGCGGCTACAACGCACTGGCGCGAGACGTGGACTACGCCGTGAAATTCCTCAATGAATTCCAGGATCGCCTCTGCTTCGGAACAGACATTTGCTACGCCAATCAAAAGCTGCCGCTGGCGGAATTCCTCCAAAACCTGCGAGACTCCGGAAAAATATCCAAGGCGATTTTTAAAAAAATCGCACATGAAAACGCAGAACGAATATTTGATTTGTAGGGGTGCGACATGTAAAACTTAGGACAACGCACTGAGACTGGCGTACCGAGATTGAATTCGTAGTCCACAAAACCCAGTGGCATGTCCCATGGTCCGACCCTGTCCGACCTGTCCGACCTGTCCGACCTGTCCGACCCCAGAAACTCATGATTCACAAAACTCAACGCAAACGTCCCATGTCCCAGACACCAGTCGCATTTGTCTCATTTGTCTCATTTGTCTCATTTGTCTCATTTGTCTCATTTGTCACATTGGTCCCAGTCCCAGCATCCTCCAATGCCGTACTCAAGGGGCATGTCACATGTATTTTGAGTACGAAACCGATGATTTTTTGCTTTGATTCCGCGTTGGTTTTTCGACCACTACCCCCTAATCACAATCAATAATCCAGCAACCTGCGCTTCCGCCTCACTCGCTGATGACCTGGTCAATTTCCGCCAGGCTGCAGATCTCGTACAGCCCCGTCTTGCCGAATTTGCTTCGATCGACAAGCAAGTACTTCTTCCTTGCCATTGCGAGCACACCCCTCAAAAACACCGCGTGCTCCTCATGGTACGTGGTCAGGCTGTCGTCGCTTACGCCCGCGCAGGACACAAATGCCTTCGTCACCTGCAACCGACTCAGATTGTCCAACGCCAATTGACCCAAAAACGAGTTCAGGTGGACATTGAAATTCCCGCCAACGCATACCAATATGTAATGGGGCGGGAAACGATGAAACTCCTGGCTCACCAAGACAGAATTCGTGACCACGCTCAAATTCGCAAACCTGGTCTCCTGAAGGCGACGCGCCAAGAACATCCCCGTGGTGGAAGAATCAACAAACACGATGTCGCCATTCTCAATCTCAGCTTCGGCACGCTCGGCAATCCTGCTCTTCGACTCCCGCTGCATCTCCATGCGCTGAAGAAAATGACCGCCGCCAAAGCCTCCCGTCACATCGATCATCGCAGGCAACAAACTCGTCGCACCGCCATGGACCTTCTTCACGACGCCACGCCGAACCAATTCCTGGACATCGCGGTGAATCGTGGCCAACGATACGCCAAACTCGCGAGCCAAATCGTCCATCCGACTATAACGAGTCCCACGCAAATGCTCGGACAAACGCTGCAAACGATCTGATTTCACTGAATACTCCTTAGGAGACGTTAAAATGACTTTAATTAAATTTCTTCTCAATGACACACATATACTATAAAATAAAAGCTTTTTCTCATTTTTCATGCAAAATTGAAAAAATTTTCTCACTTTGAAAAATATTTTTCAAAAAAATGATTTTTTCGATTTGCGGCTAAAGAAATCAATGGCATATTGATGAGATACGGTTTTTTGTCAATTCCATGGTTTTTCAGACGTGAGGTGGCTTGGTCATTATGCATTCACAGATTGTTGGACTAGGATATTGCGGTTGGGATTATTTGTGCGTCCTTCCCAGCATACCGATTGACGACAAGGTCAAGATTATCCAAAGCATGGAGCAAGGCGGCGGACCTTCTGCCACGGCGACCTTCGCCGCCGCCAAGCTGGGGATTCCCTGCGCTTTCGCGGGCGTTGTCGGCGACGACTCTCCAGGCAACCAGATCATCCAGTCCTTCAGATCCATTGGGATTGATACCTCGTCGATCCGCATTCGCCCCAATGTCAAATCTCCGACTGCGTACTGCTGGATCGAGCAGCAATCCGGCAAGCGTTCGATTGCCTGGACCAGCGGCGAATGCAAGCCCTTGAGTCCTTCCGAGCTGAACTACGACCAGATTAGGGACGCCAGGATCCTTCATCTGGACGGTCATCAGACGGAAGCCGCCATCGCCGCCGCCAAGTTCGCCAAGGACAATGGCGTGATCGTTTCGATTGACGCGGGAACGATCGTGCCCAACATCGAGCAATTGCTGGAATTGGCGGACATCGTCATCGCCTCCGAGAAATTCGCCCGCAACTTCTGCGGCACGGACGATCCCGTGGTGGCATCCAAAAAGCTCTTCGCCATGGGCGAGAAGCGCTTTACGGGAGTCACCCTGGGTGCAAGGGGATCTTTCGGCTTTGACGGCGCCAACGAGTACTTCCAGGATTCCTTCACCGTCGATGTGGTCGACACCACAGGCGCTGGCGACACGTACCACGGCGCTTTCGCTGCGGCAATCGTCCTCAACCTCCCCTACCAGGACGCCATGAGGTTCGCTTCCGCCACGGCGGCATTGAAATGCACAAAGCTGGGCGGCCGTACAGGACTCCCGGACATGGAAACGCTTAATCAATTTCTTGAACTTAATCCATAAATCCAAAACCCACAAAAAAAAGGACACGACAATGCTAAAGCTCGGTTATCTCCCACTGGTCAAAGGCAGCTGGCTCAACGAGAAACAGGTTAATACCAAAAACGAGTCCGTCAAGCAACTGAAACAATTGGCAACAGTCATCGAAACAGGAAAGCTGATCGTTTCCGAAACTGATGCCGACGAAGCCTGCGCACTCTTCGCCAAGGAAAACATCGACGTCCTCGTCGTCCACCACCTTGCGTTCCCCTTAGGCGCCATAACCCCGTCCCTGGCGCGCAGGCTGGGCGTTCCGGTCATCCTCTGGTCAACGCCCGAAGCACCCTTCCGTACCCCAGCATTCCGGCTTGAGGCAAACTCATTCTGCGCGTCGAACATGACCGCAAACCATCTTTGGAGAATGAAGCACCCATACGCCTTCGTCTATGGAGAACCCGACAAGGCCATCAAGGAAATGAAGAGCGAACTCAAGGTCTTCGAGGCAATCAAGCAATTCAACGGATTCAGGGTCGGATCAGTCGGGAACCGCGTCCCGGGCTTCTTCACCTCGACCTTTAACGAAATGCTGCTCAGGGAAAAGTTCGGCGTCGAAGTCGAGGGCATCACGATGCTTGAGTTGGTTGACCTTGCAAAATCCCTGAAAGGCACCGACCAGCCAGAGGCAAAAGCCGCCGTCCTTGACTTGTGTACCCAAGGCGACATCTCCGACGAGGAACTCGAACTCGCAGTCAACCTCTATGCCGCATTCTGCATCCTCAGGAAAAAATACCGCATCGACGCATGGGCGGTACGCTGCTGGCCCGAATTCTCAGACCTGTACGGCATCGGAGTATGCCATCTCCTCGGCGTGCTGACCGGGCACGAATGCCCCGCAGCCTGCGAAGGCGACGTCTATGGCGCAGTCGCAATGCAACTCGGCGAAATCTTCAGCGGAGAAAAGACATTCTTCGCCGACCTGGTCATTTTCGACGAAAAGGACGACACTGGAATCTTCTGGCACTGCGGCGCCGCTCCTGCCTGCCTCTGCAAGCCAGGTTCGAAGCCCTGCATCAGGAAGCACCCTGTCATTGACGGTGGCGGAAAGAAGGGAGTCGCAGTCGAATTCCCGCTCAAGCCGGGCCACGTGACGGTCTGCAGGATCGGTGAAAACCTCGAGGGCAACCTCAGGCTGATGGTTTTCTCCGCAGAAGGCATCGAGACCGAACAGTGCATCCGCTCCACCCCGCTCAAGGTCAAGTTCGAACGCCCGGTCAGGGGGCTGATCGATGACCTTATCTACAATGGATTCGAGCACCACTACGTCGTTTGCTACGGTGACGTCAAAAAACAACTGAAGGAATTCGCACGGCTCACCAACCTTGAGCTGATTGAATTCTAAGCAGGAGCTTTGCCGAACAGGAGGATGTCTAACAAAACAACACCCACTAACACATTGGATACGAAATGACTAAAATAGCCTTTTTCGGTGCAGGAAGCACCATCTTCGTCAAGAACATCCTGGGAGACGTCCTCTGTACTCCGGCGCTTCAAGATGCCGAAATCGCATTGTACGACATCAATCCGCAGCGCCTCAAGGAATCGATGGCGATGCTGACCACGCTCAACCGCAACATCAACCAGGATCGGGCGACCATCAAGGGATACTGCGGAGTCGAAAACCGCCGAGAGGCTCTCCAAGGCGCGGATTTCGCCGTCAACGCGATCCGCGTTTGGGACTTCACGATCTCCGAGGCGATAGACTTTGCCATTCCAACCAAGTACGGACTCAGGCAAACCATCGCGGATACCATAGGCATCGGCGGACTCTTCAGGGCACTGGGTTCCGGCGAGCACATGCTCCATTTTGCCGAAGACATGGCGGATGTCTGCCCCAACGCCTGGTTCCTCAACTACACCAACCCGATGTGCGCGTTGACCGGTCTCCTGCTCAGGCATACCCCGATCAAAACAGTCGGGCTATGCCATTCCGTACAGGCATGCGTCCCCAGCCTGCTCAATACCCTGGGCATCGCAAAGGACTACGACATCAAGAAGTTCAACGCAAGGATCGGCGGTATCAACCATCAGGCTTGGCTGCTCCAACTCCTTTACGAAGGAAAGGACATCTACCCGCAAATCAAGCAAATCGCATTCGAGAAGCTTGACCAGTGGAGAAAAGCGCCCAAAAAGGAAAAATCCGCCAACATGGTACGACTCGAAATCATGCGGATGTTCGGGTACTACGTCACCGAATCCTCGGAGCATAGCGCCGAATACATGCCGTACTGGATCAAGAGAAACTACCCGGAACTAATCGAGGAATACAACATCCCCCTCGATGCGTCGCCTAACCGATGCCGCTCAATCGTCGCAAACTGGAACAGGCAGTACAAGGAAATCTGCGAAAACCCAGTCCTGACGCACAACAAATCCAATGAATTCGGTTGCGGCATCATGGAGTCGATCGTCACGGGCACCCCATTCAAAATCGCAGGAAACGTGCTCAACAACGGATTGATCGACAACCTGCCACGGGAGGCGGTCGTCGAAGTCCCATGCCTGGTTGACAACAACGGCGTCCAGGGAACCTACTTCGGCAGGCTCCCAACGCAATGCGCGGCGCTCAACCTAACCAACATCAACACGCAGTTGCTCACCATCGAAGCGATGGCCGAACGCTCAAAGGATAAAATCTACCAGGCAGCCCTGCTGGATCCGCACGCATCGGCAGAACTGTCCCCTGACGATATCATCAGGATGGTCGATGAAATGCTCGAAGCACATAAGGACAGATTGCCTAAATATAACTAAAGGAGACTAAAATGCAGTACAAGGTCGGATACAAGCCACAAAACGGATTCACCAAGATTGCCAGCCTCGGCGACGGCGAACTCAAACTCTCGGAATTCGGAATGATCATCCTTGATGACGGCGAGCAGTTCGCCGCAAACTCGGGGGGATTCGAGGTCGCGCTGATCATCCTGCAAGGCAAATGCGACGTCAAGGGAGACGGCTTCGACTTCCCGAACCTGGGCAAGCGCGAAAGCGTCTTTGACGGCAAACCCTACGCCATCTACATCCCCAGGAACAAGGACTATGTGATCACCGCCAAGGGACATGTGGAAATCGCATGGGCGGACAGCCCGACTGACCAGGACAACAAGCCCTTCCTCGTCAAGCCCGAAGAAGTCAGAGACGCCCTGATGGCCGAAGGAACGGCTTGCGAACGAGTCGCATACCACATCATCACTGACAAGCACCAGACAAACCACTTCTACATCGGAGAGGCATTCGTCGAAAACGGAAAGCATGCCTCGTACCCGCCCCATCGTCATGACATCGACAACTGGCCGGTCGAAGTCGACATGGAGGAAATCTATTTCTTCAGGTTCGATCCCAAGCAGGGCTACGGCATCCAGAAGATCTATTCCGACGACCGTTCGCTGGACGTGACCTACACCGTCGAGGAAAACGACACGACGTTGATTCCCCGTGGCTACCACCCCGTATCGACCATCCCAGGCTACAAGATGTACTACCTGTGGGTCATGGCAGGCAAGAACTACAGGGCATTCAAGTCCGTCTTCGATCCCAACCACGCCTGGTTCGCCAAGCAATAACCGATCACCCATTTAACAACTAGACAAAATCCAAAGACATGAATACTCTTCTAGGCATAGACTTCGGCACCGGAGGCTGCAAGATTACCTTGACCGATACGCAAGGCAACGTGCTTGACTCCGCCTCTGGCGAATATCCATCCTCTCATCCACACCCGGGATGGTCCGAACAAAACCCCGCCGACTGGTGGAACGCCATGTGCAAAACACTCGCCGCCCTCCAGCAACGGGATGCCTGGAAGAACAACACCATCGCGGCTATCGCGCTCGATTCATACACCCACGGCGCAGTCCTCCTGGACCAAAACCTCAATGTCATCAGGCCGACGATCATCTGGACAGACCAGCGATCCGCAAAGGAATCAAACCAACTCAAGCAAGAGCACGGCGACATGATCTTCAAGATCGCCGGGCAAATGCCAACCCCGACCTGGACGCTCCCGCAAATGTGCTGGCTCAACAACAACGAGCCAGATGCAATGGCGAAAGTCAAGCACATCTCTTTCGTCAAGGACTACATCCGGTTCCTCTTGACGGGAAACCTCGCCACGGACAGAATCGAGTGCCAAGGCACCCTCTTCAACGACATGGCCAGCGATTCCTGGTCGCCAGAACTCCTCGAACTGGCCAATATCGACCCGGATGCCCTCCCCCCGATCAAAGACATTACTGACAGCGCAGGGGCAATCACATCGGAAGCTGCTCGGCAAACAGGAATCCCCCAGGGCACTCCAGTCATTATGGGTACCAGCGATTCCGCAATCGAAGCCTATGCGGCAGGCGCCATCAACCCCGGGCAATGCATCATCAAGCTCGCCACTGCCGGAAATGTCAATGTGATGACGGAGAAGGCCTACCCGCATCCAGCAACCTTGACCTACGCACATGTCATCAAGGGCATGTACTACACGGTCACCGCCACCAACGCCGCAGCAATCTGCCAGCGTTGGTTCAGGGAACTCTGTTGCGCCGAGGAGGTCGCCGAAGCAAGGAAAACCGGCGTCAACGTCTATGATCTTATCAACCAAAAGGCGGAAGCGACTCCCCCCGGCTCAAATGGCGTGATGTTCCATCCCTACCTCTCCGGCGAACGCTCCCCATACTGGGATCCCAACCTCAGGGCAAGCTTCACGGGAATGAGCATGGGAACCGCGAAGGGCGACCTGTCAAGAGCAATCCTCGAAGGAGTCGCGTACTCACTAAAGGATTGCCACAGGACAATCGAGGAAATGGAACTCCCAGTGACCGAATACATCCTGATCGGCGGAGGCGCAAAATCCCCCCTCTGGGCACAGATCATCTGCGATCTCTTCCAAGCGCCGACGACTGTCCCCAAGGCATGCGACGCATCCTTCGGCGCCGCGCTCCTGGCAGGAGTCGGCATCGGGGTTTTCGAATCCCCCAAGCAAGCGATCCTGCAATCGCTCAAGCTTGACAGGACGCATCAGCCAAACGAAGGCATGGCTTCTTTCTATGAAGAGCAATTTGACAGATACCGCAAGATCCACGACGCGCTCGCATTCTAAACCATCATATTAAAAAGGCAACCCTAATGAACTTTCCGGAAAAGCTTTCAGACTTCAAGTGTGTCACCGCATTGACGCCAACGATTTGCACCCTCGCAAACGTCAGAATCCCGGCGCAATCCACCGAACCACCACTCGAAGCCGTACTCAACGAGGCTGAAAAAATCCTCCCCGCCGGCGATAAGATCGAGAAAATCTTCCTTTACGCCCCTGATGCCGTGGGAATCCATATCTGGGAACGCCATCCCGAACACCTGAAGCGAGTCCAGGAGGTGGCACCGGTCAGAATCCCGGTAAAAACCGTGATGCCTTCTGTCACGCCAGTATGCTTCGGCTCAATGTTCTCAGGGGCGACACCCGATATCCACGGCATCCAAAAGTACGAAAAGCCGGTGCTTACAGTCGAAACGATCTTCAACGTCTTCCCCGAGGACAACCACCCTACTCTGATCTCCTCGGTCAACAACTGCTCAATCGACTGCATTTTCAGGCGAAGGCCGATAACCTACATCTCAAACCAGGAGGACGAGCAAGTCCTCGCCTACACAAAACTCGCACTCCAGAACTTCAACTACGACCTGGTCGTCAACTACTCCACGGGGTATGACAAGAACACGCACGCCTTCGGTCCTTTCTCGGAAGAAGCGCTCAAGGCATTCTACTACAACGTGGACTCCTTCGTCTCGATCGCAAGTTGGCTTGACACCCTCTGGAAGGACTACAACAGGCTTCTGGTATTCTGCCCCGACCATGGCGCCCATGCGACATCAGACAACCATGGAGGACACGGAACCGACATGCCGGAAGATCTCTACATCTATCACTTCTACTCAATCAAGAAAAAAGGAGAATAAGGAGTCGTTCAAAAATTAAGGCAACAGTTCCGGAATTGTTTTGAGCTGTTTTTCCCCTGTCCTGGAAAGAGCGTATGCGCATACGCGACTGACAGGACAGGGGAAAGGCGGCCAAAAGAAACCGGAAATGACAACTTAATTTTTTAACGGCTCCAAATCACTGATCGTCTTCCTCAACCTCGCGTGTCCCGCAACAGTTGGGATACTGGGTGCAACCCCAAAACTGGCTTCCTGCATTCTTCCCGCTCTTCGCCGTCCGAAGACGCATCCCGGAACCGCAGACAGGACACAACGGAGAATCAGGAGACACCTCAGGCTCGGAAGAGCGATACCCAAAACCACGATCCATCAAACGAAACTCTTCGCGACGCTGGCACAATTCACGGTTCATCAACGAAAACCCTCGCCGGATCAACACCAGCAACGCATTCCCAACAACGCTGGAGTCGCCATGGTCCAACCAACCGCGGAACTTGGCCTCCTGCCGCATGACATAGGCACCGGAATCAAACAAAATGTCCGTGCCGGACTCGAAACGATCAAAGCTAACACCCATCATGGACAAGTATTCGTTGTCCTCGCTAGACCATATCGCATGGCCGCTCGACAACATCCAGACCTCCAAATCACTTAGCAATTCGCCCAAATGACCGCGAGAACGCTCCAAACACCGAATCACAACCTCATAACCACCATCGCCAACCTCCATTAAACGCAAACGACAGTTCCGGCTGGACGTCAATAAACGACTCCATAGCCCACCATGGTGAGACGACAGCAAGACGCGACGGCCAAAACGCTCAACCCCAATGCACAATATCGTGCACAACGTAAACAATTCGCTTTTCCGATAGTCGCCAGTACGAGTCAAATAGTCCATCAGTTCAATCCCTCAGCCATCCTAGATTCATTCCTAATTGTACAAAAATCAGTTTCGCCATAGCCATAATCTGATACGCAACAACTGGAATGGCAAGAACAAGTCATTGACAATCATCAACTTACATTGAAAATCATCTAAACTCGCATCCCGATTGCGATTCTTCACGATTTCACATCAATAGTTTTTCATGCGAAATTCCTTTCGCCAAACAACCAGAGGAGGCAAAAACATGCTACTAAACAGAAAATCCTATCTGTACCAGATGATCAAAAGCGAGCTGACATGGATCGTCGGCGACGACTATGTCCAATCCGATGACGCCGAGAAGCTCGGGCATTCGATCGACTACTACTGGGTCCCTGAAGTCTGGCACGATCGCGGCCAGAAGCTGACCGGACCTGATTTCATCGTCCATCCCAAGACCGCGGAAGAAGTCTCCAAGATCTTGCAAGTGGCGAACACGCACAAGATTCCCGTCACTCCTTGGGGTGGCGGCGCAGGCTCCCAAGGCGGCGCACTCCCGATCTACGGCGGCATCGCATTGGATACGAAGCGGATGAACAAGGTTCTCAACATCGACCCTATCTCCATGACCGTCACCGCCGAAACAGGCATCATCGCCCAGCATCTGGAATGGGAAGTCAACAAGGCTGGATTCTCAACGATGCACTTCCCGGCATCAATCGCCTGCTCGACCCTGGGCGGCTTCATCGCACATCGCGGAACCGGCGTCCTCTCGACGAAATACGGCAAGATCGAGGACATGATCACATCGATGGAAGTCGTCACCCCAACTGGCGACATCATCAATACGCTCCCCGTGCCAAGGCACGCCTCCGGTCCGGACCTCGCCCAGCTCTTCCTCGGCTCGGAAGGAACGCTCGGTGTCGTCACAAAGGCTACGATGAAGATCCATCCGATCCCGGAATCCAGGAAATTCCACGCATTCCTCTTCTCGAACATGCACGATGGCTTGGAGGCAGGCGCCAAAATCATGACTTCCAGGCTGAATCCCAGCGTCATCAGGCTCTATGACAATCCCGAAACAGCCAAGCTGATCAAGCGCGTCCTCGGCATTGACAGGGTCGGATCCTATCTCGTCTTCGGATTTGACGGGCCAGAGGAAGTCGTTGACATCCAGCTTGAAAAAGCCTGCAAAATCTGCAGTGAACACGGCATTGAAGACCTGGGCACGGAATCAGGGCAAGTCTGGTGGGACAACCGATACAAGTTCTACTATCCCCCATACATGTTCCAGCTGCCGCAAGCATTCGGAACGCTCGATACAGTCGCGGACTTCTCGCATATCGAAGCCGTCTACCATGCCATGCATGACGCCGTCAAGGAGCAGTATCCGAAAGCGGCCTACATCGGGCATTTCTCGCATTGGTACGATTGGGGTTGCATGCTCTACGCACGCTTCATCATCGAACAGCCGCCGCAAGACCCCGAGGAAGCCGTCGCGCTCTACAACAGGATTTGGGACGCCGCGATCAGAGCCGCCATCGCCAATGGCGGCGTGATCAACGAGCACCACGGAGTCGGACTCAAACTCGGAAGAATGATGAGAGATCTCCACGGCCCTGCCTTCAAGGTCCTCGAGGGCATCAAGAAAACCCTGGATCCAAACAACATCATGAACCCGGGCAAACTGGGCTTCAGCGGATACTAAGGATTCTTAGGGATTCTAAGTCGTACAAACTTAAAGCAACCACTTACCAATGGGAATCAAGCCAATGAATATGGATAAACACCTAGATGTCATCAATGCCTGCAGATACTGCTTCATGTGCAGACACCTCGCCCCACTGGCACTCGTCACCGGAAAGGAAACCGACACGCCAAGGGGACGCGCGCTCATCGCTGACCAGATCAGGATGAACAAGGAAAACCTCAAAAACCAGGACTATGTCCAGGCACTCTACCAAGCCGACCTCTCAGGAGCTTGCAGAACACATTGCGTTTCATCCTACGACGAAGTCGGACTCGTGCTCGAACTCAGGAAAGATATCGTCGATGCCGGTGTCCAGCCCCAGCCGGTCAAGGATTTCGCACAGCAATTCATCAACCCCTCGTTCACCATCACCGGAGAAGGCGACGTCCTTTACTTCAACCATCCTTGCATCAAGGTCCATGCGCCGGAAATGAAGACCGCCTTTGACAAGCTCGCACCGAAACACAAAACCATCGAAGGAAACGACTGCGGCACGGCACTGCAAATCCTCGGATACCAAAAACAAGCGGACGAAGCAGCGGAAAAATTCGTCAAGGCAGTCAAGGAATCCGGCTGCAAGACCCTCGTCGTGCCACAGCCTGCTGCTTTCCATTTCATTAAATCGAAAAACCTGCTCCCCGATGTCAAGGTACTTAACACAGCGGAATTCCTGCTCACCCTGGACATCCCCAAGAAATCCGGAACGCTCTGGCCCATCGACTCCGATTTCCTCAAAAACTACCAGAAAAACAACGCTCCCAGGAAGCTTCTGGAAAAGCTTGGCTACAAGCTCAAGGAATTCGGCATCACCCATGAAGAATCCTACACCTGTGGCGAAGGCTCGATGACGATGGTATTCCTCTACCCCGAAAACGTCGCAAAACTTGTCGAACGCGTACGTGAATTCGCGGAGCGCTACGAGGCCGGAACCCTTGTCGTCGCCTCCCCATACACCAAGCTCGCACTCAGGACCTACGCCCCCGAGCTTGATGTCATCTCAGTCGAAGAAGCCGCCGCACGATAACCAAACGGACAGGAGGAAACCAAAATGATCAAGATCGGTGTTCTCGGCATGGGAAGGATGGGAAACGCGCATGTCCCACATCTGAACGCAAACCCCAACGCAAAAGTCGTCGCCGCCTACGATCCAGATCCCCAGAAGGCTGCTGACGCCAAGGCGAAATTCAACCTCGAACTCGCCAACTCGGCAGAGGAATTGATCAAGAGAACTGATATCGACGCCATTTTCATCACCTCGCCGACATACTGCCACATCGAAGCGCTCAAGCCTGCATTCGAAACGGGAAAGCCAGTATTCTGCGAAAAACCACTCTGCAGGACGGAAAAGCAATGCCAGGAAATCGAAAAAATGGCGCAGGAATCCAAGTCCGTGGTGACCATCGGATTCGTCAGGCGATACGATGCAGCCCAAAAAGCATACCATGAAGCGATCGTCTCAGGCAAGATCGGAACAGTCAGGGACGCCAATGTCGATCTCTCACTCGGCGTGTTCAAGCGAATGCCCGGAGATTGGTTTGCAGACTTCGACCTCTCAGGCGGAGTTGTCCTCGACATGCTTTCGCACCACCTGGATCTCCTGATCTGGGATTTCGGACCTGTCAGATCCGTCGTCGCCAATGCGACATTCGAATCCAAGTACTTCCCGTTGCCCAACGACTTCGCCGCCGCGGCCGTCACCTTCAAGAGCGGAGTCGTAGCCGGAATCAACAGCTCCTGGCATCGCTCCGGAAGAAACGCAAACTTCATGGAAGCCTTCGGAGACGATGGATCCGTCTCATTCTCCTGGGGCGAGCAAAAGTATAACTTCTACCTGCCTGGACAACCAGCCCAAATCATCGAAACAGGACCAAAGCAAGACGCATACCTGCTCCAAGACAATGCATGGATCGATTCCATCCTCAAGGGAACGAAACCAGTCGTCACCCTCCAGGACGGAATCAATGCATTCAGGTTCGCAGATGCGATCCTGAGGGCAGCCGCAGAACAAACAAGAATCGAACTCTAAAGAGGTCAAACATGAAACATTTTGACATCGCACTATTCTTAGCGCCAGGCTTCGAGGAAATCGAAGCCATCACAACAATCGACGTCCTCAGGCGGGCGGGATTCCACATCGCCACAGTCGCAGTCGGCACAGACTCGCTGCTCGTCACAGGCGCCCATGACATCACCGTCACTGCAGACGTTTACCTGCAAGACCTGAACCCGGACAAGCTCAGGCTGACAATCTGCCCCGGAGGACTCCCTGGCGCAACCAACCTCAGGGACGCCCCTGCAGTCGTTGATGCGATCCGCTCTGTCGTCAAGAACAATGGCTACGCCGCGGCAATTTGCGCCGCGCCAATCGTCCTGCACAAGGCAGGCGTGCTCAATGGCAAAAAATATACTTGCTACCCCTCGTTCGAAAAGCAAATCGACAATGCGACGTACACCGCAAAACCAGTTCAGGTTGACGGCAAGATCATCACCGCCTGCGGACCAGGCGCCTCAATCCAATTCGCCCTGGAAATCGTCAGGCAACTCGGCAACCCCGACACAGCAGAAAAACTGAAAAGCGGAATGCTCGCCTGAACACCTCCACTGTGCGAAGCTTAGGTACGGGCACCCTGGGTGCCGTACCCAAGCGTTATCGCAAAAAACCTTCGGGCTTCTTTGCCTGACTCGCCCCCTGCGTCATGACAGCTAATGACCCTGGGGGCTTTTTCATATGCCACCGCAAACGCGAGATCAAGCCTGTTTCGATGATGTTGACGATTTCATCTTCGAAATATCTCCTCCTGTATTGAAAATCACTGAAACATTGGTTATAATAAGGTTTTTCACGACGTGACGAACAGACTAATTCACACCCATCAAGATACTTACCCATGAAGCCATTCCTTGCCATTGTAATGCAGACCGTGCGATCGGCGCTCCGTTCCAAGGTCTTCCACGTGCTTTTCGTATTGATTTTGCTGGCGGTTTTCCTGCTTCCAGTGACTGTTTCGGGAGACGGAACGGCCGTGTCCCTGGTGCAGATCGCCCTTACGTATTCCCTAGGCATAGTGGTTGCCCTGATCTCAGCGACGACCCTCTGGCTTTCCTGTTCGCAACTCTCCACGGAAATCGAGAAGTACAACATCCACATGGTCGTCTCCAAGCCATGCCCGCGCTGGGTTCTTTGGCTGGGCAAGTGGACCGGCATCTTCGCAATGCACGCCGTCATCCTGATCGTTTCAGCAATAATCATCCTCGTGCTCATCCAGCTCAGGGTTCAATTCGGCGGCTTTACAAAAGCCGAAATCCAACGGCTGGACAACGAGGTCAGAGTCGGACGAAAAGCCTACTTCCCAGTACCTGAACCCTTCGAGGAAATGACCGAAAAGGAATACCAGCGGCAACTGGCCTCAGGGGAAGTCAAGGAAGGACACGACCCCGCACTCGTCAAGGACGGCATTAGATTTACCATCAAAAGACAAGCCGGGGAAGTCAAACCAGGAAACAGGAAGGCATGGACCTTCAAAAATGTCAAGACCGATGCCAATACGCTTTTCCTGCAGTTCAGAGTATTCTCGGGATCCACAACCTCAACAAACCAGCCAATCCTGCCTTACTACTGGAGATTGAAGGATCCGGACGCACCACCGGCCATCGCAGACCCATACGCAATCCTGATGATCGAGGAAAAAGACAAGGATGGAAACCCAATAGGAATGAAAATCCCGACTGGCAAAGGCGGTACCTTCCAGGAACTCCCAGTGCCAGTCAAGTACATCGACAGCAAGGACGGCAACACAATCTCCCTGGAATATATCAACCCTCCAAAGGATCCAAACTCTGCGGCCGACCCGCCAACCGCCATCCTGCAGGCCAATGACGGTCCGATTTTCCTGGTCTCCGAAGTCGGATTCGTCAACAACTACTGCCGCGCAATCGGACAAGCCCTGCTCCAATTGGCATTCCTGACAGCCTTGGGATGCACAGTTTCCGCCGCTTTTTCAACCCCTGTGGCAGCATTCGTCGCCGTCACATACTTGCTGATCGGCCTTTCGGTCCAGGCGGCCATCGACGCGCCGCTGATGAACGACGACGGAACCTACAAATACAAGGGCCTCCACGACAAGGCGGCGCACTACCTGGCAAAAGGCGTTTCATACACAGTCGTCTCCGTTGACGACTTCGATTCGACGGGCGACTTGGCAGCCGGAAGACTCGTCATCAACAAACGGGCGCGCAAGGTATTCGTTACCATGCATGAAATCTTCAGGTCAAAGCCTTTGGCCTATACTACTGGAACATTCGTGCTCATTCTCAGATGGGCGCTTATCATCGGACTCGGTATCTGGATTCTCAATCGACGCGAACTCGGGGCGGTCATCAGAAAATGAACAGCAAAATCAAGTCACTTCTCATACTCTTAGCAACGTTTATCGTCATAGCCATTGCCCTTTCGTTCATCCAAGGGCGAATGAATGCAATCCGCTTCAACGAAAAGCTCACGGACACGGATCCCCTGGAGAACGCGCCGCCGGCAGTCGCCTTTACCTCCGTTGCCTTGGGTGGCTTCAGGGGACTTGTGGCAGACTACCTCTGGCTCAGATCCACGAAAATGCAGGAGCAAGGAAACTACTTCGAAATGGTTCAGCTGGCGGACTGGCTGGTCAAGCTCCAACCAAGATACACCACGTCCCATGCTTTCCTCGCATGGAACATGGCCTATAACATCTCAGTCACCTTCACAGGCTTCGAAGACAGGTGGAGGTGGGTCAAGAGGGGCATCGAACTGATCCGGGACGAAGCGCTCGAATACAACCCGGGAGATCCGGAACTCTTCAGGCAACTAGGATGGATATACCAGCATAAACTCGGAAAAGACCTGGACGATGCGAACAGATTCTATAAGACAGAATTCGCAAAGGAAATGATTCGACTCTTCGGCGACTACTACGGAGAATGGGACCTGATCGAAAAAGCGCCTGCAAACGAAGCAAAGCTACGAGCGGCAATCGGCGACAAAGACTACGCCGAAATGCTTAAAGTCGCAGCCAACAAGTACTCCTACGCTTCATTTGCCGAAATCGAAGAGGCATTTAGGCATCATGCCGTCATCTACCCAGTGGAATTCAAACGCGATTTGGAGGACATCGGAATCGCCAAAATAGTCGAACTCTGCCTCAGGGCCAGATGGATCATTCTCAAATACAGGCTTGAGCCGCAATGGCTGACAAAACTGAACGAGAAGTACGGAGCCCTGGACTGGAGACTGCCTGAGGCACACGCCATCTACTGGGCCGAACGTGGAAAGGACAAGTGGTCCAGCGAACGGGACAACGAACACTACTTCAAAAGACTCTCATGTGACAGAATGTGCTTCCAATCGCTACAGGCGGCATTTGAAACGGGACGACTCGTCTATGTCAAAAATGCAGATCCAGACAATATGTACTCGGATATCAAATTCCTGGAAATGACGCCAAATGTCAAGTTGGTCGACGCAGCCAATGCCTCCTTTGCCCAGGCCTTGGAAGGATATGACGAATTCACCATCAGCGGAGCATATGGAAACTTCCTCGAAAACGCAATCGTCACCCTGTACCTCTTCGGTGAAAAGAACAAGGCAGTCGAATACATGAAGCTGGGAAGAACGTTCCCCAAGTACGGAGTCGGGGCAAATTCACGATTCGCAGGAAGCCTGGATGACTTCGTCCTAAGGTCTGTCGAGAGGGACTTGGAAGCCGCCTCCTACAACGATGCCCAGAAGACCGTCCAAAGCTATCTGATCAATTCCTACTTCAAACTCGCGATGGAAGACCACGAACAGGCAGAAGGATACCTGGACCTCGCACAGAAAATCTATGCGAAATACGCGAAATTCGTCGAAGGCACCGAACGCAGAAGAGCACTCCCGCCATGGAAGCAAATGCTCAAAACGTCGCTGGACATGACCAAGTACATGCTTCGGGAAAGAGTATCCCCGGAACTCGCGGACAACCTGGAAAAAATGCTCCCCAAATCTGGGGAAAAATTCATCCCGGAAGCAGGCGAAATCAAAACGCCGCAAGTTAGATAAATCTTAATCGTCAGCCTCCGGGCGACGACGCAATCGCTTGGCCTCAGACAAACGACGCTTTGACATCAACCGGGCGGCACGGCTGGATTTCGGCACCTTCGTCGCACGGCGAACTCGTGGCGCCTTGCACGACTCGCGTACCAACTCAACGAACATCGACAAGACGCAAGCCTTGTTGCGAAACTGACAGCGAAAGCGCTGGCAACTCAAAACCAACTCGCCGCGATCATTGATCAAGTGCTCATTGCGAGATACAAGTCGATCACGGATAGCTTCGGGCAACGACGGAGACGACTTGACTGGAAAACGCAGCCGGACTGCACTGTCAGTCGTGTTGACATGCTGGCCGCCAGGTCCCGAACTCCTATAGTACTCGAGCTTGAGTTCGCCCATCGGGATGCTCAAGTCATCCGTGATTCTGATTTCCTTGTCATTCCACATCGAATCCAACCGTACCTTTTTACAAGTTTTCACACTGCCGTCGACTTCGAAGGAGTCGTTCAAAAATTAAGGCAACAGTTCCGGAATTGTTTTGAGCTGTTTTTCACCTGTCCTGGAAAGAGCGTATGCGCATACGCGACTGACAGGCCAGGGGAAAGGCGGCCAAAAGAAACCGGAAATGTAAACTTAATTTTTTAACGACTCCTAAAGTAGCACGACTTGCTTCCAAGACAACATCCAAGCCCATGCAAATCACCGAACAAGCGAAGTTGCACTTGCTGACCCTAGTCAATAGAATCTCGCCCAAGCCAATCGGATTCAGATTCGATGGATCGGTCGGGACCTGCAGGGCATCAGTCCCAATCCTGAAGCCAGTCAGTCAACCGCCGCCAGACTACCTCCCCCTCTCCATTGGAGAAATCATGTTTTTCATCCCGAAAAACTACGAGGAGGTATTCAAAACAGCCACGCTGGACTACGAAACGGGACTTTTTGCAAGAGGACTCAACTTGACCTGGCCGCATCGGGAAGGCGGCTGCCCAAACTGCAACCAGCACTGACAAACAATCCATCAGGGCGAGATTCATGCGACCAACAGAAATCATCGTTGACCTTGACGCAATCAGGCATAACTTCAATGCCTTCAAGAACCTGAACCCTGCGTCAATCCCAGTCCCGGTCGTCAAGTCCGACGCCTACGGACACGGTGCAATCCAGGTAGCAACCGCCCTTCAAGCCCAAGGTGCCCAGGCACTTGCCGTATTCAGAGTCGAGGAAGCAATACAGCTTCGAAACGCCAACGTCACCGTACCAATATGGGTCTTGCTAGGCGCTCTGGATTATGAAATCGACGATGCGGTCAACTACGACCTAACCCTCGCATGCTGGTCACTTGACAATGCCGGAAAACTCAACGATGCCGCCAAAAAAGCGCGCATTGTCCAGCCAATCCACCTGAAAATCGACACAGGCATGGGCAGGCTCGGCTTCCTGCCAAACCAGGTTCGCGACGCCATCGCTGAAATCAACTCGTTCAGCTCCCTGCGACTCTGCGGCGCATTCACCCACATTGCCAAGGCGGACGAACCATGCCATCCTGTCACGGCCAACCAGGTCGAGCAGTTCAGGATCATCGCGAACGACCTTCCGGCCTCCTGCAATCAGATTCATCTCGCCGCAACGTCCGCAATCGAAAGGCGGCTGATGGACGCCCTCCCCTACAACAGACCAGGAATTGGAATCTACGGAATCGCGCCAGAAAAAGAGTCAAACCTCGACTTGATTCCGGCGATGACCGTCAAATCCCGTCTCATCTCACTCAAGGATATCCCGAAAGGGCACACGATTTCCTATAATTGCACGGTCACATTACAAAGGGACAGCAAAATCGCAGTCGTTCCAATCGGCTATTCAACCGGACTTCAGCGAGCTTTCACCAACAAGATGAAAGGCATTGTCCGGGGCAAGATTGTCAACAACCTAGGCACGGTTTGCATGGACATGACGATGTTTGACCTGACGGATGTCCCCGATGCAGCCCAGGACGACGAAATCATTCTCCTCGGCAAACAAGGCAATGCCGAAATAACAGCCTGGGAACTAGCCTCCGCAGCCAACACAATCCCGTACGAAATCCTCTGCAATCTCGGCCAAGCGCACCCAAGAACATATCTTAACTAAATCATAGGTCCCAGTCCCATAGGTCCACAATAACTTTTTCTCCGAATTGCAATAAGACCAAATTCATGTTAATGTTTTCTTGTATCTGAATCTCCTTTTTTTCCACCTTTGGAGAACTGACATGACAACTAAGACCCAAAACAAAGGACTTTGGCTGCATCGCTTCGCCATCCATTTTTTCACCTTCCTCCTGACAATCCTCTTTTTCTGGGTGCTTGGATTCCTCGTCAGGGACATCGAAACCATCAAGGGACCGGATTTTGAGGAACTCGAAACAAAGCATTTGGATCCGGACTTGAAGAAAAGCCATGAGCAACTGACGAAGGAAGCCGAAGAACTCAGCCTGCAAATCAAAAACCTGAAGGAAAAACAGAGCATTGTGCAGCAAAGTTCACAAAATCTTCAGCAGACCATCAACCAGCTCCTTGAAATCAAACGCATCGAACTCCAAAAAAACCAGCCTCAACAGGCAATTGACGCCCCCGACTTCAGCAACTCCTTGAATGTCTTCCTCGAAAACCAGAAAAAATACCAGGAGTACAGCCTGACGATCGCGGAAAGGGTCGAACAGGAACAAAACCTGCAACGGGAGATAAAAAAGATATCCGACCAACTCGAGGCGCAACGCAAAACCGCCTGGAAAGAATTTGAAACACTCCACAAACATCACCGCCTGAAACTGGCTTTCCTGCAACTTGCGATTCTGCTCCCTCTGCTGGCAGTGGCAGCATTCTTCATCCTTCGCAAGCGGAAAGGACTTTATTTCCCGATCTACCTGGCCTTCGGAATCGCAACCCTGCTGAAAGTCGGACTTGTCCTGCACGAGTATTTTCCTGGGAGATACTTCAAGTACATTCTCATCGGCGCCTTGCTCTTGGTCGTCACCAAATTGCTGATCTATTTCATCCGCCTTGTCGCCTTCCCGAAAATGCAGGCGCTTCTGCGACAGTATCGAGATGACTACGAAAAATTCCTGTGTCCGATCTGTGAATATCCAATCCGCACCGGTCCACGGCGCTTTTTATACTGGACACGCCGTTCCCTCGCAAAAAGCATTGTCCATACCCATCCTGGCGATCAGCAGGAGGAAATATACACGTGCCCCCATTGCGGACAGGCACTCTATGAAGAATGCCCCGCCTGCCATAAGATCCGAGCCGCCTTGCTGCCATTCTGCTCGCACTGCGGAACGCAAAAAAATCTCGAGGAAAAACAGGCGGAAGCTGAAAAAAATGACCAGTAGCCCGACCGGCCAACGATAATAAAATCCACCATGTAGGGGCGAAAAATCTTTCGCCCATCAAAAAAAGGAGAATGATCCATGATTAAATTCAACTACTACATTCCTACTCGCATCGTCTTCGGTTGCGGATCGCTCGAACAGCTCGCGACACTCAAGCTCCCAGGGAAAAAGGCGCTGATCGTCATCACCAACGGGAAATCAGTCCGGAAATACGGATACCTCCAACGAGTACAAGACCTCCTGGCGAAAAATGGCTGCGACAATGTCGTGTATGACAAAATCCTCCCCAATCCAATCCTTACACACGTGATGGAAGGCGCCAAAATCGCAAAGAAAGAAGCGTGCGACTTCGTCCTCGGACTCGGCGGCGGAAGCCCAATCGACTCCGCCAAGTCTATCGCCATCATGGCAACCAACCCCGGCGACTACTGGGACTACATCTCCGGGGGAACAGGAAAAGCCATGCCAATCCCAAACCGTCCGCTCCCTATCGTTGCCATCACCACAACGGCGGGAACAGGAACAGAAGCTGACCCATGGACCGTCATCACACACCAGGATCGACAGGAGAAAATCGGCTTCGGATACGACCTCACCTACCCTACACTGTCAATCGTTGACCCAGAGCTGATGGTAACAGTCCCGCCACACCTAACAGCATATCAGGGATTCGATGCGCTCTTCCATTCCTGCGAAGGATTTATCGCCAACATCGCAACGCCAGTCAGCGACGGCTACGCCCTGCAAGCAGTCAAGCTGGTCGCCAAATCGCTGGCAAAAGCCGTTGCTGACGGCAAAGACCTGGAGGCAAGGACGGACGTGGCTCTCGCCAACACCCTCTCAGGCATGAACGAATCGACGTCCAGCTGCACCTCGGAGCATTCGCTGGCGCATGCAACGGGCGCGTTGCATCCGGAAATCCCACACGGTGCCGCACTGATCGCGATCTCGGAAGAATACTTCAAGTTCTTCGCGGCAAAAGTGCCTGATAGAATCAAGGAACTTGCCAAGGCGATGGGAAAGCCGGGCAACTCCGCTCTAGAGTTCGTCGACGCCCTCGTCGAACTCCAGAAGCAATGCGGCGTTTACGGCCTGAAGCTCTCGGACTATGGCGTCACCTATGATGAGCTTCCTGCCCTTGTTGACAACGCCTATGCGACGATGGGCGGCCTTTTCAAGCTCGATCGCCACACGCTCACCCGCGACGAGACAATTGGCATCATGCAGAGGGCGTTCAAGTAAGGTACGCGATACGGAATCGCAGAAAAATGAAGTACTATCTCGCCCTTGCAATCTTGGCAATTTTACTTGGAGGCTTTGACATGAGCGCACAGAATTTGACTGGAGATCCCGCACGTGACATACCGATTGTCTACGACCCATTGCCTGAAGAGCACGCTGACGAAAACCGTGTCTTCCAGGGAATTCCATCGATTGCCGTCGCGGATTCGAAGAACATTTGGGCGACCTGGTACACCGGAGGCATTACGGAGGACAAGGACAACATCGTCGTCCTTGCCCGTTCTCGCGATGGCGGCTTGACTTGGACGAAGCCATTGTTCTGCATCGGATTGCCCAATGACATCCGCATGTTCGATCCCAGCATGTGGCTGGCGCCGGACGGCAAGCTCCACCTGTACTGGTCAGCTTCCCACCAAGTCTGGACCATGACCGCCACAAATCCCGCCGGCGATGCGCCCGTGTGGTCCGCCCCCAAGTACGTCTGCCCAGGTGTCGTGATGAACAAGCCGATCGTGGATTCCCAAGGCAGGTGGCTGATTCCCGCTTCCGTCTGGAATGTCGATCACGGGAACAAATACGACCGTTCNNGGCCGTGCCTACATGCCGCCAGAGCACGCCTTGTTTGACGAACATTCGATCGTCGAACTGAAAGACCGACGACTCTGGCTGGTCAACAGAACAAAAACAGGCATCGGACAATTCTTCTCTTCGGACAAAGGCAAAACCTGGACCGATTTCCAAGTCGCCCCATTCAAGCACACCTCGTCAAGATTTTTCCTGCGCCGTCTCGCCTCGGGGAACATCCTTTTCATCAAGCACGGCGACATCCTCGAAGACTGCGGACGATCCAAGCTCAAGGCGTTCATCTCAAAAGATGAAGGCAAAACTTGGGAAGGCGGACTGGTGCTTGACGAACGACCAGGGGTTTCATATCCCGACGGCGACCAGGCTCCCGATGGAACAATTCACATCATCTACGACTTCGACAGGCATGGACAAAAGTTCATCCACAACGCCATCATCACCGAAGACGATGTGCTTGCAGGAAAACTGGTAACGCCAACCAGCAAACTGAGGCTTGTCGTCAACCATGCAACGGGAATCCATCCCGCACGGAAAATGGGTCCCAATGCAAATGGAGCGCCAATCGAAGCAGACCAACCACGAGCCGTAATGGAAGGACTCGATGGAACAAGTTCCGACATCCTTAAGCCTGCCGTACTCCTCTTCACCGACCGCCAATACAAGCTGAGGGAAGTCCCCAAATGGCTTGAAGGACGTAACTTCATCCGAAGTTCCATCGATGGCACGAAGGCAATCTGCCGCCAGGACGGAAATGCATACGTGATGACACCCTTGTCCCATCGCAATCGTGACAATGTGCTGGTCTGGCTTGCGGAAAATGGATTTGTAAAAGTCGCACAACCTGAATTCGTCTTGTTTGGCGAGCCCTATTGGGGCGGACTTGCTAATACGGTATCCGTATTCAGGCGCAAAATGACAGCAGGCGAGACCCTGGATTTTGGCAAGTGGGGAATCTTGGTTTACTGATCAATGAACTATGACGTGATTGTGGTTGGTGGAGGGAGCGCCGGCACCGCTGCGGCCGTGGCGGCAAGCAGAAGCGGTGCCCGTACCCTGTTGGTCGAGCGACAGGCAATCCTGGGGGGAACCTCCACTTACGCCGGAGTCAACTGCTGGGAACCGGTCTTCGGCGCCGATGGTTTTGCGCAGGAATTCTACCAGCACCTGAAGCAGATTCCGGACGCATGCGGCATTTACAAAATAACCCGGCATCGTTATTTTTGCACTGGTGCGGATGCTGCTTTCCCCGGCTGCGAACAGCGCATCGATGCGAACTTGCGGTATGAAGATACCCTGAAGCCAAATTGGAATTACCAAGCCCGTACCCCGCCTGAACGCTGGAATGGGATTATCTTTGAAGCATCCGCCTGGGATCAAACTGCCCGAAAATTGCTGCAAGCCACCGGAAGATGTAGCATTGCCAGTGGAAATTCGATCGTGGCCTGCCAAGTTGAAAACCGTTCTATCAGGCAGCTGACTCTGGAAAGCGGCGAAACGTGCCAGGGCAGAATCTTTGTCGATGCCAGCGGAGCTTTGGCGGCACTGGCTGGTTGCTCCTTGCTGGCTGGAAAGGACGGGCGCGAGCAATTCCAGGAGCCGGATGCCCCGGAAAAGCCAACCCGCAGACGCAACGGAGCAAGCCGAATCTTCCGTATTTGCCCCACAGGCAAGGACATCGTCGAGCCATTGCCAGATGATATCCCGGCTGACTGCTGGTGGGCTCCGGAATTTCCGCTGATGGTCGCCACGGAATATCCCAACGGAGACAGGAATTGCAACATGTTGCCGACCATGGATGGCGAAACTGCTTGCCGCCTAAGCGAAGCGGAGGCATTGATGGAAAGTCGGCGCAGGGTGCTGGCATACTGGCATTTCCTGCAGACTCAATGGCCGGGATTCCGCCGCTATCGCCTCAAAATGCTCTTCCCAGGCTTGGGTTTACGGGAGACGCAACGGGTGCTCTGCCGGTATATGCTGACGGAAAATGATATTCTGAAGCAGCGTTGGTTCTCTGACACTATTGCTGCTGCGGACCATACGATGGACAGCCATGGAGGGGGCATTGTCCGCAATACACCTGGTCCTTATGGCATTCCTTATCGTTGCCTGTTGCCTGTTGGCATTGATAACCTGCTGGTTGCCGGACGCATTGCCGGCTTCAGCAGCATTGCCGCATCCAGCTGCCGCTTGTCGCGTACGATGATGCAATTGGGCTATGTAGCCGGACTGGCTGCGGCACAAGCCGCCCTGCAACGGATTAGCCCGGCCGATGTTGATACGACCCCTTGGCATCGTTCATAAAAGGCTACTTCGATCCCGGGATTGGAAGGACTTCGACAGGCTGGCGCGTCTGAGGAATGAGACGGATGAAATCAACCTTGTCACGCTCAATTTCCTTCTTGAAGTAGAGTTTCGCCAAACCGCCAAGAATAAACAAACACAAAACCCCGAGCAACGCCGCAATCAATAAACCTGGCAATGAGACCACGGACTTCGGCTTGATTAAATCCTCAGACAAGGGATGCTGACGATTGTCGCGATCGCTTCCAACCGCTTCCAAGTATTCGCGCTCAAGCTTGGCCAAATAAGACTCTTGCTCGACATCGTACTCGTTGCATAAACGCTCGATGTAGGCCTTGCAGATAATCAACTTGGGCAATTCCTCGTAGTTGCCAAGCTCCAAATCATGAATCTTCTGCGCAGGAATCTTGGTTTTCTCAGCCACATCCTTGACCGTCACACCCGCCTTTGCCCTTAGTTGCATCAAGGCATTGCCCAAGGGTTCGTCGTCGGGAACATGCAGGATTACGGGTTCGTTGTCACCATTGCCATCCTCGCCGCCGTCGTCATCCTCCGCTTGAGACGTGTCGTCAGACTCGTTATCCTGCTCGACCTCCTCGTCAGCCTCCTCGTCCGCAGTCAGCGCTTGCTCTTCTGCTTCATCCTTAAGCTCTTCGAGATGTTCAGGTTGCTGCTGGGAATCAAGTTTGGCTTCCTTGGCTTCCGCTTGCTTATCTTCGCTGGATGCTTCGGGAGATGGCGACAAAGTCTCCTCCGCCTCGTCGTCCCAGACGAGAGGCAACTTAGGAGTTGTCTTGGCATCTGCCCTATTTCTGAGCTTGAGCATACTTATCTGATCTCCCGGCTTAAGTGCCTGAGTCTTTACTTGTCATCGTCATCACCAAAATCGTCATCAGCGTCACCGCCATCCAGATCGGATGCAGAGGTTACCAGCAATTCGCGGACATTCCGGTTTGATGGGTCGGGTGCACTTACAATACCATTCTTCTCCATCATTTCAATTAAGGTCGCAGCCTTGTTGAAGCCAACGCCCAAACGACGCTGGAGATAGCTTGCCGAGGTCCGTTTCTCCGAAATCACAATGTGAACAGCCTTGTCATACAATGGATCTTCACCGCCTTCCTTCGAGCCGTTGCCCATAAGTTCCACCCCGCCACCATCCGCAAGCGGATCTTCAACGGTCACGAAAATATCCTCGAATTCCTGAGGCCTCTGGCTGGCGATGAATTCGACGACCCTGTTTCGTTCTTCGTCTTTCGCCATCGCTCCCTGGATGCGTTCCATTTGAAGTCCTGTCTTGTAGAGCATGTCGCCTTTCCCCAGCAGCGCTTCCGCACCCTTGCCGTCAAGGATCGTTTGCGAATCGACATGCCCGGCGACCTGGAAGGCAATCCGCTTCGGGAAGTTGCTCTTGATGGTGCCTGTAATCACCTTGACGTCAGGTCGTTGCGTTGCGATGATCACATGGATGCCTGCAGCCCGTGCCTTTGCCGCCAATCGAGACAATGCGGTTTCCACGTCCTGCTTCGAGGTTGACATGATATCCGCCAATTCATCGATGATCACCACAATGTAAGGCAACTTCTCAGGCAGTGGCTCCCCCTCGCTGTCCTTCAGATCCTCGCCTTCAGTGGAACGTGTATTGAACGACTTCAAATCAAGCTTTCCTGCTATCGCGAAGAGCGCCAAGCGGCGATCCATTTCCCTCACCGCCCATTTCAGAGCCACCGCAACCTTGTCCGTCTCGACAATCACAGGCGTCAGCAAATGAGGAAGCTTCTTGTACGCGGCGAATTCAACCATCTTCGGGTCAATCATGATCAGCTTGAGATCATCGGGACCGTACCTGAATAGCATGGACAAAATGAGGACGTTCATGCAAACGGACTTGCCAGAACCCGTGGCGCCGGCAATCAACAAGTGCGGAGCACTGGCCAGGTCGATGATCATCGTCTTGCCAGAAATGTTTTTCCCAAGCATAAGCGGAATATGGTACTTGGACTTGTTCCAAAGAGGATCCTCCAAAAGAGATCGGACAGAGACAGGCTTCATGACCTTGTTCGGAACTTCGACCCCGACGAAATTCTCCCCGGGAATCGGCGTCAGTATTCTGATGCTGGTCGCCTGCAGCGCCATCATGATGTTCGCCTCGTACCTCTGAATCGTGTTCGCCAGCACGCCAGGCGCCATCGATATCTTGATCAAGGTCACTTGAGGTCCTGCGACTGAAGACATTACTGTGGCCTCCACGCCGAAGGCATCCAGCATTTTCTGAAGAGCATCCTGGTTATGTTCGATTTCGCTGGCCGAAGCCGCCGTTTGCGTCGCCGTATCGACCTTGTCAAGCAAGTCCAAGGTCGGCAGCTTGTAGGCCCCACCCTTCACGTGCGCTGCTGGCTTCGCAGGACTTGCAGCCTTTGGCTTCTCAACCACGGCTTCAGCCTTCGGAACCTCGCGGACAGCAGGCTCCAGCTCCACGACTGACGGCGGGGCAACCTCGACAACTTGCGGTCCGATGCGCTCGCGAGCAATCTCCTGCACCGCCTCGCCGTCGCCGCCTTCGGATGGTTCATTCGCCTTCGAACCGCTACGGGAAAATATCCGCTTGAACAAGCCTGCCCAATCGCAATACCACAAGTACAACAACGCAGCAAACACTCCGCAGGATGCGACGATGACACTCCCGGCAGAATTCAAAATCACACGCAAGGCAGAAAACTCCTTGCGACCAACAACGCCGCCAGGCAAGGTGCGGATATTCAAGCGACTTGTCCAATTCGAAAAGGATTCGGGATGAGCAGCAAACAATAGGGACAGGGACAACGCGAAGAGAATTAGCGCCGCCAAATAGTCCCAACTGACGGAACTTACGTACTTGTTGTACAATAGACGACGCATCGCGCAGATGAAGACAAGGCCGATCGTCACATAGGCAGCCAACCCAAAGGTCAATACCAACCCCCAGGCGACGTAGGCGCCGCATTTCCCGAAAACATTGATGGGAAACATTGTCCCAGTAATCCCGCCTGCAAAGTAGTCGATATCGTCAGGATTGAAAAAATACAGGCAGACCGCCAGCATTGCGCAGATCAAGACCACGAACAGCCGACCGTAACCCGATGGCTGTTCCTGATTGTCTTCACTCCGAAATGTCGCACCGCTGCTCGTCACTATTCGAAACTCCTATATTTCTGTCAAGCCAAATCCTCTATGGTGAAAACAACGGGCTTTTCACAAGTATCATCCAACTCGCCAATCTCGCGCAAGGCAGATCTCATCGCCGAATCCTGAGCCTTGTGAGTCAAAATAACCATCGGAACGCTGGTCCGAGGAGAATTTTCCTTTTGCGTCACGGAAGCAATGGAGATATTGTACTTGGCAAGGATGCCGGAGACCTTCGCAAGCACACCAGGCTTGTCGTTGATCTGAAGGCGAACGTAGTATCGCGTGATGACTTCCGATGAATCCATCACCTTTCCGTAGCCCTCATACTTCGTGAAGGCGGGCAGCCTACGCAGGCAGCCAAAAGACAAGTTCAAACCGCAATCAACAATGTCAGCAATCACGGCGGAAGCCGTTGCACTGCGACCGGCGCCGCGACCATAATACATCGTGTCGCCAACGATGTCGCCCCTAACCCAGACGGCATTGAACACGTCATTGACATTCCCCAAAAGCGACGATGCGGGCACAAGCGCCGGATGGACGCCCAGCTGGATATGCCCGTTCACTTGCTTGATGATGGCGAGGAGCTTGATTCGATAGCCCAATTCCGCCGCATACTGGATGTCGCTTTGGGTCACATTTCTGATGCCCCAGGTTTCGACTTGCTCGGCATTGAACCAGGTTCCATACGCCAGAGACGCCAAGATGGCTGTTTTATGCGCCGTATCGAAGCCGTCCACGTCCAAGGCGGGATTGGCTTCTGCGTATCCTGCCGCCTGAGCAGCGGCCAGGACATCGTCGAAATCGGCTTTTTCACGCTCCATTTTCGTGAGAATGTAGTTGCATGTCCCGTTGAGGATGCCGAGGATCTCGCGGATTTGGTTTGCCGCCAAGCCTTCGCGCAACGCCTTCAAACACGGGATTCCGCCACCAACAGACGCCTCAAACCAAATGTTGACGTTATTCTCGCTGGCAACCTGGAAAAGCTCATCGCCAAACGTCGCAAGCAACGCCTTGTTGGCAGTCACAACAGGTTTCCCCGCACGCAACGCATCCAAGATCAATTTCTTCGCAAACGTCGTCCCGCCAATCAATTCAACGACGACCTGAATCTCAGGATCGCGTATAACATCATAGGCATCTGTCGTCAAGACCCCATCGGGAACCTCGACTCCACGATCCGTAACGATATCCAAATCCGCAATGCGCTTCACGACAGGAATGAAGCCAACACGCTTCGATATCAAGTCGGAATTTTTCTGAATAGCCTCGACGACACCTGCTCCAACGGTCCCGAAGCCAACGATCCCAATGTTCAATATGTCCATTTTTGTCTCGAAATAACTAATGCTCACGTATGAAAAAAGCCCGATTCCGACTAGAGGAACGGGCTCCGTTTACAATCAGGCAAAACTTCATCGCACCTGATGCCAATTGCTACCCACTGGAGTTGACTCCAATCAATCGCCAAATCCTGAAACCACTATGCGAAAATATACTACACTAGACGACTTTTGCAAAAATCAAAAACTCTCCTTTCCGCTTTTTTTCAACCGAGTTGAATTAAATAACAACAAAGGTTGAAACCAGCCCTTAAACCCAACATCAACGTCCCAGCATTGTCACAGCCCCATGGCCTCCTAATCCCCATCGCCCCCGCCTTTCATTCTCCGTTGGATTCTCTTGGCGGATTTCTCGTCTCCTGCGTTCTGGTATGCCTTAAGCATGAGCTTCTTGTCCCAATCAATGAACCGAGCATCGTTCTTAACCATTTTGATCTTCTTTTCGTATGCCCTGATGAAGGGGATGATAAACTTTACGGCTTGCTCCGCCTGGTTTGATTGCTTTGTGAATTCCAGATACAACTCGATGTCGTCCAGGATCTTAAATCCTCCTTTTCGGTTATCCCTCAGGTATTTTTCGAACGCGATTCGCGCCTGGGCCGGTTCTCCTTTTTGTGCAAGGTCCTCGACCCTGGCGAGTGCGGTTGCGCGCTCAAGGTCGTCTCGGTTCCTGGTCTGTGCCTTTGTCTGTGCCAATGCCCTTTCGGCGAGTTGGTCGTGCCCTCCTTGCCTCAGGACTTCGGCCTGTTTCTGACGAATGGATACCACATGATCGGGATATTTGGCGTATGCATCCGCCTGTTCGTCAAACAGCTTGGACAAACTTTTCGGATCTCCATTGGATGTCAGCATTTTCACATTCCACGCCTGTGGGTGTGTGCGTGTGATTTCCAGTGCCTTGTCAGCATAGATGTTGGCTTGCCTGGTCAACTTAAGCCCAGCCAGAACGATTGCGATTCGTGCCAGGGCATCGCTTTGGGACGCATTGGAGTTCCGCATGGTTCGCTCACAAACCAATGGCAGCAGATGATCGTTGATCATCGTCCCGTTCAACGGATTCAAGGCATGACCGGTGACATAGTCGTCACGTGCGTATCGACCGATGTCCTTGTCCCAGTCCCCATTCTGCTTCATCACGGCCAACCATGCGTGACCGCCGCGCTTCCCTACGCCCGTGAACAAAATCGCGGGAATCCCACGGGCACGAGCGGCAAGCAAGGAATAGGAAGCCTGGTCAACGCAAATACCACCATGACGCTTGATCAAGTCCAAGCTGTAACGACCATGAGGCCAGCTGAAAACACCAGCCTCAACGCGACGATCGTCATACTTGACCGACTCGAATATCCGCTTGAAATTCGTCCCCCTGATATTCTCGATAGCCCACGTCAATTCAGAAACGGGAACAGGAGTGTCAACAACAAATCCCAGGGCGGATACCGACAGGCGACTAAAAGGCACGGGAGGCTTCTTCGTCAAAAACATCGATGCAAAATGATCGTACCGGCGTTTCATGTCACGGGTCACAGGCCCCACGTTCGGTCCGCACTGTCCGTGCAATGGGGGGCGAGGAGTATCCCAAACCAGGGCAAGCGCCAACATCAAGGGATATAGCTGGTTGCGATTGGCGGGATCGTGAGCGTATAGCTCCTCCAAAATCCCCATTGCCTCGCCCAAATTGTCATATTCACTATCGAAATACTCTAAAAACAACTGCGACCGATCCGGATCGCACCATAGCCAACGGGAAAAATCCAACCCCACGCCACGCTTCAATGGCTGACGCTGGAGAAAATGGATCGCGATGACACAATCCGCCAAGGGTTCAAATTGCTGTTGCCTTGTACGGGTTCCAACATTGTCGCCAGAAGCCAATTGGACAATTTGACTCAAGACGCCTTGCATCGCCTGGTCGTCAATCTCGTTTTGGGCGTAGGCATTAGCCACAAGTTCCCTGAGATCACGGGTGCGTTGACGACTAGAACCAGGTTTCGACTGTGAAAAACCAGTCGTCGCGAGAAGGAACAACGCCACCAGCGCCACACAACGCATACGGACGATACGTCCCATTTCCATTGGCAGTGAAGCCATGACCATACGTTTCCCCCTATTCAAGTTCTGCCCAGGAGCGGCGTCGGTCGTTAGATCACCTTTCCCGGGTTGAGGATTCCATTGGGATCCAACCCTTTTTTGACGGCTCTCATCATGGCCAGGTATCCAGGATCCGCCAATTCGACAAAGTATTCTCTTCTCTTGTATCCGATTCCATGTTCGCCGGATATACGCCCGCCTAGACGAACTGTTTCGGAATAGAGATCCCTCAGCAAGCCTGGCAACGTGGCATGCCATTGTTCCAGCGACCATTCCGGTGGCATCACGGGCGTTGCATGCAGGTTGCCGTCTCCGGCGTGACCGTAGCAGGGAATCATCACCCCGTACTTGGCGGAAATCTCGCCGATTGCCGCGCTCATCTCGGGAATCGCCGCGATAGGCACCACAATGTCCTCCAGGCTCTGATGAGGCGAAAAGACCTTGAATGCCTCAGCTACCGACCGGCGAATACGCCAGATACGCTCGCTGTTCGCCTTCGTATCGGCGACGTACACATGCGTAGCACCAGCACGCAGGCATTGTTCGCCAATCACATCGTAGTCGTGTTCGACTTGCTCGGCATCAGCGCCGTCAACGGTGATCAGCAGCATCGCACCGGCATCCGCGCATGGCAAAGACTCGTTCAGGTAGTCGCAGGCGCTCTCGAAGGACAGCTTGTCCATGAACTCCATCGCCGTGGGAATGATGCCGCCCTCGGCCATGATCTTCGGAACGGCTTCAATCGCTTCCCTGATCGTCTTGAACAAGCACAGCATGTCAACCGACGCCTTCGGCAACGGCAACAGCTTCAATATGATCTTCGTGAAGATGCCCAATATGCCTTCGGAACCGACCATCAGCTGAATCAGGTTCAACCCGGAAACGTCCTTGACCAGCTTGCCACCCATGGACACCAAGTCGCCCGTCGCCGAAACCATTTCCAGACCCAGCACGTAGCGTCCCGTCACGCCATACTTTACCGCCTTGCCGCCGCCGGCGTTTTCCGCAACGTTGCCGCCGACCGTACAGGTTTCCAAGCTCATCGGATAGCCCGCGTAAAACAAGCCGTATGGACGAAGCGCCTCGTTGATTTCGCTGGTGATCACACCTGGCTCAACAGTCACCGTCATGTTCTTCGTGTCGATATCGAGGATGTGGTTCATCCGGCAACAATCAAGGACGATGCCGCCATGCACTGGAACAGCGCCACCGGACAAGCCGCTGCCAGCACCACGAGCCGTGACAGGAATCATCTCCCGATTCGCCAAACGCATGATCGCAGAAATCTCGGACGCATTCTTCGGACGAACTACGGCATCGGGCAACCGCGCCGCGCAATCCGCAGTCTCGTCGCGACTATAAGGCTCCAAACGCTCGGGATCACGATAATAAACATTGGCAGAACCGACTACCTCTACCAGCTCAGATACCATCTCATCGGTCAATTCTCGAAAACTGCACATGGACTCAATCCTGTTTATTTCAACTACAAAATCAATATCACTTCAGTACCCAGCGCGGATCCGCCTGCAGAAGAGCGTAGGACGCCAAGACCAACTTGCCCAAGGCGGAATCAGGCCTGATGCCGGACACAGCCTTCAACGTTGACTTGACACCTTCCTCGCGTATCTGGCTCTGCAACGCCTGCGCACTCGAATCCTCAGCGGGATCGAACATCAATGCCGCAGCAATGCCCCATGCCAGGTGAACAGGACGTATGCCTCCGGAAACCGCCAAATTGGCCGCGCCGACAAGGCGATCCTCGCTGGCCAGCTTGCGACGCGGATCGCGCCCAAGGCGGAATACCGTGTCGCCAAGATTCCGATTGGCGAACCGCTCCAGAAGATCGTCAACATGGGCATACAACCAATTGCGATCCGCACCATATTGCGCGCAAATTCCATCAACGCTTTCACGCAATCCCGCCAGCATGAACTCCCGGATCTCGTTGTCCGCCAACGCCTGATATCCGTATTCGTAGCCACGCTGATAGCCCATGTAAGCCATCAATGCGTGACCGCAATTGTGGACATAGAGCTTGCGAGCGCCAAAAACGTCAAAGTCGTCATGGGGAGTCATCGCAACGATTTCAGGGATCGAGCCGACGAAGCCCGAGCGTTTGACAGGCAATTCCTTGTAAGGTTCCACCTTGATCCAGCTTACGTCAGCGGCGCGCATTTCCGCCGTTGGCGCGGGAACCATTCGCCCAATCACCGTCTCCACCAACCCTGTCTTCTTCGCCAGGTAGTCACGTCCTTTTTCGTCAATGTTCGCTTCCAGCAAGCCTCGCAAGTATTCAGGCGCCCCATGGAGATTTTCGCACACGATCACATTGATCGGACCTCGGCCGCGCTTGGCGCGCAAGGTCAATCCGGCGGCAAGATTCGGAGCCACGAACTTCAGGGCATTCGCCCCGACTGCCGTCGCGCAGATATCAGCTTCCGAAACGGCTTCTGCAACCGCCGCCTTGTCATTGCTGTCAATGGCGCGAACTGGACCAATCCAGTAGTCCGCCGACCCCTCGTTGCTTACCGCCTCCAGGCGATAGCGCTTCTCGCGGTTCAACGCGGCAAGCAAATCCTGGTCAACGTCAACAAAAATCACTTCGTAACCCGACTCGCTGAACAACTGGCCGATAAAGCCACGGCCAATGTTCCCAGCGCCAAACATCACTGCCTTGCCACTCATTTCGACTCCGCTTGTTTCTGTACGACCTTTACTTCCACAAAGCATGTCTCCTTGACATCCAATGCCTTGCTTTCGCGCATATCGATCCACTGCCCTTCGCCAATGCGAATTGCAAAATCCAAGCCTTTCGGCAACGTGGCAGGATCCCAGCTCAGTTTAATGGGATTCGAGCGATAGGTACGGCAATCCAGCTTCCAGGCCTGCGGCAACGTCTCGCCACGCATGTCCTGGTACAAGATGAATTGCTTGTCCTCGTTGGGAACATGCCAGCCTATCACCCCGCTATTCATCCCCATCGGGGGAGCCGGGATATCAAGTTTCCGGTCGTATCCAGACGTCCCATTCGATGAACATCCGAACAAAACCTTCTCCAGTTGGCCACCCTTGACCATCAGGCTGCATGTGAACTCGACCCCGAAGGCAAGGACGCAAGACAGCATTAGCAATGTACATAATTTTTTCATCGATGTTGCACCTTTTATCTTCGAACATGAAACAATCAAATTTAGCCAGCCAATCCAAGATATCAATTCATGGAATTGAATTTCCGCTTAGGAGTCGTTCAAAAATTAAGGCAACAGTTCCGGAATTGTTTTGAGCTGTTTTTCCCCTGTCCTGGAAAGAGCGTATGCGCATACGCGACTGA
>DBPZ01000068.1 GCA_002305655.1 Lentisphaeria bacterium UBA1407 | reverse complement strand
CCCGTCCGACCCCGTCCGACCCAGTCCGACTTGTCCGACTAGGAATTCACCGTTTTAGCCTCTTGACTGGCAACATCGCCCAGGCTTGGCCGGCTCTACTCCAGGGTTACGGTTTGTCCACTGGCTGCCGAACGTCGCAATGCTGCTTCGAATTGAAGTTCCGCGAGTCCGGCGGCACCTGGCACTGGAGGTTCGAGATTTTTGTCAACGCTATCCAGGTATGCTTCCAATGATTTGGCGAATGAGGCATGGTATTTGTCCCAACGGGAGCGATTTCCCAGAAGCCGGAAGGTTTCGGAGTAATCGGATCCTCTTTGGCAGAGGCTCAGTTCCGTATCCAGGTCATTGAAGCAGATTGTGCCGCCCTGGAAGTTGAGGGTGACGTGATAGAGCGGATGCGCGAAATCCGTTCCTTGCGTTCCGAGGATGATTCCTGTTCCTCCATTTGCCGTCGTAAAGGCAGCCGCCAGATCGGCATTTTCCTTCTTTTCGCCGATTGCGGCCACGGTGTTGACGCCTTCTGAAAACGCCAGCAGCAAGTCGATGCAATGGCTCCAGCAGGCGTAGTTGACCAGCCATGAGCTTTGAATCAGCTTGCCCAACTTGCGTTCGTTGACGAGTTGCTGGATCTTGCGGGTCAGGTCATAGAACCTATAGTTGAAGATCATTGCGACAGAGCAGCCTGCCGCCTTGGCTTCCTCCATGAAATCCCTTGCGTCCAAGTAGTCTTCATGGGTAACATTGGCTTGGCCGTACTTGGCAACCATCGGTTTTTCCAGGAAAATGCGTTTCACGCCGCAAGCCAGAAGTTGCCTGGCGGCAATCAAGTGGGCGCTTTCGTTGGTCAAGATCATCCCAATGTCAGGACGCTCGGCTTGGCACATCTCCTCAACAGAAGCATACGCAGTACCGCCAAACTTCTTGGCGACATCCTCAGCCTTGGAAAATGTACGGGACGCATAGCATAGCTTGACGTCAGAGCGCTTGGACAAATAGGGAAGATAGCTACCACGCGCAACACCACCTGTTCCGACAATACCGATCTTCTTGGTACCCATTCATGACTCCTTTTGACAATCTTCCGTGACTATCAACGCAACTTGCGAAGAAAATAAAGCAAAACGTATGCCATCGGCGTACTCAACAACGTTTCAACCAACATCTTAAAGCAAAATTGAACCGCAAACATCGACAACAAGTCAATAACAGGCGCTCGCCCGGTAAATGCAATCACAACAAACAAACCAGTGTCCAATGCAAAACCGACTACTGAACTGCCGATTGTACGCATCCATAAGTGGCGATGGCCAGTCTTGTTGCGAATCCATATCAACGTCCAGGCATTCGACAACTCGCCCGCCAAAAAACCCACAAAGGAGGCGATGATGATACGGGGCATCAACCCAAACAGCGTGCTGTACGCCTGGGCAATGTCAGCCTGGTATTCGGGCACGGGGAGCCACAATCCAACTGTCGTGCACAAGACCGCCAATGCGTTGCAGGAGAACGACAGCCAGATAATCTTGCGTGTCGTCTTGTATCCCCAGTGCTCGGTCAGCACGTCGCCGAGCATATAGACCAGCGGAAACGTCAGGGTTCCTGCGTCAAACCAGCAAACTCCCCCGACTGAAACCAGCTTGACGGCCATGATATTGGAGACCACGTACAGGGTGATCATCACGCCGGTTATGCACAGCAACGGAAAATCCGGCTTCGCTGCATGTTTATTGTTCTGGAGCTTCACGTTCATGCTTACTTGTACTTCATCAACAGCTCAAGCATTTTCCTGTCGAGCTTATGGCCTTGGTAGTCCTCGTAGGCGACATCGTCCCGTCCGCTGTCAAGTATTCCGAATGAACCACGCAAGTTCCACATTGCCCAGCCCCATCCTGCGGATTGCCAGTTTGCCAGATTGTCTTCCAACCAGCTCAACGTCACATCATGAGGCGTCTTGTTGTGTGCGCCAAACTCGCCAACCATAACACCGATCCCCTGCTCCATCAATGCCTTCCAGGGATCAATCCCCACGCGTTTCAGCCAATTCCTATCCATCGTGTCACCGCTGGACCACTGGCTTCCGTCAAAAGAAATCGCCACTTGCTTCCTGCCATAGCTTGGTTGCAGGATCAGCAGGACTTCCTTCCCATCGCCGCAAGTAGCGCCAATTTCTGAAAATGTGACCCAATCGCCGGCGCCTGCCACAAGGCGAAGGTCGCGAGTCCCGGCGGGAATCTCCGCGAAGCAATCCAAATCATAAACGTTTTGGTAGATCTTCCATTGCTCCGAATAGACGGACTTTTTCCATTCGCCTTCACCGGGTCCCGGCACGAATGTCTTGCTCCAAACTGTTTTGCCGTCGGCAACCCATTTCAGTTCAATGTCTTGCGAGACGACTCCGACCTTCAGTCGCAGCTTGGTCTTTTCCTTGGCGTTCCAAGCGATGACCATTTCATGTGGCTGATCCGGCTTTTTGGCGCCAGTAAGCCAACCGACTGCCACTGGCGTTGGCCAGGTTGGGTACGGATAGTGTTCGCTATTGACCCAACTTGCCTTGTAGTGGCTGATTTCCATGGGTTGGTAGCCCCGTGTCGCCTGTGCCACTCCCAGCTTTGCGAGTTCCATGCAAGGTCTGCCGCCCCAGGATAAGCCATCGCAGATCACCAATCGATTCGGATCTTCCGCATGGATCGCCTTCAACATTATTTCGACCACCTCGGCGTACGTCTCTCCGCTAACGCTTGAGGACGGCTCGTTGAACAAGTTGAAGGACAATTCGCTCGAAGGGATCCCCTTGTACCGCTTGGCAAAAACGCCCCAATGCATCGCACAAATCCTACGGGCTTCCGGATCCTTCCACAGATTCATCTTTTCGGCGGGTTTCGCAACCGTATATCCTGGTGCGCGATGGAAATTGAGGCAGATGTGGATGCCGTACTTCTTGCCGAGCGCGACGGCCTCGTCGATGTCAAGCAGGACGGTTTCGTCAATCTTTTCCGGATCGCCGTCGATGATCCAATGCCGGTAGTCCATCGGCAAGCGGGCGAAATTAAACCCATGGTCGCGCATAAACGCAAAGTCCCATTCCTGATACTTGCGCTGAGTGCCGCTCCAATAGAATTTCTCCAGCAGGTTGAAGCCGTGCCAGCGTGGCAGATTCTTGTATGTGACATCTGCGTAAGTTGTTGTCAATCCAGCCGCCAAGAGTGTCATCATCATGCACAGTCTTCCTAGTTTTCCTTTCATTTTTCCTACTCCTAGTCTTCTTCGAAGGCGAAGACCGTAAAGAGATACAGGTTGACATCATCGCCCTTCCAGGCATCGGGTGGCAAGCCGGCCTTTTCAGCGCAGAGGCATCCCATGAACTGTTCCTTGTCAGGCAATTGCTCCCAAACTTGCGGCAGGAACAAGCCGCTGCGAGAGCCCTTGCGAATCATCACGCCAGTCTTGCCGGGAACGATCTCCTCATGGGATGAAGCCAATTTCATCGGCGACAAAACCGATATCTCGATCTTCAGATCGTTAAGCTCATTGGCGGTCACAGCAGAAAACCGGGGATCCTCGAAAGCGGCGCTCAAGGCAAAACGCTCGACGGTCTTGTACAATGGCTCCCTGGCGACAGTCGTGCCAATGCAACCACGAAGATGACCGCCCTTTGTCAAGGTCACGAACACGGCCGCAGGCTCTTGAAGAGACGGCATCGATTCGGGTGCCTTGTAGGACCAGGGCAAAAACGCCAACTTGGACGCGATGCGACGACGTACCAGCTTCAGCAACTCCGCCTGGACGTCGGCGGGAACCGAAAACCCTTCGCCGTCAGCGTCCTGGGGCTTGGCTTGGCTCGTCTTGACCGTTATCGCCGGCTTGTCGCCGCTGCNNGGAGCCATATCCGACAACGCGGCGCTTGTCGCCCCGGGGAATATCGCCTGACGTGCCTCGGCTCAATATGCGAATCTCATTCCCGCCGTTGATGGCAGCCCAATACATGGCGACGCCGACGCCGCCCGCCGAGCAAATCGCCGTCTGGACCGAATCCATGTCCAGGCACGAGCCATCTCGGCGCTCCAGCAAGCCTGGAAGGTCCGCCGATTCAATCAGCCTGAGCGTCTCGTCGTCAATGACCCTGGCATCTTGTGCGGGCGGGTAATGGGACAAGTCCGTGCTTGCGAGGACGAGGATTTTCCTGTTTCCTTCGCAGGCCTTCAGTGCTTCCGCAAATTGCCTGCAATGGTCTTCGGTCACCTCGCCGAACATCACGGGGAGGATCTTGCATCCTGGCTTAAGCACCTGCAGGAACGGAAGATGGACTTCAACCGTATGGTCCTGTGCGTGGATCCTGTTGTGCACAACGCTTTTCGGCAATGCCTTTCGCATCGCAGCAAGCAGCTCCAGATCGACTTCAACAACGCCAAGGGGCGTCTCGAAGCCTGATGAATCACAGAACACGGCGGGAATCCCTGGAGCTGCACGCCCAAGGTCATGCCCGATTACCACAATCGTGTCCGCGTCGCTTTGACGCAGCAGGCGATATCCGGCGGACGCAATCCCCGCCGAAAACACATATCCGGCGTGGGGAGCCATGATCGCAAGCACCTTTCCAGATATATTCGCCTCCTCGGGGACACCCTCGGATGATATCAATCGCTCGACCTCTGCGCGTAATTCCTTGGCATCGCCAGGATAAAAGCTCCCGGCAACCGCAGCACGACGTACGTTCTGACCGCAACTAATTGAAAACAGCCCCATAAGCAATACCCCCGTTAGGTTAATGATTCCTTTTCCCATGGCGAACACTCATTCCCCAGCAGCTTACTCCAGACGAATCGAGTCGATCTCGATCTGCGCTTCGGCACGCGTGATCGGATCGAACCTGAAACTGGTCAGGAATCCCGTGAAACGCGAGTTGGCCGTGAAATCAAGAACAATGTCCTGGAACTGACCGTTCGCCCTGTACTTGGTGGAAACCGACATCGGCTCGTTATGCTTTGGAACCGACGAGGTGCCCCAGAACAACTGGCAAGTATCTTCCTCGCCATTGGGATGCGGTGAAACCTTCATCCGAACAATTAACTTCTTGAAGCGATTTGAGCGCAAATGCGCCAATGAGCACGTCAATGCGGGATCAAAGGATGCCGAGGTGAAGGCAATGATGCCGTTTTCGCACTTGTAGTCCTTGATTCCCATCATCGCCCCCCAGCCGGGAGACGGCTGTTCCAAGTCCCAGCTGGTCCTCATGTCCTTTCGCGAGCTCTTGTTGATCTGCACGTCATAGGGACCCAGCCCGACATCCGTCGGACCGTAGTTCAATGGCCAGCCGCCAGCAGGCTTCTTGCAGAACACTTCCCGCACGGCTTCGTACATTCCAAACCCGTATTCGCGGTTGGGTTCGGCATAGGAGCCTTCGCCCCACTCGTTCAACGGAGACAGCAGGATGCGCTTCTTCAGGCCCGTCCTGTCGGCAAACGCCTTTGCATCCTGGCAGATCTTCTTGAACAGCTCAGGCGTCCTTCCGTAGATTTCCAGATGGTCGTTCCATGGGCGGTCATCCCAGCCCGTTGACAAGTTGGTGAAGAACGGGAGGATTCCGACTTCGTACCACTTTTCCCAGAGATCCTTGTTGGTTTCCGCAACAAGCTCGAAGGAGAACCTGCGCGGGTCTTTTGCCTTGCCGCCATGACTCATGTAGTGGTAGATCGAGGTTGACTCGAATCCCTTGTCCGCAAGCGCCTGGATTTGCGGGATGGTCACCACGTCCTCGGGCCATTTCATCGCCGAGAAGTGAATGCCCTTGTAGCCGGCAGCAACGGCGACCTCGTTCGCGGCCTCGATCAGCGCCTTTGCGCCGCCCTTGCCGCGCATGTCGTTGTCCATGTTGCCAACGCTCCACATCATCACGACGGGTTTTCCGTCAAAGGTGTAGTACTCAGGCATGTTGAAGTAGTTGTCAACCCAGAATTGCGCCACCTTTTTCATGTCTTCGAGGGAATGCGAACCCGGCGCATTGTGGTTTGCCCACATCATCGCCCACTTCATATACTTGCGATAGCGCGCCTGCTTGAACGCCTTGATCCAGTGATCGAGGCCGATTTGCCCCTTGCTCCAGTACCAGTCAACAAGAAGGTAGGTCATTCCGTTTTCCACCAGCCACTTGATCTGCCAGTCGACGCACTCGGGATTGCCTTCGTCGTACCAGCCCAAAACCGGCTTGCGTTCCGGGCAGCGGTTATAGACGCGCTGCCAGCCGCCATTGGCCCTATTGTCCCAACCGGGGAAGTAAAGCGCTCCGACTTCGTAGTCGCTTTCCAGTGGCTGGGGTTCCGGCACGTAGTCGGCCTTGGGCAAGCCAAGGGAAGCCGTGATCTCAAGCTCCCCAGTTTGCTCAAACTTCAGGCCGCCTTCGCTGGACAGAACCAACGTGAACTCGCCTTTGACGGGGCGGGAAGCGCGAATCTTCATAGAAAACTCAAGAGTCTCGAAGGGATCGACATTCACGCCCGAAGCAAAGGTCATGCTGCCGGGAACCAGTTCAGCTCCTGGAGGCAACGACACCGAGGATATCTTCAAGCCACGTGCAGTCTCGCCACCGAGGTTCGTGACCAACATGGCGAAATCACATTCCTGGCCAACGCGATTGATGGCGTTGGGAAGACCGGCGTTCTTGATGAAGATGCTGGCTGGACCGCCGGGTTCGTCGCTGACATACAAGCGATGAAGCGTGAACTCGCCGCCGTCCGAACCGGAAAGGCCAATGCCAAGCTGGCAAAGATTACCAGCCCACGTGCGCTGGCCGGACAGGTCGATGTTGTACCAATGGCGACGACCATCGTCCTCAATGTCAAACACCCTGCTCCGCTCGCCCTGGGAAACCGATGTCAACCATGACAGCTTGCCACGGGTGCTCCCCTTGGCCGAAACTTCCGCAACAACCCAGAATCCGATCTCGTCCAAGGGAACGTTGATCGGACCCACCTGCGCTCCGGCGAACTTGCCTGCGGGAGCCGTTACACGAAGACCTTCGGCACTGACGCTGGCCGTGGAATCTGCGTTGGCTTCCCAACCGCAGGACTTTCCGGCAAAGTCAAAGTTGCCGTCGGATTTCGGCAGCTTGTCGTAGCCGGGATCCATGACGCGGATGCTGCGGACTGCAAAGCCCTTCTTTCCGTGCAACTCCTTGTCATGGGTCGTCGCGAAGTCAAGACGCAGTTTCAGGATGGTTGGGAACTGCCAGTAGGGGCGGATGACATAGGTATGCCATTCGTTATCCGCATTGACTAGGAATGTCGTGTGCTTGTCGCTGTAGAAACCATCGTATTGGGTGTCGTCGGTATCCGTGAAGAACAGTTCTCCACGCCCTGGCAAGTCGGTCTTCATTTCGACTTCCACGTAATGCCACTGGTTTGTCTTGAACTCCTCCTTCGGCCCTGTCAGCCACGGATCCCAATCCATGATGGTACCGACCAACGCACCGTCCTCAAAACGAACGTCAGCCACGTGATTGACCTTCTTCGACCAGCCTTCAACCGCCTTCGGCGAGTCGAAAACCCATTCCTTGACGACTGTCGGGGCGCCCGAGGCAATCGTCGATGCGGCAACTAGAAAAAACAGCAATGATTTCATTGATAGACCTCCTTACAGGGTTTGCAAGAACTCGATGGCGCGTGTAATGTCGCCAACGGGATCGGCTCCGACTTCGCGCTCGATCGCGAAATATCCGTCGTAGCCGACGCTCTTCAGGTTTTCCACGTACTTTGGCCAGTCGATCCATCCGGTGCCCAAGGGCACTTCCATGCGCGTCTTGTTGTCAATGACCATCGCATCCTTGGCGTGCGTATGGATGATATGCTTCCCCAGCACCTTGACGCCCTCCACGGGCTTGTATTCGGCGAACGCCTTTTCTCTGTCATAGGTACCGCCATCTTGCAACTGGTATCTTGCCGGCCAGAGGATCAGGTTCGCCGGGTCGTAGTTGACCGCCAAGGACGACGAGCCGACCTCGTTGATCATGTCCAGCATGACTTCAGGCGGTTCGGGACCTGTTTCAATCGCGAGCCTGGCGCCGACCTTTTCACCGTGCTTGGCCAGCTGACCGAAGGAATCGACGAATCGCGCCCACTTGGGATCGGTCTTGTCATGGGGCATGATTCCGCAATGTCCCTGCCAGATTCCGCATTCCAGATCTGCGGCGAACTCCAGCAATCTCTTGCCTTCCTCGATGTGCTTGTCCAGGTTTTCTGGATTGCCCAGGTCAACCTGTCCGCCCCAGGCGCAAATCGCCGAGATTTCCAAGCCGAGTCCCTTGACGAAACGGACCAGCTCCTTGCGTCCTGCGGCATCCATATCCCTTGGGTTGATGCCCTGCACGCAGGCAAGATGCACGCCCTGGCATCCTTTTTCCGCCGCAAAACGCATCCCGTCATACACGTCCATCTTCAAGTTATGGACCATAATCGCAATCTTGATCATAATTCCGAATGCCTCCTGCTAAATAAGCTACTATTATTTGGAACGAAAACCAACCTTCAGTTCTTCAAGGACAAGATCCATCTTGGCCGCAATGCGAGCCAGCAATGCCTCATCGCAAATCAACGGCAACTTGGTCAGCGCCGCTGGCGGACAATCCGCCTTGTACGTCTGGGCGCTGACGTCTATCGAATACGCTTCGCCCATGCGACGGCTGAACGCAGACGCCAAATCGGCGGAAGAGAAAAACAAGGTGCCAAGCAATCCCAATCCCGCAGATGTCAATACGATTTCAGAATGACGGGAACTCAAGGACGACAAATGCTCGGACCACAACTGGCCCATGCGGCGGATATGATCGCTGTTCGCTTCCGCAAATGCCATCGTAATCAGGTACGACAAGCTGGCAAGCTCCTCCTGCCCGTTCGTCACCAGGGCGCCAAATTGGTTCAGGTTGTCCATCGGAGCCGTCGTCAAAATCTTCGATGCGGGGTACTGTCCTCCCGGGAATCCCTTTCCAACGGTCACGAAGTCCGGCCTGCAGCCATACTCTTTGAACAGCAGCAGTTCGGGGGACCACATTCCCGTCTGGATTTCGTCAATCAGGACCGGAATGTCGCGTTCACGGCAAAGGCGATGGGATTCGGTGACGAAATCCTTAGACAACCGAACACCTCCATAGTTCATCAGGACAAGCTCATGCAGGAACCCCGCGGCCTTGTAGGAACCGGAATCAAAGCGTTTCACCAAGGCACGGAATTGATTGATGTCGTTGATCGGCACGGGAACGACCTTGAACAGCTTCGCCTTTTCCAGCCCCTGGCTCAAGCCTGGCCACATTCCACGCAATATCTGGGCGATGACTGTCGTCCCGTGATATCCCGCCTCCAAACCGCCGCGATAATCGCCCATCACGAAAAACACAGGCGTGCGACCGGCATAGGCCGGTTCGGGGAAATGACTCTGGAGACGATAGAACCTTGCCAGCATCATCTTGATCCCAGCCTCGCAAGCCAAGCTTCCGGTCTCGAGGTTGATCACGCGGTTCAAAACATGGGGGTCCTTCGAGGACAGAACCGATGCCAGGCCTGACTCATCATCGCGTTCCAAGCCATTGGCGACACGGATCAGCTCGCGCTCCAAAAGACGGGTCACAAAACCACGCGTGTTGTTGTGGGTCACATTCGTGATCCCGATGCGAGTCGCCAAGCCAAGCAACCGATATCCGGGGAAATTATGACCCAAGGATGCCTGGTAGTGCTCGCTCTTGCCGATCGTCGCAAGACGGCCGTCCTCGCCAATACGGTAGTAACCAAGACCGGACAAGGGACACGAACTCAAATGCGTGCTCGAGGCAAAGGAATCCGTCGCCGCACCCAAATTCGCCTCGCCGTCATACCCTTCGATGATGCGTTCCCCCAAACGATCCTGCAAGGAAACAAGACGGCCAACAAAATCGTCAGGGCAAAATTCCACCGCTTCGCGCCCCAAGCTCATCAACTCGTCATAGCTTCCAAAACCCAAGGCGCTCGAAGCGCGGCAGACGCTGGACACATACGGTTCTCCCAATAAGTCAACCAGCGATTTCGTTACTTTATTCATATATCAAAAACTCCAACGTCATCGATTCGTCACAAAAACGCAAACTCAACCTATCGGAGAAGCCATGTCCCAGCAACCCCATCAACCTAGCGAAGAACCCGCTCCGCTCAAAGTTCCGAAAGCACAACCCCAGGAACCGACGCAGGAGCAACCGAAGTCACAACCCCAAGCCCATGCGAGCAACACGACATCCCAAGAGGAACAAGTTCCGCTCTGGCTCCAGCAAATGGATCCACTGATCAACCTTCCCCCGGACAAGCTCTTGATCTTCTTCCTCAAGGCCGGCGGCTACTTGTCCTTGTTCGCCATCGCTCTTTCCGCTTTTAAATTTCTCATCACCTTGTCTGCCTATGGCATACGCGGTTTTTTCAACGGGTTATTTATTTTCTTCATCCTAGCCATTGGACAGGCCTGTTTGTCGCTGACCTTGTTCGCTTTGGCAAGGATCCTGACAGCCATCCATTCCGCCAGAGACGGGCAAGATAGCTAAAGAACAATAGTCTAATCGCTTTCACTTGTCAAATCGTGGCAGGCTTTCATCGGGAAGCCTGCCACGAATCGTTTCCAGGTTATTTGACGGGAAGGATAATCTCGTATGTGTTGACCAATTCAACCCAAGTACCCGCCTCGACCTGCTCTGTCTTTCGCCATTGCTCCAAATTCACGCGAGATTGGGTTCCATTCCAGTTCGCATAGCAGAAATCGACCTGATTGCGGTCGAAGCGATTCACAATGCTGATTCCGCTCTTGGAATCGACGACGCGCCACTCGCCTGCAGGACAATCGCCGCCGCGCAACCAAAGCTCCTGCTCGGCTTGCGGGGCATCGGGATTCGCCAAGGCAATGCGACGCTCCTTGCCGTCGGCAGACTTCACGACAAGTTCCGCATTCGCGGTGCTTGTCACCGCAAACTCCGGATGCGTCCTGAAGGTCAACTTGCCGGAATTCCCCGGGTGGCACATTTTGGAAATCACCTTGAATCCAGGACGATCGCCAAGCAATTCGATCCGGCGACGCATCACGCGACCGTTGGACAGGCTCGCCTCCATCTCGATGGTCGTCAAGCCGTGGTCGATGATCTTGTAGGGTTCGCGCCAGCCTGGCGACCTATGCCCATCAGTCGAGTATTCCTCGTATCCGCCCTCATAGGGTATGTAGCCTTTTTCCTCGTCTCCGACCAATCTCATTATCTGCGCGTCGCCTGCGGCCACCTGCCAGATTCTTCCACCCGCCCCGGGCAACACGTCAACGCGAACGTGCTGGTTGCGCAAGCTGATGATGTTCAAGGGGGCTTGATTGACGCTATGCGCTTCAACCCATTGCTCGATGGGATGGTATCCTTCACGATATCGTGTAATCCCCTCGGCGGCACAGGTCTTCGCGAATTCTTCGACCAAATCCTCGTGGGATTCCGTTTCGGTCACCAGGGAATGGCGCACTCTCTTGAACAATCCATGCGCGTCGCCCCTGCCCAAGGTTACACGGGTGTAGATGATTGGCAGCTTGGCGACCTTGACACGATGGGTCAGGATCGGGTCGTCCGCCACGGCTTCCTCTGCCTTGGCGAACAAGGCGAATGCGGCATCGATCATCTTGGCGTCATTTAGGTAGAACGACGGCGGCCTGTAGATGGTCACGTGCCTTTTCTTGTTTGAGCAGACGTTGTCATGGATCAGTTTCAGGTAGTCCCGGATCCACTTGCCAGCCGCGCCGTAGTACGCCTCGGTAAATTCGAACAGTGCCTTGTCAATGTCGGCTTCCGGATCCCAAAGGCACTTTGCCATCATGTAGGAACGCAATTCCGCCAATTCGCCGCCCTTGCTGAAGTAGTTTGCCTCTTCGTAGATTCCCGTCACCCCGTGCTTGATGAAGAACTGGATGTTTGGCTTGAGCACTCTCAGGTTCGGGAACGGCATGATGCAGTGCGCGTAGTTGATCACGTAGTCCCAGATATGAAGTCGATTGCAGATCTTGGACCAGCCGATAATGTCGTCAACGAACGTCTTGTTGAAGGGGCAATCCTCGAGCGTATGGACGAAGCAGCATTCGATCGAGCATAGGCGGATTGCGACGTTCGGCTCCGGACGCACGAACTTGGGCGGCTTTCTCGTGTATTGGTAAGCCAGGGTATCGATGATCTTGTCCGGATGGTCCTTGGCGATATCCCTGGCGACGGCATTGACGAAATGGAGCAAGGGACCCATCTGGCTGCCTTCCTTTTCGGCCAGCGCCATGCACTTGGCGCATTGGCAATAGGTCTGGTTGTCGTTCTGGGACACGCTGATGATGGTCGCCTTTGGATTTGCCTTGATCCAGCGGCGTACGCTTTCGATGGTAATCTTCAGCACATCCGGGTTGGTCAGGCACAACTGGGAAGGACCTTCCCACACGCGCTTTCCGTTGCGCTCCGAATAGTACTCGGGATGGGCGGCGCCGTATTGGCCGGGCGGTACAAGACCGTTGAAGGTATGCACAAATCCCTGGTAGGAAATCTTTCCGCCCCAAGTTTCGTTGTCAGGAATCATCTGGCCATTGTACTTGTTGCGGACACTGAATGCCAATGGGCGGCTGCTGGGATAGTCCGTGCAACGATATTCCAGGACAGGGATGAACTCCTTCTTCAAGCCGCCGACCTTGAATGCGCCGGACTTTGGAATCCTGAAGCAGTCCTCGGTGAACCAACGGCAACCCAGCTGCTCCTCCAAAAACGTATAGACCGCATAATGAACACCACGTTGGTTGCCCGCCAATACCAGGCCGGACTTGTCGCTGAAGATGAAAATCCCGTCAGTGCCAAGCTTCGGAAGCACCTCCGGGAAACGCTTTGACACCTGTTCGCACTTGCCAACGAAGATCGGATAGCGTGCGCCAATCTTGTCTTCCGCCACCACATCCAGTGCGATTCCCGATATCTGTTCCAGATGCACAGCCAGGTCGTCAGCTACGCGAAGTTCGCCGACAGTCGCCTCGCTCGGAACGACAATCACGTGGGTTCCAGAACCAATTTCCTTGCCTTCAAGCACGATCTTCGCATTTCCAAGCTCCTGGCGACGCTTCGCCAATGCGGCTTCCGCCTCGTCCAAGGCCTGGGCGACGCCTTCCATCGACTGGCGAACTGCCGGATCCTTCCCGACACGCTTCAGTGCACGTTCATAGACGCGACGATGCTCCGCAAGCAACGCCGCCCTCTTCTTGCAAGTCTGGTTCTCGTCCTTTGAAAACATGACGTACTTCAACGATTCCCGGACCTTTTCCGAATTGGGATTCTTCGCAATGGCGCTCAGGCAAATCTCGTATTGCTCGGCCAAAGGGAATCTCGGCAACATTTCACGCAGGCGATGCTTGGCGTCCGGCCAGTTCAACGCTTCGTAGCTCAACATCTCGATCAGATTTGCCTTGACGCCCTGGAGATTGTCGGAATGCTGCGCCATCAGGCATGAGATGTCCGCCTTCGCGTAGTTGTCTCCGCCGTCTTTCAGTTTCAGCATCTTCACGTAGTCTTTCTTTCCTGCATAGTATCGCGCCAGCAGTTGCCGTTCATTCGTATTCAGGTTCGTTTTCGCTTCCAATTCAGCGATTACCTCCTGAGGGGTTTTGATTTTCACGACCGACACGTCGTCAAGCCTGATCCAGGAATCACGGCAGTGGGACAAGACCAGCGGGATGATGTCAACGTAGTCAGCGGGAACGCAAAACTCCATTGAGATGGGCGTCCATTCGTCATGCTTCTTGACCTCGACCTGGGACATGAAGCCCCAGCCAAAGCAATTCCAGCCATAGACATAAAGGGCGTGGCCGGTGCCGGACTTCACGTCACCCTTCACATACCCCGATGCGCGATACCTGGCAAATGGCTCCACCTTAAGCTTGCGGGCGCCCAAGGTTACAAAGTACCTCGGCTCGACAGTGCGATGCTCGAGGGACTTCGAACCCGACCGGGCATCGCTGGAATTCCCCCCGAACTCAAACCCTCCATCCTCAAAGATGTTCTCCTGTGCATACGCCGACTGGAAACCTATCCCCAGGAACAATGCCAATGCCAAACTCAAGTACTTCATCAACGACTCCTTGGTTGCATGCTGATTTCAAAACTCGAAGCGCGCCACGGTGCCGTCGCTACCGGCAATCTCAGCCGTCCCGCAACTGATATAGAAATGACCCAATGTCAAACCGCTTTCCTCGTTGTAGATTTTCTTCAGGCCGGGTGCCTTCTCGAAGGTCGCCTTGTCGACATCAGGATCGTCCTTCGGTACAGCACGGCCCGTGATCCGAATCCATTCCCCGTTCTTCCCCATTGAGACCAATTCGACAGGCGGGTTCTCAATCAACTGCCTGTACGAATCCTTGTGCTTCCCGACGTGAAACCAAATCTTCTCGTCGTGTTGCATGAAAATCCCAATGGGACGAACTCGAGGCTGATCGACCTCAACCGTGGCAAAGAAAAACGGACCTGCCTGAGATAGAAAATCGGCGACTTTCTTCACGGCCTCGCGCTTCGGCAAATGCAATACGGCAAACTTGCCGGTACGAGTCGCGCCCGTGACCGCATCCAACTTGCGGGGATTGACACAGCATCTAGACGTGCGACAAGAACTCAATGTTATGGAAAACAATGCTACGAGTAGAAAGACTGCGGCTCTACGATACATGAGATTACTCCTTTTCCTCGACTTCATTCATTCAATACAAAAGCGCGATGGCTAGGGGGCAATGGCTACTTTTTGATCAGGTTCTTCAACCCTTCGGCGGCACTCTTGACGCTTTCGCCAACTTCCTTGACGCTTTCGCCGACACTTTTGACGTTTTCGGTTACGTTTTCGGCGGCGCTCTTGACATTGTCGCCAACTGCCTTCACTGCCTCGCCAACGCTTTGCAAGGCCTGCTTCGCAACATCGATGATCGACGTTACCAGCTGCTGCATCGTCTCGGCCAACGCCTGGACAGCCGAAATGCCACCTTGCGACTTGCCGATGTCCTTCATCTCAATCTCGGGAAGAGGAACGGACATTTCCTTGCCCTGAAGCAGCTTCGCCGACAAGCCAATCTTTCCGTTCGTGACCTTCACCAAGTCAATCGTCACTTTCTTGCCACCCTCGTCAGGCTTCTCTTCCTTCTTCTCCTTGTCTTCCTCAGCCTTCTCGGGCAAGGAGGACTTCACATTCTCCAAAATCGTGCCCATGTTCGATTCGGCAAGGCCGACTTCATAGGTGATTTGAGGGGCGTCAACCAGCACTTCCCGAACTTCGATCACATCGCTCATCAACGACTTCATGTTGACGTTCACGTAAACCCTGTCAAGGGAAAACGCTTGAGCCGTGTTGAACCCCTGCGGGTTCTTGATGACCAAGTTCACAATCTCGAACCGACCGGAAAACACGTTCACGTTCACATCTTCAACGGAGGCTTCGCATTTCGTCACCTGGGGAACGATCGTATTGATGCCGGTCTTCACAATCGAACCCAAATTCAGGACAACCACAACAGCAATCACAACGATGATGACAATCAACGCGACAAAGATTCCAAGTACTTTCTTCATCTTTTATTTCCTTTTTTGAATTTCTTAGTTGGATTTAGTTTAAATCATTAGTAACAATGCAAATATAACCTACAGAAACCATTCGCTGGCCAGGCCGTATGCCCCTATGCAAAGCAAAGCCAGCACAAACGCAATCAAAAACTTGCGGGCCTTGAGCGCCGAATGGTGGCGGCGACGACTGACCTCGGGACGGCGCCGTATGCGACCGCAGGCAATCATCGTCTCGTGCAAATCGTATTTCGTAGCATCGCGTCTTGGCATGGGAATAAAGCTCCAAACAAGTGATTACTGGATGATGCCGCCGCTGGAAAGGAAGATGCCCTTCAGGTTCATCTGCAAGGCTTGCGGCGAATCCGAGAAGGCCAGCGCCGTCTCTTCGGTGATGTCGCCCGCCTTCACCCGGTTCAGCAGGCAGCGGTTGAAGCTCATCATGCCTTCTTCGGCACCGCCCTCGATCGCCTGCGGAATCTTGTCGATGGCGTTGTCGAAGATAAGTTTCTTGACGATTGAGGTGTTAATGAGGATTTCGTTGATTGGCACGACTCCCTTTCCGATTGCCCTTGGCGCCAGTCTTTGGCAGATGATTGCCCTGAGGCAGTCCGCCAAGCTTTTCCTGACCGTATCGCGTTCTTCCTGCGGGTACATGTCAAGGATACGCGTAATGGACTGCGCCGCGTCCTTGGTATGGAGGGTCGTGATGACCAAGTGCCCAGTTTCTGCCGCAGTAAGGGCCGTTTCGAATGTGTTTCTGTTTCTCATTTCACCGACCATGATGATGTCGGGATCCTGTCGCAAGGCATGGATCAGCGCGGAATCGAAGGACACTGTGTCCAGTCCCACCTCGCGTTGTTCGAAGAAGCACCTGTTATCCTGGAAGGTATATTCGATCGGGTCTTCGATGGTGATGATATGGAGTTCCTGGGTGTTGTTGATATGGTCGAGCATCGCCGCCATCGTCGTTGACTTGCCGCATCCCGTCGTACCTGAAACGAAGATGATCCCGTTGCGTGATCCTGCGATGTCCTTGATGATTTCAGGCAGGTTGACTTCCTTGACCGTAGGCGCCCTGCCCTTGACGTGGCGGAACGAGTAGGCGGCGTTGCCGCGCTGACGGTGCAAGTTGACACGGAAACGGCCGATGCCTTCCTCTTCCCACGCAAAGTCAAGGTCGCCAGCCGTCTTGTAATCCTCAAAACGACCTTCCGGAAGGATCTGCTCAAATGACTTGTTGAAGAAGTACGAGTCGGTCATGACGTCCGTTTCAATCAGGCGGGAATCGACGCGCAAGCGGACAAACTTGCCCTCGCGGACGTGCAAGTCGGAGGCGCCCTGCTCAACGGCGTACTTCAACAAGTCGAAAAACACGGAGGCATCTCGACGCGTCTTCTTCGCAATCAATGCCAATTGACCGCGCTGACGCTGAATGTGCACCAAGAAGCGGCCGACTCCCTCCTCCTCGACCAGGAAATCCTCCAGGATAAAGTCCTCGCCATCGTCATTCCCCAACTTGTCTATCTGGCTGGGAGGCAACATCGCCTCGGCCAATTCTGAAAATTTTTGCTCGTCAAGGGTGTATTCGGGAACCTCGCAGGACTTTCCTTCAATTCTCAATACCGTTGGCTTCCCTTCGTAGATCTGGCACTCGGAAGCGTCGTTTTCCATGTAGGCGACAAGCAGGTCGTGGATAGGTGATCTCATCGGCTCAATTCCTTGGGTTGATTGGATGACATGATATAAAATTTGAAATATAGTTAAGTAGGATATAATAAGGCAACTGGATAAAAATTCAAGCCTCGCCAAACAGGAGTTATACGATGTCTCGAGATTCGAAAAAACAGCCTCTTCTCACAGCCAAGCAAACAGCAGAATTGTTCGATACCCTGGCGGAATCAATCTCGCCGACCCCGGAATTGAACCACGGATCAAAGCTCGACCTCATCGTCGCAGTCGTGCTCTCCGCCCAATCAACGGACAAGCAGGTCAACAAGGTTACCGAAGAACTTTGGAAAACCTGCAAGACCTGCCAGGATTACATCGACCTGGGCGAAGAGGTCCTGGCGGAAAAGATCAAAACCCTGGGACTCTACCGAAACAAGGCGAAATCAATCGTCGGACTCTGCAAAGACTTGCTGGAAAACCATGATGGCGACGTGCCGAATACGATGGAAGAACTGATCAGGCTGCCGGGCGTAGGACGCAAGACCGCAAACGTCGTCCTTAATGTGGGCTTCGGAATGCCGACTGTCCCAGTCGATACCCACGTCTTCCGCGTCGCCAACAGGACAGGGCTCGTCAACGAAAAAACACCCGAAAAAACTGAACTCCAACTTCTGAAGAAGATCCCGAAAAAGCACCTGCAGCATGCGCATCACTATCTGCTGCTCCATGGCAGATATACATGCAAGGCGATAAAACCATCATGCCAAACATGCCAAATCGCCCAACTATGCAAGAAATCGGGACTCAACAAACAAACCCAAACAAGAGAAAGCCAAGGATCCCGCTGACAGACAACGTCACCAATACGCTTGGCTTCCACTTCCACTCCATTACGCAAACAACGGCAAAGATCAACAGGCCGCGCCAAGATACCTCAAGAGCCGATCCCCCGCTACGCCACAAGTTCGCTATGGGACAGCTCAATATGCTGCCGTCCGCAAAAAAGAACACGACAGCGGCAATCAGCCCTACAACCAAGGGCCGAATGCCGGACAACGTCCAGACTACTGCCTTGCTTGACTGGAAAGCCTCCTTGAAGCACGAGACCAAGGTCGAAGCCACAAAGCCAGGAATCGCCAAGACAAACGTGCAAAGGAACGCACCAAGGAAACCGGCTTGCTGATACCCGACGAATGTCGCCGTGTTCAAGCCGACAGGCCCCGGGGTCATCTGGGCAAGGGCGATCATCGTCTGCATCTCGGGGCCGCTCACATACGTTGGAACAAGTTCAGCCGACAGAAGCGGGACCATCGCATAGCCGCCGCCGAATGTCAATGCACCTGTCTTGAAGAAGATGACGATAAGATCCCAGAGCGAGCCTTCCATTACTGCTTGCCTCCTTCGGAATCGATGACTAGCCGTTGACGAATTGACTGGAAGCAAAACCCAACGCAACCCGCTATCACGACGAGCAAGGCGGCATTGATATCAAATACAAGCACCCCTATAAAGCCGAACAAGGCAAGAACGGCCTCGAACCAACCGCGGATGGCCTGCTTCCCCATGCGAATCACGGCAAACAGAATCATGGCACACACGCCGGCACGAACTCCCAAGAACACACCGGCCAAATACGGATGGTCAAGGAAATTCGTCAGGCAATACGCTATGATGAGAATGACGACAAAGGGAGGGAAAATAACGCCCAAGGTGCCGCATGCGGCGCCGGCAATGCCGGCTATCCGAAAGCCTATCAGGGAACTCATGTTCACGGCGATGATGCCAGGCAAAGACTGAATGATCGCAACCGTGTCAAGCATGTCATCCTGGGTCAACCAGCCGCGACGATCGACAAACTCGCGAGTCGCGACAGGCAACATGATCAAGCCGCCGCCCAAGGCAACAGCCGATATCCCAGCAAATATGCGAAACAAAGTCAGGCAACGACTCAATTTCGACGCATCGACCTCACCTTGACTATGATTATCCTCTGACATTGATTGGTTTCTGAAATTAGTTTGTTTAGGCTTTTTGAAAATCTTTAAATTTAGCCACAGAAGACGATTCTTCAAGAAAATGCCCCTGAAAAAAGCAGTTGACACCATGACAATAGTTTAGGTACGAGCGCACGGGTGCTCGTATTTCCCAATCAGACGGGGCGGATGGAGCGCATCTGGGATATTGAGCTTTCCGTCTAAAACCCAACTCTTGATTCACGAAAAAAAACATCGGTTTCGTACTCAAATGGCATGTGACATGCCCCTTTCTGGCGGGATTGCAGTCAGCCCTGAAAGGGCGTGACATAGCAACCCAGGGCAACGCCCGGACGGGTGCAAGCTACGATGAGAGGTACATCCGGCATTGAACGCAACCATGTCACGCCCCTTCAGGGCTTGAGGCTGTTGGGGGGACTTCGAACCCCAGGGTGGCGCACGCTGGAAGCGTGCTTACCCTGAGCTAAGTATGTCACGCCCCGTTGGGGCTAGTGTTCGCAACCAAAATGAAGTTGCATGCTATGGCATGAAAACCTTTTTTCAATACATTTCACCAATATGGCGAACGGAACAAGCCTTCTAACCATATGATAATCAATAAATTAGGAATAAAATTCAGTTTCAACTGCTTTTTTTAGGGCAAAAGATCAACCTTCGATGTTGCTCTTGCGTGCGGCAGCGATCAGCGCCCAAGTCAGGGCAGCTGCAGCGATGAAAAGCACGAGATACAAGATCCAGCGCGGGAAGGTGGAAGCTGGGGTCGGAGGCTGCAAGGATATGGGATCGCCCTTGCGTTCAAGCAGGGTCGCCTTCTGCAGCGTTGTTTTCTGCAAGGCTTCGCGGATTAGTTCTGCACTGCCATAATTTGGCTCTACGCCATTGGGTTCCGCCGTCAAGCGGCAGGGCAATTGCTCCGCCTCCACAAAAAACAACAGGCGGTATGCTGGAATCAGGCATTGGATTTTCTGCAACTTCAGGGGTGGATTGTCATCATCCTGGAAGATCACCTGCAGAGGACCTTCCTCTTCCGGTGAAAAGCGCAAGTCAAGATGATTTTTCCGATAGCCCGGCAAGTCAATGGCCCAGATGCGTTCCTCTGCAAGAAGCAGGATTTTCTTTTGAAATACCCGGACTATTCTGCTGAAGTTGGCCTCTGCACTGTCGATTCGGATTCCGCAGACAGGAAAACAGACTGGCGACAGTTCAACGCAGGTCTGCTTTTCATCGGGTACATTCCGAACCGTGAATTCCCCACTGTCAATCGTCAACCAGCAGGGCCTGTCCTCTGCCTGCCGCTCATGAACTTTCCAGAAGCGCACGCGCTCGATCTTAAAGGCCTGCGTACGGATTTCAGTGGCTGCAACCGTCTCGACCGCCTCCTCCTTATTCCAGGTTTGGCGCACGGAGCGCAATTCCGCCTGACGTTCCAAGGCCGCCTGGGAAATCATTACCTTGAATCTACGGCATTTCCGGCTGTCAAAAGTCAAATCCACATTGCGCAGCTGCAAGACATGGCTGCTGTCGAAGATAAAACCATCCTTCAGCAGGCTATGCCAGGCGCCATCCTCCCAACCAAGAATTTCGACTGACTGCTCGAAATCCTTTACTCCGGTCTCTATGCTCAAGCCATTGGGTTGAGGCGATTTTTCGTCCAGTTCAAAGTGCAGCACCAAACCGCCCTGCCCAATTTCCCGAACCAGGGTCGCCGTGCTTTTACATTCGTCTTGTACGCGAACTGTGGCGCTGCTCCTGATCTGCTCTCGCAACCAAGGAACAGCTTTGCCATGCCGGTCAAGAATTCTCAGGCGTTCCGGACGCCCACCCAGTGAAATCAGGGCTTCAGCCGGCAACTCAAGGCTCAGCAAAGCACTAGATGTCACGGCGGGCGCCGCAATCTCATATTCACAGAGACCACCCTTGGCTGCAAACGACAGCAAACCACAGAGAAATATTGAAAAAATCTGTTTCATGCTTGGTCCTTAGGTTCCGTTTTCCAGAATTTCAGGTAGATAAATGCGGCTCCCATCAGCAGCAAGCCGAAAAGCAGGAAGGCCACTACCCGGTAGAGTGCATCCAAACGCCTCAAATCGTATAAAAAGACTTTGCCGACGACAAACAGGAAGATCCCCAACCCAAGATAGCGCAGCCAGGGAATATCTTTCTTCAGTCCCTGGTAAACAAAGCAGAAAGCGAAGGTGCCCCACAATACTGAGATTCCGCCACCCATCAGCTCAGGCAGACGATTAGCCAGGACCGTATTCAATTCCCAGGTCGAATAGATAAACAATAGTATGGGCCAGAGAAAACCGCAAACCTGTCCCAGCTTCTTTTCATGTCCCCAAAGAAAATTCCTGAAGTAGAGGATCCCCAGTACAAGGAAACCGAAATTCAGGGTGCGCATGGCGCTGTCCCGCCAGAGGAACTCGCCGCTGACATAGAGAAGTCGCCAATTCGGACCGAAGCTCAGAAAATCAAAGAAGAAGGTTTTCAACAGTATTCCCATAAGGAGCACCAGGAAGAAAATGCGCCAGATATGTTGACCCTCGGCTACTTTGAACATGGACAGAACTGCAACGGCCGTCAGCACCCAGAGCGCCGTCAGCGCAGCGGGACGGAAAGGCAAATAACAGAAGCCGATCGTGCGGTAAACTTCAAAATTCAGATACAGGAAAAGCAGGATGAAACCGCAAGTAAGCAAGGCGGTCGGCAAGGCAAAGGGCAAAGTCCTTTCCTTGATATCGCTGCCTTCCGGAACAGACAAGGTCCCTTCCGGTGGAGGGCGCCGGCTGATTCTGGCGGCAGCCGCAAGGCAGGCTATAGGCACCATGAACTGAACGACGCGCTCGACAAATCCACGCCAGAAAGTCGTTGCATCCACATCGAAATGCGCAGGGGCGCCAAAAATAAATGCCTCTCCTAGATCATGGAAGGCAAAGCGTTCCAGGCAGATAATAAACAGCAGCCAGGCAATGCCCCGCAGGAAACGGCTGTTCAGCGAATATCCCAGCCAAAGCATCAGCAAAGCCTGCATCGCCCAGGCAGCCCCCAGCCAGCGCGCGGAAAACACAACTGGAAAGGTCAGCGCCAGGAAGAAAGCCGCCAGCCCAAGGAAGGACAAGACCAACCCCTTGTCGCGAAGCTTCCTGCTCATGAACAAGTACGCATGGGCAATATAAAACACCGTCAGCCCAAGAGTCAAGGGAGAATACCAGAGCCGCTCCGACGTCATCTTTCCGATCAACAGGCAACTACTGGAAAAAAACAGGGCGGCATTTCCCAGAAGCGCACAGACCTCAAGTACGGTAGCCGGTAGGCGATGGCGAACATTGTGCACAAAAACAACCGTCGAATAGAGAATGAAGAACAGGATCAACGCCACCATCAATACCGGGAAATCCTCCTGGCTGAAATGCTTTGCGCTTGCCAGATGATAGAGCGTATAGCAGAACAGCATGCTCAGCCAGTTGAGCGGAAGCCAGCCACGCCGAATCGCAAGCCATAAAACGCCAATCCCCAACAACAGCATGTAGGAAAAAAGACCCGGGAAATTTTTAGTGCCGGTACTAAGCATGATCGGGGTGCCATAGCCTCCGAGGATCGCAATGATCGCCACGGCCAGCGTATTGAAGCAGTCTGCTATGAAGCCGGCGGCGATTGTGGTCAAGACCATCAAAATGGCAGCAACGATCGCCGGCGCCAAATGATACATCGCGCTTAACGCATAGGTGCTGAAATAAAACATCACCAATGCAATTCCTAAGATAGCCTGCCCCAAACGATAATAAACGCCATGCTGCAGACGAATCCCGAAAAACAGAAGGACCGCAGCAGTGATATAGCTGAGAATCACCCGTCCTTCCGGTCCTAGCAACCCACGGTCGATCGACAGTTTCAGCATGAAGGCCGCAGTAAACAAAATCACCAGGATACCGGCTCGCAAAAGCCAAGTGGCCGCCAGCAGTTTTTCCGCAGAACGCCCCGACTCTTCCGGCGACTCGAACTGCCCATACAAAAGCCAGTTCTTCACAGAGCGCATCCGCTCTTTAACTTGTTCGGCAATGGCAGCAGGCAATCCAAAGGAGCGAGCCGGCTGCGGCTCTTCCTCCGGCGGCGGTGGAGGAACTTCCACAACTGACTCTTCTTTCAATGGTAAAGGCTTCTCCTCAAACACTGGCACCAACGGCGGAGTTTCAACATCTGGCTCTCGTATCAACAAGGGTGGCGGAACCAAGGGAGCCGGCTCTTCTTTCAATGGCAAAGGCTTCTCAGGTACCGGCAAAGGAGCTTGCCCAGCTTGTTGCAATGCCGCGGCCAACTTTGCCGCCTTTTCTTCAGGTGCAAGGTCTGCCACAGGCCGATCTGCCGCCTTTTCTTCAGGTGCAAGATCCTTATGGAACCTTTCCATCAAATGCAGCAGCGCATTGAGACGATTGAGGATTTTTACCAGACAAACCAGCAGGGCTATAGGCAGGAAGGCCACGGTCAGGATTAACAGCAGGCCCAGGACTTGTTCAGCAAAAAACTCGAACATAAACGCATCATCTCCAGTTGAATGAGGATACCACGTTTTGAAATAATCAAAAGATATTGCATCAGAAACTATCTGTCAATTGAAAAACATGGGTGTTTACTGACTTTTCTGACCAATCTAAGGAGTTGTTCAAAAATTAAGGCAACAGTTCTGGAATTGTTTTGAGCTGTTTTTCCCCCGTCCTGAAAGGAGCGTATGCGCATACGCGACTGACAGGACGGGGGGAAGGCAGCCAAAAGAAACCAGAAGTGTAAACTTTATTTTTTAACGGCTCCTAATCTGTCAGCAAGGCGTAATCCTCCATCAATTCAGGATAGGATTTGGCTATCGCCTGGGCGCCGGATATCACCACGGGCGACTGCGCAATCGCAGAAGCGACGCAAGATGCCATCACCAGGCGATGGTCGTTGAAAGAGCGGCATTGGCCACCACGCAAACTTCCGCTCCCACGGACAAGCAAGCCATCCGAAAACTCCTCGACGTCGCCGCCCAAATCACGCAACAAAGTAGCCGTGCTTGATAATCGGTCGCTCTCCTTCATGCGCAAGCGACCAGCTCGGACAAAACGCGTCTCACCAAGGCAGCCGCAAGCAACAACGGCCAAAACAGGCAACAGATCGGGAGTTTCCCTGACATCAACCTCAATCCCGTGCAAATCGCCGCCTGTCGCCCGAATGCCGTTGCCAGTCACTTCAATTGAACTGCCGAAGCGACGCAAGATGTCCACGATGAGCTTGTCGCCCTGATGCGATGACAACGACAGGTTCATGACTTCGATTTCACCAGCCAATACACCCCGGCATAGCCACAAGGCGCCATTGGACCAGTCGCCCCCAATCGCAAGCTCGCCAGGACTGCGATAGACTTGACCGCCGGGAATCGACCACCCTTCCCCCGTGCGTTGGACAAATACGCCGAATTGTTCCTGAATCGACAGCGTCATGTCCACATACGTACTTGACTCCAGCGCCGTCGTCAACCGAAGTTCGCTGTTGTTCGACAGCAATGGCAGGGCCATCAGCAAGCCGCTTATGTACTGGGAACTTATATTGCCAGGCAATTCGTAGACGCCGGGGCGGAGGCGACCGCCAATCTGGAACGGAAGCCGATCCTTGGAGAATTCCATTCCGTTCGCGCGAAGCACGGCAAGCAATTCACCCAATGGGCGTTCAGGCAGGCGTCCTTGCCCTTGGCATAGGATGGGTTCTTGCCGATTGCGGATGGTTCCCAGCAAGGGCAGCATGAACCGAAGCGTCGAACCGCTTTCGATGCAATCCAGGACATCGCCGGTCTTGCCGGTTGCCGGACTGACGATCATGTCGGAGCCATCTCGTCGAACGTCGCCATTCAGCAAGCCCAACCCGCCGATCGTCGCCACGATGTCGTCACCCAGGGTGCCTGCCACGCCCTTCAAGCGGGTCGGTCTATCGCAAAGGCATCCCATCAGCAAGGCACGATGGAGTTCCGACTTGGATGCACGGGCTTCAATGCGTCCCGAAAGTGCGCCGGGCTTGAACTCGAATGTATCAGCACACATATGACAATTCCTAGCGGATGCTATTGATGATTGCTGACGCGGTTTTTCCCCAGCGCTTCCAGGTCATTTTTTGGGCCCATTGCTGACCTGCCTCGACCAATTCCTTCGCCAGCCTCGGGGTCTCCAGGACAAGGCGGATATTCTTTGCCAAATCGTTCGCATCACCGACCTTGAACGTCTGCGCAAAGCCGCCTCCCGCCTCGATCAGCGCAGGATGATCGCTGTGCAACACGGGCACTCCTGAAGCCATCGCCTCCAGGACAGGCATCCCAAAACCCTCTTCCAATGAAGGCATTATGAAAAGCTCCGCATGCTGGTACAATGCTGGCAAATCCTTGTCAGGCACGTAATTCAGCCAAATCACCCTCCCGGGACCACGCCAATTCTTCATCCGAGATATCAACTTGCCACACTTCCAAGCGGGACGACCAACGACAACCAATGCGGCGCCGATGTCCCTGGCGCATGTCGCGTAGGCGTCCAAAAGCGTATCCAAACCCTTCTTCGGCTCGATATTGCTCACAAACAAAATGTACGACTTTTCGTGGGGAAGACTGTCAGGCCAACGCTCCAAGTACGAAAATCGCTTGTAGTTCACTCCAAGGGGAGCGACGAATATCTTGCGCATCGGAATCCCAAGGGCCGCAGCGACGCGATCGGCGACGTGCTTTGTCGATACGATGATGTTATTTGCCTTTCTTACGGAACCCGGCAACAGGAGCTTCATGTGCCAGGCGTTCAGGGTCGAGCACAGTTCAGGACGTTCCAACGCAATGATATCGTGCACATTCAACACGTAGGGAATCGGGCAATCCAAGGGAGCTGTATATGCAAAGGCATGCAGGACATCAGCATCAATGCGCTTGAGCAGCGACGACATCCGGAATTGCTGCCAGAACACGCGCCCCAAGGGAGTAGCAACGTATGAAGGAACAGGAGCCAACTGGGCATTCGACGACTTGGCAATAGTCGTCAACGGAGAATGGGGAACGGACAATACCGTGCGCGAATGCCGTTTCAACGATTCCAGCTCAACCTCGATTTCACGCAAAACCGAATTCTGCACACCGGCAAACGGGGGGCGCACAACCGTCCCGTCTAGCACGATATGTCTGCCATGTCCTTTACTCATCGGCATTTCCTCCTGCAATCCTTAATGATCCATTGTTATTCTACCGGTCGTTCTCCTATCCCGAACCGCATCTCGTCGGAATTCCCCCTCAGCTCCGGTGCATACATGCCCGTCACCGTCGTGGGCAGCGCATTGAACACGCCGGGTATCTCGGCGCGAAGGCGATACGACAGGCTGTGGCGGCCGCGAGGCAACTGGCGAAAGTACATCATGACGCACTTGTCGCGATATTCCATGTGCGCGCCAAGACCGCCAGCAAACGAATACCCGGAACGAAGCTCGACCGCCTCGGTTCCCGCCGCCTTCATGTCCTCCAACATCAGGTACTCGTAGTCGTTCTTGCTCTCCAGAAGCAATTCGACCTCGAGCAGGTCGCCGCTGTTCACCGTGTCGTCGTACGACAACGCCGTGCGCTCGTAACGCTCCAGCCGCTTGCCGACTATCTGCCCTTCCGCCCCGGAGGTCGATACCTCGGCGTCCTTCCGAACCAACCGCCAAATCCGGCGCTCGACCTTGACCTCCAGGCCCGCCTTCCCGATCCGCTCCTCGAGGCTGAAGTAGGACAGCGCCGTCGTGAAGTACAAAGGACCTCGGCCCGTCTTGCGGATCGTCAACGTATGCGAACCGGCGCCCAGGGCCTCGCCGGATACCTGGCAGGCCAATGCCGACGTGAAGATGGACTTGGCGTCGATCCGTTCGCCTCCGATCGGCTTCCCATCCAAAAGCACCTCGACGGCCATGTCGGGCTTCGTCTCCCCGGTCGCCTTCAGGTATGCGGTGAACGCATCCAGGCAGGCTGCCGTGTCCCGCGTCGAGTTCCAGTACGTGGCGTGCTTCCTGTTGTTCAGCAGGTACTTCACGAACATCGGGGCCAGGTCGCCCTTCGGCTCGGTGGCGACAAGCAGCTTCAGGTAGGCGGCCTGGGTCTCGATGCTGTCGCCATACCAATACCACCACCAGCCGCCAGTTTCGATCAGGGCCGTCTGGTTCTCCGAATCGACCATGACATACTGGCGAAGGTTCTTCAGCACGTCCTCAAGCATCGTCCTCTCGCCCAGGATGTGCAAGCCAAGGCCGAACAGCGAAAGGCCATACTGGCTCAAGCCCGCCTTGTCGCGATACAGGATCGCGCCAAGCTCGGACATCCGAGGCGACTTCTCGCCGACTTCCGCCAGCACGCAATAGGCCAAGGCGTCCAAGTTGTCGGCACGGCTCCTGTAGTCACGGTCATCTTTCTTGAGCTTGAAACGGCGGAGCTGCTCGTCCACACGGCCCGTCATCCACGCCTTGCCGCGCATCAAGGCGCCTTCGTCAACCTTGACCCCGTACGCCTTCGCCGTGTTCAAGCCACGGAGGACCTGTGCCGTCGTATGGCACCACGAGCGCTCGCCAAAGCCGCTGAACCAGCCCCAGCCGCCGTCGCTGCATTGCATGGCCAGCAGGTCTCGGACGCCCTTCGCGACCATCGCATCCAGCTCGTCGTCGTCGAACACGGGATTCTTTAGCTTGTTCTTTTGCCACTGCGCCTTCCTCTCGTCCGCGTCGCCGAGTTCCTGGGCATTCAGGTTCGCCTTCGCCTCCTTGACGTCCTCCAGCGACAGCCCCAGGTCCCTCAGCATCGCCCGCGCCTGAACTGCGGGCAGGAAGCGGTTCAGCGTCTGCTCCGTGCAACCGTGGGGGTATTCGGCTAGGTACGGCAATGCATCTACCATCGCCAATGCCAGGGACGGGCTCCAGCGGACGACGAGCTGCGTCGATTCTTCCCGGCGTTCCTTGGGGACATTGAGCGTCACGGTGCATTCCGTCTCCTCGGGCTTCAACGAACCGCTTGAGGAGACCAGCTTCGAGATCCCATGGACCAGGACGGGGAAGCGCTGCTCCATCCCATCGGAATCGGCATCGCTTTTCGCGGTCATCCGGACGACCGCCTCGCCGCTGGAAACCACCTGCACGCGCCAGTCGATCCGCGCCTCGCCGCCGGAGGATACCTTGACGCGGCGGACGCGCCCATCCAGGCAACGCAAGATCCCCTCGTCGACGTCCAGCTCGACCGAGACCTCCTTTCCGGACGGCAGGTAATTGTGCACGATCGCGCTCAATACCACCTGGTCGCGTTCGACGAAGAACCTCGGCGCCTGCATCCGAATCAGCAGATCCTTGGTGGTGATCAGCTCCGTCGAGCCTTCGCCCACGGAGGTTCCCGACCCCATGGCCCAGACCTTGACCTTCCAGGTCGTCAGGTTTTCGGGCATGGGGACCTGGATGGTCGTTTCCCCGTTTTCATCCGTTTCCAGGGAAGCGATCCACAATGCCGTATCCGCAAATTCCTTCCTGATCGTGATTCCTTCCGCCCCGCCTCCGCCTGCCTCATCCATGCCTGCTCCCAAAGCCATGGCATCCGACTTCATCTCGGCTGCCAGCACCGGCGCGGCAGCCGGACGCGCAGCCTTAGCCATAGCCATCCCCATGCCACCGTCGGCCGCATCGTTTTCACGACGATTTCCTGACCTTGCCCTTTGCAAGCCTGACGTTCTTCTACTTCGCATCATGTACGCATGTGAATCTTCCTCTTCATCCTCGATGCCAGCCAGGAAAGGCTCCAATGGAGACAAGAACATCCACATTCGCGGCTCGTCTTCAAGGTATATCGGCATGAAAAGCCTATCCCAGCCGTATGTTGAGCCCATATTGTGGTAGCGAACCCATTTCCAGAAGAACTCCTTGATGCTTCCAATGTTGCTCCCGCCTGAGATGTACTCCACGGACTTGTCATAGACCGATACCGCAATGCTGCCACGATAGGCCTTCCCCGCCAAGTCCCGCAAGCGAATCCGCACCGAGCCGCGTTCGCCAGGCTTCAACTTGCTGCTGGCGGATACGACCTCGACGTCCAGAACCTTCTTGACGGGCGGCACCGCAACCTGGCAGACCGTCCGATGGACGACGCCATCCATCACGCAGTAGGCGTCGATGAAGAAATTCGGCATGTCGCCCGCAACCACGGGGATCTCAACCACCCGGCTCTTCCCGCCCAACGATATCACCTGGGGAATCGTGATGCATCCATTCTCGCTGCGGGGGGACAGCATCACCGTGGCGTCGCTCTTCTCGGCGTTCACCAGCAGGCGAACCGTCTCCCCGGGGGCGTATTCGGCCTTGTCGGCAATCAACTCCAACCCCTTGTACTCGAAATCACGGCCGTCGAAGCCGGGGCCGATGATCGTAAACAGCAATCCGGCCTCGACTTTCCGTCCCTTCGAATCCGTCAGCTCCCACCCAAGGCGATACTGCCCCGCCCTGCTCGCGCTGATCGTTTGCCTCCCCTTCCCGTCCTTGTCGGCGCCCAAGTCCCATTCCCGCTCGACCAGCTCCTTCAGCTCGCCATCGGCGCCACGGACAATTCGATACAGCGTCAGGCGACCGCTGCCGGAAACCGGCTCTCCACTCAAAGTCCGCCCCTGGACCGACACGCCTATGGGCTTGCCCACCTCGCCATAGCCACGATCCAGCCACAGGTGCGCCTCGAAGGGCTGGCGGGCGACCATCACGCTGCCGTTTCCGACAATGGTGCGGCGGCTGCTGTCAGTCACCTCGACCTCGATCTTGTACTCGTGATCACGGTCGCCGAAATTCTTTTTCGCGGAGGCCGTGTCGACGTTCACCGTCAACCGCCCCTGCCCGTCAAGCTTCATCTTTTGTTGGAGCACCACTTCAGGGGGTTGATATCTTCGGTAAACCATCCATGGATGGACCGGGCGGCATTTGCCCCAGCGTTCCCAGCCAGGATACCAGTCGTAGTCGCCCCAATACCACCAGTACCCCGGACCGTAGCACCAATCCCATGGGCGAACGGGCCACCATGTCGCCTGGCGGGCGATGCGCAGGACCTTCACCGACACGTCGGCGTCCGTCACGGGCGCGCCAAAGTAGTACTTTGCCTCGACGTTAAACGAAAACGCCTCGCCCAGCAAAGGCCCATGCGTCGGGGCCTTTACCACCACCTCGTACTCGGGCTTTTTGTATTCCTCAACCCTAAACGACCCATAATGCCGTGAATCAAGCTGCAAGCTGTACGTGCCCAGGGAGCAGCCGGGCTTCAGGGCATACTCGCCCGAGACCCCATTGTAGGCATCCCGCTTCAAGTCCAGTTCCGTGACCTTCTCGCCACGGGCATCGGTAATCACCACGCAATGCTTGCCGGTGCGCAGACCCAGGTCAAATCCGCTTGACTGGTAGTCCGTGCTGCCTAGCCAAAACTTGAACTTGACCACCTGCCCCGGACGATAGACGGGACGGTCCGACAGGAAGAAGGCCTTGATTTTCCGGTTGCCCAAAGGCCTTCCGTAGCCAGGCATCGACCCTAAATTGATCCATGTGAAATCGCTTCCTCCACGATGCAAACCAACAAGCCATTGACCCGTCTCCTGCCACTCGCCTTTCTCCATTGGCTTGAACTTAAAGGCTTCCCGTGGCACCACCACCTTCCCCTCGGAGTCGGTCTTCGCCTTTTGCCGGTTGACCTCGGAGCGAACCGTTTTCGTCTTGTCGTTCCAGCAACGCCGGAAGCCAAAGAATTCAAGCTCTTCCCCGGGGACGGGGCGACCGCTCGCCGCCTGCAGGACCTGGATCAGCAAGCCAGCCTCGCTCTCAATCAAAGGACTGGCAACTAGCAGGACCGAACGAACGTTCAACACGATCCTGACCTCGTTCCCGCCTGCGACGCGGCAATACATCACATACCATCCCGCCTCGCGCAAGGGAGTCGTCAGCGTGCTCTCCGTGCAAAAACGGCCGCTCTTCGGCGACAATGCCACATCCCAGCGGGCCACCTCGTCACCCAAATACTTCTTGTCCCAATCAGGCACGGCTCGGACAAGCCCTTCAATTGACAAATCATAATAATAATGATAACGATTGCCCTTTATCGTGACGTCCTGGCATTTCGCCTCGAAGTCCTCCTTGATCTTCAAGGCGTCAAGCTTTCGGATCCAGCATGTCGCCTTGGTTGCATTCCTGTACGCCAGCTGAACCGTCACGGGGGAACCGGCCACTTGCGGACGCACCGGCTTGAAACTGCACCAGGAACCAAGCAGTTGCTTCGCCTCTTCCAACTCTCCCCCCCCAGCCGCACGGAAGGCATCATACCACTCCAATGCCTGCTCGTATTGGCAGCGTTTCATGTAGATCTTGCTCAACGTCCGGGCAATCACCTGCTCAAGTGCTCTATCCACCCCCTTAAACTCATTGTAAAGCGACTTGTACATCCCGATGAACGCAACCTCGGGGGGCAGCTTGACACGGCGAGGTCCCGTGGCAAGCCAAAGCACGGATTCGTCATCAGCCAATTGGGGTGCTGTGCTAAGCTCCCGCAAGTCGCCAGTACTCATGCCGGAAGTCCAGCCATCAGCGGCATCATACACCTGGCTAAACCATTCCGCCATCTTATAACGAGTCCAGCGAGATTGAGAAACATCGCCGACTTCAACCTGCTTCTGCAATGCCCATAAGTAACGCTCGCCGTCATTCTTGCATTCCTGCCAGGTCTTCCGAAGCCGAAACACCAGAAATCCATCTTCCCCGTCAACGGGAATCCCTTCGGAGCCTTCGCCTCTCAATGCCTCGTTCAGATAATCGGGGGCAACGGACAAGTCGGTCAGCAAATGCAGCCGGAAATCAAAAAGATAGTTGCCCGATAATTCATTGAGCACATTGGCAAGAGCATCATAGAATACCCAGGAATCCGGTCCCTCGACCTTGTCCATCACGCCTGTCAACAAACGCAAGGAACGAATGCAATCATGGTATTCGACATGCAGCCAACGCCCGGAACGATAATGTCTGCTACCTCGATGAAATGCACCGTCATGAACTATGCCGCCGTTTGGTAAAAATCTTACCTGCGCTACTTTAGTCAAAAACCGCCAGTCGTCCGCCCGCAATCCAACATGCTTCGACCAAAACGGATCCAGCTCCTCTTGCCGCGACAACCGATTCAGGCAGTCCACGGCTGCCGAATACGCCTTCGCAGCCTCAAATCCTCCAAAATCCTTGTCGGACAACGCCCGTTCAAAGCTCGCAAACGCCTCGGCATAGTTCCTGGAATTCATTGAACGCAATCCGGACTCCATCTCCTCGGGACCGGTCGCCCCCTGGCATGCAAACGGAAGCAAGGCGCCCAGGACCAAGCTTGTCAACAACAACCTAAGCATGTTTGAACCTCCAAAAAAGCTGTTTTTCAACCCCTGCAAAGACAATAGCTTAAGGTATTGGCGATTCGGCAATATTGCAAACGAATAAACACAGTTGATTTGCGTCGATCACAGCCGGAATTTTGTCTCTATTGTCGGAACGAATGTGGGTCTTCTGTGATTTGCCTTTGCGTCAAGATTCTTTGTTTTTCGATTTGCATGACTTGAACAAGTCCCGGCATTGGAATATACTAGGGAGTCGTTCAAAAATTAAGGAGCGTATGCGCATACGCGACCAGCAGGACGGGGGAAAGCCGACCAAATGAAACCGGAAGTGTCAACTTTATCCCAAAAAACAGTTGAAACTGGATTTTATTCCTAATTGATTGATTATCAAATGGTTATAAAGCTCGTTCCGTTCACCATGCTAGTGGATTGAAATGCGTCAGTCTTCTGTAGCGCCTTTACTAGGCACTACAATCATTCGGTTTCGATCGATAGTAGTACGACTCCATAGAACAGGAAAAATATCAAAGGAAGGACTCGACATGATACTACCAGCCATGCCTTACGCAAACGTTTACCACTACGAAAAAACCGTGACTGTCTACCAAAACAAAACTGACCAGCTGCCTATCGTCGATATCTCGCTAGACGAATCAAGGCAAACGGTCATCGCTGAAGGAACAAAGGATCTCTACCAAGGACACCCGACTACAGCGCTCGGGAAAGACGGGAAAACCATTTTCTGCGTCTGGTGCATCAACCATGGCGGTCCCTGCGGACCGGCGGCAGTCTCCTACACAAGAGGAAATACATGGACAAGAATCGACCACCTGCTCCCGCCGGAATATGCGAAATCACATGCCAATTGCCCGACGCTGCAAGTCCTCGAATCGGAAAACCCCTACGCAAGACGCTTCTGCATCTTCTCAAGGAAAAAGAACAAGCTGGGTATCGTTGCAAGCGACGACGACGGAAAAACCTGGTACGAAATCCCCGAGGCAGACCTTAGTGCAGCGATGCCGCCAACAGGTTGCATCAAACTCAAAAACGGGTCGTACGCACTATTCGGACAAGTCAGGACCGACCCAAAAGTCCAGACTGATGGACCCAAAGACGACCAGGATGTCTGGATGGCGACCACAAATGACCTGGGCACGACATGGTCGAAACCGACGATCGTGGCACATAAGCTCAACAAGAATCTGTGCGAACCCTTCGCCTTGAGATCGCCTGACGGAAACGAAATCTGCCTGCTGATGAGGGAAAACAGGCACGAGGGGCACAGCTACATGTGCTTCAGCCAAGACGAAGGCAAAACATGGTCCGAACCAAGGGAAACAAGCTGGGGATTGTCAGGCGACAGGCACGAGGCTATTTTTTTCAAGGACGGAAGATGCCTCGTCGCTTTCAGGGATCGGGCGCCCAATTCGTCAACTTACGGACAATTCGTCGCATGGCTAGGCACCTACGACGACATCAAGAACGCCCGACCAGGACTTTGCAGGATCCATCTGCTGAAACATCATGGAAAGGGAGGCTGGAGCCCCTGCGACACGGGATACCCAGGAGTCGAACTCCTGGACGACGGCTCGATTATCTGCACGACGTACACAAAACATTGGGACGATGAAAGGAAGAGCTCCGTCGTCTGCACGAAATTCAGGCTTGAGGAAATCGACGGTTTCCTCATGGCCGCAGGAATCAAGAGGACGAATCCCTAAAATGACTGACTCTACCGCAATCACTGTCGGCAGCACCAGGAAATTCTGGGTTGACTCGATGCTGAAGATAGTCTTGCCAGTCTTGGAAAATCTGGCTGAAGACAAGTTGGTGGAGACGATGCCTGTCCGTGGCAAGCTTCCTCCTGAAGACCGCAGGCAATTCACCTACCTTGAGGCATTTGGCAGGACTTTGGCTGGCATCGCCCCCTGGCTGCAATGCGAAAACCTTGATCCGGAAGAGGAAGCATTGCGCGATCGCACTCGGGATTTGGCATTGCGTTGCCTGGACGTGGCATTCAACCCTGCCTGCAAGGACAAGATGAACGTATCCGTCGGCTTCCAGCCGATCGTTGACGCCGCCTTCCTGGCACAAGGAATCCTCAGGGCGCCAAAGGCACTTTGGGAACCGCTTCCCGACGATGCGAAAAAAAGGCTGCTGGACGCCATGAGGGCAACGAGGACTCGAAAACCGCACAAGAACAACTGGCTGCTCTTCAGCGCGACCATTGAAGCCCTTCTCCATCATGCCAAACAACCGGACTGGGATCCCATGAGAATCGACTTCGCCATCACAAAGCACCAGGATTGGTACTTGGGCGATGGCTGGCATGGCGATGGACCGTCGTTCCACCTCGACTACTACAACAGCTTTGTCATCCATCCAATGAGCCTCGATGTCCTCGACGAAGTCAAGGAGGAATATGCGGAATGGCAAAACTTCCTGCCGGAAGCCCAAAAGCGCGCCGCTCGATTCGCAACTCACCAGGAACGGTTGATCGCGCCTGACGGTACCTATCCCCTAGTCGGACGCTCCTTGGCATATCGTTTCGGCGCCTTCCACGCCTTGGCGCAAGTCGCCCTCAGGCAGCAATTGGAACCGCAATTGAAACCACAGCAGGTCAGGACGGCGCTGACTGCGGTCATCCTGAGGACGATGAAAAACAAGGCGATGTTCGATGGGCAAGGATGGCTGCAAATCGGGGTCAACGGGCACCAGCCCGAACTCGGAGAAAACTACATCTCAACCGGAAGCCTGTACCTGTGCTCAACGGTCTTCTGCCCATTGGGACTCGGCAAGGACAACGACTTCTGGTCGAAGCCGGACATCCCCTGGACGATGAAACAACTCTGGAACGAAAACCAATAAGCCGAATCTGCCTCGGTCACTTTCGTGCGATTGGTCAATCAAGCACAATCAACCCAAGGAAAACCATGAAAATCGGAATTGCAGGCGGCTACCTCAGCTACTACGGATTCAGCGAAGGGCTGAAGAGAATGAAGGCGCAAGGATACGAGTGCCTTGACGATGCGCTCCTCGCAAATACAGACAATGCCATCTTCTCCGCCACGCCAGCCGAGTTCGAACGGAAATTGACCGAACGTAGAAAGGAAATCGAAGACAACGGCATCATCGTTTCGCAAACCCACGGTCCCTGGAGATGGCCGCCAAAAGACGCAACCGAGGAGGACCGAAAAGAACGATTCGAAAAAATGTCGATGGCAATCATCGGCACCGCCTTGATGGGCACCAAGAATTTCATCATCCATCCGATTATGCCATATGGTTGCGACAGGGAAAGGAATCCGCGAATGATGTGGGAAATGAACCTGGATTTCTTTGGCAAGCTTCTGGAAGTCGCCATCGCAAACGATGTGATCATCAACTTTGAAAACATGCCGATGGTCGCATTGGCAATGGCTTCAGTGCCGTCAACGCTCGATTTCGTCAAGGCGATCAACAGCCCAAACTTCAAGATGTGCCTGGACACAGGACATTGCGCAATCCTCGGAACGGACATCGGCGAAGCAGTCCGCCTGATCGGCAAGGATTACCTCCAAACACTTCATGTTCACGACAACAACGGAAACAATGACAGCCATTGGATCCCATACACGGGAGTCTGCAACTGGAGCGACTTCGCAAAGGCACTCCAGGAAATCGACTTCCAGGGAAGCATGTCCCTCGAAACATTCATTCCAAGGCAAATCCCTGACGACCTCAGGCCGCTACAAGAGCAATCGCTCTTCCAAATGGCATGCAAAATCGCAGGACGAACATTCTGAGGAATAAAGAGATTCTGTGCCTCTGACAGTGCGCTACATACAAGCCAGGGCTTAAGCATAGTCATGCGCCTACGCAGCAATGCGTTATGTAGTTCCGTCCGACCCGTCCGACCCGTCCGACCCGTCCGACCCGTCCGACCCGTCCGACCTGTCCGACCCGTCCGACTAGAAATGCGCTATTTTTAGCCGGTTTTCTGTTGCACCGCCTTGAGTACGAGCATCCCGGGTGCCCGTACTCAAGTTATCATCCGTCAACTGTTTTTTCAGTTTACGCAAGCGAACCCATTGGATCCCAAGGATTCAAGTGTATTGGTTCGGACTGGTAGGCCTTCCATTCCTCGTCAGTCAGGTACATCTTGTCAACAACGACCTGGTAGTTGTATTCGTCAAACCACTCATCGGTCATCAGGTAGTATCCGTCCTGTCCGCTCTTGTCTCCCCAGCTGTTTTCCACCTTCCAGCGATTTGGTTTTCCGTCCACCACATTGACTCCAAGGAAGACCATTGCGTGGGTCATTGCCGAGACTCCGTAGTCCAGCCGCCCTGCCTTGTCGAGCCCAAAGGACACATCCAGCAGGGGTTCGTACTCGAAGGTCTTCATGCCCATGATGCCACGGTCGCCAAGAAGCATTTTCCCGACATCGCATCCGAACCAGACCGGCTCGCCGTCCGAAAGCTGGGCAATCGAAATCCGCTTCAGGGATTCCGATGGCAGGTTCAGGTACTTGATGGGACGACCACCGACCACATTCCCAAGATAATCAACCGTATAGCTCCGATTGTACGGCTTGTCGGCCGTCGGGGCATTGATGACCGAGATCCTGTCCGCAAGCTTTTGTCCCACGTATTTCTTGTAGAATTCCTTGGGGGTTATTCCAAGTTCACGGATGAATTTCTTGTCTTTGTCACGGCATTCGAAATCGAATTTTGCGGGTGGTTCTCCGAGGCAGATGCAGAGCATTCGATAGATTTCCGCCATCATTCCCAGCTTCATTTCCCGCAATTCCGCGACCTTCGCCTTTTTGGCGCCGCATCGCGCAGCATCTTGGCATCTTCCCGCAACTTCAGGGACACCAGGCGGTTCATCATACTCGAATTGCTGGAATGAAATGTCTCGGGCAGCACGCCCTTGGGAACGCAGCCGTACTTGTCAACCAAGGAACAAAACATGTCCCACTGACCGCCATCTTGAATCGGATTCGACAAGATGAATGCGACCAATCGGCCTTCCAGCGGCTCCTTGACCGTGTTGATGATGCTTTCCAAAAAGAAATTCGACTTCTCGACCTTGTCCCAGAACATCTGGTAGGTCTGTGACAGCTCGAACGTCTCCAGGTTCAGCTTTTTCATGATTTCGAAGCGCATCGTGTATTCAAGCCTGCGAAAAGCCAGCACCGTCCGGAGCTGTTCTGGCTTGTCACCTTCCCGGTCTTCAATTCCGTTGAAAAGATCATTGGATTGTCTATGTCTTCCTGCTGGTTCGTCGCCGCAGCACTCAGGCCACTCTTGACGACCGCATTCATGCGAATCCTGTTCACAGGATCCTGAACGAACATTTCGGAAAACTCACGGAGACGATCAAGGGTCAACGCTTTCATTTCACATTCCTTTGTTGATGGTTTTCTCTACGACACGATATAAGTGAAAAATCATTCTCTAAATAATCATCACGCAAGACAAGATCCAAATCCGACAGGCGGGCAAGCAATGCCTCAGGATCGTAATAGTGGCAGTGATCATAGTGATACGATGCGCGGGCATGAAGGAAATTCGCCACCGTCAAGCACGAGGACAAGGATACAAGGCGACGCATCCCCCGTACCGCAAACTCGTCGTTGTTACCCAAGGCCAAATTGAACACGCCGCTGCAATATACGATGTCGTACGTCCCGAAATCGCCATCCGCAAAAACATCCTGACACGACAGCGTCAACTCGGGATGGCGACGACGGCACTCCTGCAAGATCTCCTCCGTTACGTCAACCCCAAAGTAGGACACCGACACCCCGGCATCGCAAAGAAAGACCCACAAGTCAGCCAAGCCGCAGCCAACGTCCAACAACCGCAATCCGCAATCCATGGACAAATCGTCCCCAAAAGCCTCCCGCATGCACTCGACCAATATCCCAAAGCGTATTCGCTGGGATTCGGCACTGCCCCAATCCAACATATCGTAACTCTCACGATCCTTGGATACCCTCGGAGCATAATGGCGATGAATCCGTTCAAGGCGACTGTCATGCATCGTCGCAATCCTCCTTGTAAATCTCAGCACGATTCAGTACTTCGCCATAAAACTCCTCTCCTCCCAAAGACAAGGACCAGGGCTTGATAGCGCCACGACTGTCGAAAAAGATCAAATCCCTCAAGCGAATCAAACCCAATACCCAGTCCAGCTGACGCCCTAACAGCATCCTCTCCTCTTCCTTCATCCTGTCCCAAATCAATGCCGACTCCATGCGACCCGATTCGCTGACGGACAACTGACGGCGACGTGAATCCAACTCGCGCAAGGTGTTCAATTCTACTGCGTAGTGCTTGCCGAACAACTCTTCGCGACCTTCCTTCGTGCTCAGCTTCTCAAGCGTATTCTCTGCTTCGGCTTGCCTGTCCAGAATGCATTCCGCCAAATCCATTGCCTTGTAGGTTTCCTGGGTTCCCAGAAGGTCTCGCAGATAGGCTGGAGGTCGAATGACGTTGTTCAGCGACTTCAAACGCTCCAGGAAGCGGAACCGAACTCGCAATACGGGAAACGAGGTCTTGTACAACCCTGCCTTACGCAGCATGCGTTCGAATGCATAAGCGGCAGGCATGTACGCCGAACCACGATAGGGCAACGCCAGCGGATAGCCACCATCACCACGAACATGCAAGACCAAGATCAACGCCTTGCCTACTATCCCGCAAACGCCGTCGCGTGACAACGCAGTCCTATCAAGCGAACCGTCACTTCCGATGCGCCAACGAAATTCCCCGGATGCCAGCAAACCGCCTTCATACTGAATGGAATCGCGAACAAGACGCCCTTCGCGATTGAAGATCGCAAAGAACGGGAGGTCGCCCTTCCGGGTATTGAGTTGATTAATCTCAACCCCAGTCTCGAGAAGAGCCTGATTGTACATCGCACATAGCTCTTCGTACTGCGTCAGGAACAACGTCAACAGTCGATTTTCAGTGAAGTTCGACTCAAACAACGAGGAGGTCGTCGATAGAGATGAACCTGTTTTCAAGGATAATTCGCGACGTAGCCACGACTGGCAAAATGCGGGAAGGCGTTCCTCCTCGGGCAAGCTAACCTCGCCTAGATTCTGCAATGCCTGCCTGTACCAAACTTCCGTACGTTGCTGTGATGCAAGCTCGGGAAAGCATTGGAGCATGTCGGTTCGACAACGCTCAAGCAAGGACCGTGCAAACGGCAGGATCTCGACAGTCTCCAAGTCGCCGATGGTCCGATGGCCGCCGACATCGGCGTAGCTCGGCCCCGTCAACTGCCAATTGTCAGAGGGCGAATGGGCATCGTACAACTCGTCAACCGTCATTCCAAGACGCCTCGTCAACGCTCCCAGCGACATGCCCAATGGCTTCTCGAATTCCACGACATCAAGGGGTTGCTTCCCAAGAAACTCCGTGTAGAAAAGGGTCGCTCCCCAATCCGAGACGCCGCCTCGGTAGTATCTTTCCTGGCGCAGGTCAATCTCGTCACCTGCCTTCGAGCCTTGACGCGAATACGCAACGTCAACGTCCTCGACGCAATGGATTCCCTTGTAACCTTGGCAGGACAGAGCCTCAAGCTTTGGAACCGCATCCCAAAGCACGCTGCTGTTCTGATCTATCGACACGTAATCCATTCAATGACTCTTGAAACAATAAAATCTTAATCCGTGCGTCGCTCAATCGGGGACTTCTGTCATCTTGACCTTGTCCAGCCATTTGCGCAACCAGAGTTCGCTTGGCAATCCGACGCCCATGACGGAATTCGCCTCCAGGATCATGCCGTCCAGGCGACCTTCGCGAATCAGCTTGAGACCAAGTTCGCATTGGTGTTCCATCAATTCGAGCGGAACCGGCATCCCCGTCGGAAAATCGAACATGTAGATTCCCAGAAGTTTCTTCTGCTTGGGAAAATTCGTTTCAACGAACTGAAACCGTTCCTCGAGCTTGGTCAGTTCGGTGCAATTCCAAGTCCAGATTGTCAGGCCGTCGATATAATCCATGAGCTTTGGATCGACGCTCTTGAATTGAGAAGCATACCAGACGACATAGAGTTCCATCTTGCGGCAAGCCTGATCCAATCCGGCACGGATTTCACGCAGGAGTTTTTCCTGAAGCTCGGCCTTGTTGGGTTCGTGCTCAAACTTCCCGAAGAAATCATCCATGAACGCCCCTGCGATATTCGGGTATTTCCGGGCAAGTTCGCAAATGAATTTCTCCTCGTTTCCGACCCTGAATCCAGCGGATCCCGTCGCTCCCCAGAGCACCTTGTCCAATCTGCAGAAGCTTTCGGCGTATCCGTATGCATCGCACGAGAACGGGACTGGGATTCCATCGCAATTGACCATGATCATATTGGGGACATCCAGCATCAGCGCCGCTTCGCCTGGAGTAATTCTGCTCCATGCGTAGTTTCTCTGGGCTCTATTCTTGCCTAGATAGATGTCGTCCTGATGGGCCCGGACACCGAAGATCCACAACTTGTCGCGTAAAACCGCCATCGTCTGTTCTCCTGGTTACTCTTTCAAACCGGTCAAAGCTTCAAATCGCTGCTTCAGGATAAAGTCTTTGTTTGCGGCCCGGTCATTGGCCAAGCGCCTCAAGTCCCGGACTTCGGATTCCAGTCGATTAAGCTCGATCAATTGCTGTTGCTGAGATTCGTCAAACACGGTTTCCAGCACGACTTTCAGTTCCGTCTTCGCCTTTGCCAAATCTTGTTGCCGCTGGGCGTCGGCATCCTTGTCCTCGACTGGTTTTCCTAGGCGTTGGATTTCCCGTGCCAATTTCCTCACTTGACATTGTTGGCGTTCCTGGCGCACCAGCCTGTCATACGTGGCTTGATCTTCGCCGCGATATGCGTCGATCTCGGCAAAGCGATCCGCCAATTGAGCAATGAAAATATCCATCGCATCGGGAAAATCCTTTCGTTTCGCCTGGATTTCATCCAGCAGATCCGGGGCATTCGTCTTGAAGAACCCGATGATTGCCTGGGGTTCCGAACCTGGTCGAACGCGTTTGAAGGCAGCTTCCAGCGTCTCGGGTTCGGCGCAAAAGACGCTCTGCCCAAGCAAAAGCAGGAAGAACAATGGAATGTAGGTTAGGATTTGCTTGCTCATTCATTACACTCCTTTTATCTCACGCCATCTATGTCATCGGCAGGCCTTGCATAGCCGCGGCGACCAATCGCCTCAACAGGTATCCGCTGGAAGCCCAACTTCCAAGCAGGAGAATTGGACTTCAAGCGGTAGTCGTCTTTCGAGGCATCCTCAAAACGCGGATCCGCAAGCACGCTGTCAACATCGTTCCCCGCATTGCGCCAGGCAGACCAATCACCCAAAGGAGTCAACTCCTTCCGAGCAGCCAATTCCTCGCCGAAAATCACATTCCAATTGCATTCCGACATGATCGTATCCCGCCACGCATTCGCCTTCTGGTAGCGAGTTTCACCTTGGCCGACGCAGACGATGTTCCTGACAAAACGATTGCGTGCCATCTCATGGTTTCCGTTCCATTCCATCGCCTGCAGGGAGCTGCCTACGAAGATGTTGTTCTCGATCGTATTGTCAAACCCCAGGTGGACATGGCAGCCGCCACGGGTGTTCCTGGCGACGATGTTTCCGAAAACCGTCGTCCCGGAACTGAAATCATCCAGATAGATTCCCCATGTGTAGAACGGGCTCAGCAGCTTTCCGTCCGGTGTATGCTTCATTCCGATGCTGTCCAACACGAGATTATAACGGATAACATTGCCGCTTTGTTGCTTGTCGCGCCCCAACGTCTCGATGCCTCCGGTATCATTGGTTTCGCAATTCGTCCGTCGTATGTCATTGTATTCGGCTATGCATTCGTGGGAATAGGCGTTTGGCGAATAGCTTTTGAAGGAAATTCCATATCTAGGTACATCGTGGATATCATTGTAGGATATCCGTACACGGCACGCCGTATCAACAGCAACCGCCGAAACGTGCTTGTAGATTCGCCCCAAATCGTGGAAATGGCATCCCGATATCAGGAGATACGAGCATTGCGTCGAATTGTCGCCCAAGATTTGCACTCCGCCCTGCCCCAAGTCATGGAAATGCGATGACAAGATCCGGCAATAGCGGCACTTGTTGGAAAACTTCACGCCGTATCCGCCCATTTTGGAAAATTCACAATCTTCCAGAGTGATGTGGCTTGCATTCTCTAAGCAGACCGCTCCATCGTCAGGCGTGTACATGGAGCGGATATCCAGGGAATAGGTCGTGTCGCGGAATCGGAAGCCTTTCAAAACCAGATGCTCGCTTCCGATAATTTTCACCAACTCCTTCAAGACCGGAACGCACATGTCACGTTCGCGGAAATCGTCCGAAGGTGGAATCAGCAATAGTTCGCCTTTGTCACGGTCAAGCACAAACTCGCCAGGCGCATCCAATGCCTCCACCACGTTCTCAATGTAGAATCGATTTCCTCGACGGATTGGCTGGGAGGCATTCTTGCCTGTCAGCTTAAGTATCCCTTGCTCGCGATCGACTCCTTCGACCTGCACAATCCCGCCAACCCAACCCCAAGCGGGAAACAGCATCACCTGCGAACCGGCCAACGACCAGTCCGCAGGCACAAGTTCCAGGGGAAACGGAAGTTCATTTGGAGGACTGTCCTTGCCCGTCATCGAACCCACGGTCAACTCATTGCCACGCTTTGCCTTGAACAACGCACAGGGAACGATGATGTTGTTCGCGTTTCCAGGCATCTTGGGCGGATGGGTTTCCGGACGCCAATCCAGCTTGTCGCAAAGCACGAACAGGTTCAAATCCAAGCCTCCTCCCTTCCTGTTGATCCAGCGCAGGCGATGCGTTCCCGCCGTCAACTCCAGCGTGGCGCATCGTCCCCAGCGATAATTGCTCCAGCCGCCCGTATCCGGCATATCGACCAGCGGAACGTCCTTGCCATCGTCCACAACCAACGCCGTGGCGCCGTCCATCAACGGCCTTTTATACGCCTTCATGTTGTGAGCGTAATTCACCCACACGACGTATGTTCCGCTTGCGGGAACCTTGATGTCCCATTCCATCCAATCGCCGGCATTGTGGATGTTAGCAACAGTCTTGTAAAGGTCGATGTCCCGGGTCAGTTCGGGATTGACGCCGGAAAACAGCCATCCGCCACGAGTCGGTTCCAAAGGATCGTAGTTCGGGAATCGCGCCAGCCGAAGCATCTCGTCCCCTAGGCGCAATTGACGGAAATCGGCCTTGGAAGCCAAGTTCCCCACGGGCAGCGACCAACTTCCGTCCTGCCTGCGAGTCCATTCCCCCTTGACAAGTTCCCCGCCGGAGACCACAACGCGATCGCCAGGAGCAACTTCCCACATCACGGGCTTCCCTGGACGTCCACTGTCCTCACGTCCGAAGACCAATGGCTCCGACAAGTAATAGGTCCCGGCATGGACCACGACGCGCCTGGCTTTATCGACGCCTGCCTCCCGAACTGCTTTTTGGGCACGAAGCAAGCTCCGAAATGGACGCTCCTCGCTCCCCGACCAACCATCGTCGCCTGAGGGGGAAACATGGAAGACTACTCCGCCGATGGCGCTGCTTGCAGCCAAGACCATACCCAACAGTGTCAAACGCATCTGCTTCAGTCCTCCATTCTAGATTGTCTTTGACGCCAATGCCGTCAAGGATCGTCAAACCTGACAATGGATTTCGATGCAGGCAAAGCCCGTTGCCCCTTGCGCGCATCCTCCAACTCGTCTTCCGCATCCAGGTCAGACCACCAGTAGGCACTGAAACCATGACCGCTGTCGTACTTGCCGAGAACCGTCTTCGGCACGCCGAACTTGTTCCAATAAAGCAGGCGGACGTAGTTGATGTTCCACAGCAGCACATACGGGGTCTGCTCGTAGATCAGCTTGTCGATCTCACGGCAAATCGCATTTCGCTCCTGGATGCTGAAGATCGACTTCTGCTTCTCGATCAAGGCGTCCACACGAGCATCCTTGAACCCGGTTATGTTGCTGCCGCCTTCGCGATCGGCCTCTGACGATGACCACATCGACTCGGGGTTCTTGAACAATCCCGCTCCCCAGGCAGCCCATGTCATGTCGTAGTTGAACGAATCCATGTCCTTCGCCCACGCAGACCAGTCCTTCGTCTCGATGGTCATCACAATCCCTACGTCCTTCAAGGCCGAAGCAAACAGCGTCACGTACTTGTCGGAACTGCCGCCACGAGTCAAGAACACAAAACGAAACTCCTTGCCGTCCTTCTCCAGGATTCCGGTCTTAGGATTCGCAACCCAACCCGCCTCAGCCAACAGGCGACGGGCCGCATCCTTGTCGTAAGGAATAAACTCATTCTGGCAAGGATGCGACGAATCGTACAAATCCTCCCAAAAGGATCGATGCAGAAAGTACTGCCCGTACATCATCGTCTCGTTCATCATCTTCCGGTCAAGCAAATGGGCCATCGCCCGGCGAACCCGAGCATCCTGGAACAACCAGCGACGCTGGTTCATCGCAAACCCCTGGAACCCGACAGGACTGTGATTGTAGATCGATTGCTTCACTATCCAGTTCTTACGCAATGCAGGACGCTCCTCCAGCCTGTGCCACTGGCTTGCAGTATAGACCTGGAACACGTCGATCTCACCCTTCATGAACGCATCGAAGGCATTCCCCTGGTCCTCGTAGAACAAGCAGATGATCTGATCGAAATTATGGATGTTCTTATGGGACTTCCAATCGTTTCGCCACCAGTCGCGACGACGCTCCAGCGTCAAGGACACCCCTTCCTTCAATTCCTTGACGCGATAGGGGCCGGATACAACGGGAAATTCGAAGTTGACCTTGTTGAAATCAACGCCTTCCCATACATGCTTGGGCAGGATGTCCATCCCGCCGGCCGCGCCGAGATTCTGCCAATGGACTGATTTCGCCCTGAAGCGAACCGCCTTGCCGCCATCCACAACCTCAGGAACCTCAAGGCGCTCCAAAGGCAACTTGTGGGGACCGGTCATGTTCCTGGGATCGACGATTGTCTTGTACGTCCACACGACGTCCTCGGCTGTCACGGGCTTGCCGTCGCTCCAACGCGCCGCAGGATCCAGCCAAAAGGTGAATTCCAGCTTGTCGTCCGAAATCGTCCATTTCTCAGCCAATCCCCGATCGTATTCCAAGGTACTCGAATCCATCTCGATCAGGCTTTCAAACATCGAGCTGAACACGCGGGCGCTCATCACGTTGTTGTCAAGCAAGTAGTTCAAGCTCTTGGGGGAGGGACCAAGATACTCACGCAAGACGCCACCGGGCTCCGCAAGGCGACTTGCAACCGGATTGTACTCGTTGATCCGGCTAGCCCGGGGAAACGTCTCCAGGCCATGGACAAGAACCAACGACGACAACAAGACCAACAAGACAATTCTATGCATCGGATTTCAAACTCCAGCTATGATCATTCTTCGGAAAGCCCCAAAAAACTTGGGGACAGCAAATACAATCGGCCTGGCTCCAACAGCAATGCTGGCTGGCTGCGCACTACATCCGCCACGCCCCCGCGCGCACGCATCTCAAGAAGATAAGTGAAAAAGTCAAACTTCTTGGAATAGATCGCTACCGTGGCACCTTCGCAATCGCCAAGCTCCTCGGCCTTCTTGACAGCAACTTGCAAGCCGCCCAGCTCATCGACCAACCCCAATTCGTAGGCGCGTTGACCAGTCAATACTCGACCGTCCGCAAACTCCGCAGCCTTCACCGCCTCAATATCACCGTACTGGGAACGTCCCTTGCCAACAATCGTCGCAAATTCAGTAAACGCACTGTCGATATGCGATTGGAGATACTTGCGTTCTTCCTCGGTCATCTCGCGCATCGACGACATCATGTCCTTCATCCCGCCGGACTTGATCACGACAGGACGTATCCCGACCTTTCCAGCCAAATCCTGGATGTTGATAGAAGCCATGATCACGCCGATGCTGCCCGTCAACGCCATTCTATGCGACACGATCCAATCGCTTCCGGCCGCGATGTAGTATCCACCGCTAGCACCCATCCCGTGAATCCGAGTTATCACCTTCTTGCCCGCTTCGCGACAAGCCAGCACCTGCTCGTAGATGTCGTCGGAAGCCACCAGCTCGCCGCCAGGCGTATCCATGTTCAAGACGATCGCGGAAACACTGGGCCTCTTCGCCAACATTTCCAGCACTTGGCAAATGTCATCAGCCGTGCTGCTGTTCCCGGAACGCCTTGAATTGCTTATCACGCCTTTTATGTTGACAACCGCAATCTCCTTGTCGGACTTGCCGGGCGTCATGACGCGCCGGTTCATTTCAATCTTGTTGACCATCGATTCCTCGGGCAATGTTTTCCATATGGATTCCATTCCTTGGGCGAAAAACCCCGCAATCATCGAGAAAACAATAGTTCCAACGAACGGCAACACAATCAGAAGCAGCAGCAGGATCACAGCGAATCCTATGCAGCCAAACGAGCGCCTTCGGGCATAGGGGCAGACGATCGGCTGAATCAGAGGCGGAACAGGCGGACGATTGCCACCACTGGACGATGCGGGAGGAGGAGATACCATCGGCGGCGGCTCCGGGGTTAGGCCAGCGGCCTGACGGTACTCTGATGCGTCCAACGAAGGCTTTTCTTGACTATTTCCACTCTGCTTCTCGCTCATCCTGATATCTCCTCTGCTCTAGATTAATCGTTGCTTTCCCGTGCCCAATCACGGATTGTTCCTCGCATCCTTGCGCCAATCCCGTTCGGGCTTGATGTTGTAATCAGTGCCCAGCTTGGCAACACGAGCATTGATCACCTTGAGGTATCCTGACGCGCGGCTCAACTGGGGATAGCCACCTTCGGCGACATAATACACTTGCTGCCGAAGCTTCACAACCTCCCCGATCATACTATAGACAGTATACGAATACAACCTGGGACTGACCTGAATCAGGATGTGAATCGCACTGCCGCCATCAGCATCCATTTGCGGCGTCGAGCTTGACATGTACGGACCAAGGCGAAATGTCCCGTAAACATGCTCGTCATCCTCGACGCGAAGACACCAAATGCTCCCGATGGAATCCGTGAACTGCATCAACTTGACCTGAACGCTGTTGATCGCCGACACACCATCGCGCATCGGCAAACCAACCACCCGCTCCTTCCAAACAATACCCTCGCGGACATCGACCAGGATCGGCTCGGATGCGCAGATGTGCGGCAGCCTGTAGTGCTCCACGTGAGCCTCGATCTTGTACGTGTCAGCGCGCTGCATGTCAAACAGGCTGTTGATGATCAAGGTCAACTCACGGCTCATCCCCGGACTCAGGATCATGTCCTGCAACGGGTTCGCCTTGGGATCAAGGGAAGTCACAAGCTGGTTCGCCTGGTTCCTGATCACAAACGACAACCGTCCGCGTTCAGTTGAATCCGCACCGCCGAAGACCAGCGTGTTTCCGCTGTAATTCCGTATCGTCAACCTCAACTTGATTTGCTCATACCGCATGTAGCAACTCTGCTCGCTTTCCAGTTTCAAACCCAATTGGGCACTGGCGAAACCGCAGACCAACAAGGAAAAAACTATCAAGTGCTTCATATTATCGTCCTCGCTCGTTTGACAACTTCTCGACTACCTGACCTACCACATCCTCGACATTCGTCCACTGGCTGCATTCAACCCCGGAACGGGGGCACGTCTTCTTAAAACACGGACTTGACGGACAACCGCTTCGTATGACACAATGCAAACCCTCCCCGTAAGGTCCCGTCAACACGGGGTCGGTCGAGCCAAACAAGGCGACGCAAGGACAACCCAGCGCCGCCGCTATGTGCATCGGACCGGAATCGTTCGTCAGCAACGCCGCGCTACGGGACAACAATCCCACCAACCCCATCATGCTGCTTCGGCCACTTAGATCCAAGGGACGGGCTGTTCGGCACTGGCGGCGCAACGATCCAACAAGATCCGACTCGGACGCACTGCCCAGCAGCCAAATGCGCACTTCCGGAAGTTGCTCGCTCACACCATCAAGCACCTTGGCGAAGAAGCCCACAGGCCAGTTCTTGCTCGCCCAACGGGATGAACACCCCACCGCCAACACCGGCCCGTTGCCCTCGCAGCCAGCAAGAAGGCCGTCAGCCTCGGACAACCAACGCTCGCCAACACACAACTCGGGCAACACAACCTCGCCGTCAAGACCAAAACCGCTCCGAACCAAAGCGATGTTCTTGTCAACAGCATGACGCAATGAAGGATCGATGACAACCCGATCCGTATAGAACAGCCATGACAACTCACGGGCATGGCTAAAGCCGATTCGGCGAGGCGCCCTGGACGCAAGGCTCATCAAGCCGCTCCGAAGCAACCCCTGGAAATCAATGCATACATCATACTGTTCCTCACGCAAACCAGACAAAAACTTGCGCATCACACCGGGGCTGAACATCCGGCTCCTGGGGAATTTGACCACACGGTCTATGGCCGGATACAACTCCAGGATACCTGACAGGCTCTCGTTGACAACCCATGTCAAGCTCTCCAAGTCATCGCCAAGACCGCGACGAAGCAACTCCACCGCAGGAAATGCGTGGATCACATCGCCCAAACTGCTCGGCTTGACAACCAATACCTTCACGGATTCATGCTCCTCATATGAGATATTGACTAGCGACCTACAGCCAAACGCTCAGCCAAACGCGGTGGAAGATCCGCCGACAATATCTTCTTGCATGTCGCTTCCATATCGTAATCAACGCGATGCAACGTCACTTTCATTTCAGCTGGCGCGAATTCCACAAACGCGGCCTGCGGATTGCCGTCACGAGGCTGTCCAACGCTCCCGACGTTCACCAGGTACTTCTTGTTGCGCTCCAGCTGAAGAGTCCCTGAGAAGAGGCCGCCCTTGATGCCTTCGTACTTCTCGAAGGCAACGGGAATATGGGTGTGGCCGACAAAGCAGATCGCGAAATGCTGGTACTCGAAATTGGTTTCCGCCGTGAAACGATCCAGTATGTATCCCCACCCCTCTGGATGGTCAAGCGTCGCATGGACCAACTGGAAACGCCCGAAGCCTGGCGCCGTGCAAATTTTCGTATAGGGCAATTCCGCCAGCCATTCCAATTCCTCGTCCAGAAGTTGTTCCCGTGTCCATTCGACGGCTCGTGCCGCCAACGGATTGAACCCCACGGTTTCCTCGCCATTTGAAATGTATTCGTCATGGTTTCCCTTGACCACGCCCACGGGATCCAGGCTACGGAAAAGCTCCAGGCATTCGTGCGGGTTCGCATTGTAGCCCACGATGTCGCCGATGCAGGCGAAGTGGTCGCAACCCAGTTCGCGAGCACGCTCCAACACAGCCTTGAGCGCCTCAAGGTTCCCGTGTATGTCTCCGAGTATCGCGTACTTCATTGTGACTTGTTCCCGTCAATTGTTAAGGCTGTGAATTGGCGCAGGTATATGACCGCCATATCTGATGAAGCGAGCCGACTTGCCCATGTTCGGTACCGATATCACTGTCCCACCGCCAAACAGGCCGCCGAACTCAACCCTGTCGCCGGCAACCTTGCCCGGCACGGGAATGAACCTGACAGCCGTCGTCTTCTTGTTGATCATGCCAATGGCCATCTCGTCTGCGATCATGGCGCTCAGCGTCTCGGCCGGAGTGTCGCCAGGAACGGCGATCATGTCCAAGCCAACTGAACATACGCATGTCATCGCCTCGAGCTTCTCCAAACTCAATTCACCACGCTCAACCGCATCGGCCAAGGCGCTGTCCTCCAATACGGGAATGAACGCGCCGCTCAAGCCGCCAACCGACTGGGAAGCAAACGCACCGCCCTTCTTCACGGCGTCGTTCAACATCGCGATGCAGGCAGTCGAACCAGGAGCGCCAATCGCATCCAAACCCAATATCGTCAAAATCTCGCCTATCGAATCGCCAACCTTAGGCGTCGGCGCCAAAGACAAGTCGACGATGCCAAAGCGAATCCCAAGCCGAGACGCAACCTCGCGGCCGATCAACTCGCCGCAACGAGTCACCCGGCAACTCGTCTGCTTGATCTCCTCCGCCAAATCGTCCAACCCCAAATTCTCCGCGCCATCATGCTCAATGCGACGCTCCAAGGCGCGACGAACCACGCCCGGTCCGCTGACGCCGACGTTGATCACAACCTCGGGTTCGCCGTGACCATGGTAAGCGCCGGCCATAAATGGATTGTCCTCGGGCTGGTTCGTGAAAATCACAAGCTTCGCGCATGCAAAGCCATCCTGGTCCCGGCTGCCTTCGGCCAATGTCTTCAGAGTCCGACCAAGCTTGCCGACAGCGGTCATGTTGATCCCGGCACGGCTGGAGCCGACGTTGATCGACGCGCAGACCTTGCCCGTCGAAAACAACGCCTCGGGCAGCGTGTCGATCAGAATGTCGTCCGCCGCACTGGCTCCCTTCTGCACCTGTGCGCTGTAGCCTCCGATGAAATCCACGCCCACCGAACGGGCCGCCTGATCCATCGCTCGAGCCAACGCCACAAATCCCTCCGGACCATGCCCTGCGGCGACGTCCGCCGCAGGACTGACAGCCAAGCGCTTGTTCACAATCGGGACACCGTACTTCTCGACAACACGGTCGCATACGTCAACCAAATCCCCCGCGTAGGATTCGATCTTGTTCACTACGCTACGGCACATCACGTCTATGTCTTGGTGACGGCAATCAAGAAGATTGATTCCCATCGTTATCGTGCGGACATCCAAGTTGTCCTGCTGAATCATCTCAACTGTGCCGATGATCTGGTTCGACTGCATCATAGTAGCTAATATCCTCGATCCTTGCTCTTATTCCTTGTACCCGGATGGTCTTTCAGCACCAACCCAGGTTTTCTGGCCAAAACTCATCCAGCATCTGTGCGATCCTGGGCATGATCTTGGTGGGTTTCACATCTCCAAGAGGCGGTTGCGGAACGCCGTTCAGCACCATCAACGAACGCATGCCGAAATTCTGCGCGAAACGCATGTCCGTATTGACACGGTCGCCAACCATGATGATTTCACGACGGTCAACGCCGAATTTTTGTTCGATGAGTTCAACCAGCCAATGGTGCGGCTTGCCTGCGATCCCCTGGATGATCGTACCTGGCTTCGCAGCCTTGAAATACTCCAGCAACATTCCGGCGTCAGGCAAGTCGCCTGGACAAATGGGATCGGGATGCGATGCGACGACGGGGAGCCCCTTAAGCACCAATCGCGTCGCTTCGGTCAGCTTCTGGTACGTCAACTCCGTGTCAAACGCAATCAAGAGCGCTTTGGCATCCTCGTAGCTGTGCTTGAATCCCTGCGATTCCATGTAGTCTCGGAAGACCTTGGTTCCAAGAAGGTACACCTCGGGACCAAGCCCCATCCCGTTGAGCATCAGGCATGAAGCCTCGCAACTGGTCACGACGTTCCGAAGCTCCAGCTCCAAGCCGAGACGCTTAAGCTTCTCGTAGTATTGAACCGGTCCGATCGTACTGTTGTTCGTCAAAAAACCATAGTCCAACTTGGGACATTCGCGAATCTTCGCTATCAACTCGGGCACCCCTGGAAACAACTTACCTTCCAAATACAGAGTCCCGTCCAAGTCAAACAGAATCAACTTGCTCTTGATTTCGTCATTGACCATCGTTTTTCCTCATTTCTTCAAGCAAGCCAAGATGCACACGAGGCGCATCGCAATACAAACGATACACACCAGCCCCCAGCATGCGACGCATCAAGCACTCGTCGCCGATATTCCAGGCGCCAGCTACAATCCCTGCCGCCCGGATCTTCTCGCACTTCTCTGAATCGATGCCGGCATGGTGCATAACCAATTCCTGGAATCCGTGCTCCAGGCATATACTTATATAGTCCTCGACCGGAGTATTCTTATCGTAAACGTCATAAAACACATAAACACCAGGAAGATATTTCCTGATGTCAAGCAAACGAGCCAAACTCCCCTCGTTGAATCCGACCTGGCCCTCCATTCCCCAATGGCGTACCACATCCGCCACGTAGGACGCAATCCCGTCCGCCTTTAGTTGAATCGAAAAGCGAACATCGCGATGCCAGGCAAACAACTCAAGGGCCTCGGCCAACGTCGGAATGCTTGTCCGGGGACAGGATTGGAGGTCAAGCCCGCGGGACGTCCTGAACGAATGGCTGAAATCAAGTTCCTTCAACTCGGCAAGCGTGCTTTCGGAAACTCGCAAGTCGCCATCGGCCGTACGTCCCGTCGTTGCGTCGTGGCACAGAACCGGGATGCCGTCGCGTGTCAACAGCACATCCGTCTCGACCCAATCCGCTCCGCAGATGATTCCATCCAGAAACCCCGCCAGTGTGTTTTCGGGAAAATCCTTTGGATTTCCACGGTGGGCGGTCACGCCGTTCTGCCTGAAATTGCGTCCCATCACCTGCCTCCGTCTTGATCAGCCACGAAACGGCTCGATGTCCCAGATCTCGCTGGCATAGTTCGAAATCGTCCTGTCACTGGAAAACTTTCCGGATCGGGCGATGTTCAGCAACGAACACTTCAGCCATTCACGCTGGTTCCTGTAGAGTTCGTCAGCCTTCAATTGGGCATCGACGTATGAACGCAAGTCCTCAAGCAACATGTAGTAGTCACCCTGGTCAAGCAGAACGCGGACAATCGGATCGAACAAACCAGGAGACAACAGGCTGAACACGTTAGCACGTATGTTGTCCAAAACACGGCGAATCTCGGCATCGCTATGGTAAATCTGCCAGGGGGAATAGGATTGGCGACGCGCTACAACTTCATCGGCACTCATGCCGAAAATGAAGATGTTCTCGGCGCCAACCTCTTCATAAATCTCGACGTTGGCTCCGTCCATCGTCCCCATCGTCAGGGCTCCGTTCAGCATCAACTTCATGTTCCCGGTTCCGGACGCTTCCGTACCCGCCAAGGAAATCTGCTCGCTGATGTCAGCGGCAGGGATGATCACTTCGGCCAACGAGACACGGTAGTCAGGCAAAAACACGACCTTCAGCTTGCCGTTGGTCACGGGGTTGTTGTTCACAACCTCGGCAACATGGTGGATAAGCCTAATGATCAATTTCGCCATCTTGTACCCTGGCGCCGCCTTCCCCGCAAAGATGAAGGTGCGGGGATGCATGTCGTAGTTCGGATCGTCAACAAGACGATTGTACAGAAGAATGATGTACAGCGTCAACAGCAATTGCCGCTTGTACTCGTGCAAGCGCTTGACCTGAATGTCAAAAATCGAATCAGGATTCACAGTGAGACCAATCTTACGGCTGATGACCTCGCCCAAGCGGCGCTTGTTGTTGCGCTTCACTTCACCAAGACGAGTCAAAAACTCATCGTCGTCAATAAACTGTTCAAGACGACGCAACTCCGTCAGGTTCGTGATCCAATCATCGTCACCAAGCTTCTCCGTGATCAACGACGCCAACTGGGGATTCGAGCACAACAGCCAGCGACGCTGAGTAATCCCGTTCGTCATGTTCGTGAACTTCCCGGGCCAGAACTCCGCAAAGTCGCGGAAGATCGTCGCCTTCAGGATGTTCGAATGAATCTGGGCAACGCCATTGACCTTGACGGAACCGACAATCGCCAGGTTTGCCATCCTAAAGCGCTGCTCGCCGCCCTCCTCGATGATGCTCATCCTGCGAAGACGGTCGATGTCACCGGGATAACGGGCGCTAACCTCACGCAAAAACCGCCCGTTGATCTCGAAAATGATCTGAACGTGGCGAGGCAAGTTCTTCTGGAATATGCCCAAGCCCCACTTCTCAAGCGCCTCAGGCAAAATCGTGTGATTCGTGTAGCCGACGCAAGCCGTCGTCATCGCCCATGCATCGTCCCAGCCAATTCCTTCCTCGTCAACCAGGATCCGCATCAACTCCGGTATCACCAGCGTGGGATGAGTGTCGTTCAGCTGAATGAAAATCTTGCTGGGCAGATCCTCCATCACGTTGTTGCGGAAGTTGAAGCGGCGAAGGATGTCGCGCAACGTACATGCAACAAAGAAATATTGCTGGCGCAACCGCAATTCCTTGCCTTGGGTCGTGTTGTCGTTGGGATACAGGACCTTCGTCAAGTTCTCCGCAGTGACCTTCTGTTCGACGGCATCCAGGTACGCGCCTTCGTTGAAGTCCTGGAAGTCAAACTCGTTGTCAGCCTTCGCCGACCATAGACGCAACGTGTTAACCGTCTTGCCGCCGTACCCGATTACAGGAATGTCGTACGGAATCCCGCGGACACGCTCGTCAGGCTGCCAACGCCAAACGCGGCGCCCCTGCTCGCTGTTTACGACAACCTTTCCCCCAAACGTAACGTGAACGCCTTCCTCGGGATGCATCATTTCCCAGGGATAACCGTCGCGGCGCCAATTGTCCGGCTCCTCGACCTGCATCCCCTTGACGATCTTCTGCTTGAATATCCCGTAGTCGTAGCGAAGACCGTACCCGAAGCAGGGCAAGTCCATCGTTGCCATCGAATCGAGGAAGCAAGCCGCCAAACGACCCAAGCCACCATTGCCAAGACCGGCGTCAACCTCGAAGTTGCGCATCCGATCCCAGTTCATCTCCTTGTCGCTCAAGGCAGCCTTGCATATCGACTCGATGCCTAAGTTGACAACGTTGTTTGACAACAGGCGACCAATCAGAAACTCCAGGGACAGATAGTATACATGCCTGGCGTTCGACAAGTGGTACTTCTCGTTTTGATGCACCCAGCGATCGACAACCTGGTCGCGGACAGCATAGGAAAAAGCCAGAAAACGCTCCTGGTCAGTCACCTTCAACTCGGTGGCGCCAAGAGTATATCGCAAATGGTACAAATAACCGTTCCGGAGACAAGCCACGCGATCCTCAAAACTCAATCCCTCTTCCGACATCGCAACCGGAAGACTTATGCAATTCGATGATTTTATGTTTGATTTCTCCATCAACACATTTCCTACACTTAAGAACTATAACAACAAGGATAACCTCGGAAAAACAACACGATTCGACAGAAACAAATATGTGAAAATACTTATTATATAAGGCAAAACGCAAAAAACAACTTTTCGCGCGCATATGATGTCGCAAAAAAACTCGTCAGCAACAAAGCCGTGCTCATGGACAAAATCATCTTCGCCATATGGATGACATTCAAGGCCATTTCACTGCCTCGCATTGCTGAGAACAAAATAAAATCTTAATATGGATTCTATTGCCAATGACCAGCAACGGCACAAAAAAGGCGCTTTCCATACCTATTAATTGTTGCGTGTTGTTCATTTTTGTTATTTATTGTTCTTTTAAAATATTTTCTAAAAAATAGGACTTGAAATTATGAAAAATCATAATAATTTATCATTCAAATTCATAAAAGTGTTCGACATGCCCACATTGATAGTTCTTGGAAAGACTGAGAGAGAAAGACTATGTCAAATCGCACGCTGAACGTCCCGCCTAGCGAAAGCAATGCTCGCGGATATGCCCATGCCGCGAAATCTCGCCTGGATTCCGCTGGAGCATGTCCAGGGCAATGGCTTTCGCAGGCGATCCGCATTTCTTCCTGCGAATCGTCTCCGACAAGACAAAGACTCCTCCAAAACACTGGAACATATTGGGTTCTATTTTGCCTAATGATTGAGTCCAAGATAGTTGCGGAGAGCAAAATTTATCGGTCCAAAGCCAACCCGACTGCTGAAACGGCGAATCTTCTTAGAAACCAACTTGCAAAACCACCTCCGCCAAAGCGAAGCCGTTCACCGTGCAAAGCATGACTGCAATATGCAACCCAAACCGAGACGAAAATCTACTTCGACTCAAGTCGATGCAGAAAACAATGGTTTTGATGCATATGAAAGTAATATGATTTTCTTATTTTATTATGATATTATCATTATATCATAATGATAGATTAATTATTTTATCTTTGTTTCATCAATTTTAGTCATATTTTATTCACGATATATTGACTGATGAGCATTGAGCTTCAATGTGATTGTAAATGTTAAAAAAATCGACAAGACAAGGAGAAATACTATGGCAAAACGCAATGATAATGAAAACGATAAGGACAAATACAAGCGCATCAGGGCTTTCGACGGACATTTTACGGACGAACTCCGAACCATGCTTGTTGAGAAGCGGATTTCCCTAGGGCTTTCACGGGAAGATGTTGCGGCGATGGTCGGCTGTCAAAGGACAACGGTGTTCCAATGGGAAACCGGCAAGGTCAAATACTGCAGGCCGCAATACGTCCTTGTCCTGAGAACATATTTGCAGGGCAAGTTGGACAAGTTGCTTATAGCCGCGATCCTCAGGGCAGCAAGGACCTCAAAGCGGATCGATTTCAGTTTCATCGAAAACTATCCATTTGATCTCGATGGATAATGGCCGTCTGGTCTGATGCAAAACACAGGGAAAGATTCCGCTTTCCCTGTAAAAAGGCATTGTTTAATTTGCCAACATATCCCACAACTGCTCCGCGAACTCCGCGTTCCCAAGCATTCCAAGGCATGCAAAATTTGGATGCGAAGGACTGAGAACGGGGGGACGCGGAGATTTTCTACTAAGTACAAGGTTAACAAGACGGGATATGACTTGATGATTCCTGAAAACAAGTTGAGCGAGAAGGCAATTGGTTGTGCATTCTCGCTCTTAAACTTTTCGTCGATAAAATCGCTGGTTGGTCAAAGGCCTGCGACCCGTTGGGCAATGCCGCGCAGGAACTTGGCGTCTTCCGGCGAAATGCCCTTGGGTGCAAAAGTCAAGTCATCAAGGTTTTGCCGGAAGAGAAACGCGTACCAGGTGCAGCCCAGGAGATAGTCGCCGCGGACATTGGCATGGATGCCGTCAAACCTGAGCACGCGCTCTCCAGCCTTGTTTTTTGCCCAGTGGTATCCAGTGATCAAGGCGCCGTCGTCCTTGGGAAGTTTGGGAAAGACGGGATTCTTGTAGTCGAAGTCAGGATCCGGGAAGATGTGCTTGACGGGTTGTTCCTTGTAGGCAATCCACATGGCGTCACCGGCGGGAATCAAGGCAAGCCGATGTTTTTTCGCCAAGGCCTCGTAGGCTTCCTTCGACTTGTCAAACATGATTTGCGGCGTCAGTTCCTTGCCTGGCTTGAACCATGGGTGGTCGGGTCGGTATGCCCATGTCCTATGGATCATGATGCGTGCTTGCGGGGCAAGTTCTCGAATCAAGGCGATCAAGTTGTCGGCATAAGGTTGCCAAAGCTCCGGCTTGAAGGATTGCGAGCTGACCGACTGTATGGTCACCACGTCCCACTTCTCTGCGGTCAGGTAGTCTTTCAGGCTCATTTTCTCTGGCTTTCCTGTTCCTGGCTTGGCATTGTTTTGGTTGGGTTCGGCTCCCAATTTCTTCTGTTCATCCCAGTGCTTCAGGTTCATTTCCCCTGCCTTTCCCGTTTCCGGCCTGGTGTACCTGTAGGGTTTGTGGTTGGGATCGGCCTCCGATTTCAGGTGTTCTTCCCAGTGCCTTTGGAAGGAGCATCCCCCGATGCAGGCATTGCCCAGGACAGCCTTAGCCTTTCCATGGGACGAGATGATCTGCGCCAAATATGTATATGCATCAACGGAAAAGGAGTTCCCGATGGCAAGAACCTTCAACTCCGAGACCGGTTGCGCCAAGCACGCAAACGACATCAACACGATAAAAACCAAAGTCTTTTTCATAGCGGCCGAAACCAAAGTCTTCTTCATCGTTCTTTCCTCGCTTGCTATTTCTGTCAACACGTCAAGGCACAAAATCAATTGCATTGCCAGCAGCAAACCGAATGCCCTCCACCGCAATCCGCGGATGGCGGGTACTCGTTCCGGCACTGCTCCGTCGCCAAAGGGCAACGGGGATGGAAGTGGCAGCCAGTAGGCGGCTTCAACGCGCTGGGGACTTCACCGGACAGCCGCAAGACCTTGCGGCCATCGGAATCGGCGTCAACGCTGGGCACGGCAGACAGCAGCGCCTTGGCATAGGGATGCTTTGGATCGCCAAGGACATCGCATGTGCGACCAGTCTCAACCAAACGCCCCAAGTACATCACCGCTACTCGATCGGCCAAATAGCTCACCACACTCAAATCATGGGTGATGAATATGTAGGATATGCCAAGGGAAGCCTGAAGCTCACGAAGCAAGTTCAGGATCTGCGCCTGCACGGACACGTCAAGTGCGCTTGTGCATTCGTCGCAAACCAGGATCTCCGGCTTCACCGCCAACGCACGGGCCAAGCCGATCCGTTGACGCTGTCCGCCACTAAATTGATGGGGATAGCGCTGCAAGGCCTCTGGCGACAACCCCACTCGCTCAATCAACGACACCATCAACGACTTCCTTTCACGCGCGTTGCCGCCAATCTTATGAACCTCAAGCCCCTCGCTCAACGTCTCCTCCACCATCATCCGTGGATTCAAGCTGGAAAAGGGATCCTGGAAAATCATCTGGACTCGACGGCGAATCCGATCGATACCAATTGGTTCCAGTCCATCAGTTTCCTTGTTGCGCATCAGAAACTCACCAGATGTTCGGGGAACCAGGCCAAGCAACGACTTGCCAACCGTCGTCTTTCCGCAACCGGACTCGCCAACCAAGGCCAATGTCTCGCCACGAGACAACTCAAAACCAACTCCGTCAACGGCCTTCACATGCCCAACCGTTCGCTTCAGCAAACCCGTCTTCACAGGAAACCATACGCGAATGTCCCGCACGGACAAAATCGAAGAACCGGATGACGACCGCTCGCGGGAAACAGAAGCCTCTTGAGACGACACCGTTTCGCCATGACCGTTTTTTTCCGCCAGATGGCAACTGACTTGATGCTCGCCTTCGATCAAAGACATGCCGGGACGTTCAACCTTGCAACGGTCAATAACATCGGGGCAACGACTGGCAAAGCAACAGCCAACGCAATCGGCGGAAACCAAGGAGCCAGTACCAGGAATTGATGCCAGGTCGCTGCCGCGATGACCACTGCCTGGAACGGAACGCAGCAGCAAACGGGTGTAAGGATGGGAAGGACGGGAAAACAACTGATCGCATGTGCCGCGCTCGACAATCCGACCAGATACCATCACGGCAACATGATCGGCCTCCTGCCGAACCAATCCAAGGTTGTGCGTGATGAACAAAACACTTGTCTTGTACTCGCGACGCAGTTCGGACAGCAAATCCATGATCTGCGCCTGAACCGTCACGTCCAAGGCGGTGGTCGGCTCGTCGGCAATCAGCAATTCCGGCCTGCAAGCCAGCGCAATGGCGATCATGACCCGCTGCCTCATCCCGCCTGACAATTGGTGCGGATAGTCGGAATAGCGTTGTTCTGGCGACGGGATGCCGACTCGTTCCAGCAAAGTCAGGACCTGCTTTTTTGCCTCTTCGCCGTTCAATCCACGATGTGTGCGCAGCACTTCGCCAATCTGCCAGCCAATGGTCAGCACGGGGTTCAGCGCCGTCATTGGCTCCTGGAAAATCATGGATATCCTATTTCCCCGGACTTTGCGCAGCTCCTCGTTGTCCATCGCCAGCAAGTCCCGCCCCCCGAACATCGCCACGCCGCCCTCGACAACGAATGTTTCCTTCGGCAGCAATCCTAGCAAGGACAAGGCCGAAACAGATTTGCCGGAACCGGATTCGCCAACAAGAGCCAGCAACTCGCCGCGGCACAACGAAAAACTCGCACCATCAACGGCACAGACGATCTTGCTGCCCTGACGGTAGCCAATCCGCAGGTCGCGTACATCCAACACGATATCTTTATCTTCAGACATTGTTCAAAATCCGCAAAAGCTCACTAAAGACTACTGGGTTCGAAGCCTGGGATCCAGGGCGTCGCGCACGGCATCGCCGAAGATGTTCGCAGGCAAGACCAAGCCCAGCATAAACGCAAAGGCCGTACATAGTTTCCACCAGATGATGGGGTCGCGGGTCAATTCCGTCCTGGCGTCATTGATCATCGTCCCCCAGGATATGGTGTCCGAGCCAACCCCGATCCCCAGATACGTCAATGCCGCCTCGGCCAAAACCTCGCTGGAAAACCTCAAGACCGCCGTGATCAAAACCAAGTGCATCACATTCGGGACAATATGCCTAAGCAGAACCCGCCAACTGGGCACGCCCATCGCAACCGCAGCCTGCACGAACTCCTCCTCGCGCAAGCGCAACGTCTCGCCGCGAAGCAAGCGATACAACCCGGTCCAGGACGCAATCCCCATCGCCAAGCACAGCTGAGGAAGGCCGCGACCGAATATCAGCATGAACGACGCTATGAACAAAACCGTCGGTATCGAACTCAAGACCGAGCAAATGTACTGGAGAATATCATCGACAAGACCGCCGTAGTACCCCGAAGCAACTCCCAACAGCAAGGCGAACGGAACCGCCAGCAACGTCGTCAGGATTCCGATGACCATCCCGGTCCTGATGCTTTTCAGGGCTTGGCAGAAAACATCCTGCCCGATCCTGTCCGTGCCCAGCAAATGGGCACCTGGATGCTTCAAGGGAGGACGCTCGCGCAAAACCTTGCCGTCTCGGTTGACAGACTCGAGCATGAACGACTCACGGGACATCGGACTCGAATACGTCTTTTCCTTTTTCGACGAAATCCCCTTCAGAAGATGATCCAAAGCGGAACCACCACGATCGTAGACAACTTTCCCAGTTCGGGGATCCCGCATCAGCTCTCCGTTCTCGTCCCGCAACGCATCGCGCCAGCCTACGCTGTCGATCAACGCTACCAATGTATAGAGGCACAACACGAAAAAACATATGACGGCGCCACGCCGGCGACAGACCTCGCGATAGGCCAAGCGCCAATATTCACGACGACGCAGCCGCAGCACCACCGCAATGCCTGACACCACCAGCAAGCCTACCAGCGTGTTCTGGAACCACCAGCTATTCCATATCTCAACCATAGCAACAAAACCTCTTTCACCCTACCCCAAACGAATCCGGGGATCGACCAGAGAATAGCAAATGTCAGTCAGCAGCAAGCCGACCACATACAGGAACGAACCCAAAAACACCATCGAACGGACTATTGCAAAATCCTGTGCGTTCAAGGCCGTAATCGTATAGCCGCCCAAGCCGGGAATGCTAAAGAAATTCTCCAGCATCATATTGCCCATCATCAACATAAGCAACTGCAAAGGGACATTCGTCAAGATGGGGATCATCGCATTCTTCAGCACATGCAGGAACAGGATTTGCCATTCGGGCAATCCCTTGGCGCGTGCCGTCCGAACGTAGTCCTTGTTGATCTCCTCCAGGAACAGCGTCCTGTACAAGCGTATCCCGCTGCCCAGGCTGCTAATTACGCCAACCAGGATCGGCAATGCCAAAAACTTCCAGCAGTCAAGTCCAGGCAAGTAGCCCGACACTGGCGTCCAACGCAGCAACTTGGCGAAAAAGTACTGTCCCGCAATGATGTAGATCAAGGTGGAGATCGACATGAACACCACGCAGGCGAACTGGGTCACCCTGTCCGTCACGCTCCCCCGGGCCGTCGCCACAAGCATCGCCAAAAACACATTGATCAGCAGCGTGGCAAGGAATATCGGCGCCGTCACGCAAAGGGAAGGCAGGGCGCGCCTGACTATCTCGTCTCCAATCGATTCATGGGTCATGTCGGACTTCCCGAAATCTCCCCACATCATTGAAAGGCTCTTCGTGAAAAACACTGTTTTCGTCACTCGTCCGATACCCGATGCATTTCCATTCCAGAACAAGGGGACGTCATAGCCGTGGGCTTCCTTCCAGCGCTCCACCTGGACAGGATCGGAATTCTTCTCGCCCAAAGCCTGGCGCGCCATGTCATCCGGGGAATTCACCAGGAAAAACAACACAAACACCAGCACGTTGACGCCAAGCAACGTCGGTATCACATACAAGATTCGCCTGACTATATACGCCAGCATATCACAAAACCTCAACTCCGCCAAACATACAAACGCCAGGAACCGACCAGCAGGACAAGCAGCACAACCAAATACCCGGGCCACAAGACAGGGGCATTCTCACGCTTCTGGTACTCCGTCCTCGCTTCCGATTCGATCCTTAAATTCTTCATGAACGTCTTGCCCACGTGATGGGGCTTGTAGTTCTTAAGCCAACCATGGGTCAGCACCAGGCTCATCGGATGGTAGCCCCAGCAGCACGGCGCGTCCTCCTGCAGGATCTTCACCGCCTCGTCGATCAAAGCCATCCGCTCAGGTCCATTGGCCATCGTCTCCAGGCGCTTGAAAACCTTGTCGTATTCGCTCGATGAATAGTTTGTCTTGTTCGACCCGCGCCCCTGGGTCGCCACGATTCCATTCTCCCCGCAAAACAAGAACAGGAAATTTTCCGGGTCGGGATAGTCCGCGACCCAGCCGGTGAATTGGAGCTGCCATTGCCCTGTCCGGATCTTGTCTCGGAACCGGTTCAAGTCCGTAAGCCTTTCCTCCAGGACGATGCCCAGCTGCGACATCTTCTCGCGAAGCCACAAGAACGTTGCCTTCGACTGCGAACTAGAACCCGATGCGTCGTAGTACAAAACCAGCGGCTTGCCGTCAGGTCCTATCCCATTGGGATACCCCGCCTCAACCATCAGCTCCTTCGCACGCGCCAGCGGCTGGCGAACCGTCTTGCCGCTCTCCGCATCCCATTGGTCAACAAACGGATTGACGCCGGCCTCGCCTTCGACGCAGCCATATATCCCGGGCGGCAAGATGCTCTGCCCTGGTACGCCACGACCATTCATGAATACGTCGATGAACTCCTGGTAATCCACGGCAATTGAAATCGCCTGCCGCAACTTCTTCTTCTCGGGCGTCAATCCCCCAACGGTCGGGTCCAGCATATTGAAGCCGAGATAGTACGAGATTGCCGTCACGGAACGGGTCATCGCCATTCCCTTGGCCGCCATTTCGGGCGAAAGCCCCATGTCCCCGTTCGTTTCCAAGGTGACCGCCGCATCGTACATGTCCGAGGGAATCCCACTGGTATCGTAATACCCCTGAAGGAACTTGATCCATATGGGAATCGACTCGCGCTCGTACTGGAAACGAATGCGCTCGATGAACGGCAAACGTTTCCCTGAATCTGCCAACAGGCCTAAGGCCTTATCCGATTCAGACCCGGACGACGGATAGAACTCATCGCGAAAATTGGGATTCTTGACCAGGGTCAAGCCCTCGCGCAACTTGCATTCCGTCATCATGTACGCCCCCGTGCCAACAGGCCAGTTCTTGAACGAATACCCTGCGTCAACAACGCCTGGCTCCGCATAGAACTCCAAGGCCTCGAACGGCACGGGCGAAAAGAAATGCAACGCCATCCAGTAGATCGCCTGAGGATACTTGCGGGACAAGACCAGCTTGAACGTATGATCGTCAATCAACTCAAAGCCCGCCAAAGGCAATGTGCGATAGTCGGGAACGACCGGATACGATTCGAGGCGGATGCCGCAGGACTGGCTCTCCTGCTCAAGACGCGCAACCTCGGCCTTGATCAACGATGAACATTCGTCCATGCCAAGGATGAATGACGCAAAAGTGCTGTAGATCGGCGAGGCAAGACGCGTGTCGCACAACCGAGTGACCGCGACCTTGAAATCCACAGCAGTCATCTCCCGTGTCCCCTGGACCGGAAACTCGCTCAAGGAGGAATAGGCTTTCAAGGACTTGGAATCGACGCCTGCGTACGCCCCCTTCCCGTCAGGACTAACACCAAAGCAAGGATGGGGCTGGTACTTGATCCCGCGCCTGACGCGAACCAAGTACTCGACCCTGGACACGGCGTCGCTTGGCGGATCGCCGGTCAATACCTCGCCTGATTTACCATAGTACACGGGAACAGGAACCGATTCCGCCAGCATCGGCACCAATTCATACGGACGCTTCAGGTAATCGTAGCATACAGGCATCTCGACGATGCTGTCCAATACCTCGCCTTCGTGGACATAGTACGATACGGCAGGATCGAATGTCTTGAACTCGGAACTGTAATTCGTGAAGTAGGTATCCGACGACGAGAAGCCCGACGGCCATGGGTCGTTCGTGCACCCGCGCAACAACACTATGCACAGTGCGCAAAACAACAGCAGCAATGCCGCCAGAACAACGCGGAGACGAAAGCCGCTTTTCCTCGCCAAATCAACACCAGACGAACTAGAACTATCTTCAGTCATTTTGCACCAATCGTATCGTCTTGATCTCAAACGGCTTGAAGGTCAATGCCAAAGCCTCCCCGCAACATGAGCAAACATGGCACTTCAAGGGTTTTCCAGTTTCGACGGTCTCCAGCATGTCCGTCTCAAGGATCTTCTTGAACGGCAAGTCGAGGTGGATTTCGCAAGAAGTCTGGACATTGTTCGCCTCGTACATCCGGAGGATAAAGTCCCCAGAACCGTCTTCGGCGCATTTCATTGTCTCCAGCACGATGTTTTCATGGTCGCACATGAACAGGCTTCCCGAGGCGCTATCGCCCATATGGGAACGGACGGGATAGTTCAAGTCATATCCCTCGCGGATCGCGTAAAGCACATTGGGTTCCCTTTCCTCGGGCATCCAGAAGGTAAAGCCGTAGGTAAAGGTCTGGATCCCCTTGTCGGCGGTATGGTCGGGCGCCAACGGCGATTTAAGGAGCGTCAGGTTGATGCTGTTGCCTTCCACGTTGACCCCGTACTTGCAGTCGTTCAGGACCGCCGCTCCACGCTGTCCGCCTTCGACCAATGCCGTCCACTTCTGGTTGCAGACCTCGAAGCGATTGGCGTCATACGGGCGTGTGGCGTGCGTCGGGCGGCTCACGTATCCGAACTGGATTTCATGGAGCGCATCGTCGGCATGGACATTGACGGGGAAGTTCACCTTGAGCATCTTGTGGCTTTCCTTCCAGTCGACGGTCGTACGGAAATCGATTCGGTTGCCCGATGCGGAAAGGAAGATGTCCTGGACCAGCTTCGACTCGTTGAGCTGCCGAGTCACTCTCAGGATTCCGAAGACGGGTCCCTGGGCGACCACCTCGACCTTGGCCTTCGGCTCCAGTTCCATCGGCGTCAGCTTGTACATGCTGTCGATATCCCACGCATCATAGCAGCCGGGCACGTCCTTGTACATGCGGAAACTGTTGCCGGAACCCGCCATCATCTCAGCATCGAACTCGAGATCGCGCGCGGAGACCAATTCGCCCAATTTGTTGAACTTGAATTCCTTGAACATGTTCCGCATCGTGGTCTTGGTGACCTTGACGCCTTCGCCGGGTTCCCCCGAACACGGCTCGTCTTCGACGATGGTCACCCAGCCGCACGGCGGAAGCCAAAGCTCCGCATAGGTCTCGCCTTCGTACTCCTGGACGGGAATCGATTCAAATAGCTCATCGTCATCGTAGCGGCATCCCTTGAACGGAATCTTCACGACGACCCAACGGGCAAACGACAAGGAGTTGAAATACGTGCACTTCTTCTTGGAATGCTTCAGGACCATGCCGCCCATGGCCTTATCGACCAATGCGTTCGCCTCCTTCAGTATCTCATCGTACAGCGCTTCGGCCGCCACATAGACCTGGTGGATCGACGATCCCGGGATGATGTCGTGGAACTGGTTGAGCAAAACCCCTTTCCAGAGCTTGTCCAGCTGCTTGGCCGGATACATGGCAGGTCCATTGTTCGCGGCAAGCCCGGCGGCCCAGAACTCCAGGTCGCGCAAGGCTTTTTCGCACAATCTGTTTCCCAGCTTGGTCTTCGCCTGTGAAGTATAGGTTCCTCGATGGCACTGGTAGTAAAGTTCGCCGACCCAGGTAGGCAGCCGTTCCGCCTTCGAGAACTCCTGAAGCAACTCGCGAGGTTCCGCGATCTTTGTCTTCGGCAACCCTTCCAGATCCGCCTCTCGGCGCAGGAACTCAAGATGCTCGCGCTGGGGACCGCCCCCGCCGTCGCCATGCCCGAACGGAACAAGGCGCGCATTGTGGACGGCATCCTTCTGGACGCGCTCGCGCCAACGGCTCATGATCGCCTGGGGATGGGTGAACGAATTGTAGTCGTTGTGCAAGTAGGACAGGATCTTCGTCCCGTCAATCCCCTGCCACCAGAAGATATTGTACGGGAATGGATCGCCCCCGTTGTACGTCCAGAAAATCTTTTGCGTGCTGAACCACTTGATTCCGCATCCCTTCATGATCTGCGGAACCGCGCCGCTGTACCCGAATACGTCAGGCAACCACATGAGCTCAGTGTCAATGCCGAACTCGTCCTTGAAAAACCGCTTTCCAGTGATGAATTGGCGGATCAAGGCCTCGCCGCCTGAGACGTTGGTGTCCGCCTCGACCCACATCGAGCCCTCGACAAGCCACTGGCCGCGCTTCACGGCTTCCTTGATCCGCTTGTACAGATCGGGATACAAGGTCTTCACCCTGTCATAGAGGTACGCCTGGCTCTGCAGGAACTTGTACTCGGGATATTCGTCCATCAAGGCAAGCTGGTTCGAGAATGTCCTGACGCACTTGCGCTCGGTTTCCTCCAGCGTCCACAGCCAGGCAACGTCAATATGGGAATGCCCGAAGCAATGCATCACAGGTGCCGTGCTGCCGTTCTTGCAAGCAAGCGCCTTCGCAAGGACCTTGCGTCCCTCGACCAGGGTCTTGTCACGCTCCACTTCGGGAAGTTCCAGGTCAACGACCAAGGTAAGCGCCTTCAGCGCCTCGTCAATCTCTGCGACCCGAAGAGAATCCTTGTCTAAAATCACGTCGCGCAATTGCATGAGGCATTCCATGTCCAGCCAAAGCTGGAATGCTTCCTCGTTCCAAATGCCAAACGTGCTTCGCCCCAAGCGCTGGGGGGCTGGGACATACTCTTTAGGCTGGAACCATTCGGGGCGCGGACCGCCGCCGGTCGTGCGTGGATTGCCGCCAAATGTTTCGACAAGCAACTCGAACTTCTCGTTCCCCTTCGCCTCGGCTGTCAGCAAAAGCTCCCTTCCGCTGTGGTCGCGGGCTCCTTTGCTCACCCCGTTGACCCAGATGATCGATTCCATTCCGCCCGGCTCCAGCTTCAAGACAATGCGCTTGCCCCTTGCAGACTTCGGAACAGTTATCGTCCCCTTGAACCAACCCAAATCCCATTCGCGCCCCCACACCTCGCCGACGCCAACCGGGCGAAAAACCTGCTTTTGAGCCTCGGAAGGCAACATGCTGCCATCAGCCACAAAACAAGACAGCTCGACCTCACCCAGCTCGCCATAGAAAATCCTAGGCAAAGCACCCTTCCACAAATCAACGCGCCGACGCCATTCGATTGACATTGCCATCTCGTTTGCTCCTGATTAATTGCAACTCACACAAACAAACTACTTGATGATCGCCACGGGACACTCGACTTGATCCAGCAACAACTGACGCGCCTTCGTGCTTGCATCCTGGGAATGGACCGATTGCTTCCAGCCACCCATGATCACGAGATTGACGTCGCGCTCCTTGACCATGCCAACGATCTCACTGTCAAAACGACCGGTTACCAACTTCGTCTCTATCCCGACAGACTCCAAGCCCGCAGTCAGCCGGGCATTTTCCAAATAACGATGCCCTTTCTTCTCCATTTCCTGACGAAACTCGTCACGTTCCTCGGGCAAAATCACACGCATCTGGATCAGATAGTCCATCATAGCCGTGTCAACAACATACACGGCAAGCAGAAGGGCGTCCATCGCGCGAGCCAGGCCAAGCCCGTAGGACAAGGCATCAAGCGACTGCTGCGAACCATCGACGACCAACAAAACATTCTTGGTATGCTGAGGTGGTTTAACCTCGGGAAGAATAGCTTCCGCTTCCGTTTTCTTCTTCTTGTGTCCAAACAACCACATGGAAAACGCTCCTATTTCTTGCTTGCATTAACCTAATCAAGGCAATTGTCTAACATACCCCAAACCTCAGTAAAAGAAAATCATCGCAAGAAAAAAGCAAAAAAACAGATGGTTTTGACATGCGCCACAACCTCGAATGCTCGCAAATACATTTGAAGAGGATGTTGCAGACCTTAGCAGAGTCCTAGGGGGCAGTTCATGCAATGTGCCTCAAGGCGATAGGTTTTCCAGAAACAGCATTTGTAAAATAACGACAATAGGCTCGAACATATTGGAAAATCCGGTTTTTCTTTAAGGAATTTTGTTTTGAAGGCTCGTTGGACAGCCCCGGCAAATATCGCCGAGCGATCCCAGCGAGACGCGGACATATAGTCGTCTTTATTTAAGGATTATCATGCGTGCAAGTTGAAAAACCGCCGTTTTGGATGTCCATTATAGGAGTGCCGTTCAAAGACCGGAAAACAAAAAATCAGGAGATAAGGCAATGAAAGAAACTTTGCTTCGCAGAAGGACCATCAGACTCTACAAGCAGGTCGATGTCGCCCGAAAAGACTTGGAAGACCTGATAGACGTGGCGCGAACCACCTCCACCGCCTCGAACAGCCAGCTGCTCAGGTACATCGTCGTGCAAACCCCGCAACTCGCCCAGGAAGTCTTCAAGCACACGGCATGGGCAGCCTTGGTCAAGCCGAACAGAACCCCGGTTTGGGACGTCTCGGCACCGAGGACGTTCATCGCCGTCATCGCACCAGTGGACGCAAAGCCCATCACTTTCGCCGACGCCGGCGCAGCCATCCAGTCCATGCAGGCGCTCGCAACCCACAAAGGACTTGGTTGCTGCTGGCTCGGAGCAATCAACAGACAAAGGCTGAAGGAGATCTTCAGGCTCAATGACGCACAGCAGGTCCTATTCCTGCTCGCAGTCGGCGTCCCAGACGAAAAACCCGTCTCGGAAGACGTGGATTCGCCGGACAAAGTCGACTACTACCTCGACGACCAGAACATCCTCCATGTCCCAAAGCTGGACGCAAAATCCGTTGCGACCTGGAGATGACAGTCGGCAATTCGCCGTTTCACAGGCGATTTCATTTTTGAACAATTGCCTAGGACACACTATATTATCCGCTTGTCGCAATCCGTATTTTCATTATGTTTTTTGTACAGCAGTTTTGAGATGTCAAATAGAGAAGATCCAACCAAAAAATTTACACCTAGCGCCCAGCAGGTCCTTGGTCTTTCGAAGCAGGAAGCCAAGGACCTGGGGCACCTTGCCGTCGATTCCCGCCATCTTCTTCTTGGTCTTCTCCGCCTGGGTTGCGGCGCCGCCGCAAACACCTTGAAGAACCTTGGAGTCACCCTAACCCTGGTCCGCAAGCATATCTCTATCCTTGACGGGCATCCTGCCTCAGATACGAAACTTGAAGGCGAACTCCCCTGGGCGCCCGAGGCAAGGTTGCTTTTTGACGCCGCAGTCAGGGAAGCCAAGTCGCTGTCCTTCGACTATGTCGGGACAGACCACCTTTTGCTGGGCATGCTCAGGTTTTCCGATTGCCAGGCGGCAAAAATCCTCCGCGACCTCAACGTGGACACGGAAGCCATTCGCAACGAGCTGATCAGGTCGCTGGACCCAAGCTACCTGCCGCCGATCCACGGCAAGGATTCCTCGCAACGCGACCTGGAAGGCAACATCGTCCAGGAAGATGCCCGGCAAGGCGAGGAACGATATCCAGCCCTCAAGGCATTTGGACGCAACCTGTCAGAACTCGCCGAAAAGAACATGCTGGATCCGGTCATTGGACGTGCCAAGGAGATTGAACGCGTCATCCAGATCATCTGCCGGCGATCCAAGAACAATCCCGTACTCATCGGAGAAGCCGGAGTCGGAAAGACCGCCATCGTGGAAGGATTGGCGCAAGCCATCGCAAGCCACAAGGTTCCGGAGAACCTCCGGGACCATCAGGTCATTGCACTTGACCTCACGCTCCTCGTCGCTGGAACAAAGTACAGGGGGCAATTCGAGGAACGACTCAAAACCGTGATGGATGAGATCAGAAGATCCGGGAAGGTCATCCTCTTCCTTGACGAACTGCACACTATCGTCGGGGCAGGCGCGGCGGAAGGGTCCATGGACGCCTCAAACATACTCAAGCCAGCCTTGGCCAGAGGCGAAATCCAGTGCGTCGGTGCAACCACGCTCAACGAATACAAGAAAAGCATCGAAAAAGACGCCGCCTTGGAACGCAGGTTCCAAACCATATTCGTTCAGCCGCCAAGCAAGGAAGAGGCACTCGAAATCCTCAAGGGACTCGCAAGCAGATACGAGGAACACCACCACATCAAGTACTCGGAAGAGGCGCTGAAGGAAGCCGTGACGCTCTCGGACAGGTACATCCCCACAAGACATCTACCTGACAAGGCAATCGATGTCATCGACGAGGCGGGCTCAAGGACTAGAATCGTCAACCTAATACCGCCGCCGGATCTCGATGAGCTGGAGAAAAAAGCCGCCGAGGCCGGAGCGGAAAAAATCTCAGCAATCAACCAGCAAAAGTATGAGCAAGCCGCAAAGCTTAGGATTCAGCAAAAGGAACTGGAAACGCAGATCGAAGCCATCAAGAAAGAATGGCGCAAAAAACAGGACGACCAGGTCAAGACCATCACCACAGATGACATCAGGTCAGTCGTCTCAAGCATGACGGGCGTTCCGCTCACAAGGGTCGAAGAACAGGAAACCGAAAAACTCCTCAGAATGGAGGAGGAACTCAAAAAGATGGTCATCGGCCAAGACGATGCGGTCAAGACCATCTCAAGGGCGCTAAGGCGCTCAAGGGCAGAACTCAAGGATCCGAAAAGACCCATCGGTTCGTTCTTCTTCCTGGGACCGACAGGAGTGGGAAAGACCTATCTCGCGAAATGCCTTGCGGAATTCATGTTCGGAGACCCGGACGCACTCATCAGGGTTGACATGTCGGAATACATGGAAAAGTACAATGTCTCCAGGATGATCGGTTCGTCGCCGGGGTACGTCGGATACGAAGAAGGAGGACAACTCACCGAAAGAGTCAGGAGAAGACCCTACTCCGTCGTCCTCTTCGATGAACTCGAAAAGGCACATCCTGACGTCTCGAACATTCTCCTGCAAATCCTCGAGGAAGGGCAGCTGACGGACGGGCTCGGACATACCGTCTCCTTCAGAAACACGATCATCGTCATGACCTCGAACGTCGGAGCAACGCAATTGGCAAAACCACTGTCAATGGGGTTCAAGGCTGACAAGTCGCCCGAGGCGGAACACGAAAAACTCAGGGAAAGACTCGAAGAAGCCGCCAAAAAGCACTTCCGACCTGAGTTCATCAATCGATTGGACGAACTCGTCGTCTTCAGGGAACTGGGACGAGAAGACATCGCAAAAATCTTCATCTGCGAAATCGACAAGATCGACCAGAGGCTCAAGGGAAAGCAAGGGTCGCTCCTCATCCCCGAAGACGCCATCGACTTCCTCATCGAGCAAGGCTTCAAGCCGGAATACGGAGCCAGGCAGATCAGGCGTACAGTCGAGCGGCATATCGAGGATCCGCTTGCCGAACTGATCCTCGCGCAATCGCCGGAAGGTCCCTTCATCGCAAAGGCGACCTGCAACAGCGTTGAAAAAAGACTCGAGTTCCAACTCGAACAAAACGGATAACCGAAACGGAAATCACATGCAACTCTCAAACTGGATCCTGATTTATTCGCTGGTGCTGTTGCTCATCCCCTTGGCGGGATACATCCTCTTCATCATAAGGGACGGCAACATCGCCTGGGAACTCTCGCGTACCAGATTGGGACGTTGCACCAGCTGCCAAAGGGTCTTCCTCGTCAAGCGACACACGCTGGCGCCAAGATGCCCGAGATGCCGCGCCGTTTCAGTGACATACCTCTCAAAAAACTAGGCGGAAAACCGCGACACACCTATGAGAATCATCGGCGGAACAGCACGCGGCATTAGACTTAACGCCCCTCCTGGACAAGATGTCAGACCAACCGAAGACAGGGTCAAGGAAACCCTGTTCGCGGTATTGGGAGACTTGACAGGGAAAACCGTGGTGGACGCTTTTGCAGGCTCAGGATCGCTGGGACTCGAGGCGATGAGCCGGGGGGCCGCAAGGGTCATAGCCATCGAACGAGTCCAAAAACATTGCGACGCAATAAGGCTCAACCACGCCGCAGTGGCAAAAGCCATGGAGGCGGCGGGAAGCCAACCAGGAGCTTTTGAACTCGTCAAGGCTGACGCAGCAACGATCGGCCAAATCCTCAAGCCATACCAGGGACAAGTCGAAATCGTGCTCGCAGACCCACCATACAATACAAATGACGGAGAATTCGGCGCCGCAGAATTCCTGCTCAAGCCAAATTGGGATGCCATCCTGGCAAGCGACGCAATCCTCGTGCTGGAACACGAAGCAAGAAAGCCTTTGCCATGGAACCCAAAGTCAAACTGGAAACTCCTGAAAAACAAAACTTTCGGAATCAGGGAAACCAGCTTCGCCGCTTTCCTGAAAACTGGAGAAAATCAATGCTGAAAGCCAATGAACTCGTCAAGACTTTCGGCGCTAGAACCGTCGTCGACAACGTCTCCTTCACTGTGGCAAGAGGCGAGGTCCTCGGCTTCCTGGGACCTAACGGAGCAGGCAAATCAACGACCATCAGGATGATGACCGGATACCTCGCTCCCACAAGCGGCTCGGCAAGCGTCGGTGGATTCAATGTCGCCGAAAATCCCGTCCAGGCAAAAAGACTCTTCGGCTACCTGCCCGAAAACTCGCCGCTCTACCAGGAAATGACCGTCAGCGGATTCCTCGACTTCTGCGCACATGCCAGGGAAATGAACAAGGACCGACGAAAAGACGCCGTGGAAAAGGTCCTGCAACGATGCGGCCTGGAGTCCGTCGCCAAGCAGGTCGTCGGAACGCTCTCAAAAGGATATTCACGCAGGACCTGCTTCGCACAAGCACTGCTCCACGACCCGCAGGCGCTCTTCCTGGATGAACCGACGGACGGGCTCGACCCAAACCAAAAACATGAAATGCGGAACCTGATAAGGTCAATGGCAAGGGACAAGAGCATACTCGTCTCGACCCACCTCCTCGATGAGGTCGAAGACATCTGCACAAGAGTCATCATCATCGACCATGGACGAATCGTACTCGACTCGCCTATCCAGGACGTGAAAGGAAAGCTCTTCGAACAATTCAGGAAATTGACCTCCCATTGACCGAATACCGGCGTTTGACGCCACACAGACCTCCACAAGACTGACATGACTCCATATGCCATAGCAAAACGAGAACTGAAAGGGTATTTCTGCACCCCCATCGCCTACGTCTTCCTTATTGCCTTCCTGGTGATGGCAGCGGCGGCGACCTTCCTGGTCGGAGATTTCTTTACCTTCAACGAAGCCTCATTGAGGACGTTTTTCTTCTGGCTTCCCTGGTTGTACCTGCTTCTCGTTCCGGCGGCTGGAATGCGCCTGTGGTCCGAGGAGCGTCGCCAAGGCACCTCCGAATTGCTTCTCACCTTGCCAGTCACTCCCGCCCAAGCCGTCACAGGAAAATTCCTGGCCGGCTGGCTTTTCCTGACGTTCGGCTTGCTCCTTACGTTCCCGCTTCCCATAACTGTCGCCATCCTGGGCGACCCGGATGTCGGCGCAATGGCAACAGGCTACATCGGCGCATTCCTGCTCGCCGGCGCATTCCTCGCAATCTGCTCGCTTACATCGGCATGCACTAAAAACCAGGTCGTCAGCTTCGTCGTCTCCGCAGTCCTTTGCCTTATCCTCGTACTGGCAGGACACGCTCCGACAGCACTCCTCCTCACAAAGTGGGGACTCGATCCGCAGATCACCGCAAAGGCTGCTAAATTCAGTGCAATCCTTCACCAGGAAAACTTCCAACGCGGCATCATCGCGGCAAATGACTTGGCTTACTACGCACTGCTCATTCTCGCGACACTGAGAATCAACCAGGCAATCATCGAATGCCAACGGGGATACAACCAAAAATCCGAACAAAAAACAGCCTGGAAAATCGCCACCAACCCGATTGTCCAAGCCATCGCGGCTGTCGTCGCAATCGCATCGGCGGCTTTCCTGATCGCTAAAACTAATCTTGCAATCGATTGCACGGACGACAAGATCTTCACACTCTCGAGATCTACCAAAAACGTGCTCAAGGACATCGACAGGACACTGACGATCGACTTCTACCGAACCATCGACCTGCCGGGACTCCCGCCGGCGTTCAAGACACATGCTAGAAGGCTCGACGACTTGCTTGCGGAGTACGAGCGCCAGGCAAACGGGAAAATCAGAGTCAGGAGACATCTCCCGGTCGTCGACTCCCCGGAGGAAGAGCAAGCGATCGAATCGGGTGTCATGCCGCAAAACCCGTTCCCGAACAAACCAGAACTAAGGGTCTACCTGGGACTGGCTTTCTCGCAAACGGCACGGCGAAGCCTCGCAATCCCTTTCCTGAGCCCGGAAAGAGCTACGTTCCTCGAATACGACCTCACCAAGACAATCGCCAAGATGACACCGGCGAAAAGAGCAAACGTCGGAATCATAAGCCCGTTGAAGATCCTCGGCGGAGTCGATATCGTCAACCAAAAGGCAACACAGCCCTGGGCGCTCGTCGAGCAACTCAAGGAAAACAACGTCAACCTTATTCCATTGCCTGAAGATTGCGACAAGATCCCGGACTCGATCGACGTCCTCCTGATCGCGCACCCGCAAGATACTCCGGATCAAACCGCCAAGGCCGTGGACGAGCATATCCAAAACGGCGGAAATGTCGCCATGTTCCTCGACCCTGCTTGCTGGACAATGATGCAAACCAAACACGCTAATCTTAAATACGCACCATGCGACTCATCCGACCTGAGAAAACTTACCGACGCATGGAACGTGCAGTTCTCAACGGACAAGACCATCGTCGACATCAACCTGGCAACAATCCTCATCAACAGAAAAGGAGCAACGACCAGGCACCTGGACTGGCTGACCCTGGATTCCCGGAACTTCGTAGACCAAAAACTCACCGCCGCCCTCACGGCAATGGAACTCTTCAAGGCAGGAAACTTCACGGGTACGCCTCCGCCAACGCTGAAGAAATCCACAGTCATCGCCTCGTCGAACCAGGTCCAGTCCATCCTTTCGTCCTTGACCTTCAGGTCGCCACAGGACATCCTCACGGACTTCAAGCCCGAAAAGGAACCGCTGGACATCGCCATCAAGCTGGAAGGCGTCTTCCCGTCACCATTCGGACAGCAGCGAAACCCGCCTAAATCCAGCACCGCAATCCTGGTAGGAGACGCAGATCTCCTACATGACGCAATGTCAGTCAAACGTGGAAACCACAACCTGCAGTTCCTGCTCAACATCGTCGACACGCTCGCCGGAGGAGATACCTTCGCGGACATCAGAAACCGAGCCAATATCACAAGGCCACTGCTCAAAATCCAAAAAATGGAAGACGATGCGCAACGAGACTACCAGGCCAGGCTCGAAGACTTCGAAAATGAATATAGAACCGCAAGAGACAAACTGCTGGAACTCGACAGGCAGCGAAGGCTCGAAGAGCAAAAACTCCTGACTGTCGAACAAAGACAGCAATTCTTGGAACTCAAGAAACAAGTCTCCGATGCCAATCGCCAGCTGCGCCAACTCAGGGCCAACATCAGGCAATCCATCGAGTCCTACCAATTCAAGCTTATCCTTGCAAACTTGGCCATCATACCCACGCTCCTGGCGCTGACGGGGATCGCCGTCGCCTGGAAACGAAGCCGCTGACCCAATTTCGACCGAGCAAGAACATGTCACATAAAGAAGCAATCATCAAACTGGCAATCGCAACCGCCCTCTTGACCGCAGCGATCATCGTTGCAATCATCCCAAGGCACAAGGACGATGCAACTATCCAAGGCGAATCAATCCCGCTCCTCCCGGCAAACTTCAATGCGGACGACATCAAGCACATCGTCGTCGAAAACACAATTTCGACAACAACGCTCTACCAGGACGGCGACGCGTGGAAAATCAGGGAGCTGGATGACGTCACGGCCAATCGCCAGGAAATCGACGCACTCGTATTCGCCCTATGCAGCGAACAAGCCGTCACGGAACACATCCCAAGGGAACTTCAGGAAGAAGCAGGCTTCCCACCACACCAAACTGGCGCTTCAATCAATATCTGCGACGGAGACGGCAACTCGATCGCAAGATTCATCCTTGGAAAAACCATTGACAACCACGCGGGGGAACCCGTCAAAAGATACCTTACGCTTAACGACAACCAAACCGCAACAACGCAATTCCTCTTCCCACATGCACAGTGGACGCCCCTCCAATGGATGGCGAAGGACATCCCGGAGCTACAGCACACCAAGAAAATCACCTATGTCAAAATCAATTCCCCGCAGTGGACCATCACGTCGTCCCATGGACGAAACACACTCAAAGACGTCCCGGAAGGCATGACGCAAGACCAAAATGCCGTCGACGACGCCGTCAACGCAATCCGCAACATCAGACTCAATGGAATATTCAACGAGAAAACCCCAAAAGATCAATTGGAATTCCAAGACACCGCACTTTTCGTCGTCAATAGAGTCGATGAACTCATCGTTTTCATCACACTCGCTACAAACAGAAAAGGCGATGTCGCAGTGCAACTGGCAGCAGAACCGCCGCCAATCTCGCAAAAGCTCGATGGGGAACTCCAGGACGACGAGGAAAACGCAAAACGCAGGCGGGCTCTGCAAATCAATGCCGAAAAATTCAATGCAAAATACCAGAAGTGGATCTTCAAGACCACACCTGACGTATTCCAATGCCTGACTAAAAAGCACGGCGAACTCATGAAAACCTTGCCGTGAACAAAGCAGCTCGAAACCAGACAAAGCAAACTTGACTTTCATAATTGTTTTAAGGAGAAATCAGAAGTTTTTTCTTTTCAAGCACTCCTTGGATTGGGAATTTTAACTTTTGGGGTTACAGTATTGATATTCGCCAGGTTTTTTACTTATACATTCCGCAAGCATTTATCTTGACACGCAACTCCTTTGTCAAGGATGATTTAGGACAAACAATACCAAATCACTTTCTGAACGGAAAAGAGTCAAAAAGTCCGCCTTTTGAGAACAGCAAAACATGAGTTGGAACAAAATCGACAAGCTGGCAACCGCCTATATGAAAGCACCAGGAGAATCGGCTGCGATTTCCCTGGACAATTGCCTCAAGAAGACTCAGGATTCTCTCCAGACTTTCGCACTCTATTTCATCAGGCCCCTGGTAGGAATGGGAGAGGCAAATGCCGCTTTTCTCCTCTCTGAAAACGGAACCTATCCAGAATGGGCGTGCCAATACGACGAGGAAACAGCAACCTTCAAAATAAATCCCATCGGAGTACTTGCCTTCAGGGATGAATGCGAAGAGGCTGGAAGCCTGGTAAAAACCCAGGAAGGAAGAGGAGACTTCAAAAAATATAGGCTCCTTGCATATCTGACCGAACTCAATAAACTCCCGCTCAAGTACCTCTTCTTCCTATCGCTGTTCAGAGAAGTCGCAAGAGTGATGGAAATTACCAGGGCAGATAAAAGACGTACAGCAAACAACCCGCCGTCGCCAGATGAAGAAGCATACCTAAGCTACCTTTGGGCCTTTAAGGAACTCGAAGAAGCAATGAAAAAAATCGCAAAGATCGACATCAGGGTCGACTATCAGATTTCATGGTACGCTTCCGATTGGACGACCATCAACACAACCAACTGATCCCCCAAACAAACTTTTCATATGTACTCCTTTTTCCTGGTTTCCCTTGTCCTCGCCGCCGGCTTGGCTTTTTTAGCCGGTTCGTTTCACTTGCTGCCGCGCCACTCCGCCCTCCGGGAAAAAATGCCGACCTGGCCCAGGAAGCCCATCCTGCCTGGGTGCGTCATCGGCGTAGTCGCCCTAATCTGGTCCGCCTATCACGGTTGCCTGATGCTTGAAGGACCGTTGGAGAAACTCCATCTTTACGTCTGGATCCTGGTTCCCGTCTCGACAATCCTCTGCATTTTGTACCTCGACTACCTGAACGCCAGGGCCTTCGGCGGGTTCGTCACCCTCGCCGCCAACTTCCTTATTGCCCAGGCTTTCATCCACAATATCCCGTGCAGAGGCTTTTATTCAAGCATCTGCCTCCTGATCGGAGTCGCCGGACTTGTCGCCATCGGACTGCCCTGGAGGATCAGGGATTGGTTCACGATCGCCAGCAAAAATTCCACCATCGCCAGAATTTCGGCGATGGCACTTGCCGCCATCGTCATCTTGCTCGTCGCATTTCCAAGCGTCTGGATGTTGCTCAAGCCGAAAAATTGACCTGTGGACAAGAGCCAAAAAGTCTATCCCCGCACCATCTTGGCGAACTTTAAGCATCGTTCATAAGCATCCCGCGCGAATTCCGGGATGTCTTCCTTGTACGGCGTGCAACGGGTAGCGACTTCGAAGCTGATCTCCCTTGGATATGGCGATGCCGCCAGGATCTTGGCGAAGCGCTCCCAGTCCAACGTCCCGTAGAAAGGCGGCTGGTGCTGGTCGCCCTGCCCGTCATTGTCATGGATGTGCAAAGCCGAAAGCCTGTCTTTCAGGGCGTCGAGATGATCGAGGCCAAGACAATCGCCTATGTTGCCATGGCCGCTGTCAAAGCACAAGCCTAGGATTTCAGGCGGATATTCCGACAACATTTTCTCGATCACCTGGAAGGTATCGTAGGCCATGTTTTCAACCGCAATTGGCACGCCTAGCTCGATGATCAACGGACTCAGTTCGTCAAGGGATTTCCGCAACTGGTCAACCTGGCGCCAGATCGCAGCCTTGTTCGCCTCGGGCGTATTGCTCCCGATCGCAGGAATATGCATCATTACAGTCCCAGTGCCACCTAGGAAATGGTGCATCCGAAGACGATTCGCAACCAATTCAACTCCGGCTCTGCGGATGTACTCAACCTCGGAAAACCAGTTCTTCTCGGGACCGACAGAACCATGGACGTCCAGCAACGTCAAGCCATATCGTTCAAACCATTCCTTGATCGCCTCCATTTCGCTGGCCACGTACATGAAGTCCGTGCACCATTGGTGGCACCAGTGGACATGGGTGAAACCCACCTCGGACACGGTCCGCAAATGAGGTTCGGCACAACCTACGCCGCTGCTAAAATCCGTGTTCAACGCCAGATTCATGTTAACTCCTGAATGCTTGCCTGACTAGTTCAATAGCACTTGCAAAATCACGTTTTTCATCCCGCCACGGGACATCCGCGGAATTTGAACCTTTAATAAAGCTCAATTTCATCGTTCTTCAAATATTGAAAATCCATTTGTTGCCTATAAATTGTGTTATTTACCTTAATTTAACAAAAACACCATGCCCCTGGACGCAAAATGGCAACCAAAAAGAACACCAAGAAAGCCGAGGAAAAGAAAGCCCCCGCAGTCAACCTCTGGAAACGAGAACAGGGTTGGGACAAACTCGACGAAAAGGAACTGAAACAACTCGAAACATACTGCGACGAATACATCCAGTTCCTCTCAAAGGCAAAAACCGAACGTATCGCCCATGACATTGCTCTCGACATGGCGATCAAAAACGGCTTCGAAAACCTGGATGAACTGAACAAGGAAGGCAAAAAGCTCAAGCCGGGAATGAAAGTCTACAGGTCATGCTACGGCAAAACACTCTTCCTCGCACAAATCGGAAAGGAACCCCTGGAAAACGGACTCAACCTCGTCGGAGCGCATATCGATTGCCCAAGGCTTGACGCAAAGCCGTTCCCACTCGTCGAAGACGACAAGCTGCTGTTCATCGATACACACTACTACGGAGGAATCAAGAAGTACCAGTGGACGACGATTCCCTTGGCGCTCCACGGAGTCGTCTTCAAGAAGGACGGAACCAAGGTCCAAATCTCCATCGGGGAAGATCCAAGCGATCCAGTCCTCACCATCACAGACCTCCTCCCGCACCTGGGAAACGACCAGGCGGCAAAACCCCTCGGAACCGCATTCCAAGGGGACGCGCTCAATGTGCTGATCGCATCGAGGCCCGTTGACAAGGCGAAGGATGACAAGGACATCGGTGAAAAAACAAAACTCCGGATCCTGCTCATGCTCAAGGAAAAGTACGGAATCGAAGAAGAGGACTTCGCCTCGGCAGAACTGGAAATCGTACCTGCAGGGCCAGCAAGGCACCTGGGACTTGACAAGTCGATGATCCTCGGATACGGACACGATGACAGAGTCTGTGCGTTCGCGACAATCAAGGCCATGTTCGATGCCAAGGGAATACCGAACCGTACCCGGGCGGCAGTGATCTGCGACAAGGAGGAAATCGGCTCCTACGGACAAACCGGCATGGATTCCACGTTCATGGAAAACACAGTCGCAGAACTCGTCAACCTAACTCAAGATACCTACTCCGACCTGCAGGTCAGAAGAGCCCTCGAACGTTCAAACATGCTATCCGCAGACGTTTGCGCACTCCACGACCCCGCCTTTGGGGACGTCTCCTCGCCTAACAACATGCCCAAGATCAATTGCGGCGTCGCATTGATCAAGTACACAGGCTCACGTGGAAAGGGAGGATCGTCAGACGCCTCGGCAGAATTCGTCTCCCAAGTCAGGAAAATCTTCAATGACAACAAAGTGATCTGGCAAATGGGCGAATTGGGAAAGGTTGACGTAGGCGGCGGCGGAACCATCGCACTCTATCTGGCCAGGTACGGAATGAACGTCATCGACTGCGGGGTCGGCTTGTTCTCCATGCACGCGCCGATGGAAACCGCAGGAAAACTTGATGTCTACATGGCATACAAGGCATACAAGGCCTTCTACGAAGCTTGATTTTTTTCATTTTTTAACAAATCCCCATATCCCAAACGCAACCAGAGGAGAAAAGCAATGGCAGCAATGAACCGACGAGACTTCCTGGCAAAGAGCGCACTTGCGGGCGCGGGTTTCACCATCATTCCCAACAGCGTGCTTGCAAAACCCGGGCGTCCAGGCGCAAATGACAAGATCAACCACGCAATCATCGGCGTTGGAGGCATGGGACAAGGGCACATCGGCCAAGTTCTCGGCGATCCGCAGGCGAAACTCGTAGCCGTCTGCGACGTCAGGAAATCACGCCGAGAAGCCTCAGCGCAACGTGCCATCAATGCAGGACATCCCTGCAAGCCATACATGGATTTCAGGGAAATGATCGATTCCGAATCCATTGACGTGGTTCGCGTCGTCACCCCGCCACACTGGCACGCACTCCAGAACATCTATGCACTGAACGCAGGCTGCGACGTCTGGGCAGAAAAGCCCATGACCAGGACCATTGCGGAAGGTCAAAGCATCGCGGAAGCCGTTCGCAGAAATGGAAGGGTCTTCAGGCTCAACACCTGGTTCCGCCTCTATGGTGGCTTCTATGGACTCGGCACCCCCGTCGATCCTCTGGCCAGGCTCGTCCGTTCCGGACTCCTGGGCTGGCCGCTCACCGTCAGAATCTCCCAGCACACGGGCTTCCACTGGAAGGCATCCATGTGGATGGGACGCGTCGGCGAAGCGCCGCAACCCATTCCAGACGACCTCAACTACGACCTCTGGCTGGGACCGGCGCCATGGAAACCCTATACCGACCACCGTACCTCGGGGTCATTCAGAGGCTATTGGGACTACGATGGCGGCGGGCTCGGAGATATGGGACAGCACTACCTCGACCCAGTCCAGTACATGCTCGGAAAAGACGACACGAGTCCCGTCGAAATCGAAGCCACCGCTCCATGGCCACAGCACCCGGATGCGGTCGGCATATGGGGACAAGTCTACATGAAATACGCTGATGGTTGCAAGATAATCCTCGAATCCTGCGAATGGGGCGAACAGGAAACCAAGGGCAAGCCCTACATCGAAGGACCGCTCGGCAAAGTCTACCAGGGCTTCAGGACCGATCCCCCGGAACTGGCAGATCAGGTCAAGTACCTCCCGGAAATGCCGCCGCAAGTCAAGGACTTCAACGTCTCTATCAGAACAAGACAGAAATTCGGTCTAAACGAACTCAATGGAAACAGGTCCAACATCCTCGTTCACCTGGCAAACATCGCCATAAGAACAGGAAGAAAGCTCCATTTCAATCCGGAAACCATGAGATTCATCAACGACCCAGAGGCAAACCGCTTGGCTGACCAACCGATGAGGACGCCTTGGAGCTTGATGTAATTCCATCGCAGGAAAGGACCTTCCAAAAACGTCATCCATACTAAATAGAGGTAAAATATGAAGTCCATGATAGCCACTTTGGCAGCAATAGCATCGCTCGCAGTGACCGCGCAAAATGCAATGGATCTGGCAACGCAACTCAATTGGGCGAAACCGCAGGACGGCAAGAGAATTGTCATCGAATTGCAGAAGCTCGGACAGGAGGGAGTCAACCAACTTGTCGCAAACCTCTCCGAAGCAAACGGACCGAACAACGTGGCGGCAGAATTTGCCCTGGAAGCCCTGACGCAAAAGGCTACAAACCCAGGGGAAGATAAGGCACGGGAAGCACTGGCGGAAGCGCTGGCCAACGCACTTCCGGCAGCAAAGGACAACGTCGCAAAGGCTATCGTCATCAAGCAACTCGAATGGTGCGGCGGCGATGCGCAAGTCGCCGCGGTCGCACCAGCGCTCAATGTCGACAAACTTCGCACCTATGCCATCAACACGCTGGCACAAATCAATTCGGAAAACGCACAAAAGGCACTGAGGGACGCCGCAAATGCCGCAACGCCTGAAGTCGCGCTGGAATATGCTCCCGCCTTCAACAAGAACAGGGATCCGCAGGCGGCCCCCATCCTGATGAAGATGCTCCCCGAGGCAAAGCCACACCAGCAAGCCATCGTCTATTCCGCGCTGGCGCACCTGGGCCATGCGCCAGCAGCCGACATGATGGTAGAAACACTCAAAACCGCCGCCAGCACCTACCAAAAGGCTGCTGCCAGAGGCGCACTCTCAATCCTCGTCGCCAACATCAAGAACAAGGCGCAAGCCATTGAAGTCGCAAAGAAATTCAATGATGCGGAAGTCAGCGAGGCATCCTTGACCGCGTTGCTTGACGCACAGGGTCCCGAAGCCACCGTCCAGACCATACTGGACGAAGCCGTCAAGGGGGACTTTGTTCGTCGCGAGGCGATGCTCCGCCTGTTGAGCAAGGCTCCTCAAGCCGTCGTAGTTCCCAAGGCCATCGCAACCGCCAAGCAAGCCGATCCTGCCGTCACAGCAGCGATCATCTCCATGCTCGGCATCGCTGCCGACAAGAGCGCCCTCCCCTTCGTAACCGGCGCCCTAGATCATGCCGATCCCGCAGTGCGTGCAGCGGCAGCGCAAACGCTTCCCGCATTCGGCGCCGAAAACGCCGTCACGATCCTGGTCGCCAAGCTGGCAGCCGCCAAAGACGATGATGTGAACATATTCAAGGACGCCCTCAGGTGGCAGCAAACCGCAAACTTCGACCAGGCCGTCGCCACAGCAATCCCAAATGCAACGCCAAGTGCCAAGATCGCATTGGCAGAACTCCTGGCGCTCAGAAAGGCAGCAGAGCAAAACAATGCCGTCATCGACATGCTGCAAGGAGATGACAATGTGCGAAAGGCGGCCATCAAGGCCCTCGAAACCATCGCAACCCCAGACGACACACGAAAACTTCTGGACTTCATGCTTGCAACCGAGAGCGCAGCGGATAGAAGAGGACTCCAAAACGTACTCAGCATCCTTGCCAAAAACAGCGAAAAGGCAGCGCAGGTACTCGTTGAAGGAATGGGCAAGGCCACTGCGGAAAGCAAGGCCACCCTCCTCCAGACGATGTCCAAAATCGGTACTGATCCAGCACTGAACGCCGTCGTCGCAGCCCTCGCAGACAACGACCAGAATGTCAAGACAGCTGCAGTCAGGGCACTCTCCGATTGGCCGAACAGGAACGCAATCGATGAACTGGACAAGCTGGCCAGGCAAAAGGACAACGAACTCCATAGAGCCTTGGCATACAGGGGATTCGTCAGGCTCGCGGCAATACAGGCTCCAGCAAGCAGAACCACAAACGATATCGTTGCGCAACTCAAGGAAGGCTTGAAACTTGCCGCCAACGACGAAGAAAAGAAACGCGTGCTTTCCGCAGTCTCATCAGTCAGGTGCGACGTCGCCCTGATGGAAATTGTCATCCCCGCATTTGACAACCCCAACACAGCCCAGGAAGCAGCAGCGGCAGCAGTCGCCATTGCCTGCCCCAAGGACAACAGGGATCGCGGAATCGTCTCACCTGTCGCACGCGAGGCACTTGAAAAGGTCATTGCCCTTGCCTCCAACGATGCTCTCAAGAACAGTGCCAAGAACCACCTCGCCACGTTCCCTCCCGCAGGCATCAACGTCGCATTCGGCAAGCCGGTCACCACGTCCTGCGCACAAGAAGGCAACCATGCCCCGGAAAAGGCTGTCGATGGAATCATCCACGACAGGGATGCCGCATGGTTCGGAGTCAAATGGCCTTCCTCGATCACGGTCGACCTCCAAAAGGAAGAATCCATTGACTTCATCCGCCCAATTTTCTACTACGACGGTAGCCGAAGCTACGCATACACCGTTGAAATCTCTTCGGACAACAAGGCGTGGAAGCAAGTCGTCGACATGTCCACGAACACTGCAGCGGCCACGGAGAACGGCCTGTCCCATCCGATCGCTCCTGCCGAAAAGGCACGCTACGTCAGGCTCAATATCCTGAAGAACTCCGCTAACCAAGCAGTCCATCTGGTCGAATTCGAAGTCTATTCCATCAGCGGGAAATTGTCTCCTTCCCCAATCCCCAACCTCTTGTTCAGGCAACCCGTCACCGCAGGCTCCCTCCAGGAAGACCACTACGCGCCAACAAGGGTCAACGATGGCAAAATCGGAAGGTACGATGGATGGCATACCGACCAGTGCCCGACCTGGATCACCGTTGACATGCAGCAGGAAGCAGAACTGGATACGATTCGCGTCATCTACTTCTGGGATACAATCCGAAGCTACTCCTACAACATCGAAGTCTCCCTGGACAACAAGACCTGGACCCGCGTTGCGGACAATTCCAACAACAGGACGCCAGTGACCGCCCAGGGCATCGTCCATACCTTCAAGCCGATCAAGGCGCGCTACGTCAAACTCAACTGCACCGGCAACGGCAAGTACCAGCACGTAGTCGAACTTGAAGCCTATGCCACAGGCACGGCACCCAAGGAATTCCCCGCCGCAGAAAAGCCAGTGATCAAGACCCCGCCGCTCCCGCCAGCCGATAAGGACGGATTCATCAACCTCTTCAATGGTAAGGATATGACCGGTTGGATTGGAAGCACCACTGGATACGGAGTCAAGGAAGGCGGAATCATGTACTGCGATCCGAAGAAAGGCGGCATGATCCTTACTCAATGGGAATTCGCCGACTTCGAGCTCCAATTCGATTTCCTCCTGACGGAAGCTGCCAACAACGGCCTCGCCATCAGAACCCCGGCACAAGGGAATCCTGCCTACGTCGGAATGGAACTGCAAATCATTGACAATGACGGATACAAGGCGAAAAAAGGAAATCTCCAGCCTTGGCAGCACCACGGTTCAATCTATGGAGTCGTGCCTGCAAAGGATGGCGCGCTCAAGAAGCCAGGAGAATGGAACCACCAAGTCGTCATCGCAAAAGGATCCAAGATCAAGGTCATCCTCAACGACCAGGTGATCGTTGACGCAGATATCGCCACGATCCAGGAAACCGCTGACGGACAAGGCAGGGCGAAACATCCCGGACTTGACAGACGCTCAGGACATATCGGCTGGCTCGGACACGGAGACTACGTCGAATTCAAAAACATCAGAATCAAGCCTCTCGAACCCTACGTTGACGGGCCACACAACGTGCCACCAGAAGGCTATGTCGCGCTCTTCAACGGAAAAGACCTCACTGGCTGGAAAGGACTGGTCGGAAACCCGGAATCAAGAGCTAAGATGACACCGGAACAACTGGCGGAAGCACAGAAAAAAGCCGACGACCAAATGAGGGCGCACTGGACAGTCGTTGACGGAGTCATCGTGTTTGACGGCAAGGGTTCGGCACTCTGCACGGCAAAGGACTACAAGGACTTCGATATGTACGTCGACTGGAAAATGACCCGCGGCGGCGACTCCGGAATCTACCTCAGAGGCTCCCCGCAAGTCCAGATATGGGATCCCGAACAGTGGAAGATCGGCTCGGGCGGACTCTATAACAACCAGAAGAACCCAAGTAACCCAACCAGCATCATGGACAACCCCATCGGGCAATGGAACCGGTTCCGCATCAAGATGGTCGGCGAAAAAGTCTCGGTCTGGCTCAATGGAACGCTGGTCGTCGACAATGTCGTTATGGAAAACTACTGGAACCGCAAAATTCCAATCTATCCATCAGGACAAATCGAACTCCAAAACCATAACTCCCCGCTCTGGTTCCGAAACATCTACATCAAGGAACTGTAATCTATACTCCTAAAAACATGGCTCGGCGTACTAGGATAACTACCGTGCGCCGAGCCTATTGACAATCTACGCAACATGAAAACGATTTTTCAAGACAATCCCAACTTTAACAACGAAATCAAACCGCTGCTCAATCGCTCGGCTTTCGATCCGATCATCGACAAGGCAGTCGCTGAAATCCTAAAAAACGTCAAGGAAAAAGGCGATGAGGCAATCGTCGAATACGCACTGAAATTCGACAAGGTCCATCTGACGCTCGACACCTTCAGGGTTAATCTGGACAACATCCCCGAAATCAACCAGGTCACCCTGGACGCCATCAAGACAGCGGTCAAGAACATCACGGATTTCTCCACTCAGAAGATTCCGAAGAACTGGACGTTCAGCCCAAGGCCCGGCGTCATCCTGGGCGAGAAATTCGCCCCCCTTGACCGGGTCGGATGCTACATTCCCGGCGGCACCGCTCCCCTGATCTCCACCGTCGTCCACACGGTTGGCATTGCGAAGGCGGCCGGTGTCAAAGAGATCGTCGTGGTCACGCCTCCCGGAAAGGACGGCAAGGTCAATCCAGCCGTGCTCAACGCCTGCAAGATTGCAGGTGCCACCGAGGTGTATCAACTAGGCGGAGTCTATGCCGTCGCCGCCCTTGGCTTCGGCACGCAAACGATCAAGGAGGTCGAAAAGATCGTCGGCCCAGGCAACGCCTACGTCACCGCCGCCAAGCGTCAACTCTATGGCGAGGTCGCCCTGGACTTGGTCGCGGGACCTTCCGAGATCATGGTTCTTGCAGACGGCACCGCCAACCCCGCCTTCATCGCCGCAGACATCCTTTCTCAGGCAGAACACGGCTCAGGACACGAACAAGCTGTCCTGATCACCACGGACAAGGCGCTGATCCCCAAGGTTGAAGCTGAAATCAAAGCACAGGCGGCCAAGCTCTCAAGAACGGAATGCGTTCAAAAAGTCCTGGACAACGGGGTATTCCTGATCCAGGTCGACTCCAGAAGCAAGGTTGCCGAACTGGCATCGCTCTATGCTCCGGAGCACCTGGAAGTCATGATGGACAATCCGCAGGAGATCGTCGATGCCATCACTGCCGCCGGCGCGATCTTCATCGGTCCCTGGACTCCCGAACCCGTCGGAGACTTCACCGCAGGCCCTTCCCATGTCCTGCCTACAGGCGGCGCCGGAAGATTCTTCTCGGGTCTTACGGTCGAGACGTTCTTCAGGAGAATCAGCATTGTCAACTACCAGAAGGACGCCCTCCTCAAGGAATTGCCGGCAATCATGGCATTCGCAAAAAACGAAGGACTCGACGCACACGGACGATCAGCGGAAATCCGCAGCGAATTCTAACCTTATTTTACACAACAACGATTCAAAACCATGAAACTTACGTTTGCAAACGATTTGGCCCATGAACTCAAGGCCAAGTACAACCTGGATGACCTCACCGTCACACCAGAAATCTGCCCGCCGAACTTCGATGGCGACCTCACGGTCAACTGCTTCGTGCTTGCAAAGCAATTGAAGGCAAGAAACCCAATCGCGGTCGCCACGGAAGTCAAGCAATTCCTTGATGGCCACAACGATGTCGTTGATGCGCAAGTCGCAAAGGCATTCGTCAACATCACGCTCAAACCTGAAGCGCTGCTGAGGGACACAATCCAAGACGAAGGGCAAATCCTTGCCGAGGCAATCCTTCCAAAGCAGGAGCAAAGGCACATCCTGATCGAGTTCTCGGCGCCCAACACCAACAAGCCGCAACACCTGGGACACGTCAGAAACAATACGATTGGAATGGCAACCGCCTCAATCCTGGAAAGCGCCGGACATCGGGTCACCAGGATCAATCTCGTCAACGACAGGGGAATCCATATCTGCAAGTCGATGATCGCATACCAGAGATTCGGAAACAATACCACACCCGAACGAGAAGGAAAAAAGGGAGACCACCTCGTCGGTGACTTCTATGTCGCATACGACAAGGAATACAGAAAACAACTCGCGGAACTCAGGAAAAACAATCCGGACCTGGCGGACAAGTCGGACGACGACCTATTCCTCAATACCGAAATCGGACGCGCAGCGCAGGACATGCTGATCGCATGGGAAAACAATGACGAAGACGTCAGGAATCTCTGGACGAAAATGAACCAATGGGTCTTCGACGGATTCGCCGAAACATACCGTAGAATGGGTGTAACCTTTAAACACACCTACCTGGAAAGCGAAACGTACATGCTCGGAAAGGATATCATCCAGGACGGACTCGAAAGAGGAGTCTTCAAAAAACGCGAGGACGGGGCGACGGTCATCGACTTCGACGACCCATCGCTCGGCTCAAAAGTCGTGCTCAGAAGCGATGGCACATCGGTCTATGTCACACAGGACATCGGAACCACGCTCCTGAAGCAAAAGGACTACAATCCAGACCAGCAAATCTGGGTCGTCGGAGACGAGCAAATCAGGCATTTCAAGGTCCTCTTCGCAATCCTGAAGGCGCTCGGATACGAATGGGCGGACAATCTCACACACATGGCATACGGGATGGTCAACCTGCCCACCGGCAAAATGAAGTCGCGGGAAGGAACTGTCGTGGACGCAGATGACCTCATTGACGAAATGGAGGCACTCGCAAAGCAGGCAACCCTCGAAAAGGCAGGCGATACCCCGCCCGAAAACCTCGACGAAAGAGCGCAGACCATCGCAATGGCAGCATTGAAATTCATGCTCCTAAAGGTCAATCCAAAAACAACAATCATGTTCGATCCGCAAGCCTCGATCAAATTCGAGGGCGACACAGGGCCATATGTCCTCTACGCTTACGCACGGATCGCCTCGATGCTCAGGAAAGCACAGGATCAAGAAGACGAAACATCACCCGACTGGAGCGCATTGAAGGACGATGCCGAGAAAAAACTCGCGATCAGATGCGCACTCTACCCGGAAATGCTACAAAAGTCAGCAAGGGAACTCGACAGCTCGACCCTCGCAAACTACCTGCTCGATCTTGCCAAGGACTTTTCGACATTCTATCGCATCTGTCCCGTGCTCAATGCCGAGGAGCCGGCCCTCAAGGCGGCAAGGCTCCATCTCTCGAAATGCGTCAAGGACATCCTGAAACACGGCTTGAACGCCCTGACCATCAACACGCTGGAATCCATGTGATTGCCAGTTGCATTTGAGTCCCTGAGACACATTGCTTCCATCTCCTCCTCCCCCTCCCCCGTGTCTCAGGGACTCTTTATCTTACTCTTGAATCAAAGCCAATGGAAAGCGAAGTTACCGTCAACAAGGGAAATCTCCTGGCGCGAGCCATCACCACTCTGGTCTTTTGGCGCTTTGTCGCCGCGATTTGCTCGGGATGCCTGCTGGCAGCGGCATTTCCTCCTCTTTGCTGGGATCGCATCGCCTGGTTCGCCTTGATTCCAATCATCTTCACTCCGCAACCACGGCGTCGCTTGGAGCGGCTCTTTATCGGATACGTCTTCGGCTATACGCATTTTGCTTGCAGTCTATTTTGGCTCAACGAAGTCGGCTTTGGCGCTGGTTTCCTTCTCTCGATCTGGTGTGCGTTGTTCCCGATGCTGTGGTACTATTTTCTTTCCAGCCTTCTGCTAGCGTTCAAGCATGAAAAGGCAAAAGACATACCAGGCGCCTCCCTTCTCTTCGTCAGGCATCCCAAGCACCTTGCCTTGATTGCATTCCTTATTGCCTGCGCCTGGACTGCCCTGGAATGGACCCGTGCCTGGCTGCTCACCGGCTTTCCCTGGAATCCCCTCGGCGTCAGTCAATACGCGCGTTACGGCCTGATCCAAACTGCCGCATTCACCGGTCCTTACGGAGCTTCCTTCCTTATTGTGCTTGTCAATGCGACCCTTGCCGTCGAACTCTCGCTTGTCGCCTGGATGTTAATTGCCCGCAGGAGACGCACGTTCCCCTGGCATTTCGCCTCGGTCGCCCTGATCCTGATACCCGTATGCATCATGGCAAACCTTCCCGAAAAATTCACGGACGATGACACCCCCGTACTCGACGTACTCGTCGTCCAACCCAATCTCCCGCAGGCACGAGTCTGGACCGAAGACGACTTCTACAACTCAATCAACGTGCTACACTCCCTGACCGCAAATGCGCTCGACAACACCGAAAAGCAACCCGACCTGGTCGTCTGGCCGGAATGCGCAGTGCCCGCCCCGCTCAACTACCCCGAATACAGGGTCAAGCGAAACGCATTCCTCAAGCAATACACCCCGCTCTTCCTTATCGGAGCCGTACATCAAAGGCTCGAGAAGCCAGGAGACAAGGATTACTCCGTATTCAATTCCGCTTTCCTCATCGACGTCAACGGAGAAGACAACAAGACGTTCTTCGATCCTGCAGACCACATCGTCGACTACTATGACAAGGTCCATCGCGTCCCATTCGGGGAATTCACCCCGCTAGCCTCAATCTTCCCATGGCTCCGGGAACTGATAGGAATGGGGCGAGACTTGACGCCAGGACGGAAATTCCACGTCTTAAGCCTGCCCAACAACGCCCAGGCAGGAGTCAACATCTGTTTCGAAGACGTCTTCCCATACATCAGCAGGCAATTCACAAGAAATGGAGCCAATATGCTGATGACCATCACCAACGACTCATGGTACAACCAAAGTTCCGCGGCACATCAGCACTTCGCACACGTGGTCTTCAGAGCCGTCGAAAACAGACGACCGTTCCTCAGATGCGGATCAAACAGCCACTCCGCACTGGTCTCGCCAAGCGGACGAATCCATGGACTCCTGAGAGATGACGAAAACGACTCCGACTTCGTCGCCGCCACGCGATTCTACAATGTCCCAACAAAAGACTGGGGTACTTCGTTTTATACCAAGTACGGCGACATATTTGCACGCTTCACGGCGCTTGTCACTTTGGCTGCCGTCGCTTGGATGATGGCCAAGCTGCTCAAGTACAAAAAGCAAATGCTGGAAGCGATCTCGCCAAAGCAATAGGTCAAAAGGGAGTATCAACTTGAAGTAACTTTACATCGGGCATTGCGCCGTAGGCGCCTAAACCATGCTTAACCCCTGGCTTTAGCCTGGGGTGGGAAGCTTCCCAAGCTAGGGCGCCTTGTAAAGGTGCTACAAATAGTGCCCCCGAAAAATCGCTTGCCTCAAATTGATACCTTATAGGTCAAAACATGAATGAAAGCAGTGGATATATCAGCGTCAATGACAAGCCAATCTACGCAACGGCTTTCCTGCCTGACGCACTCCCCGCAAAGAACGCGGTTCTGCTTGTCGAACCATTCGCGGAGGAAAAACGACCCGCATTTAGAATGCTCGTCAGACTCGCAAGAAAACTAGCCGAAATGGATTGCGCAACGCTCAGGTTCGACCTCTCCGGAACAGGCGACAGCGCCGGAGAACACGAAGAAGCAACCTGGAACGCATGGCTTGACGATGCCAACAAAGCCGCAGAAACGGTCAAGGAACTCGCCCAAGCACCATCCGTGACCATCGTCGGGGCAAGGGCGGGCGCACTGCTTGCAGCCCAAGTCGCCATCGCGCAAAAAGCAAGCAAGCTCGTCCTCGTGGAACCTATTTTCAATGGCGAAGACCTGCTCAGGGACCTGGAACGCAGGCAAGCGATCAAGGCAATGACGGACAACTCCGCGGCAAATGTCGACGCCAAAAACCAATGGGACAAAGGGGAAGCCGTCGATTTCGGAGGATACCTCTTCAATCCGACCCTGGCCAGCCAGCTACCAACCATCAAGTTGCAGGATCAAATCGATACCCTCAACGCAGACAAGTGCAACGTCAAGGCAATCCGAGTCAGCGCATCGAAAAAGCTGCCTCCAGCATGGAAAGCTATCGAGGAAAATACGGTCTGCGTCCAAGACAAGCCCTTCTGGGGACAACTCGACTACTATGAATCCGATTTCGTCATCGAAGCCATTATCAACGCATTAAACTGAACTATGACAACCATGACTAGATTATTCGCCATAGCACTCGCCTTTGCCATCGCAATGTTCGCCGGAGATACCGTCAGGCCTGGCCTCGAACCCCTCGAAACAAGCTATTACATCGACAACGAAATAGAAGAAAAACTCGTCGAAGCCTTGAAGCAACCGCTTCTCGAAGGACTCGACGTCGAAGCTGCACTTCAAGATTGGTTCGACGGACGGCTCCTGCATACCCAAAACAAGGAAAAGGAGGCAGAGGAACTCTGGCAAAAGGCACTGGGAAAACTCAAGGATCTCAAGCAACTCCCAATACCGGAGTGGAAACCAATCCCTGAGGCTAAATTCACCATGTTGCAAAAGTTCAAGTTGCCTCAATACCCAGATGTGTTGCTGGTCGTGGTCCAGTGGGAAGTTGACAAGCTCAAGCAATATGGCATCCTGATGGTTCCTGTCAACACCCCTAAAGGCGCCGAATACCCGCTGATCCTCTATTGCCATGGCGCCGCTGCAGGCATCCCGTTGAGTTATTTCTACGGCTGGCTTGCCGACCTGGCCATGCAGGGATACGTCGTCATCGGTCCCGCTATGCGTGGCGAGCCGCTTTTCCAGAGTCCCATCAAGATCAATGGGGAAATCCTTTCCTGCGAAGGCGAAATCGAAAACCTTGACGGCGAAGTCAACGATTGCCTCTCGATGATCAATGCGGCATGGAAACTCCCCTTCGTGCGAAAAAACGAATTCGCGATGGTTGGACACAGTTTTGGTTCAGGCGCAGGACTCCTTGCCGCAGCAAGGGCAAACGAATACGCAAAGGCAGTCGTCAGCTACGACGCCTGGCTTGTCAATCCGCAACGGTACTACTGGGATCGAATGGCGCGACGAGCCAACAACTGGCTCTCATGGGCGGATTTCTGCAATCAACCCGTCAAGAACCAGCTTCAAGGGCTGATGACCAGAAGCATCGTACACAATGCGCACAAGCTTAAATGCCCGCTGCTTTTCTTCATCGGAGGTGCCTACGAAGGCAGCGTATTCCACCAAAGCCATGACGACCTGCACAAAAACCTCAAAAAACACAACATCCCATACACATACGAAATCATCGAAGGCGGCGGACACAACTTCGTCCTCTATACCGAATACGAGGAATCCAAGAAGGCTTTCAAAATCCAGACCGAGTTCCTCAAGAAACACTACCCGCCATACAAGCCTGATGCAGAAAGGTAAACCAATATGACTCAACATGCACTCCTTCAATCAGCATTGGTGCAGGAAGGTGTCCTCGAAATGCCGATTCGGTTCTCCGTCGAGAACCAGGCAATCAACGCAATCCTGACCAAGCCTGCCGACCAGGAAATCAAGGCGATCGTCGTCTTCTCCCACGGATGGAGCGGTTTTCGAACAGGTCCAGCGGACATCCTGACGTTCCTCGCAAGAACATTCGCAAAACACAACTACGCATCGCTGAGATTTGATTTCAGGGGACGCGGCGAATCACAAGGAGAAGGCCTCCAGACCTCCCTGGTAACCATGGCGGACGATCTGGTCGCCGCTTCGGAAACCGCAATCAAGGAAACCAAATGCGACAACCTGATTCTGTGCGGACTCTGCTCGGGCGGCAACGTCGTCGTTGGAACCCTCAAGAGGATTCCCCAAGCGAAGGCGCTCCTCCTGATGTCGGTCTATCCTTTCTCGGACGGCGATGCATTTGGCCGCGACATGCACAGGACATTCCACTACCTCAATGTCTATTGGAAGAAAATCCTTCGCCCAGACACCTGGTCAAGGCTCTTCAAAGGAGACGTCAACATCAAGTCCGTCTTCAATGTGATTTTCGGGCATTTCTTCAAAAAGGGACAAAACAAGAAAAAGGAAGGCGAAGGCACCAAGCAAGCCGAACAGGACTCAACGCAACCCAAGCTCCCGCAAGCCGCCAAGGCGGCCAAGGTCGAAAGTCGACTTCAAGGCAAGGAACCGCCTAAAAAGCATCTTGCCAACCTCAAGAAGGAAATCCCGGGAATTATGGTCTACGGGACAGCCGACCCGGACGCAACCGCAGCGGAAAAGTACTTCGGCGACTACATTACGGAAAACAAGCTCAACATAGACATCAAGCACATCGAAGGAGCAAACCACAACTTCTCTTCAAAAGAGTGGAAAGCTCAACTCGCTACATACCTTACAGAATTCATTAACTCGACAAAAGGAAACAAACGATGAAACTCCCCGATAACGTCAAGCTCAACGACGACAAGGCAACCGTCGAAAGGATCCAAAAAGCGCTCAAGAAGAAAGACGGATACTGCCCCTGCAGACTGCAGAAAACCCCGGAAAACATCTGCATCTGCGAAGAATTCAAACAGCAAATCGCAGATCCCGACTTCGAGGGATTTTGCCACTGCCGACTGTACTACAAGTCAAAGAAATAAGGGCGACTCCTTCATCGCTTCCATCGAAGACAAAAACCTCAACATGCAACCCGATGAATCATGGTCCGGAAAGCTGCCAGTCCCGGAATATGTCCTGAAAGACGCAAGGAAACTAAGGGAAATTTTCCTTGAAGACCCATACAGGCCGTACTATCATTTCTGCGTAATCGACGGCAATGGCGTCCCAGGCGACCCCAACGGGGCATTCTGGCACAATGGACGATATCACCTGATGTATCTCTACAAAAAGGCAGGATCGGGGGGATTCTGCTGGGGTCATGTCTCAAGCGCAGACCTTCTTCATTGGCGGCACCATCCGGATGCGATCGGACCTGGAAACGGAGACGAAGGATGCTTCAGCGGAGGCGCATTCGTTGACGATGACGGAACGGCATACCTCTCCTACTGGATGCTCTGGGGAGCAAAAGGAATCGGCATCGCCAAAAGCAATGATCCAAACTTCGAAACATGGACAAAACTCCCCGAAAACCCTGTCTGCATCTCAACCGAATTCGGCATAACCGACCTCCCGAAACCAGATGGCTCAAGACTCGTTTACGGTACGCAAGACCCCTCGAATATCTGGAAACATAACGGCAAGTACTACATGCTGACAGGCAATGGTCCTCTGCTCTGGAGCGACAAGTACGGATTGCGCGGAAGATCAAGCAATCCAGCTTGGCAGGGAGACCACCTATACCTCTTCGAATCAAATGACCTCAAGACCTGGACCTACTTGCACGAATTCTACGAGAGAAATCCAAAGTGGACCGAAAACACTGAAGACAACTCATGCCCGAGCTTCCTCCCCTTGCCCAGCTCGCCAAATGGCGGACAGCCAAGCGGAAAACACCTGTTGCTCTTCATCAGCCACAACAAAGGTTGCCAGTATTATATCGGTAACTACGAAAACAATCAATTCATCCCAGACAACCACGGAAGAATGTCGTGGGTGGACAATACCTTCTTCGCGCCTGAAGCGTTGATCGACGGCAAAGGACGGCAAATCGCCTGGGTCTGGCTGCTCGACAACACCAGCAACGATATGCATCGTGGATGGTCGGGAGTCTATGCAATTCCAAGATCGCTCTGGCTCGGTGAAGACGGAACGCTTCGACAGGCACCAGTCAGCGAAATCAAGAACCTTAGAATGAAACAATTCGACTGGAATAACCTGAAGCTCAAGGCGAATCAAACACAAAAACTCGATGGATTCCATCAAGATTGCTGCGAAATCTATCTGGAAACTCCCTATGATTGCGCCGGGAACTTCAAGCTCAACGTCAAAGCCAGCCCCGACCAAAAAGAACTCACAGCGCTATCCTTTGACAAGCAGAACAATCGACTCGTCTTTGACGCTTCAAAAAGCGGAAAGGAAGGAAGACCAGTCGTCGAACATGCACCTTTCGTACTCAACGATGGCGAGCCGCTAAAGCTCAGGATATTCATCGACAAGTGCGTCGTGGAACTCTTCGCCAACGACCGACAAGCGATCTCAAGAAGAGTCTATCCCTTCAATCGCGATAGCAACCACATCGAAATCATCGCTACCGGCGAAGTCGCCTTCACCACCCTCAATGCCTGGGAGTTGGCACCAACCAACCCGTATTGAATCGTTACTGAGCTGTAAAGCCGCCATCGACGAACAATTGCTGGCCATTGACAAAAGACGACATCTCGCTAGCCAGAAACAAGGCTACCGACGCTATTTCCTCAGGTTCGCCAAGGCGACGGGCTGGATACTTCTGGATGATCCGGGCATAGTTGGCTTCATCGAAACAACCCTGCCGTGTCGTCAGATCAGTCCTGATAATCCCAGGGCCTATCACATTCACGTTGATATTGTACCTGGCTAACGTCTGGCACATGCAACGAGCCATCGACGCCAAACCCGTCTTCATCACGCCATACCCAAATGTCCAGCCGCCTTCGCGCACAGAGCAAATCGATGAAATCATGATGATTTTTCCGCCGCGCTCCTTCATGTACGGAATGGCCTGCTGCGACAATTCAAAAGGCGCATTCAACATCAATTCTTCGCTGGTCTTCCAATGCTCCGGCGTGGTCGTTTCGATCGTCTCGCCAAATTGAAGCCCTGCGTTGTTCACCAGAATATCAAGGCGACCGCCCGATTTCTCAACGGCGACATCCACAATGCCCTGCCTTGCCTCCGGCAATTCCAAATCGCAAGGCAAATATACCCCAGGCGTACCCGCCGCCGCAAGATCCTCAAGGATGGCAGCCCCATCCTGGCTTTTTGAAATCACGGCAACTTTCGCGCCGCGTTCCGCAAACGCAATCGCTATCGCACGACCAATGCCGCGACGACCGCCAGTCACAATCGCAGTCTTGCCGCTGAAATCAAGATAATCCTTCATAGAAAATCACCTCTTCCGATTGTAAAGTCGAGTATCCTAAAAAAACAGATTACTTTGCCGGCAGTTTCCATCGGGCGGCTTCGATAAAGCAATCCCTTCGTTCTGCGGTCACATGATAATAGATCGTGGCCATTTCCCCATTCGGCAGTTCCCGGGTCACCGGATATCCCAAATCAACGTTCAAACCGTTGTTTTGCAAAATAAACTCATGTTCCATATCCCAGGTCTTGCCACCGTCGTTGCTAAGGCAGGCACGAATCCCATACGGGAAATACCGATATCCATAACTCGCCAAAACACGACCATCTCTCAACTCCAGCAAGTGAGCCGGAAAACCACGAATCGGAGTCTTCTCGGGAGTCGTCCAGGTTCGACCGCCATCGACAGAACGAGATATGTACATGAATCCAATCTCAGGCTCACGAATGGCTACAAGCAACGAACCGTCACGAAGAGACAACAAATGAGGCTCCTGGAAATCAATTACACTGTCCTTCGCCAAACTTCCTATTCGACCAAGGCTCTCCCAATTCTGGGCATTGCCATCGGACGCAAAGCACTCAACGATACGGGAACCGTCGCGCCGAAATGCGCTGGCCATCAGGAACCGCCCCTCGACAAACATCGGACCATGAGGACAAAATGGATCGCCTCGAGGAGAAATCGACCATGTCTCGCATCCGTCGCTACTGAATAAAAACCTGCTTCCTCCGAAGTTGCGTTCGCCGACCTGCTGGATATAGGCGGAAGCCCCCGGGAACTTGTCCTTCGTTTCGGCATAGAACATCCAGCTGTTCCAGCCACCATGGGTCACCAGAACCCGCCCATCCGGCAAGGCGTGTATCGATGGATCGCGTTCGTCACTTGCCGTATCGGAAATCGAGACGGGAGCTGACCAGTTAAGACCACCATCACGGCTCCTGACCAGGCAAATTCGTCCGTACGGACAAACATGGGCTTCGCCTTCGCGAAATACCACAACCCATTCGCCATTGGGCAGGATATCGAACCCAGGAAACGCCAAATGACGTCCCCGCAAATGCGAGACCACCGAATGGCGAACAGGCTCACCGCCTACAGAAGGCTTCGAAAATGTGGCCTCGTCTTCGCGAGGATTGGGGTCATACGGCGATGTCACGACCACGTTCCGAATCTCGCCCGTAAAACCACGCTTGCCACCTGCCTTCAATTGATTGTTGCCCAAAATGAAATTGACCTTGCCAGTCAAGCCGCGAGCCTCTTCGCTCAAGGGCAGCATGCTCAGTTGGTTGTCGCCAACCTTCAAGGACATGACCCTGCCCTGAGGCTCGTACGTAAACTCAACCTTCTGCCAAGCTCCCTGCTCAAACTCCACCACTTCGACAATCTGCTGATAAACATCCGAATTGACGCTGACCAGAAACTTGATCTTGTAGTGCTTCGTATAAGGCTCCATCTGCAAATGCAACGACAGCTTGCCACCGTCGAACAACCGGGGAAAAACATTCGACTGCGGACCAAATATCCTGAACTCCAAGGCGACCTTGATGCCAACAGACAGGTCATACGCCTCCTTCAAAGCCGCAGAAGAGGCAATGCCGGGAACCGACGCATCGAAAGACAAGCCGCCATCAACGACCTTCGGCGGCTGCTCGCCAAGTGTCAGATCCGCCAAGTCGATTTTAGTCCCGACGCCTTCGCCGAAACACAACACAGAAATCAACATTAACAACAAGATTCGTTTCATTTCGATTCCCCGCTAAATTCAGATGTGAAAGGAAAGGTATTCGATAATTCGCTTGGCGGTTTCCAAGCCAATGCCCTTCGCCTGCTCCGCCAGTTCCTCCGGCGTCAGCTTCGCGATGTTCTTCACCGAACCAAACTGCTTCAACAGCTGCCGGCTACGAGTTTCACCAATTCCAGGAACATCGGACAACAACGAATCGGCGATCCGGCGATTCCTCAGCGTCCGATGGTACGAATTGGCGAAACGATGCGCTTCGTCGCGCAAAGCCTGAAGCAATTTCAATCCAGGATTGTCACGTGGCAACTCCTGTTCCTCCTTACGATCAGGCCAAATGATGTGCTCATGACGTTCCGCCAAGCCAATCAACATCACGTCAGGCATCCCAAGCTCGGCAAAAACCTCGCAGGCAACACGCAATTGACCTGCGCCGCCGTCCAGGACAATCAAATCAGGCAAAGGCTGCTCCGTACGCAACAACCGACTATAGCGGCGGGTCAACACCTCCCGCATATACTCCGTGTCGTCATGCGTGCTCTCCGATCGAATCCGGTAGCGCCGATAGTCGCCGGTCGAAGGACGTCCATTCCGAAAGCATACCATCGAACCAACCGCCAAAACCCCGGATATGTTCGACATGTCAAAGCACTCGATGACCTCAGGCGGCTTCGACATGCCCAAGGCGGCCTGCAAGGCAGACATCCCGTCGAAGTTGCTGGGCAAACTGCGGCGACTGATCGTCTGGTTGACGAATCGACGGGTCGGCTCCAACACGGATTTCAAATTGCCGATCATGTCACGGGTCGAGGCAGCGCCCTCGAAATCCAGTTCTGACGCCTGGCGACGCATCTTCTCCTCCAGTTCAGCGACCAGCTCGACGCACTCGCCACGAAGAATCGACATCACCTTCTCCAAGCGCTCATTGTATTCCTCATGGGTGATCTTGCCGAGGCAGGGACAAGTGCAATCGCGAATCACATCCTCGAGGCAATGAGTCTTGGTGTCGCTGTTGGGTTCGGCGACCTTGCAACTGCGCAATCCATACCGGACTTCCAGGAAACGAATGGTCGTACGCAATGCCGTCGCCCACGGAAAAGGACCAAAGTAGATTCGACGGTCCTCGCGGCGTATCCTGACAGTCTGCAAGCGGGGAAACGTCTCGGCCATGTCAACGCAAACATGCAAAAATCGCTTGTCGTCACGCAAGTCAACATTGTAGCGAGGATTGTACTGCTTGATGAACTGGCTCTCAAGCAACAATGCCTCCTGCTCGGACTCAACGGGAAATATCTCGTAGCTCGCAATGCTATGGATCAAGGCTCGACGGCGCGGATCGCTGCGCAAAGCCCCGGAAGGACGAAAGTACGAACTCATCCTGCTACGCAAATTCCGCGCCTTGCCTACATAGATCACCTCGCCGCCGCCATTGCGATAGACATAGACGCCAGGGACACGTGGTACTTCCTGACTACGAAAAATGATCTGTTCGCCCTTCTCGCTCATGCCTGATTCTTACTCGATGGATACACCTAAAAAAGCAGTTAAACCTAAAAAAAGCAGTTGGCACCTTATGATTGTAGTGCCTTTACAAGGCACGGTCTTCGGGTGGTTTTCCCGCCCCAGGGTGAAGCCCATAAGCGTTAAGTTATATTCATTAATTCGTACTAGGGAAGCAGTGCATGCTTGTGTTTGCCTTGCCTCGGAGAGGCAACATTTTAAGTAACCCCAGGTCAAGCTGTGCGCAGCACAGCGGAACCTAGGGCGCCGCCACCCCCACAGAATCGGAGCCCCGGAGGGGCGGCACTGTCATGGCGTTGATACACGCAACGGCAAATGAAGACACGTAAGCCAACGCCTTTGCTTTTCTTTTGATCCGCAATGTCGGCGCCGGTTCATGTGTCGCCTTTCCAAGGCTTTGATTTCGGGAGGGGGATGCCTTCCCCAGGTTCCGCTTCGCTTCACCTGGGGCTACTTATGATGCCAGCTCTACGAGCTTAACACATTGCACTGGAAGAACTTATGCCTTATATAAGATGCTTTGTGCTTTGCAGGTGTCAACTGCTTTTGGGGTTAATGCTTTCCGAATCTCTTCAACAACCTTTTCTGTACCTGATTACTTTAGCACGAACAAGCAACTTTTCATAATCCCATCGGAGTTTTTTCTCAACCTCGTTCTTAGGGGGCATGTCACATGCCATTTGAGTACGAAATTGTGTAAAAATGCTCTGCTGTTTCAACGCATTTTGCCCTTTGCTTCAAGCACTTAGCTGGCTAACTGCTTCAGTAATTTGCATAGCCAGAGAAAGCCAATTATTTGAAAATTCTTGTTCAAAAGGTTTATTATCCTTATCTTCCAAACCTGTTTTCTACTCTATATCATACATAACCAAGGAATTTCCAAATGCTTAACATCGGTGTAATCGGCGCAGGACGAATGGGACTCAACCATTCAAGGAATCTAAGACAACTCGATACGATCAAACTCGCGGGAGTCTATGACATCCTGCCTGAAAAAGCGACCGCTTACGCCAATGGATTCGGCGCAAAAATCTACCAGTCGCCAGAAGAACTGATCAATGCCAAGGACATAGGCCTGATTATTATCACCTCTCCCACCTATTGCCACATTGAGGCACTGAGAATCGCCCTTGACGCACACAAGCCGATCTTCTGCGAAAAGCCTCTCTGCAGAACACAGGAAGAATTGGACGAACTGATCCCACTGATCACGAACTACGACAACTTCTTCGCCCTCGGCTTCGTCAGAAGATACTCGCCTAATTTCGCAAAAATGAAGGAAGTCGTTGACAGCGGAGAACTGGGAAAACTCCTTTGCGGCGAAATCAGATGCCTCCATGGAAGGTATGTGCGAATGCACGGAGACTGGTTCGCGGACTATGACAAGTGCGGCGGCGTGATGCTCGACATGCTCGCGCACCATGTTGACCTGCAAAACCACCTGATCGGCGAAGCGGAATCGATCTATGCCCAATCTTTCATGCTCAACCAAAACGAAGACGAGCTCCCATTCGATTACGTTTCCGCCACGGCTCGCTTCAAAAACGGCTTTATCTCGAACATCCAATGCTCATGGCTTAGAAATGCGCCGTCGGATACGGAAATGACCATCTGCGGAGACAAGGCGTCCATCACCTTCTCGGACAGCAAGGGCCTGCTCCTGACAAAGGGCGGAAAAACCGAGAAGATCCCCGTGGATGAAGCAGCGCTCAACATCCATAAAATCCAGGGCGGCATGTACGCAGAGGAAATGGCGTACATCGTCGATGCCGTCATCAACGGAAAGAAACCCCTTGCCGGAGCCAAGGAAGCGATTGACGCCATGACCTTCTGCTTCGGAATGATGGCCTCGGCCGAAACAGGAAAACTCGTCAAATTCTGATTTGAACGAGCTTGGCCTTACATCTCACTCACCTCATTGCCACAGGATCACCTATGTTGAAACGCGCTAGCCTGATCGTGTTCGCCTCGCTTTTCGTCTTTGCCTGGAACGGATTCGAAGTCAAAAACGGAGATTTCACGCTGTTGATTTCCGAGTTGGAGACGATTTCGAATCCTCGTGTCCCAACTCCCTTCCAGGTCACCGTCACAAGCGAAGCCAAGGAAGCCGCCCAGGCAACAGTTGAAATCTACTACTTGGCAGACCAATGGAGGATTGACGGCGACTCCAAGCGCACGATGTCCATCAACCCCGGCTCCAGCGCCCAGGCGACCTTCAGCCTGGTTTCGGGACCGTTGGTATTCTCCACACGGTATCCCATCCACGCACGGGCGACCATTACGGCAGGACAGCAAACAACCACGATCGAGGCGGTTCGAATCTTCAACGTGTTGGTCAAGGACGCTTCAGGAGCATCGGAAAGGCCGGATCCGCTGCCAATTGTCAAGCTGGACAAGAATGACCAAACCAAGCTCGTTGACCTCTTGCCCAATGTCAGGGTCGCATGGAACTATCTGGGCAAGCCGATGGTATATAAGCCAATCGGCTGGACAGGAACGGATCCCGTCGCTGCCTGCAATGTCCACAAGACCACACCCCGCAGGGGCGGCATCTCGTTGCCCTCGATTGGTATGCACCCATGTTGGAAACCTGAAATCGGTCCTGTCTTCGCGGATTTCAAGCTCAAGCTCCCAAGGCAAAAACCAATCTCTTTTGACTTCAACCTCGCCATAAGAGACCATCACCCGCAAGAAATCGTCTCGGACGGTGTGCTCTTCAGAGTCTATGTTTCTGAAAATGACACTGACTTCAAGGAAATCTTCCAGGATTTCACAGACTCGAAAATTTGGAAGAAAGCACAAGCCGACCTCTCGAAATACGCAGGAAAAACCATCACCCTCAGGTTGGAAGCGCATCCTGGTCCAAACAACCACGTCTATACAGACCAATGCTATTGGGGAGATCCAACAATCACGACTGGCAATCCCAAACGCCACGCCAAAAAAACAAAAACATCCGAGGGCATCCTCAAGCTCGCCGCAAAAGACAAGGCCGCATCCTGCAAAATCCTGGTCGATGGCAACTCGCCAATAGGAAACTGGATCGCGATTCCATCGAACAGGACGCCTGAAACCGTCGCGTTCAGGGGATTCTCCGTCGCACTTGACGGCATCCAATCCCCCAAGGCGGATTCTGTAAAAAGACGCACTGAAGGCAACAAGACCATCTACATCCACAAGTACAAGCTAGGCAATGATGTAAAAGCCACCCTCAGGGTCGAGACCTGGGTTGAAAACGAAGCCGCAAAATTCAAGTTCCACTGCGAAGGCGCCAGGATTTCGTCGATCAAGCAAAACGAATGGAGGCGCCCCATCGCCTGGCTCTACTACGGGCATGGATACGCCATCGCATTGCCGGGCAAAACGCGTTTTGGCTTTGACGGACACAACTTCAGCTCGTCCCATATCGGCATCGACTTCTCTTCCAATTCAGCGGTTTTGGTCGCCGTCGATAATCCGCCGGCATCCCTGGAAAACGATCTCGTGACCAATTTCTGCGCCATTGAAACAACGGACAACGCCACGTTCACGATCGTCCCGCACAAAACCGCCTTCCAAGCCGCGATCCACTACCAACCGATGATGGACAAGAAGCCCGCGCCGAACGTCGAAAAGCTCGCGGGACGATTCCTCTTCGACTTCTGGGGAGGTTCCTTTGAACAATTGAACACCTGGATGCAAGAAGCCGCCAAGTACGGACTCGCCAATGCTGTCCTTGCCATCCACAATTGGCAACATTGGGGATACGACTACAGATTGCCGGAAATCTGGCCGCCGAACGAGCGGGTCGGAACAATTGAACAACTCCAAGCCCTGGGCGAAACATGCGACAAGCCCGGAATCAGATGGGGATTGCATGACAACTACACCGACTTCTATCCCGACGCGCTGGGCTACTCCGTCAATCAAACCCTCTTCTGGAAATATCCCGGCAATCCTGCCAACGGCTGGTACAACAAGGGGCGGGACGCACACGCGCTCTTCTTCAAGCCTGCCGCCATCGCGCCATTCGTAAAACGAAACTACCAGGCAATCAGCGAACACGTCAAACCAACGCACTCTTTCGTTGATGTCCTATCGTCGATGGGACCCATCGAGTATTACGACCACAACGGGAAATTCTACACTCGCAGCGACACGCGCCGCCACTGGGGCGAGGTCTTTGACGAAATCAGGCGCAACTTTGGTCCCAATACCACAACCACATCGGAGGCGGGGCACGACCAACTGATCGGATACCTAGACGGCGCCGATTGCCAACGCCTGCAAATCAGGCCTTTCATAGGCGATTTCATCACTCATTTCCCATGCGACGACTGGGAATTCGTACCTTGGGCGGACGCCGTCAACCACCATCGTTTCGTTTGGCAAGGCTCGGGATACTCAAACCGATACGAAGGATCGGGAATGCTGCTCAGGGATGAGCACGGCATCGTCTCGGACGACTACCTCTCAACTGAACTGCTCTCGGGACACTCGCTGATGATGGACTACGGCGGATTCGGCTACCACGCCATTCGAAAGTACTGGCTCGCGCAAAACTTCATCGAATCAATCGCGGCACGCAAAATGACCAACCACGAATTCGTCGGAAACATCCATCGGCAATCCGTCGCTTGGGACACAGGAGCCGTCGTCCACGTCAACAGGGACAAGAAACCATGGAATATTGATGGACACATGCTGCCGAAATACGGCTTCCTGGCGAAATACGCCGCCAACGCAATCCTGGCTTTCGAGGTCAAGGACGGATTGTTCAGGGAGTACTCGGCCACTCCGGAAGGCATCCGATACGCCAACGCAAGACCACGAGAACGCAGCGTCAATCCAAACACGATCAACGCATACCCGAGAATCGAAAACGTCACCGACCACGGGAAAGGCAAATTCTCCTACGACCTGATTTGGGACGTGGAACAACCCGCCATCGAAAACTGGCATGCCTTCACCCATTTCAACGACATGAAGGATTCCAAGATCCACTTCCAGGACGACCACACTCCCCCAGTTCCACCGACGCAATGGAAGCCAGGAACAACCGTCAGCATTCGTCGAACGGTCACCATCCCCGTCGAAGAAACCTTGGAGGAGTACAAGATGTTCGTCGGCCTCTATCGTCAACAGGGCTTGATGATGATTCCGCTGCAACGGGAAGGGGTCTGTGTCCACAAGGCTCATGTGGCAAACCTCAAGGTCAAGCGAGAGGACGGCGTGGTCACATCCGTCACGCTGACCAAGATTCCGCCCAGGACAGCGGACCTCCTTCAGCTCAATCCCGGCAACCCGGTCATCAACTTTGGCTTCGTCAAGACCAACGGCGCCTGCAGAATCATCCCGAAAAACAACAACGCCTTCGAACTCGTCTTGGCTCCGAAGCTCCCCAAAGCAACCTACGAGCCAAACCTGGAGGAACTCCTGCCAAACGCCAAGTCCGTCAAGGTCGTCGCAACCAATCACGACGACCAGCAAAAGATTCTGATCGAAAACCATCTTGCCGTCAATCCGCTCACGCTTGAGCTCGATCCAAAAGATATCTTCAAGGTCACAATCACCACAAACTGAGCACTGAAATGAAACGAATCCTCACCACCTCGCTACTTCTTGCCGCAACCATCTTCGCACAGCAGTTCGAAATTGCCAAAATCCCGGACAATGGACTGGTGATCCTGCCCATCTCGCAAGCTCAGGCTCAATTGCGTTGCGAAGGCATTGACCTCCAGAGCCAAAATATCCCACCGAACTCGCTGGCGATTCAATTCCCACAGCAACTCACAGAAAAGTCCCAGCGGCAACCCCTGCTTGTGACCATCATGCCCAAGCAACCTGGAGCCGAAACAAGCCCCAAAAACGTGGCGAAGGCTTTCATCAAGGGCAATGATTTCACCGTCGATTTCGACCAAGCCACCCTGGGTGCCTTCCCGTCTAAAATCACCTTCAAGTCCGGTCGAGTCCTCGACAACATGACCTGGGGGGACAGGGTCTACTCAAACGATCCCAACCACCTCAAGGAAAGAGGCGAATGGAGACTGCACAACGATCCGTCGCCACTGCTCCAGGAACTCGACGGACCAATCGCAAAATCCATCATCGTGCACGCAAAATACCACAATGACAAAGGCATTGCGGCACCACACGGTCCACGGGCCACATACGCCTTCACATCGTTCAAACGCGAACCCCAACTGATCTACGTCACCGCATCCTTCAGCCAGGATGAGCACTTCGACTGGAAGGAACGCCACTTTATGTCTTTCCACCTCAACGATGGTGGACTCGGTACCTGGCAAGGCGGAGACGTCCCCAATGAATGCCGTCTATCAGGACCGACCGCCGAAGATTCCAAGGGACACAAATACTTCAAGTCCTGGGCGGCCTTTGAAGAAGACGGTGATTTCGTCGCCATCCGCACCGGAAACCCGATGGCAATGGTCCATCTGCCGCTGAAAATCAAGTACATCCATGCAAGCGGAAGAAGCAGCTGGACATTTTGGAGCAAACAGGCCAAAACACAATCAACCTGGCTTCAAATCGGATCGTCAAATCAGAAGATCGAATCTGAAATCGAAAAAGCGGCAATCCCAGAGCAACCGGGATTTTTCAGGAATGTCACGGCAATGCCAGACCTGAAAGACGTTGAAATCCGAGAATCCAACGACCTGCAGGTTGGATTCAAAATCAATTCGACGCCTGAGGGCCAAACTGCCGCCCTGACCCACGTCCTCCACAAGCAAGCCAACATCAACCTGATGCATAATCCGCAAAATCTCTTCAGCCTCATCATCCAACAGATCAGCACACGAGAAAGAATCGCGTTGGATTCAAGCACGACATGGAAAACGATCCGTTGGCAAGACAACGAACTGGTCTTCACTGGGCCAACCACGAACGACAATCTCGAAAACCTGCAGCTAAGACTTAATATCGACGCGAATAAGCAAGCAAAAGGCATCCAATTCAAGGCGAGAATCACAACGGGGAACAAGGATTATCGCCCCATGGAACTCGAATTTGCCTCGCTTTCGCTTCAGGATCTTGGATTAGCCACCGAATGCGTCGTGCCGGAATCCATGGGAACAAGAATCGTCAACCCCGCCACAAGCAGCAGAAAAATCACTGGAAACTACTCATCCTTCATGTGCACCATGCCTTGGTTCGCCTTCTGGGACAAAACCAAGGAGATCGGATTCTACCTTGCCTCGCACGATCCTACGGGAGCCGCCAAGACCGTCACAATGGATGCCACGCTCGAGCCATTCGAGACGAAACTCGCCATCGCATACATCCTCCCGTCTTCAAGCGACAACCCGGACCAATGGACTGAAACAGACGGAACTGTCATCTGGAAAACCTTTGATGGCGACTGGTACGATGCTGCCCTCATCTATCGGGACTTCGTCAGAAAGCAAGCCTCCTGGTTCCCAAAGATGGGACCGCAAGGGCGAGTCAACGCACCCATGTGGTTCAAGAGAACAGGAGTCTTCCAAAAAGTCGCCGAGACAGGCGACAAGGTCGTCCCTCAAGTCAAGGAATTCAGAAGCCTGCTCCCAGGCATCGAAACCGGCGTCCATTGGTACCGCTGGCACCAAATTCCATGGGACAACGACTACCCACACTACATCCCTGCAAAACCAGGCTTCGAAGAAGCCGTAAAGGCGATCCAAGCCGAAGGAGCGCACGTCATCCCCTATACCAACGGAAGGCTCTGGGATACCAGGGACAGGGGAATCGAGGATTACCAGTACTCAATGCATGGAAAACTCGGCGCATGCAAGAAAACCGACGGAACGCCCTACACAGAACACTACAAGTCAAAGGAGTCGGACGGCTCCAGGGTCAAATTCTCGCCGATGTGCCCAGGATCGAAAATATGGAAGGACAAGGTCGCGGAAAACGTCAAGCACATCACAACAATCTATGGACTTGATGGATGCTACATGGATCAAATCGGGGCTTGCTCTCCCGTACCATGCGAAGACACGACGCACGGACATCCGACAAGGGGCGGAAACTGGTGGACGGCAGAATACAGAAAGCTACTCGAAAACATCAGAAACCAAATCCCCGATGACAAAATCTTCGCCACGGAAGGAAACAGCGAAACAGTCATCGACCAAATGAACATGATGATCTGCTGGCAAATCGAAGGCGACGACAACCGTATCGTGCCCGCCTTCGCAACCGTCTATTCCGGAGCCGCGTTCCTCTACGGAAGTTCGATACCCAACAACCCAAGGGCAATGAGGATGAAATGGGCAAACAACCTGATCAACGGAGATATCCTGGGATGGTTCCCAGTCACTTTCATCAGGGAAAAAAATCAACTGGACTACGTCAAAAAACTCCTGAACTACAGGCAAAACACGGTCGAATTCTTCTATGACGGAGAAATGACGAGGTCGCCGAAAATCTCGGGAACCATTCCAACATGGAACGAAAACTGGGATCTCTTCGGGAAAGTTGCATACAATGAAAAGGCCGTTGTCCAGGCAGGGGCAAGACGTATCGTCAAATACCAGTACGACAAGGACGGCAACCGGCTCTGGGACACGGGGAAAATAGATTCGGCACTGATCACCTTCACCAACTTCGCGGACGAACCCGTCGAAGCAACCGTTGAGGTCAGCTGGAAAGACCTTGGAATCAACCCGAAAAACGCCACCCTGCAACGAGTCAACCACGACGGCTCTAAAACGCCGGTCGCACTCGAACTGCTGAACAACAAAATAACCTTCCAGCCACGAGACACATGGGGAATCATAGTAACTCCAAATCCATGATGAAACCCATGCAAACCGCCTTCTGGGGCTTCGCCATCGACCAGCAGGCTCGCCGCATGCACCCAGCCGAATCGCGTTCGTCATCCTGGGGTCTGGTCTTTCCCTCACCGTTGCTCCCCACCCCGCCTTTCGGCGACGCAGTTACAGTTCGGTACTAACTCTTATATGTGTTCTACGTGGCGACATGAAGCCCCTTTACCGTCACTGTGCCTGCTGTTTCTGGACAGGGTCTTTCTTCTGACGCGGCTGGACGGCTGTTCTGGATTTTGCAAGCTGTTTTTCAACCCATGCGGGGGACTGTTTGAACTTCATGTTTCCAAATTCCAGTTCCACGAGACGTCTGCCAAGTTCAGGCTGTTTTGCGAGATTGCTCCCGTCTAGATGACGTGCGCATAAAACGGCAAGCAGCACCAGCCTGGCATCGCTGTTCCAGCCGTTTGTCTTCTCTATGTCGTTGGACACAGCTTTTGCCTTGATGTACACTTAATAGTTTACCGTCCTGCTTTCTGCTCCTTCTCCATCATGGCCTTCGCCTCGGGATGGTTCTTGAAGATTTCCAGTATCTGCGGAGCCAGATGCTTCACAGTGGGGTCAAAATGATGGACGAACCAGGGCGTCCACTGGCTTTCGTCGTATTCCATAGATTCCTGTTGCCCGGTCATCATGGCATCTTTTTCGCCTCGGGATTGTTTTTGAAGATTTCATTGATTTGGTTCTTGACGGAGGCGATGTCGGGTTCGAACGGATGGATGAAATAGGGAATGCAGGGCATTGTGTCGAATTCCTCGAACTGGACGCCTGAAGGCAGGGGCATTCCAGGTCCGAGCAGACGCTTTTTTTCTCCATCTTTCCAGTCGATGGCGCCTGGCGACATCGACACTAGCAGCCTGCGGCCGCCGTGCTCCAGGAATCCGAAGGCAATCAGCCAGCCGTCCGTCTTGGTGTCATGAAGCAGAATCGGTATTTTCTGGAGAATGGCGCGCTGGCAGATTTGCCATGGGGCAGAATGCCCGCCCTCCAGCAGTGCCCGCTTGCCCGTGTTGGAGGCGTAGCTGTCAAGAGCCTGCTGAATGTTTTCGGCGTTATCAAGCAATGACAAAATCCATTCGGGGGTACGGGTTTCGTCATGGGGGGATTCAAGGCGTTTGTCAGGATTATCAATGCCAGAAATCATCAGATATTTTTCTCCTGTGAAGGCCTCGAAACGCTTCTTGAAGGCAAGTTCCCGTTCATTGCCAAGGCGTGTCAGGGCGTCCAGTTCTTCCTGGGTCGGGCAAAGCAGTGCGTTGCCCTGAACATTCTTGAGCGCCACCCACATCATATTGGGAATCAGCGTGTATTTCCAGGGAGTGGAATCCTGGCAGACAAGCATAGAGACAATAGCGTTCTGAAGGGCAGATGGGGATTCCGGACGGAATGCAGTGACAGGAAGCAGGCATGCCGACGACTGCTCAGCATTGGAATGTGCATCGCTGAAATAATAATTCCATAGCAGATTTGGTGTGGCGTCGGCGGCTGGCTTGACTGCCTGCGCCTTGGGAGCAGCATCGCATTTCAATGTTTCCCGCAAATCGCTGTCCCAGGCCTCCGTGCTTTCACGCCAGTCAGTCATGATGTGGGCCTGATAATCTCCTGAATTGTATTTCCTTGCTTCAAAGCCAAGTTTGGGTATCAAAAGATCGACATCAGATACAATATCTCTGGCTATTGGATATTTTTTTTGTTTGTCAAAGAACTTCCGTTCGCCGAGATACGAAGTAATCACCCTTAAATCCATTGACTGCCATTCATTGGAGGTTCCTCTTAGTTTCCCGTCAACCAGAGTGGTGTTATCAATGTCGTTCAAGAACACATAATCTGATCCATCATTCTGCCACATGCCGAAGGCAATCAGCCATTTGCCTGTTTTCTTATCCTCCAGAAGAACTGGATTTCCTCCATATAGAAGCAGTCGCAAATCCTCTGCCGACAAGTCATCATTCCTATGATATCGACAGCTCAGACCATGCTGCCGTGCGATGGCCGCCAAAGCAGTTTCTATCGTTTTTTCACCTTTGATTGTCAGGTGCAGATTAACGGCATCATCCTTGATGAAAAAGTTGAACTTGTTTGCGTCAGGATGTTTTCTCATGAAGGCACGTTCTTGTTTTTCTGCAAGATTTTGTATCTTCTCCAGCTCTTCTCCAGAAAGTTCCCCTCCCTTCAATTCATGCGCCCGTTCCAGAAGCACCTTCTCGGAAACCGTATCCCTGACGGCGTATGTGCCGAACCGGCTGATGATTATATTGGCTAAGCCCATGTCACGGGCAGGAACATTCACCTTGCCAATCGGCGATAAAAGGAACATATTCACCAGGGCGCGGGAGTCTTCTAATGAAACAATAGGCTTATTCTGAAAAACCATCGTCCATATCTGGGCGGCCTCCTCGCTTTCAGGCGTCTTGACAGGTTTGCCAAAGGCAATGATACATAAAAGAGATAATGTGGTAAAAAAGATTTTTTTCACTGATTCCCCCATTCTATAACCAAAGTTTTGCTGTTATCCATTTTGTTAAACAAAATACTTTTCTCCCAAAGAAAACCCAATGCTTCTCGTCGTGTCTTTAAAGCAAGCTCATTGTCCAATTTTTCCTTGGCAAAATTAAGAAGTGCATATTCAGCCTCTAAGGTATTTGGTGTTTCAAATATAACAGACGTTGTGCTTCCATCGGAATTGGCTTTTACATAATCTGATAGGAAATTAATATTGCCGGCCTCCCATAATGCCCAGTGAGATTTGTTAAAATGTCCCAGCAATTCTGCATTGAAATCTTGGATTATTGTTGCTATTTCCGATGCTGCCTGAGGGACAAAATCATAATCCTCGCTGCCATCAGCAACGCAGTGTATAGTTCTGTTTTTGCGGTAAGCTCCCTGTGCAGTCCTCAAGAGTTTTGCCATATATATGGCATTGGTATTAAGATTAGGTATGCCTAGGCTCTGGCAGGTCTGGGGCGGCGCAATGGAACCAGTATCCTGAAAGGTTATCACTTGCCCTAGATATTGTTGAGCCAGGATAATATACTCTGCCCAGGTTTCTTTAAGACCATGGTGCACAGTCCAGGCGTCCTGTTTTTCTGAATTAGTCATTGCGTCAGTTGCACCAAGGAAAAATTCCCAGTGAACAACCCTATCAGCAGCATTATGGGCTCGAAATCCTCGCTGAACCTTTCGTAAAACATCAAGATTTCCCCATTTTCCATTAGCATTGTCGAACTTGTGTGCAATCAAATCCTTCATGACTTCTCCAGGATATCTTCCATCGTCAGGAAATGTCGGTTTCTTCGGAAGCCATGCCAATCCAAGATAAACATTGTAATGGCCATTGTCTATTACGCCATGGGACCATCGGAAATAGATGCCTGTATCCAGCCAGGCCAGCGGTCCGGTCTGGCTTGGCCAGACATCTGGAAGGTTGGAGTAAGGTGCCACTTCTGCACCATTTGTCCCTAGAGCTTCCTTAGTTATGATGTAATGTGCAATCGGTCCCCTGGCATGGCAGGGAGCCGAAGACAGCAGCAGGAACGCCCAAATGCCGGCAAACAGTCTGCATATTGAATTATTCATCATAGTTCACCTCCGTCTTGAATCTGACTGTCTGCTTCTGGGTCGTATCATAAAGATAAGTTCCTTCCAAAGTGACCTTGTAGGTTCCCTCCCTGGCGATTTTGGCAGGCGAGGCGAAGTTGGTGTCTGCGCCCTTGGCCTCGCCCGGGAATTTCCAGATTTTGCTGGCATCCTCGTCGTTGATAGCCGAGGTAAATCCTTCCCATTTGAGTTTGTAGCCTCCGCCAGGCAGCAAGTTGCCCCAAAAGGATGTCTGCCGCAGGCACGACTCATCCACCACCAGGGGGTGAGTACCGACATCGCCACCGGCTGCGTCACTGACAACCAGAAAATTTGTTGTCGGGGGCTTCAGTGGCCCATTCAGAATATATTTGATGAGAAGACCATAGCCTTGCTGGTCGTCTTGGAAGGCAATGCCCAGATGAAAATCGAATTTCATGTCAACACCGGTTCCGTAAGGATCAAATTTGAATGGCTTGGCCTTGCCGTCGCTTCCCAGTTCAATGCTTGGTTCCTTAAGCTCGATTAGCGGCCTGATTTGCAGAGGAATTTTGACCAGCAGGGTCTGATCATCGAAAATGCGGATTTCATAGGCGCCCGGTCCCGGCAACTTTGTCGCGGTCGATGCATCACCCTTAAGCCAGATATCCGCGAAATCCTCCGAACCCTGAGGCGGTGCAGCCAAGGTGAATTCATGGTTGTTTCCGCTGGAAGCGGCTGACATGACAAAGCTGCTGGGCCACCAAGTTGACTTATACAGCTTGACCGCGATAGCTGTCCCAGATGAAGGAATGTAGGTGATTGTCGCCTTGTTGGTTGTCATGCATTCGCGCTGCTGGCAAAAGTCTGCGGTACTGGCACCGGCTTTTGCTTCGAACACCGGGTCGTGCGTCACCAGCCATCGTGTGATTTTGACCAAGCGAATGACTGCCGATGGCTTTATATTGGAATTACCGATGTTAAGTTTAATCGTAGCTACTCCTGGGCTTCCATAGCCTTCTATGTAAAATTCCTGTGCCTTTTCTTTAAGAGCGGCGTAGAATGCTTTCGCTCCATCTTCCGTCATTTGACTTTGGGAGTCCCAGAAGAGTTCATAAGGAGAACTGGTTTTGAACAAACGGATGTTGCCGCCGCTGACTTCCAGCTTGCCGCTTCCATTTTCCGGCAAATGGGACGGCAACCTGGCGATGGTTATCTTGCCCATGTCTGCCAAGTCGTTATCCGTGTTGACCTCGCGTCTTCATTGTCGGGAGTGAAAGCAGCGTTGGCGGGATTAGCTTGATGCCCGTCAAAATCGTCATTGAGCACCAGTGGCAAGCCGTGGCTATTCATGTGTTCGCCAGACAAGGATCTGCCACCCGTGAATTCAGCCTCTAGCAAACTGATGGGCATGTCAAATGTGGTTGTCTTGGCCGAATCACCGCCGATGAACCGTTCTCCATGCCACAGATAGTTCAGGTTGGAAACCACAATCACGGAAATATCCTTGGCGTTAGCGGAATTGATTCCCTCAAGATATAGGGTAACTTCGCCGCTGCCAACGGAAATTCCCCCTGCCTCGGTGGACGTCACGTCAATTCCCAGTTCAGCCGCTGTATAGCCCTCGTTGTAGTTTTCCCCGTTCCAGACGACAGGTGCGACAAAGTCACCGCCACCCTTGACCGCTAAGGGACTTCTTGCTTCGTTGGACTGCTTTGCCCAAATGCGGACACTGCCGCCTGCAAGTGCTCCGCCCTCCGTATCTGGTGGCGTCGATGCGTCATAGGACAAGAAGATGCGACAATTTTCCAGATAAGGAAAGTTACTGATGGTAAGTTTGGCTTCGGTAAACAGCGGCTCCCCATCGATACTGAAGTCGCGGTTGTCAATGATGCCATCGTTGTCCGCATCGCCGTTGTTGACGATGAGCAAACGACCGGGGGCATTGCCCTCGACGATATCGTCCTCAGCGTCAATCTTGCCGTCGTTGTTGGAATCTATCTGGAGATCGACCTTGTGAATGATGACCCATGTTGCCTTGTCCGAGACCATCCCGCAGGAGGCTGTAAGGGGATGTATGGCGGTCTTCGTCTTCATCGCCTTCCTCCATTCTGCACGGGGTGCTGTCAGTCTTGCATCCGCGTGCCGGGAGGGTGCAGGCTGGCTTCGAAAATACATTATGCAAATCCAATGTCAACACCAAAATTTGGGATGTTCCCCGGATTGCAAGTCGTCTCATGGCTTTTTTTTCACCTAGCGACAAAAGTTCCCACGCAGATGGGACACAGACTGGACACAGACGATAGTTCGGACGGATAAGGCATAACGCCTTGCGCCTTAGACGCTCAACCATGCTTATCCCCTGGCTTCATCACCACATCACCTTGTACAGGTGAATGCCTTGATGAAGTCAAAGCGTCCTGTTTTTTCAGTCCGTTCTGCGTGTGTAATCCTAAAAAAACAGTTGACGCCTTATGATTGTAGTGCACGATCTCCAGTAGGCATGCGTCATGTTCAGCCGCGTGACCGGCGGCACCGTCCGAGTACGAGCACCCCGGGTGCCCATATTCAAACCGTTGTCATTGCCTCAATTGCTATTTTCAGGATAACCCCCATGGAAATTTGTTTGCTTCGGTTTTTCTTTGTTTCTGTAGATTACATTGACAAGTTGTGGTACAGTATACCAAGACCAATGAACAAGTCATCTCGAACCCCAATATGAACATGAACAATTCCTGCCCTTCACTCCGACACTTTCTGGCATTGCTTGCCATATTGGCTGGCACAGTCCTGTTCAATGGCTGCGTGTACCGATCACAAATATTATACGATTCACCACCACCAAGCAAGGATCCCCTTGATTTCTTCGATGGCGAGGAACGCATCCCGATCCTCGCCTGGTGGAGCGTCGTCGCGGAGGAAGCGACCTTGGAACGATACCAAGAACTGAAGGACTGCGGATTCAACCTGAGTTTCGGATATATCGATACCTGGGACAGGGCAATGAAAGCACTGGATTACGCCGAAGCGGTCGGCATCAAGATTATCTTCATGGGCAACGACCTGGAGAAAAACCCTACTGAAACGGCACGGAAAGTCAAATATCGCCCAGGCTTGGCAGGCTATTTCCTGCGTGATGAACCGCACTCCAACATGTTCCCTGAATTGGGAGAATACGCCAGGAAAATCCTGGAAGGAGATCCCAACCACTTGCTCTACCTCAATCTCCTTCCCATCGGGGCAACAGACTCTTTCATGCCCTATCGCGACTATATCAGAAACTTCGTCAAGGCAGTTCCAGTCCAATTGCTCTCCTTCGACCACTACCCAATTGTCATTGACTACATCAGGCCGACCTGGTACGAAAACTTGGAAATCTTCGCCGAAGAAGCAAAACGGGCAAACAAGCCTTTCTGGGCTTTCGCCCTGGCGACAAACCACGGACCCTATCCCGTACCGACCATCGCCATGCTCAAGCTACAAATGTACAGCAACCTGGCTTATGGCGCACAAGGAGTCCAGTACTTCACCTACTGGAACCGAGGCGAAGACACGCATCCGATCACCAACAACAGAAAACTCAGCCCCGTATGGGACCGATTGCGGGAAGTCAACCATGAACTCCAGGCAAGGGCATACGCATTCGTTGGAAGCGAGGTCGTCTGGGTGCGACATCTCGGCAAAGACATCCCCCAAGGAACAAAGCGACTCGAACAGCTACCGAAAATCGTAAAACGCCTGGAGACCGGCGACAAGGGAGCCGTCGTCTCCCTGCTGGAAAAGCGCCAGCGCCAGTATTTGGTCGTCGTCAACCGTTCCTTTACCGAGCAACTGAACCTGACGATCGACTTCCAGCCCGACTCAAAAGTCGATCGCATCCGCAAGGATGGAACCAAGCTCTCGGCGCACAAGTACTTCAACACCTACTGGATGGAACCCGGCTCCTGCGAAATCTTCGCATGGGACAAAACCGATTGACCCCACCACCAGAGGAGTCCCGGAAAAGACTTGTTAGTTGTTTACCTTGCCGCAAAGGAGCGGCAGATATCTTTCTCCACAAAGCTCCAGGAAGAATCCAACCATGAAAAAACTCGGCTTCATCGACTTGTTCATTGACGAATGGCACGCCAACAACTACCCCGCTTGGATCAGGGGATCAAAATTCGCCGCCGATTTCAAGCTCCACCTCGCTTGGGAAGAAGCGCCGAAGGAAGGACGACGAGACCTCAAGCAGTGGTGCAAGGACTTCGACATGATCCCAGCCCAATCCATACAGCAGGTCGTTGACGAATGCGACGCGCTCTTCGTGCTCGCTCCGTCAAACCCGGAAGTCCACGAGAGACTTGCTGAAATCCCCCTCAAAAGCGGCAAGCCGCTCTACATCGACAAGCCTTTCGCCCCTTCAAGGGCAGCCGCCCAAAGGATCATCCAGCTGGCGCAAAAGCATAATACGCCTCTGATGTCCTCTTCAGCGCTTAGATACAGCAATGAAATCATCGAGGCAAGGCAAAAAATCACGCCTGCAGAGATTGCCTTCGTCGGCACCAGGGGAGGCGGAAGCTCCTTCGAGGAATACGGGATCCACCAATTGGAAATGATCGTATCCCTGATTCGGGCAAAGGCGTCAAAGCTGATGCAATGCGGCGCTGGAGACACAAAGCATCTCGTCATCGAATTCGACACCGGCGCCAGGGCGTCAGTGACCCTCCAGGCCGCCCTTCCCTTCACGCTTACAATCGCCGCAGGAGGAAAAACCCGCGAGATCACAAGCACAAACAATTTCTTCCCAAACCTACTCGATGAAATCCTCAACTTCTTCAACACGGGGATTTCCCCGATTGCGATAGAAGAAACCTTGGAAATCGCAACGATTCTCGAGGTAGCCGTCAATGCCCAGAAAACCCTAGACACCTGGATTAAACTTTAAGGAGTTAAACGATGCGATCACCTATAATTGCTTTCGTCCTATGCCTGGCAGTTTATGCAAGCGCCCAAAGAAAACCAGAAGCATTCCCAACGCCGGAACAATTGATGAATCCCAAGTTCTGGGGCAGGAACAGCTCCGGATCAATGACCATATCGTTCGATGAAACCGAACAGGCAATCCGGGTTGACGTCACGTTCCCGCCAAAGGTTGACAAGTGGATCTACCCGCCCTTCAAACTCCAGAAGGGAATGACGCTCAATGGAGCGACGGCAATCAACTTCGACTTCAAAATTCTCCCGATGGACGACTACAAGGGACTGAAATGCTCGCACCTGCACCTCAAGGGATTTACGCCATTCGAAGCAGCACAACCGGGAACCTGGAAAAGCTTCAAGATCCCAGTCGATAAGCTCGACCTCGGAAACGCGCTCTCATTCGGAATCGGACTCAACCCACATAACCACAAAATCACATACCTCATGAAAAACATCACTATCGAAGGAACCCCAAAACCACGCGTACGACGACCGGAAATCACAACCGAAGCACCAGGGACAGTCTTCTTCGAAAACCAGAAGATTGAAGTCACGTCAACCAGAGTCCTTGACAACCTCGCATACGAACTCCTCGACTGGAAAGGAAACAGCATCCAAAAGGGAAACTGGCCCGAAAACGGCGGCAAAGAACTCGTGTTCGAAAACCTGACGACAGGATACTACCGAATCAAGACAACCAATTCGACGGACATCAAGCTCAGGGACTTCACCTTCGCAATCGTCCCGGATCCAAAGACCAGGATCTACCCGCATGATTCATTCTATGCGATTGACGCGGCGCTCAGCTGGGTCAGCAGGCCGGGCAACTTCGAATGCCCATGGTATGACGGAGATACATACAGGCTCTCCGCAGACCTGGTCGCATGGGCAGGAATCCCGCACCTCAGGGAACGCCTTTCATGGGGTGAAACACAGGCAAAACAAGACGAAGCGCCAGAGTACAGGTACTACCTCGACAATGCCAAGCTCTGCAAGGAAAGGAACATACTGATTTCGGGAATGTTCCATGATGCGCCGGCTTTCAGCGATCGCATCGTGAAGTTGCCGTCGAACCTCGTCGCCGTATTCGACTACTGCAAGGCAACCGGTGAAACCTTTGGAAACGCAATGGGGAACTGGGAATTCTGGAATGAACAGGACATCGGCTTCGCCCCCGACCCAGTCTGGGACTACGCAGCAGCATTGAAAGCCGCGTACCTGGGATTCAAGGCGGCAAATCCAACCATGCCGGTCACATTCGGCGCACTCTGCGCAGGACCGGACAGCAGCTATGCCATGCAAATGTTCAACAACGACGCGGCGAAATTCTCGGACTTCTTCAATTACCACACCTACTCGCCAATAGCCGGCTATAAGAGAATCTACGAAGGAATCCGCAACATGCTTGATAGGTGCGGCAGAAAAGACTGGGCGATCTGGTTCACGGAATGCGGTACAAACGCAGAAGGACACTCGACAGTTGACGGCGTCCGAAAAGGCGCCAAGGCGCATTCGCCGGAACAGGAAATGATCCTGGCGGAATTCTATCCCAAATCACAAATCGAACACCAAATGCTGGGATGCTCGAGAAACTACTACTTCATACTAGGAGCCTACAACGAACGAAATGGCAGCAAGGACTGGGGAATCATGAGACGCGACGGCTCGGTCAAACCGTCATACGCAGTCGCATCGACAATGACGAAATTCCTCGTCAACGCCAAACTGCAAGGCGAAATCGTCGTCAATGACAAAATCAAGGCGTATGTTTTCGACAAGCCGGACAACTCGCAGGTCCTCTGCTACTGGGCGATATCGGACCTCGATACCAAAGGCGGCGGAATCGACATCAAGAACCTCTACGAAACAACATTCGAAATCGATCTCCCCGACGGAACATACAAGACCGCTGACATGTGCGGCGTACCTGGAATAATCGTGGCAACGAATGGAAAGGCAACCATCAAGGCCAATAGATTCCCCGCATACATCGATGGGATCAAAAACCTCAAGGCGACTACCCCGGCAATCGAACAAGGAAAAATCATCCCCTACAGCCCAAGCCAGGACGAAGACCTCGCCGTGATCATTAGAGCTGATTTCGCAAAAGAAAAACTGGAAATAACCGACAGGAAGTCATGCCTCGAAATGCTCGGGGAATCAGCAAAGGCGACAATCCAAGTCTGGAACCTGGACAACAAGCAAAAAACAGGAAGACTCGTCGTCAAAGGCGGAACGCTCGAAGGACTTCCGGAAACCATCACGCTCCCACCACGGGGAAAAGCGCAATTCGAGGTCACCTACATCCCGCAATACGACCACGTCAACTATGAAGCGACGCTCGAAATCATCGGTGTGTTCGACGACAAGTCATCGTCGAAATTCAGCGTCCCGATAAAGCTGATGGGACTATTCCTTAAAAACTGCATCAGCAAAACACTGGAAATCGACAAGCCTGAAAACTGGCGTCGAAACACATCCGCGCAAGAGTACAAATGCACCTTCGACGAAGCCGAAAATGCAATCCGGTTCGATGTCGCATGGACTAAAGACGTGGACAAGTGGTTCTACCCGGAGCGCATCCTCAAGCTCCCGGAGGAAAGCCTCGTCGGAGCCTATGCCATTGAATTCGAAGTCAAGACGGCACAGAACAAGGTCGAAAACGACTTTGCATACACTTTCTTGATGGCGGTCGAAGGAACGGAACGCGAAGTCGGAAAGGGCCATCACCTGATTTACCCGCCACCTATCAACGAATGGGAGATTCGTCGCGTCATCCTCCCGCCCGATATCGACTACACCAAGATCTACATGCTGAGGCTAGGATGCAATCCAAAAGGCACTGAACTGACCTATTGGGTACGCAACGCCAAGCTACTCTTCCCCAAGGGCGCCAAATAACCATTTGTCACAGATAGGGCTTCTTCACTTCGCTCAGGTACAAGTTCGTACCTGAGCGAGTTTTGTATAAAGCCGGCGTTCTACTTGGTCATCACCTTGACTTCATAGCGCCTGAGCTGGAGTTCGGTCTTGCCATAGTCCGGCAGGTCGATGCTGACGGATTGCGGTTCGGTGGACGTATTGACCACGATAGCCGTCGTCTTGCCATCGACTTTCTTCGTCCACCACTTGACGGTCGCCTCGCCGTTTTTGACGGTTCCGTTGTTGGCGGGCACGTCCGCATTGACCACGGGAGCCAATGACTTGATTTCCTGGACGACCTTCACCAGGTTGCCCCAGGAGGTCGGATGCATCGACGCTGAGTAGAAGTGCCTGGAATTGCGCGCGAACCACCACCAGAAGATTCCGTTCGTCTGCTCGGTGATGCCTAGGAATGCGCAGGCGCGGAGGGAATCGTAGTCCCGGGAGAACTCGGCAGGATCGACCTTGCCGCCCTTTTTGAGAATCTCGCCGAGGTTCTTGTCGTTGCAGTTGACAAGCAACGTAATGGGAGAATCGTTGTTCAGGAACCTGCGATGCTCGTCAAGTAGAGCGACGACACCGGAAGGCTGCCCGTAGGCCTGGCTCCAATGGGTGTCCCAGGTCCGGCGGTAATTGATCATCGTCTTCCCCCATGTCGTCATCACGACCGCATGGTACGGATCCAATTCGCGGACCAGATCGGCGAACTCCGTCAACTGCTTGGGAGACACGTACTGAATGCTAATTTCCGGTTCGTCAAACAGGTACCAGCAGAACAACCCCGGATGGTCCGCCAATGCGCCGACGCGCTTGGCGACATGCTCGAAATTCCCCTGCACGATACCGTTGCTCGTACGGGTGCCGCGATCGAATCCCACGAAGGCACGAAGCCCTTCCGCCGCCCAGCAGTCGTCCAGGTACTCGCGACATGCCACATCGTCCTGGCTGCTTTCCCAGCGATACGTGTGCACAACATCGTATCCGGCCCGCCTCACTTCCAGCATGTCATCCTTCGTGACCTCGTAGATGCCCAAGGGGAAAATCCTCTTTCCGTTTTCCTCGAACCATCCGTCCTTGTTGATGATCGCAGGATTCTTCGGCTTCGGGGCATTGAGAAGCCAGAAGGCGCGTTCCGACTTATTGTCGAAATCATCTCGAGCCACAAGGCGCAACGTCTTGAATCCCTTGGGCCAACCATCCTTGTCTGAGAGAACATATGTATGGACTAAACCTTCTGTCTTCTCGTGCTTGCCAATATAGATGACTTTCAGTTCATCATCGTACAAAAAGACGTGAGGCGGCTTCGCCCCATTGTCCTCGACCATGACCCTGAAGGATTCCTTGCCGTCTGTCACCCGTTGGGCACGGGACAGAATCGTTGGCGGCAGGCAATCCTTGTCTTTGGGCACAGTGGTCTTGAACACCCACGGCTGCTTGTCAAGAGATCCCGGCGACTCGACTTTCCAATACCACGTGCCTTGCTCAAGCGCTTCCCGAAGCTGGAAAGTGACCTCGGAATTCACGCTGTACCGCCGAACCTTGTCAGGGGCAAACTCCGGATCCTGGGACAGCAGGATATAATAGGTCGAAACTCCGTGCATCCGCACCCAGCTAAACAGGGGAGTATTCGTCGACAAGGTCGCATTCAGCCTGGGATACAACTTGTCAATCGATTGCTCGACCAGGGTCAGCGTCAAATCGTCAAACCACGCCGTACCCGTTCCGCGCAATGCCAGATAGATGTTGGCATATCCGGCATCCTCCGGTGCACGCAGCATCGTGCACGCCACCTTGAGCCAGTCTTTCGTGCCGTATTGGTCGCAGGCATAGCTGCCGGCGGCAAGCCATTTGCCGGACTTGTCAGCCCATTCGACAATCAATCCTGCGCCGACCGAGGGCATCCTTCCGGAAGCCGCCGCGACATCCTTGGTCTTCACGAACACTTCGGCAATGTATTGGGCACCTGGGACAATGGGAATCTGACGAGTAATGTACACGTTTTCGGTTTTCGGATCCTTCACAACGATCTTGGCGCTGTTCTTCCCAGTATGGGCAACCGTTGAATCAATGCCCACATTCGCGAATTTATCCCAAGACTCCAGTCCGTCCTCGAAACCGGGATTCGGAAAAGTAACTTCCGTATGCTTCAGCAAGGGTGTCTTAAAAATCTGTTCACGCATATACTTGGTCTCCTCGTCGAAATCGTCTTCGATCGTCCAGGTGTGCTTGTACTCAACAGTAGTCTCTTTATCGACATGAAAGTTCGTAATGAACCGGACATCGCCATCGTGCCCGCGGCGACAGTCCTGCAGCACAAAAGCGCCTCCTTGAACGGTCGTGAACGTATAGTTTGCGTCAGGCAGTTCAAAGGTCAACGACTTGTCGCCCCGCGGACGGAATGGCGCATCCTTGCCAATCAGGAAGTAATTCTTGCCAAGCTTGCAGTAAATCGAATTGTCAGCGTTACGGAAACTATCCAAGGGCATGTAGAATCCATATTCGAAAGGACCGGAAGTTTTGATGTCGATGTTCAGATCGACATCCAGCGTCTTTCCTTTGGCGGTGAACGTCAGCTTTGCATTTGCCGCATCGGTCGCCTTGGTCATCACCACGGTTTTCTCGTCTCCAGTGGCAGTCGCCTCCTTGAAGTCATAGGTGCCCTTGGCATATCCCTGCGTCCAAGTGCCAATCGCGATGTCCGTAACCAACTTCTTTTCCTTGTAGGAAATCTCTATGGCCTCGCCACGGGATACTGTCCAATCGCCGATTTGAAACGTCTGGCCGATGGCAATGCCACCAATCAGCAACAAGCATAACAACAGCATTTTTCTCATACTTTGCCTCCAGATTAGATTTTTGATTTTTATAAACAACACATGACAAGTTTAAGCTCGTTAACATCATCTGCCACCAATAGCGCCAGTATGATGGAATTGTTAATTCACTCTAAAACTGACTCAATCCTGAATCCGTGAAGTAATATCCAGAAAAAGGTCAAAAATAGTTGACAACCCGTTGATTTGCAGTACATTACGATATCATCCCAAAGTCGTAGTTCCACTCACCAACGAGGTTGTCAACAATGAAATTTATGCAGGGTTCCGAAGAAGTCAACTCGAATGGCGGTTTTTCCCTTGTAAAAAAGCAGCTGGATGGAAACATCCGCATGAAGGATTGGGACTCCAAACTGCCCGCGGCGCCAAATTCCCTCTATCCGACGTCCGCAATTGTCCGCAGCGCCATTGGCCTCATGGCCGCCGGCGACAGCGGCTATGCCGACATTGAAAAGTTCCGTT
>DBPZ01000069.1 GCA_002305655.1 Lentisphaeria bacterium UBA1407 | reverse complement strand
CAAGTCGAGCAGGGGGAAGCACAATGAACGGGCCGTCAAGAAGAAAACGCGCTTCCACAGGAAGCACCCTGATAATGTGACTACCACGCGCAACTGGCATGTCGAGGTTGTAAGGCCCCAACTTCTTCTTAAGTGAAGAGTATTTGGCTCATATGTCTCAGTCCCAGTCCCAGTCAAAAAAAATCTGGCAAAAAACAATTCCCCGATTCAGCCAGAAACAGGCATGTAACATGCCTTCTAAGTACGAAACTTGGTAAAATTCGCCTTCGGTTTCGTACCAGTTTTTCAGCATTTTTTTTCAACTTTCCAAGCCCTAAAACTTTTCTCCACCCCCCCCCATGGACTTGCATTAATTAAATAAATTATATGAAAAAATCATAATTAATCATAGGAGTTATTATGATTTTTATAGTATTTTTATACATTATAAAAAATAATAAAAATATTTACAATATTAAAAAAAGAATTTGTATCTCTAGAAATACGCTATAAATTTATAGCATCATATCACAGGGGCAGGGGTTCCTGTGTCGACTCGATTTTTCAACAGGCAGCATGAGGAGAGAAATGAATCTACTGAACCAGAAAACCAACCGTTTCCACGATCCTAGACAAGGGAACTACTTCGTCTTCGCCATGGAGCTTGATAGCGGTCTCAAGTTGGACACGGCGATGACGCCCGAAGACAAGAAGGCCTACGAGGACTACCTCCGTCTAGTCTTCGAGGTGCTCCACAACCTCAAGATCAAGAGCCTCGCGCTCAGGAGGCACCTGGTCCTCGGCGTCGCCTACGTACCCAGGAGGCTGCTGACCCCTGAGGAGGTGGCCGAGCGATGCCTCAGGTACGCTGCGGCGGGGATGCCGTTCCACGAGAACTACAATCCCCTGGTCCTGAGCGACGTTGCCCACGCAATCATGATGTTCAAGCGCCACGCTACCAGGATTTTCGCCAGGAAGCGAAACATGTCCAGGCAGAAGAGCATCTGGATCAGGGGATATGCGAGCGGCGCCGTCGAGCGGTGCGTGATCATGCGCTTCCTGGAGGAAGGCGGCTTCGAGTGCCTTGTGGAAAGGCTGGCGAAGCTAAATGAAACGCCAAAGGCGGAGGACAGGAAGCCGATGGAAACGCCGGAGGCAGAAGACGGAAAGCTGAATGAAACGGCGGAGGCAGTGGATGGGAAGCCGATGGAGACGGATGAAGGGGAGCTGGAGTACCTGAAGCGGAAGGCGCTTGGGCGGGTCTTCGTAACCAGGCACGGGATCGGCTCCGCGAAGTTCGTAAGGAAGCAGGCGAGGAAGGCGGGCCTCAAGCACAGCAGGAACCCAAGGGCAGTGGAAATCGTCGAAGAACTCCCAGAGTCCATCGTGGAGAAAATCCTTGGAGGTACGCTCGTCGAATTCCTCTCGTCGGTTGTCGGCAATCCGCTGGACAACTTCACCATGTCTGAAAAGTGCGAGTTCGTCGCGCGGCTGACGTTCCTGCCCCTCTCCTTGATAATTTGCGTGGGTCATAACTTGTTCTTCAGGTATGCTGCGGATTCGTTGTTCGAATGGCTCAGGCAAAGGGAAGAGCGGAAGGGGCAAATCCAAGTTCCAGAATAGTTTCCAGATCTCTTCTCCAACTTCGCACTAAGCTGATTCCATGAAAGCGTCAAGGCACGACGGTTCGTCCAGAATTTTCGGACGCTGTCGCCGTCGCGCTACCGTACGCTCATGTTGGTCTTCCGTCCCCAAAGAACCTCCTCTCAAGCATCCAAAATCTCTCTTCCATATACCCATTTTCGACATGAATGCCCTTTTATGCGTCCAATTTCGACATGACCGGAGCTTTTCATCGTCATGACGGACGCAAAATCAATAATTCGCGAAGGATTGTTGATCTCCCAGTAAAATTCCCAAACACCACCCCCTAATCCAAAACAAAAAAATCGTCAATATCGTACTCAAAATACATGTGACATGCCTTTTCGTGGCGGAATTGATGAAATTGATGTTTGACGATCCAAATTATCTAGAAAATAATGCGTTTTCTACGGGGCATCAGAGCGTTAATGTTTATGGTTTGCCTGAGAGGCGTTACGAGGTTCGCTCCGAAGACAATGCAGTTGATGTTCAGATACACAGAGGTGCTCCCGAAGTAATCCCATCGCCAGCAACTGAGCAAGTGTCAAAGTCATCTGGTAATGGTGCCGAGGATCAATAGCCGAAGATTACGAAAACACAGAAAACAACTTAATAGAACTTTTTGCCCTAAGGGTTACAACATGTTGCAATTGATGTCCAAGTATCAGGTGCTTGTATGAGATGGTGCTGGCATGAGCTTCACAAATGAAAACTAAAGAGATACACGATAAATCCAGTTGTCATATGGTCATTTCACAAATATGTTTTGGAAAAGAGAACTAGTTCTAGTATCTGTTGGTTGAGGAAGAGCAGAACATATATATTTCAAGGGAAAACTACACTCATAGTAAGATGATTACCGTAAGCCTGAAACACGGGTATGGGCGCACCATCCCTCACTTTTTGCTACAGTTATGCTTAGCAATCAAAGTGCATGTTAAATAAAAATATATCCATCAGGATAGTTATTCTATTACCTCCTCGATTGCTGGCAATCGGTTCAGTATCATATCCACAAACTTATATAGGCGATCGATGTCGTCCAAAAAATCAGCAGGAGTCCCAATATCTCTATATGCAAAGGAATGAATTGCGTTTCGCTTATACTGAATGCTGTTTATCCACAGATAATCTTTCGACTTGTTGTCGTCCCAAAGAATGCCGATACTTAATTTTTTCAAATCATCAAAAGACATATTATCTGGTTCAAGGATTCTCCCTGTCCCATTTGTCTTAGGCTTTTGGATATAGTCATCATAGTATACGCAAAAAAAGAAGCGTAGCCATGATTCGACAATAGCACCCAAGTTTGCTCTTGCTAAAATTAATTCGCCCGTGGTCATATCTAATCCTTTGTCAATCCAAATTTTCAATGTCTTGGTGAGTTCACTTTGCCAATCTAGCATTGCAGCATCTAGCTTTTGCGCGGCGTTTTCCGGTGCAAGACCATGGACATTCTTCCATACAAGTGAAACATTATTTGTCTTTATTGTCAAATTGTCAAAGTTAGATCTTCTTTCCATTTCATTTCCTTGTTTCATTACAGTTTCTTGCTACAGAGAATTCTGAACCATTTCTTTTGCATAATTATCCTTGAGGCCATATCACTGATTACCTGGAGCATTTAATCCTTAGCCATTTTCATGACCATTGCCAATTCATCATTGAGCTTGCTACACTTTATATAGCAATTGGTAGTCGCCGTTTATTTTGTGGCGTAAGCGTCGGAAACTTCCCGTTGCTTTGCTTTCCTGGTTTCAATTTGCTGCAAACGCGGCATTTTTTCGGAACATAGCCGACATAATATAGCCTTTGCAGAGATTAGCCTAGACCATTCCCCCTCCAAAAAAAATAGTACATCCGCTTCAAGCACAAACTGTTTATAACATTTTAATATTCTTGCATGAAAAAAGCAAGCTGTGCCAAACCCAAATTCATCAGTTTCGTACTCAAAAGCCATGTGACATGCCTACTGAAATCGACATTGAGGGATTATTGGACTGGGCCAGGTTGGGCAGGTCGGACGGTGTCGGACGGTCATTCTGCATTCATAATTCTGCATTTATAATTCACCATTTTCGTACTCAAAATGAATGTTACATGCCTTCTGGTGGCTGATTTGACGGAGCTGGTTTTTAGAAAGGCGAAAAGTGGTTTTTCCACCATTTCAAGGCGAAAGGTTTTGATCCGGAGGGATTGGGGGCAAAAGTTCGCAAATGTTTGGGAGTGCAAAATTTCTCAGAGAAAAAATTGTTCGTCAACTTTTTTGTATTGATGGCTTCACCTTAAGCAACTCTGAGGAAAACCCTTTGTTTGTTTTAACTTGCTGATTGCATGGGGCATGATAGATTACTTGAATTGGACGGGGAAAGAATCCATACTTGATAATTGGAGTGAATAATGAAAAGCTTCCATATGCTTCCGTTGGCTTTGTGTCTTTGCGTGGCAGGACATGCGCAAGAGCGATTTGTAAACGATATCTGCGTTCCCGCGAAGCTGTGGCTGCTGACCGATAACGGCAATGACCTGTTCGTACAGCCGTTCCTGAAACGCTGGCGTCCATATAATGACTTTGTACGATTCAGTCTGGAAGGCGGAGGAACGTTCCAGCGTCGGCTTAGCCATGTTGCGACGATTCGCGAGCCGATTGACGGGAGCGTCTTGCGAATTGATTTGGTCAATGGCGACGAATTTGAGACTGTGAAGACCTTGAAATCGACCATTCGTGTTGGGGTGGCCGGGGCAGGCTCCGGCGTTGTGACGGCGCAGATCGTCGGCGACAGCTATACGCGAGGGGAGTTTTACCAAGGTGCATTGGCCCCAAAGAATGTCCCGAATTTGAAACTTGTCGGGTTGTTGAAGGGTGGTGAAGGTCGTTATAACGAGGGGCGTGGCGGATGGAGTCTTGCGGGGCATTTCAATGTTCCGACGCAACCTGCGCAGTCGTACCACGGCTTCATGCAGCCCTCTGGCAAGGCACGGTACTGGGGTGCGCGTGCATTCTGGGTGAATGCATGGAAATGCTTCAGGAAGACGGCGCCGGAGGGATTTGAACCTACATATTCCTGTAGCCGATATGATGATTGCCTGCCGCGATTCGAAGAATCGACAGGCATCTTGCTCAATCCCGTCAAGGGAGACATTCAGTACGATAACGGGAATGATACCTTTGTGATGTACGATGGAAATGCATGGAAACCGGTGAAAAAGGACGAGTTCACATGGACATTCGACTACGGCAAGTATCTTGCCATGTGGAATGTCGACAAGCCAGATTTTCTGTTCGTGTTGCTTGGGCTGAACGATTTCCGCAATCGCCTTGATGTCGATTTCACGGAGTGGGGGAAGCGCATTACGGCGATGAAGGACTCTTATTTGGCAAGCAATCCCAATGGGAAGTTCGTCATCTGCATTCCCTGTACGTCATGCGGGATTGACGACAATGTCGCCGGCGATTTCACGACTCTTCAGAATGCTGCGATGTGGCGTTTTCGCGACTGGCTGATCAAGACGTTCGACCGTAGAGAGCAGGATGGCTTCCATCTTGTGGACACGGGAATCGGCACTGACAACATTGATGGGTACGTCTATGCGCAGGGAGACGTGACACTGCCGCACTTTGGCTATAAGGGTGAAAGTCGCTTGCGTGTCCAGTCCGGCAATCCCCATCCCTATCCCAACTATCCGAACATGGGCTTGCCGATTGCCGCCTTCATCCAGGCAAATCGTGCAAAGTGACGGTCGCTGCCATCGCAGCCCGCAGTTTTCCAGGTTGCCATTAGTTTTTACGTTGCATGGCAGCCTGTTTTGTGGGATGATTGTCAGAGAATGAATCGTTGGTTTCTGAATTGCGTTGGTGTCATCCCTGTCTTTTTTCGGAAGAATTTAGCGAAGTAGTTGGCGTTTGTGAATCCTGTATTCTTTGCGATTTTGGCGATGGGATAATTGGAGTCCTTGAGGAGTGCGAGTGCTTTTTGTAGTCGCATTGAATCCAGGTAGTTTTTTGGAGTTGTTCCGTAGGTTTCGACGAAGCTTCTATGGATTGCGAATCGCGATTGGTTGCAAGCGTCGGCGAGTTCCTGGACATTGATTCCGATGTTTGTGTGCGCCAGTTGAATGGCTGCCTTGGTTACGGGGTCGCCTGAGTCGCTTGCGATTCTGGAAGCCAGTTTGGAGATTGCGGTGTATGCGCTTGCTCCCGCGATCCTCTCTCCGTCAAGTCCTTTGATTTGGATGTTGTTTTCCAGTTCGTTGAAGAGGTTCAGGTCGCAAGGTCCCGCATTGAACGGGGCGGTGGGGAAGTTGAAATCGTTGACGAGGAGGGTTGCGAGCGGACCATCCAGGGTGAACCAACGATAGTTCCATGGTTCGCGCCCTGTCGCCTTGATCGCATGGCCTTCTCCCGGGCGGCAGACCAAGACCTGGTCGGGCTTGATCGTCCAACTCATTCCGGAACAAGTCAATTCGCCTTGCCCCGATATGGTCCAGATCACATGCACAAAGTGAACCTTGCGTGGATAGGTACCGAAGCCAACGGGCAGATTCGCCTGTCCAACTGAACGCAAGCCCAATGGGACACTGCTGTTTCGCAGATCGGCACGGTAAATTACGGCCTCAGATTTTTGTTGCACAAAATTACCCTTCCTTTTAACAAAAGTCCTGTTTACAACTAACAAAACTACTATATACTAATTTGCGAGCGATTCCAAACAACCAATTTCCAAATAAACCAAATGACATCAAGCAGGAGAAAAGGATGAGTCCAGAAGAATTGACGAAACTTGTGAAGGAGAAGGCTCGGTTTGAAGGCGCGGATCTGGTCGGAATCGCATCGGTGTCGAGGTACGCAGGTGCCCCTGAGCCGGTTCGTCCCCAGTCTCATTTGCCGGAGGCCAAGGCTGTTATCGTGATGGCGGTTCACCATCTTGATGCGACGGTTGATTTCGGCGCAGAACCCAACAGCAATTACCCCGGCGGCTTTCAGATTGGAATGATTCCGAAGCTGGATACGATGGCCGTACGCGTTGGAAGGTACTTGGAGGATTTGGGATATCCGACAATTCCGATCATGTGCACGACTTACTGGCACCATCGTCACCAGGATGGGGTTCCATTTGACCATCATGCCTCGTTCAGCCATATCAACGCCTTGGTTGCGGCAGGTTTAGGCGAGTATGGTTGGCACGGGATGTCGATGTCGTACAAGTACGGACCACGTCAGCGCATTGTTTCTGTGATCACGTCTGCTCCGTTGGTCGCCGACCCGATGTACACTGGCGAGCCGTTGTGCGATCGCTGCAAGCTTTGCGAAAAGGCGTGCTGGGGCGAAAACTACAAGCCTGAGAAACTGCTGGGAGCCAAGACGATTTCGTTTGAAATCGAAGGCAAGAAGCTGGAATATGCGCACATCAACCGCTGGCGTTGCTTCTGGGGCGAGCAGTGCCATCTGGACATGACGCACTTGGCCGAGCGCGACGAGATGGACGAGAAGGGGATCTACGATGCGATGGACTCGGGAGTCGTTCGCGTTCTTCGCGGCAATGCAGGGTATATGTGCTCGTCCTTCAAGTACTGCATGGCGAAGCCTTTGAGAACCTGGGACAGATCGCGAACCAAGTCGCCAAGGCGCATCAAGCCCGCGCCGACAGCGCAGTGGGACGAGATCAAGACCAAGCTGAAGGAGTATGCCATAAAGGCAGGAGCGGATTCGGTGGCCGTGTTCCCGATGGAAAAATTCCAGGAGAACAAGACGCTTTTCGAAAAGGAATTCAGGACCGATGATTTCTACAAGGCTTTCAAGTGGGTCGTGGCTTTTGGGGCAAGGAAACCCAAGTACCTGGGACAACCGGGTGCAATGGTCGCGAAAAACGTCAACATGGCAACTCATATCACGGGGCGGCTCCAGCCAGGAATCTACGATTTCGGAAGGTATCTTGACGATGGCGGCTACGAGGCATTTACGCCTTGGTATCTCGTGCAATTCGAGAAGAAGGCGGCGGCTTTGGCAGGTTGGGAAAACAAGGTCGTGGCATCCTTGACCACGGATGCGCCGATGGAAGAATGCGTGTTCGAGGTTGATCGTCCTCTGGATGGCTTGAAGTCAGCCGCCGAAGTCATCGGCCTTAAGCAAGGCTTGCTTCCTCAAGTGGATGTATGCGGGGTTGCGTCATTGGCGAGCTTGGGCGACAAGGCCGCTGCCGAATTGCGGGAGCTGGTTCCCGAAGCGAAGTCGCTGATTGTTTTGGGGCAGGGGATGTCGAAGCGCGTTGTTGAGCTTGCTGGTCGGAACACGACGGATTGCCTTGTTTCGTACATCCAGGCGAACATGCAGGCTTTGCGCGAGACGACTTGGGGAGCGCTGGACATGGCGTCGGCGTTGCGCAAGCTGGGCTATGCTGCCGAGGGTGCCATTGAGGTTGACTCGCTGTCGAAGGGGCGTCCGATGAACCATATTGGGAAGATGGCTGACTTGCAGGCTCAGGCTCCCTTTGCGGCAGCAGCGGGTTTGGGCTTTGTTGCGAAGAATGGGTTCTTGACTTCCAAGGATTATGGTCAGCGTTTGCGGTTTTCGTTCGTGTTGACCTCTGCTGAGTTGCCGGAATCAAGGCGAGTCGAAGGTTCTTGTCCTGAAGGTTGCCGTTTGTGCGTTGATGCCTGTCCGTCGGGCGCATTGTCGTGTGGCGATTGTGGTCAGTATGCCAGGAATGACGATCGTTGCGAGTGGGCGCGCGTTTTGGGAATGACGGAAGGCGCAGGTTCTTCGACTACAGGCTGGAGGGTGCCTTCGCTTCCAGTGCCGGATAAACTCGATGATGAGGCGCGCAAGGCGGCGTTGGCGCAAAAGGATCCAATCCAGATTCGATGCTATCAGTACCCCAATCAGGCCGATACGCAAATCGAGCGTTGCATGCAGGTGTGCCCGTTTAACAAGTAATCATGCTTTTGCAAGAGGAGCGAACAATGGATTATCTGTCTGAAGTTTCTTCTGAGCGTTTGCGTCGCGATTTGTTTTGTTTGTGCCGCGATCCATTTAGTTTTCGCACGGTCATGTACACGATTCCTTGGCATGACCGCAATTCCCTTGACGAGTTCGATGATTTCCTGGTGGAGGAGTTGAAGCAATATGCTGGCGACGTTGTGAAGTATCCATACAAGGTTCGTCCGTTCCGTTGCGATTCGAGCAAGCCATTGCACCATTGGTACTCCTCGCCTCGGGAAGACGATCCGTGGTATGATGCCAATAGCATTCTTGTGACGTTGCCTGGCAGCGGTCCTCAGTCGGATGAGATCATCCAGTTGGTTTCGCACAAGGATTCGATGAGTTGGATCAACTCTCCCGGGGCGCATGACAATGCGGTCGGGACTGTTGCGAACATGGAGTTGGTGCGTATTCTGTCGAAGATCAAATTGAATCGCACGGTTCGGGTTTTGTTCTGCAACGAGGAGCATAGTCCCTGGCATAGCCTTGACATGGCGAAGCTTGCCAAGTCGAAGGATCACAAGATTATTGCGGTTTTGAACCAGGATTCCTTGTGCGGCAAGTCCGACGAGGATGCCGCTGCGGGGAAGAAGACATTTGCCTGCGTTTACAGCACGCCTGAAGGCAAGCAGCTTGCGATGTCGATTGCGGCGCTTGCCAAGGAGCTGGCGCTGCCATTGGACATCATCGTCGCGGACAAGGGCAAGGTCAATGACGACGACGGAAGCTTTATCAAGGCAGGCTTCCTGACGACCGTCATGAACCTGGGATCCTTTCCCTACAAGGATTCACAATACCACCTGCCGGGAGACATCCCGGAACGGGTTGATATCGAAAACCTCAAGCTTAGCACGCAATTGATTTTGGCCATGATCCTGAAGATCGACAAGGAAGGATTCCAGCCCATGAAAGATTGAAGCACGATGATTTTCGCGTGGTGGAAGTGTGAAAAATCTTTCTTTACGCATATAGTATGATTTTCACTTTCCATCACGGCATCAATTGAGGATCCGGTTTTGTCGAAGCGAGGAATCATCATTGGTTTGCTCTGCTCCATGGCGTTGTGTGCGTTTTGCTATTTCAGCGACTACTACATACGCCCTGGCGCAATGGTCACGCATTTGCTTCCTGCCGCAGCCTATGGCGGTTTTGTTTTTTTGGTTTTGTTTTTGAATCCCTTGCTTCGCTTGTTCGGAGTCCGTTTTGCCTTGACGGGTCGCGAGGTTGCGATCATCCTGTCGATGTTTTTGATTGCGTGCGGCTTGCCTGACATCAGCTTGGGGAAATCGTTGTCGAACGCGGCGATGTGGCCTTTGCACTTGAACCGGATTACGCCGAGCTGGAATCAGGTTTCGATATTGGAAATGGTTCCCGATGCGATGTTTTGCGACTTGATCGGTCCTGACGGCGATGCTGGTCTTGAGGGTTTTGTGACGGGTTTGGCGACGGGGGACGAACGTCTTGAAATCAGCGAGCTTCCTTGGGGCGTATGGCGTCGTCCCGCGTTGTTTTGGGGGCCGTTGGTATTTTCGTTTTTGATTGCCGTCTTTGGCTTGGCTGTTGTCTTTCATCGGCAATGGAGTTCGCACGAGCAGCTTGCGTATCCGATTGTGCAATTTGCGTCTTCTCTTTTGCCTGGCAAGGACGGCAGTTTGTCTCCGACGATACGCAACCGTCTATTCATCATCGGCTTTTTGTTTGCGTTTTTGATTTACGTGAACAACTATTGTGTTCGTTGGTTTCCTCAGGTATGCATACCTGTCAAGCTATGGCTGAATTTCTATCCATTTACTAAGGTATTGCCGATCATCGTTCGCGGGAAGGGTTGGGGGTTGTTTGGTCCCCAGATTATCTTGACTGTGATTGGCCTGGCGTATTTTCTGCCTTCCGAGGCATCCTTGTCGATGTGGATCGGACCATGGTTGTTCTGCCTGTTTTCCGGGATATGCGCGACATATGGCGTTCAGTTGCGCAGCAGCATGATGATGGCCTTGGCTCCCGAACCATTCATCTACATTGGCGCGTATTCCGGGTTGATGTTCGTGATTTTGTACTCAGGTCGTCAATACTACTGGAATACGTTGAAGCGGGCGTTATGGATACGAAGCGAGGAATCGATACCCGAGTATGCGATCTGGGGGATGCGTTTGTTTTTGGGCGGAATCATCTTTTTCGTTATCTATCTCCACCTTCGGACCGACATACATTGGACATTGGGTGTGTTCTATGCGGCGATAGCGGTGACGACCTATTCTGTCGTCAGTCGTGTCTTGGCTGAGACGGGTGCATTTGAGATTGGCACCGTGGTATATCCTGGGATTGCGGCATGGGGATTTTTCGGGGAGGTGGCTGTTGGTCCTGCGGTGTTGATATCGATGTTCATGTTGTCCGTTGTCTTGCTGTCCGGACCCGGCTGGTGTGTGATGCCGTTTTTGAATCAGGCTTTGAAGTTGAGCGAGGGTCGTCACGTTCCGTTGAGTCGTTTTTCCCGTTGGGGTTTGGTGACGATGTTGTTGGGGATAGTCGTGATGGTTCCTTGCACCCTGTACTGGCAGTACAATTCTGGTTCCCACAATACGTGGGGGCGGATTTCCTCCGCGTTTCCGTTCAACAATGGCGTTGAGATGTTGCTGAAGTTGCGTGCCCAGGGATTGGAGGCCGAGGCGTTGGGGCGTAAAGGGATGGATTATTTGGCCCATTTGTCCCCGCATTGGAACTATGTGATGGTATCTGTGGTGACGTTTGCCTTGGCGATCTTCGTCGCCTATGGTCGATTGCATTTCACCTGGTGGCCGTTGCATCCAGTGATCTTCATCTTTTTCGGTGGCGACCAATCGGTCAAGATGTCCTTTTCCTTTGGCTTGGGCTTTATTCTAAAGACCTTGATCACGAAGTACGGAGGCGGGCGATTGTACCAGAAATGCAAGCCATTGTTCATCGGCTTGATTGCCGGGATGGTTGCGGGCCAATTCGTGCCGATGGTGGTGGGCGCCATCTATTATTTTGTGACTGGCAAGTCGGTTTAACGTTAGGAGGTATTGACAATGAGACGATCAATTGCATTCGCCGTGGTGATACTTGCGACTCAAATTTGCCTGGGGCAGGTGCTGCGTTGGGATTTCGACACAGGCATGGAGGAGTGGCTCGGCAATGGCGACGTGAAGGAATTGAGGGCTGAAGGCGGATCGTTGCAGGGATATACCCGCGGCATCGATCCATCCCTGCAGCAACTTGGATTGAACTTCAAGCCGTCCCTGTTGAGCGGAGTGAGATTTCGGATCAAGACAGACAATCCTGGCGGTGGGCAAGTGTTCTTTACCGAAACCAACGAGGGGCGATACGAAGGGTATTCCGAGGAAAAATCCATCCGTTTCAGAATGAGCGGTGGCAATCAATGGGAAGTCATCACCGTGAAACCCAATTGGTGCTTCTTTCCGCAAATCATCAAGCTGAGGCTGGATTTGGCGAATCAACAGAAGTTCGAAATCGACTGGATCGAGGTATTCGAGGAAGATCAAGGCGTGCTTAGCACGGAGACATCGTGGACATTCAAGGACAATAAGCATCCCGCTTGGAGTACCGATGACGATGGAGCGCATCTGTCACCTGTCCTGAAGATCGACCCCGGCAAGACTCCATTTGTGGTTGCGACGGTTCGCTGCCATCGCCGAGCCAGGGCCCAATACCATTGGAAATCGGAGATGTCAACTGGCGCTTTAAGGGAGCGTTGCATCATGCCCGGCGATGGCAAATGGCATAAGTACACGTTTTTGGCGACTGCGATTTTAGAAGAGTGGAAAGGTGAATTGTCGCAGATTTCGCTGCGGATTGTTTCGGAGGACGATACTCCTTATGAATTGGCGTCGATTGAGATGTTGCCGGAATGTCCTTCGGGACCTGATGTTCTTTTGTGTTCATTTGGTGCCCAGGACTATCCTGTTCGCGTAGGCAAGCCGAATAGCGTGCTTCTGCATTTCAGGAATAATGCTGACGATACCCTGTCGTGCGACGTGAAAGTACGTGTGAAGTCAGGCGAAGGAGTCGAGTTGGTTCGCGACGGGAAGCCGTATTCGGGCGAATCTGTGCTTGCTGGTGGTTACGATACACGATCCGTGTTTTTCGATGTGGTCTCCAAGCAGGCGCAAACTGTAGTCCTGACGGCGGATTTCATCCAGGGGGAAAAAGTCTTCTATTCGGTCGATAGCCTGCCAATCGTGATGACGCCCGTACCGACGTTGCACGCAGGGGCAACATACGTTCCCGAACCAAAGCCCGCCAAGACCGACTATTTGATCGGAAGCTATTACTTCCCCGGATATGGCAAGGGGTGTTCATACCACGGCTCGGTGCTTCAAGAATGGCCGATGCTCGTCAACAGCAACCCCTGGACAAAGCCTGCATTGGGATACTATGACGAATCGAGACCCGAAGTCGTGGACTGGCAAATCAAGTGGGCACTCGAGCATGGAGTGAACTTCTTCCTGGTCGATTGGTACTGGGATGCTGGGGAAAACTATCTGGAGCACTGGATCGATGCTTTCCAGCAGGCGAAATACCGGAGTGGTTTCAAGTGGGCGGTGATGTGGGCAAACCACAATCGGCCTGGCTCGCATACCAAGGAGGATTGGATCGCCGTCGTCAATCGTTGGATTGGAAAGTATTTCAATACCGATGAGTACCTGCAAATGGATGGAAAGCCGGTCGTGTTCATTTGGGATACTGCCAACCTTAGGCGCGATCTGGGCGGAAGCGAGGCGGCTGCGGAGATGCTGGCGCTTGCCGACAAGATGGTTCGCGAGGCAGGATTGAAAGGCGTGACGTTCTGGGCGATGAATGCGACAAACGTCGATACCTTGAAATCGGAAGGCTATGTGGGGCATACGAGCTACCACTGGTGGTCCGATGCCGCCTTGACGTCGAGAGACCAAAGCTTTTTCTCGTTTGACGCCATCGCGGATCGTGCCGCCAAAACCTGGACCGCGCGCGAAAAACTGTGCCTGGACGCAGGGATGAAGTACCTGCCTGTCGTCGATACGGGTTGGGATGGTCGCCCAAGGCATGCGCTCAATACCATGATCATCTACAATCGTACGGGAGAAACCTTCAAGAAGAAGCTGGTTGAAGCCAAGAAGTGGCTTGATCAGCGGGGGCAGAACATGCTCTTGTTGGCGCCTTGGAACGAATGGACCGAAGGAAGCTACATCGAGCCGTGTTCGGATTTCGGCTTCGATATGCTCCGGGCAATACGGGATGTGTTCTGCCAGGAAACAGGACCGTCAGACGATACCTGCCCGCCTGACTTGGGACTTGGACCATACGGCGAAAGACCGCCGATGAATTCGCTGAAGCCATACTCGACACAAATGTCATGGATTTTCGCGGGAGCTGAGGACAAGCAAGGCTGGAGGCCGGCATCCTGGGGTCCGGGAAAGGATGATGCGCCAAACGTAACAAAGGACGGCTTGACGTTCGTTACCGTAGGAAACGATCCGATTATCTACTCGCCAACCTTGTCATTGCCTTGCGCGAAGTACGACCGGGTGGAAATCGCCATGTCGGTCTCCCCGGTAATCAAGCCTGGCGAAACTCATTTGGAAGTGTTTTGGGCGACCAGCTTTTTCCCGATCAACGCCAAGGCAAGCATGCATTGCCTGATTGAAGGCGATAGCGAGATGCACACGTATGTGCTGCCCCTGTCCGAGCACCCGCATTGGGCAGGTCGCGTCACCCGGTTCCGCATCGATCCCGTCGCATTGCCTGGCAAGCGGGTTACGATCAAGAGCATTCGTTTCTTGACGCCTGGGGAATAGAGCGGACTATATTGGGGGATAAAAAACGGGGCGCGTCGTCAGTTGACGACGCGCCCCGATGCTTTGTGTTAGCCAGTCCTCACTTCATGATTTTGTCAGGATCGATCTTGTCGATATTTGAGAAGACCTTCTTGATGGCCTGTGCGACCCTGGATGCCATTACGGTGTCGTTGGGCGCCCTTAGGACCATGACGAGTGCGATGTGCGAGTAGCAGTACTTGTCTGCATTTGGGAAGTTTTCGACATCGTAGTTGGTCTTTGCGTCTGCACCCGGGACTGTCCAGGGATATCCCTTTCCATAGGCATTCTTGGCTCTGAAGATCGTCATTTGCGGGAGGATGCAGTGTTGCCAGACTCCGCAGGGGAGTCCTTCGGCCTGGAGCGCTTTGCAGACTGCGTGCCTGAAGCGTGATTTTTCGGCGGTCGTCTTGTTCGCCATTCCCAGTGCGTCGAAATCGACCCTGATATTGTAGTTGTACCAGTTGTGTGTGCAATTTTCCGGTTCGACTGGGAGTTTGAGTCCCTTGAGGTTAGCGGCGGTCAGTTCTGCATGGAGGGTTCTTGCGTTATCGATCAGCTGCTTGTAGTACCAGGGGAATTTCCTAAGTTGCGCGAGTGCGTAAGCGGCTGTGATTTCATTGTTTGCGAATTTGTATCCGAAGGCGTATGCTGGATATTCGTCCGTATCCTTAGTCGGCTGCATATCTCCGAACCCTGTCAGCGTCAGTCCTTTTCGGTAGATTTCCTCGTCGTTTGTAACGAAGATTCCGCCTTCGCCCGAGGTCATGCACTTGTTTTGGTTGAAGGAGAAGCCTGCGCAATCGCCGAGGGTGCCGGCAGGTTGTCCCTTGTAGAGCGCGTTGTGTGCCTGGCAGGCGTCTTCGATGATTTTCAGGTTGTGCTTTTTGGCGATTTCTCGGATGGGATCCATGTCGCAGCAGAGTCCATGGAGGTGGACGCAGAGGATCGCCTTGGTCCTGGGCGTGATTGCCGCCTCGATTTTCGAGGGATCCATCAGGAAGGTATCTGGGATGATGTCAACGAAAACCGGGACTGCCATGTTGTGGAGGATGCAGCTTGCGGAGCTGGGCCATGTGTAGGCCGTGGTAATCACTTGATCGCCCGCGCCGATTCCGCAGCCGGCGACGCACATATGCAGGGCGCTTCCGCCACAGTTGGTGAAGTAGGCGTACTTGGTCTTGGCAAAAGCGTTGAATTCCTTTTCCAGAAGGGCAGTATACTTGCCTCTGGCTTGGTTGGGTTCGTGGAGAGCAGCGAGGATGAGGTCTTCATCAGTCTTGTCAACCGGGGGCCAATTTTTGATTTCCCCGGGTTTGATGGTGGGTTCGCCGCCATAGATTGCGAGTGTGCTCATTGTTTCTCCGTGATGCAAAAAGATTCGACGATTATTTAGGGGACATTAACGAATACCGAACTAGGTAAAATAAACAATATGAATGTGTAATATTTATTGTCAAGAATTGCACTGTTGAATTCGGAGTGTTTGTCCTTCTTGGAGTTCTGTTGTGAATGTCGCCTGATTATCGAGTTGGATTGGTTGTCCATCAACGGTCGCCTGATATTGATTGATTCCATGCAGCGCGAGTGTGATTTTGTTAGTTCTCGTAGCCTTGACTGTGATTTCCGTTGGTTGATTGATATGCTTTTTAGCGGAGATTAGGAATCCACCTGGTGCGGGCATGTTGTTGAAGGAGACGAATCTCCAGAGTTTCGATGCGCCTGGCAGGACATGGATCGTGCCTTGCCGTTCGTGCAGGAGCATATCTTGTACGGCGGTGACAGCGCCCATCATCGCATCGAGTTGGATTAGGTTTCTTCCGCCACCGAATCCGATGAGCGAGAGTCCTGGGAATGCGGTGTCATGCCGCGTTCCTCCGCCTGGATTGGTGAAGCATCGTCTCCAGATTTCGAGGATCACTTCCGCCATTTGCCCGTTGTTGAGTCGATTGTGAATCATCGCCGCCCATGGCATGCACCATCCCGACCATTCTCCCATTCCCCTTGCGATCCATCTTCTGATTGTAAGGTTGACGATTTGCCGCCACTTTGGATCTTCTGGATCGATGACGTCAAAGGGGCAGATTCCTGCCAGGTGCGAGTGGTGTCGATGGCTGTGCTCGAGCAGGAGTCCATCCCAGAGCGCGATTTCCGAGGCGCCTTGCTTTGGTTCGAGGGAAGCGACGGGGAGCTTTTTTTGAATCTCTATCCATTCTTGCTCTGGTTCGAGTTGGAGCATTTCTGCCGCTTGTACGAGATTGATGGCGAGTCGATGTATTGCGGCGAGTTGGAAGGATGCGTTTGCGCCCCATGCGTTCATCTCTGCTCCTCGGTATTCTGGGGAGACTGAGACTGGGAGCGAGAGGGTGCCGTCTTCTTTTTCCTCCAGCATTGCCTGGAAGACTTTCATCGCACCTTTCATGAAGTCGAATACCTCGTCCTTGAGGAAGTCGAGATCGCCGGTGTGCCTGACGTAGTCGAACATCATTTGTGCAATCCAGGCTGTGCAGGCGTGGTCGATGGTTCCTGTCCAGAATGCGCCCATGCACGTGCAACAGTCGTCAACGGCATGGGGGAGCATGTATCCGTCATCGATTCCGATGAAATACTTTGCGTTTTTGGCCAGTTGTGGTTTCCATCCGAGGACCATTTTGAAGAGTGGCATGAGATTGTCAAAAAGTCCTGACCGATAGGCAGGCCAATAACACATTTGCACATTGATGTTGAAGTGGTAGTCGCCTGACCATGGCGGCAGTGCGTGGTCTTCGATCCAGGGTCCCTGCAGTCCTGCCGGGTATCCATCGGCGGTGGTCATCGAGGCGAATTTGAAAATGCCTTCGTGGTAGATTTGTTCGAGCACGGGGCTGTCGATTTTTACTGAAGGGACTTTGTTCCAGAGGCTGGTCCACCATGCGTTGTTGGCCTTTCTGATTTGGTCGTAGAAGAGCGGCTTTTTGTTGTCGAGGGCATTGATGATATCATCGGGGGATTTGTCTCTGATGAACGTGATGTTGAGTTGGTTTTGCTTCTGTTTTGCGAATAGTGCGTATGGATCGTCAGCGGGCATTTCCTGGATGAATCCATTCCATTGGTTGCGTTGGACGATCTGCGGTTTTTTGAAGCTGATCTTTTCGAGTGCGCCATTGGTGAGGTCGAATGCCGGGATTGGCTTGACGGCTTCGATATGGTCGCAAAGGACGACGACCTCTCCTTTTTGGGTCATGTCGAGTCTGACGTGCGCCTCTTCGGTATTGTAGCCGTTTTGGTAGATCACCTTGAGGTCGGCGTTGGCGAGATTGAGTTCCGTTCTGAGGAGTTTGCAGGAAGGTTGCAGGGTGATTTCGACTCTTCCGATTGGGATCAGCGAAGGTCGGGAAGGCATTCCAGGCGTGTTTTCCGTATCAGTTGCAAAGATTTCCTTGAGTTTTTGCGGGTTGTTATCTATGAGCGCCTGGCGGATGTCCTTGTAGTTTTGCTTTTTGGTCCATGACATGCCTCCTCGATGGTCCCAGGTTTCCGCGGAACCGGTCGTGACGATCAGGGTTTGGTCGCGTCCCCAGACGAAGACTCCGAGGGAACCATTGCCGAGCATCGTGCCGTCATAGACTTCTTCGAGCGGGAAATCATGGATTGAAAGCATAGTCATAGCAGTCCTTTGTTCGATTTATTTTAGGATTCCGAAGGCAACGCTGCCAGTAAAGTTTTCGAGAACGGCGCAAAGTCCCGAGGACGTTTCTTCCCAGCGAGGGACCAGCGGGTCGCTGTTGAGAATCGAGCCTTCCCAGGACGAGGAATGGGGGACGATTTCGATCTTGTTCTCGTAGCCTTTGGGTACGAAGAACCGGATTTCCGCGTCGATGAAGCCATAGTACGAACGCTTTTTGGAGTCATGGTACTCCGGGAAGCCCTGGTGGGCGATTTTCGCGGTGATCGTTGATGGAGTTTTTTGCTTGACGAACAGCCTGCATTCCCCATGCTCGGCGCGGTTTGGGTGCCAGATGGCGTTGCCGTCACTGTCAAGCCTCGTATTCATTTCCGTTAGGATAGGCGCTCCCCACGGGGTATTGACTGCCATTTCGACCGTTGTGTTTGGCGCGTAGATGTTGAAGAAGAAGGCATTGTCATTCCTTGAGATTGTCGTTCTCGGCAGCAGGTCATCGACCTCGTATGCCTTGCACGTGATGCTCCATCCGAATTGTCCGAGGACGTGCCTGAGCAACCTTGGTGTCGGGAATGTATTTTTTTTGTCTGCGTAATCGAAAGCCCGTCCTGGCCTGATTGTATCGCCTGCGGGGAGCAATGCTTTTACGAAGGCGATTTGGGTGCCGTTGTCGAGCGTTCTTGCTAACGCTGCGATTCTGGTTTCTTGGTTTTGGGTTGCAAAGGCGAGTGGTGTTGCCTTTGCGTTTGGAACCAAGATTTCGCAGATTCCTCCACAGGAGTGTTGCGGGAAGACAAACGCCGTTGTCGGGAGGGGAACGTCCCCGGTTTTGTCTAGGTTGATGCTGGTTTTGAGGTCGATTTTGCCTGTAATCGGCGTTGTTTCCTGGAGTTGGAGCAGGTTTTTCAGCCAATCGGGGGCACCTTGCAGGTTGCCGTAGAAGATTAGCTTCGTCTTGTTTTCAATGAATGTCTCGATCGCTTGCTTGTTTGACGGGTTGAACGTGGCTGAGATGGGCACGATAAGGATTGAGCCGTCAAGAGCGTGCGGCTTTTCAGAGATGAGCTTCCTGAAGTTGCCTGTGCTGATCACCGTATTCAGTGGCGTTCCTTCCTGGATGCATTCGCCGATGAACATGTCTTCGGAGAAGACGACGTCAGGTCGCGGATTGTCGCCGCGTACGATTTGCGAGTATTCGTCAAATGGGTACAGCCAGAGGAGTGGTCCTGGTTGGTCGGGCGCAGTGTTAAACGCCTCGTAGAGATGGGGGATGACTTCGCGGGGAACTTGGTCTGGGAGTCGCCCCCAGGTGTCGTCTGCCGAGAGGAATGCGACGCTGTTGGGGATTTGTGTGTTTCCGTCTTGGTCGATCCTTGACACTGCCAGGAGCGGGTAGAGGTCCCAGGGTTCGCGTCCATACCTGTCAAGCCATGGACTGTTCGCGAACCAGGGGTCGTGAATGTAGAACCTGAATGGAAACCGATGGTCCGGAAGTTCTGCGACATGCGACATCCAGGCGGCGATTTCCAGGCCTGTGTTGAAGTTTAAGGCAGCCCAGGGGGAGTTGACCGGCGGGGCGATCTTGAAGTCCTCGTAGAGTTCCTTGAGGGGGCATGCGTCAGTGGATATCTCAACGCCGGCGGAGAAGTTGGATCCTCTTGTTTCGATGACGATTCCCGGGGCGGCCTTGTAGAGATCCCGCCAGAACCCGAGCATCAGCTCGGCGGCTTGGGCTGCCTTTTCCGGATAGAATTGCTTTTTGTCGAAGAGCATTCCTGTAATGCCCCAGGTTTCGGTTCCGAATCCCATTCCGTTCGAGAGCCATAAGTAGTCGAATCCAACATCCTTTGCCAGTGCGGCGTATTGTTTTCCGAGGAATGTTCCTACAGACGTTCCTTGCGGGATGCCATTAGGGAATCCAGCGTACGGCTCTGGGTCAGCGTTCAATGTTGCGGTGCATGTGACGACGCTGTTTGGGTACATCGTGTGTCCTTGGCAGATTTCCCGATGCTTTTTGTACTTGAATTCCGAGATGGCGAATTCCGGTCCATTGTCATAGGTTTCCCCGACCCTGATGGGTTTTCCTGTGATTTGCGTGCCGATTTCCTTGATGGTGCTTACAAGTTTTTTGAGCCAGGCGTATGTTCGCGGCTGTGGGTTTTCGATGTAAGGCTTTGGGAAATGATGTGTATTCCGCTTTTGCCTTTCGGTGCATTTTTCCGGGCCGATCGGGACTGGGTTGGCGCATCCGCACCAGTATGCCCATTCGAAGGTTTGGTTGAGGTCTCCGGAATAGTTTAGGATTTCGGAGCCGTCCGCTAGCCATAGCATGACCGAGATGACATCTGCATTCTTGGTCAAGTCATGCCATTGCATGAAGAGCTTTGTGCAGACTGACCTCATCGTTTCGTCCGAGTCGTCCCGAAACGGTTTCGAGCTGAGTTCAAGGGTGACGTTTTTAAGTTTCATGGCATTCACTTGAGGTTGTTTTGGAAGCCTTGGAGCAGTGCCTTTTTCCTGAGCGTATCGGATCTTGCGGGACCATTGTCGTTCCTGTCATCCGAGTGTTCGACCGACCATCCCGACCACTCCCTGAAGGCGTGGTATGACCAGTCCCATCCGTACTCTTCGAAGATGTCGATGCAATCCTTGAGGTAGTTATGCGCCCCTTCCGCCCATCTGATTGCAGAGAATTCGCCGATGTAGATTCTTGCATTGTGCCTGAGCTGGAAGTCCCTGACTGGCTGGAGGTGTTTTTTGAGCGCTTCCTTGCTGTATTCGTTTGGCCTGTCCGGGTTGGGATAGAATCGGTGTCCTCCGACAGGGTTGTTGTGGACTCCCTGATGCGTGAACTCGAATGGGAAGTACATGTGCGCCTGGTAGATTACGTCCTTGAGCGGGATTGGCCTGAGGTGTGTGAATTCGCCTGGTGCGTCCCAGCCGTTTGATTCGATGATGATCGGAGTGTCAGGATCGATTTCACGGACGATCTTCGCAGTATCGAATTGGAGCTGGAGGTATCCGAAGGGTACGATGTCCCGTGGTTGGTTTGGCTCGTTGATCAGGTCGTATCCGTAGAGGGCAGGGTGCCCTTTGACGGCGGTTGCCAGGATTCGCCAGGCTTCCTTGAAGGCATCGGCGAATTTCTTGTCTTCGAACATGTTCATGCAACCGTCACTCCGTCTTCCTCCTGGCGGGACATGGAGGTCGAGGACGACTTTGATGCCGAGTTCCTGCGCCTTGTCGAGGACCTGCTTGGTTCCGGGGATTTTTCCCTTGACCCAATTGAGGTATTCATCGACGTCCTGTGAGTCGTTGTGCGAACCCCAGTTTCTGATTAGTTGCCAACGATAGAGGTTTGCTCCCCATTTTTGGAGGTCTGGCAGGTCGCTGGTGATGACTCCGGGGTGGAAGCTTCCTGTTGACATGACGCCGCGTCTGCGAGGCTCGTTCTTCAGGCGGTCGGTGTACTCGCAGATGTAGTCGTCATCCGTGAATTTTGGGAAGATGTGGACTGGGTCGATAACGGAGACGATCAGGTTTCTGAATCTGACTGTTCCGCTTGAGTCCTGGAGTCCAAGTTCGATTGTTCCTGGTTGGACATCGTCGGGGATATTGGCGAAGTATGAAATGGGTTTCCAGGGCGACGAGCCGTATGAGCCTGAGGGATGCATCCAATGGGTTTTCCCGTCCTTGGTCTGGAAAATCAACATGAATTTTGTGCCGTTCCAGGAATCCCTTGGCTTCGAGACATTGTCGTATGAGAATTCGGCTTGGAGCTTGACGGCTTTTCCGACGTACTTCGTGAAGTCAAACGGGAGGACTGCCCGTCCTTCGCCTCCGGTTGGCTTGTCCAAGGTAATCTCGAGGTAGGGTCCCCGGTCGTCGCTCTTGACGGTTGCGCCCTTTGGCAGCGACCAGTTGGCCAGGGATTCTTTTGAGAAGTCGCAGGTAAGGACTTGTTGCGCCTGCATGGAGGCGGCGAGGAGTGCCAGTGAGATGACGAATAATTTCATAATGACCTCTTGAGTTTAGGGTGTTATGGGAACGTGATCCGATGCCATTTGGGCGGGAAATGTGCGGTTTTAGGGAAGATTTGCGTTGCGGTTGTGACGGGCTTGTTTGCCTCGTCGTGGGGATAGTTCCATCGTACGAATGCGAATCTCGAGCCAGGTACGCCGGGCATTCCCAATCCGAGCCTGACCAGCGGGATCTTGATTTGTACGAGCCAGAGGTTTTGCTCTCTGAAGATTTGGTTTTCGACCGTTGTGCCTACGTCGCAGATTTTCTGCTCGAACGGGATTTGCCTGAATGTTCTGTAATCTTGGATATGCAGTTGGAGCTTGATTCCTTCAGGTGTTCCGTGTGCTTCGTAGTAGTCTTCCCGTCCGTGCGGTTGGAAGAAGAATTCGAATACATCGCCTGTTGTCCATGTTTCCTGGTTGTCTTTTGTTGCGTTATTCTTGATGTTCGAGTCCCTGAATGCGCCATTTGCGATCAAGTATCCATTTGCGATGTTCAGGCTGGCGGCGCCGCGCTCAGCGGGGACGCGACCGTCCAGATAGCCAAAAAATGCAAGTGGCGTTCCCAACGAGTAAGCTATGGGCGGAGCGGGAGTCTCATCGCTTTCCAAAAGTTGAATGAGTTTTTCGTAGGGCATAAGGAGGATAATCTCGTGTTTTGTGTTCGCGGATAAGGAAAGTAAAAATATAGGCAGTTTGGGTAGGATGTCAATGAAGACATTGCACTTGGATGAGATTTCTTTTTTTCATGGAAACAGCACAAGGTCACTCCGAAACCAAACCAAAAAATCACCGGTTTCGTACTCAAATGGCATGTGACATGCCTTTTTCTGGCGGGGGTGGGGGATTTGGGAGTTGGGCTATGGGACTGGGACTGGGACAAATGAGACCTATGAGACGAATGAGACCTATGTGACTGGGGTCTGGGACATGGGACGTTGGCGTTGGGTTTTGTAAGACCTTTTTGCGTAAAAACCACCCCAAAACCACAGCGAAAAATCATCGGTTTCGTACTCAAATGGCATGTGACATGCCTTTTGGTGGCGGGGGTGGTGGATTTGGGAGTCGGACGGGTCGGACGGGTCGGACGGGTCGGGCAGGTTCATTCATCATTCATCATTCATTCATGGTACTATGGGACGTTGGCGTTTCCTTCGCAAAACAACAAACAAAAGGTGTTTCTTCAAGTTGAAAAAAATGTCATTTAATATACTTTAACCACTTACGAGTTTAGGAAAAATCAGGATGGAGTTTCGATGAGCAAGATAAGCGGATTTGTATTGGCAGCCGGCGAAGGTCGGCGATTGCGTCCTGCGACATTGAGTCGCCCGAAGGCATTGGTTCCGTTTTGTGGGGTTCCTTTGTTGGAGTTGGCTAGTTCGGCGTTGCATGAGACTGGCATGAACGAGATCGTGGTGAACGCCTATTACCAAGGCGATCGGGTCTATGAGGCGTCCAGGCGGCTTGGCGAGCGCTACGGTTGGGACATAAGGGTGTCGTCGGAAAGCAAGCTCCTGAATCAAGGTGGTGGCTTGCGGGAAGGTGTAAAGCTGGTGCCGGATGCCGAGCATATCCTGGTCCACAATGTTGATGTGATTCTGGATTACGACCTGAAATCCTTGGTCAAGACCCATCTTGAGACTGGGGCGGCAGTTACCGCTCTGGTAATTCCCGGGAAGGGGCCTAGGACCGTTTCCTTGGGGCTGGATGGGCGGGTCGTCAAATTCAGGAATCCCGGGCAGGAAGGATATACTTTTTCAGGCATCCATATCTTCAGGCGTGAAGTCCTGGATTTCCTGGATCCGAACAGGGAAGACCCGGATATCATCTGTGCGTACCAGCGCGCGGTGGATGAGGGGTTGTTGGTGAACGGAATCGTCGCCAACCACGGGGTATATTGGTCAGACATCGGGACGGCTAGCGACTACATCCTTGCCCACGGTGCCATCGCGGATTGCGCATTGAAGCACAATACCATGCTGCGAAGCGCCCAGGCTGAACAGGCGCGTCGACGCTCGGAGTTGGAATTGCGCGGCGTTTCATGCACGGGTTCTTTGGGGTTGGGAGTCGAACTCTCGGTGCCAGCCGGTTCGCACTTGCACAATGCAGTGCTCTGGGACTACACCCGGCTGCCGCGTCCGCTTCTGTATGCGGATGGGATCTTCGTTGGCGATGATGTGCAAGCTCCCAAGCCGGTTGACGACGCCCGGCTGCCCGATCGTCGAGTTTACATCAGCTTGGGAATTGAGCCTGAGAAGAGCGAATTGGAGCCGTTGGCGAAGCAGGGAAGCGGCCGGAAGTACCTTCGGATCAAGTCTGGTGATCGGAGTTGGGTTTGGTGTGCTTACAATCCGGAGCGTCGCGAGAATGCAGGTTTTGCTGCGATCAGCGATTTCCTGTGCCGTCTAGGTGTACGAGTTCCTGATGTGACATTGCATTTGGCTGACACGTTCGAGTTGGTGTCAAGCGATTTGGGGCAGAGCGACATCAACCAGGTGGCTGGTCAAATGAAGGAGCACTTGCTGTTCGAGGTGGTTGAGCAGGTTGCGTTGTTGCACGTTCGGGGCGACCAGGCTGCCCGCCTTGAGGAGTTGCCGATGCAGAAGGGCTTCACGAAGGGATTGTACGATTGGGAGCGTGACTACTTCCGGAACAATATGCTTGACCGTTGTCTTCAGGCACCTGAGTTGTGGGTTGACGCAGCGAGCGAGTATTGCGATTTGCGATCGGTTTTGTTGCGTGAGCCCTTGGTTCCGATTCACCGGGATCTGCAGAGTGCGAATGTCAAGGTATTGGATGGTCGCGTGTACTTGATTGATTTTCAAGGGATGCGTTTGGGGAGCGCCGCATACGATTTGGGTTCGCTGTTGTACGATCCGTACCAGTGCTACAGTCTGGAATTGCGCAGTTCTGTTTGGCGTCGATACTGTCGCAAGGTTCACGATTTCAACGGGACTCCACCCCAGAGCAGCGTTTTGTATGCAGCCGCCTACCAGCGTTTGTTGCAGGCATTGGGTGCCTTCGGGAAGTTGTGGTTGAAGGACGGTTTGGAATGGTACAAGCAATTTATCGTTCCTGGGTTCAGGATGCTTGTTGAAGCGGCGCGTGAGGCGGATCGTTATCCAGGATTGCTTGAGATGGCGCGCAAGGGCTTGGCTTTGGCGGAAAAGAAGGTCGGTGACTGATGGAGGAGCAGGGGAAAGCGCAATGGGCAAGGATCTTGGCGACGTCGCTGATCGCCTTGTCGCTTTGCGCATTGTTGCTTAGGTTTTTCGGTTCAGGCGCCCAGGGTGCCAGTGGCAAGGTCGAGGGGACGAAGCCCGGGGCGACCTACAGTCGCGTATTTTCGGTTTTCAATACGGAATGCCGTGTGACGTTGTACGATTGTCCTCAGCTTGCTGGCGACGAGTTTTTCCGCGAGTTGATTTCCGAGATGGGGCGCCTTCATTCCACGTTGAACGTATTTAGCGCTGACAGCGAGGTTTCGAAGGTCAATGCAAGCGCAGGCAACGAGGATGTTGTTTGCTCGCCGTTGCTCTGGGATGTGCTGATGGCGTCAAAGTCTGCTTGGCAGGAGAGCGAAGGCTTGTTTGACGTGACCGTCGGACCTTTGCTCAAGCTCTGGGGGTTCCATGCGAAGCGTTCGACCTGGTCCACGGAGCAGGAGATCGCGGCGGCCAAGGCGCAGATCGGCTTCGATAAGCTTAAGCTTGACGAGTCTCGTCGAAGCGTCCGTTTTGGAGTCGATGGGATGCGATTGGATTTTGGCGGGATTGCGAAGGGCTATGCGTTGGGTGTTGCGATAGACATTGCCAAGCGTCACGGTCTCAAGTCGTACCTGATTGATTTGGGCGGCAACATCTATTGCACCGAACGCGCAGGCGCTCGGAAGGGATTTCGGATTGGGGTTCGGTCGCCCGACGGCGGTCTTTGCGGTACCATTGCCGCGGCGGATCGTTGCATTGCCAGCAGTGGAAACTACGAGAGATTCCGGGTGATTGGCGGTCGCAAGGTTGGTCACTTGATGAATCCGCTGACGGGTTTGCCTTGCAGTGCCGAATCGGATTGGGCGGGGGTGACGGTTGTCGTGGGGGATCCGACCTTGTCTGACGTCTATTCTACCACGGTGTTTGTGGGTGGGCTGGAGACCGCACGGAAGTTGAATGCAAGCGGTTCGGGGCGACCCGCGTTTGTCATGGTTAGGAACAATGGAAAGATAGAGATTGTCGGCGACGTTGCTTTTAGCGATGCCGTTGACTAGACGATGAACAGGGTTGAAAAAAGGGTTTGGATATGGGCAACGAATTGCGGATTGGTTGGAGCGAGGTTGACATTACTCCTGAGAACTGCGTTGTCGAGTTGTCGGGTCAGTATTATCAGCGCGTGTCTGAGGGGATTCATTCGAGGATCAAGGCAGTAGCTTTGGCGTTGAGTTCTGGCGATACCCAGTATGTCAGTGTATGCATTGACGTTGTCAGCATTCCCGAGGCGGTCTTGAATCAGGTTCGTCAGGTTGTCTGCAGTCGTTGTGCGGAGTTGCGCCCCGGCTGCATTACGATGAATGCGATCCATACCCACAATGCACCGTACCTGACGCCGGGTGGCTTGTTCCGTGACTGGACGCCGATTTCAGAAGGTGTGCTGAAGCCCGAGGACTACATTGAGTTCCTGGTCGAAAAGCTCTCCGAGGTGATTTTGGCGGCATGGAGCAAGCGTGCGGCAGGCGGAATCCGACGCGCCTTTGGAGAGGCTCGAATCGGGCATTGCAGGCGAGCGGTCTATTGGGACAGGACGGCGGAAATGTACGGCGATACGACGCGCGACGACTTCTCGGGAATGGAAAGCGGCGAAGACTCGGGAGTCGAAATGCTCTTTACGTATGATAAGTCGGGCGTTCCGACGGGCATGGTCGTCAATGTCGCTTGCCCATCCCAGGTGATGGAATCGACGTATGTCATCTCTTCGGATTACATGGGCGCCACCCGTGAACGTCTGAAGGCTCGTTTTGGCGATGGGTTCACGACCTTGTGCCAGATTAGCGCTGCGGGTTGCCAGTCTCCGCGTGATTTGACCCGTGCGTACAAGACAGAGCCTGACTTCTGGCATGCCGACGGTGTCGAAGAACTGTCGAAGCGCTTGGATGAGGCGATTGGCAAGGCGCATGACGCCATTGTCGATTCGCCGATCGACTATGCTCCTGTGATGAAGCATTTCAGCAAGCGCGTATATCTTCCATTGCGTCGCGCCTCGTACTTGGATTATCTTGAGGCGAAGAAGAATTTGGTTGAATTGGAGGCAAAGCTTCCCGTCAAGGAGGCCTTCCTGGATTTCTGCCGCGAGACGAAGGAAAACGAGAAGATTCCTGGTCGTCCTGGACCGTACGACAGCAAGTTGCACCATTTCGTGCTGATCAAAAACAACGAGGCGGTGGTCAAGCGCTACGAGATCCAGGATGAAACTCCGAATTACGACTTCGAGATGCAGGTGTTGCGTCTCGGTGACATCGCGATTGTGACGAATCCCTTCGAGCTGTTCCTGGATTTCGGGCAGATGATCAAGGCGCGGGCGGCTTCCACCCAGACATTCGTGGTTCAATTGGCTGCAGGTTCTGGGGCAGGGTATTTGCCGACGAAGCGCGCCGAGCGTCTCGGTGGCTATGGCGGTTTGATCATCAATGGCAAAGTCGGTTCTGACGGCGGCATGAAGTTGGTTGACGAGGCGGTATCCGCGATTGATTCGTTGTTTTCTTAAACATAATCACACGGAGGATTCAGAGCATGCGTGAATACAAGGCAGGATTTGTCGGGTTTGGCGAAGTCAATACGCCTCGTGAATTCATTGACGAGCGTTGCGAACTTGCGGCATCGAAGCTGGAGGCCTTGGGGATTTCCTTGGTGAAGGCATCGCCGGTAAGCGATGTTCCAGACGGATCGGAATGTGCACGCGCCATTGGCGAGTTGCGGCAGGGCGATTGGGATGCACTGGTCGTATGCGTTGCAGGCTGGATTCCCACCTGGGCAGTGATTACCGTGTTGGAGCAGTTCCGGGATAAGCCAATGGTTCTCTGGGGCTTGAGCGGCTGGGAAGGCGAGGGACATTGGGTGACCACGGCTGACCAGGCAGGCACCACTGCATTGCGCTTCCCGTTGCAGCAAATGGGCTACACGTTCAAGTACGTGGTCTCCAAGATGCGCTGCGAATGGCCTGTGGAGCAAGTCGCCAGCTACATCAAGGCGGCTTGCACGGCGGCGTGGTTGCGAGGCAAAAAAATCGGGATGGCTGGATATCGTGATATGCGCCTGTATGGAACCCTGTACGATGGCATGGCGCTGAAGCGTGACCTTGGGCTGGAAATCGAGCATTTCGAACTGCTGGAAGCCTACCAGTTGATGGATCAGGTAGATGATGCTCAAGTGCAAAAACTTGCAAAGCAAGTGCGCGAACGTTGGGTTTTCACCAAGGAACCTCAACCGGGTACCATCGAGAATTCCGTTCGTCTATTCCTGGCATTCAAGAAGATCATCGAGGACCGAGGCTACAGCGCATTTTCCTACAACGACGTCGATGGTGTCAAGAGGTTGATGCAATTTGCTCCGGCAGGCGCCTTGACGCTGCTCCATGATGAAATGGAAATCCCGACCGTACCCGAAAACGATTGTCCGGGTTCGGCAACGCAATTGCTCGTCCAAGGCTTGACCGGCCAATTGCCGCCATATCTGGAATTTTATGAATTCACCCGGGAAGGTGCTTTGATGGGCGTTCCTGACTATGTGCCTGGTTCGGCCGTCGATGGCAAGGTCACGGTGATGCCCAATGCCTTCGGTTCCTTCGGCGAAGGTTTGCTGAACGTATCGAAGTTGAAGACTGGCAAGGTGACTTTGGTTCGTCTGGCGCCTGTGGCTGGCAAGTATGTGATGCATGTGGTGACTGGTGTTGCCGAGCCGCCACCGGCTTGGGAAGAGGCTGGCTGGACGCCGCCTGCGCCGCAGTTGCCTAGCTTGCATGTGAAGCTTGATGGCGGCTCGGATGCCTTTATCCAGAAAGTTTTGGGACAGCACTACATCGTCGCCTACGGCGATTGGAAGCAGGAATTTGAAGAATTGGCAAGCTTGTTGAATATAGATTTGTACTAAATAAGTAAGAAGAAACAAAGGAGACTATGACAATGAGAATGTTTTTGTTGCTTGCGGTTGTGTTTGGCTGCGTGGTATTGTGTGGTTGCAGCAGCTTGGAGACGAACCGGGTTGGCGCCCAGTTGACGATCAAGTGCGAATTGGAGCTGGAGCCGGTGGTTGAGATTCGCGAGGAGTCTGTGATGGGCACAGGTTCGGCGAGTTCGTTCATGGGCATCGTCAATTGGGGTGCCTCCACCCGTGCCGTTGGAGTTCCGTTTACAGAAAAGTCATCGAACCTTCCCATGTTCACGGGGGTGGCGGAACTTGCTCGTCAAGCCGCTGTCTACGATGCTTGCAAGACCCACAAGGCGGATTTCCTTGTCACGCCAAGATATGAACTTGTGGAAAACAATTTCATCATTTTCAAGACTGTTGAGTGCAAGGTGATCGGCTTCCCCGGCGTCATTAACGGAGTTGTGGTTGACGATTGAACGATGTGATTGGCTCCGGCCTATCCATGGTCGGAGCCAAAAAGGATTAATGGAGAACGCCAATGAAGCGGATTGCATGCTTTCTAGTTTTGATTGCCGTGTTGGGAATTGGAGTCTGTCGCGGTCAGGTTGTTGTCATTCAGAGCCAGAGTGCTGTTCCCGTGTACTATGTTGAGGATTCGATATTGGGGATATCGTTGTCTCCGTATGTGCAGTATCCAAGCGTTGAATCTAACGTTTGCGGTTTGCGAATAGGCTTTTTGTGGAGTCGTCACCGCGATGTCGGTTATTTGGACATTTCCGGCTTGATTGCCCAGGGTGACGGCAATGTATCCGGTTTGTCTCTCGCCGGCATTTGGAATCAGGCTGGGGAATCCTTAGTCGGTGTTCAGCTGGCTGGTTTAGTTGCCAGGTCTGGCGGGACGACAGCTGGGATTCAGCTAGGTGGCTTGATCAGTTTTACGGCTGAGTCTCTTGACGGGATTCAGCTAGGCGGTTTTGGCAATCAGGTTGGCGACTCGTTGGTTGGCGTTCAGCTAGGCGGTTTGCTGAACAGGGTGGAAGGTCATGCCAGTGGTTTCCAGTTGGCCGGTGTTGGCAATATCGTTGGCGAGTGCTTCCACGGGATTCAGTTGGCTGGATTGATCAACCGTTCTAATGGCGAGGGGTGCATGGATGGCATTCAGCTGGCGACCATTAATCTTGCAGGCGAGGTGGAAGGTGTTCAGCTGGGCTTGGTCAACAAGGCTACAGGCGTGAATGGGCTCCAGGTTGGACTGGTCAACATCACGGAGGCGATGAGCGGCTTCCAGCTCGGCTTGGCGAACTTCATTGCCAATGGCGGCTGTCCGTTTATGGTGCTGATGAATTTCTCGTTCTGATGACGAACTGTAGGGAATTTGATTTTGATGCGTTTGGTATGGTTGGGAGTCGAGTCGTCGTATTCGCATTCGTCGCTGGCGTTGCCGTTGCTGTCGAATGCGTGTCGCGATGTGTCTGGTTGGGAATGGGAGTTGGTATCTGGAACGATCAGGGACGATTCATTCGAGCTATGCCGTCGAGTCGTATCGCTTGAGCCTGATGTCGTCAGTTCAACGGCGTACATATTCAATCGCCATGTTGTTCTTGATGTTCTTGGTCGGATCAAGCGGTTGTGTCCCGATGTTGTGATCATCGTCGGCGGTCCCGAGTGCCTCGGCGAGGGTGCGGACTCGTTGCTGTCGAGCAGTTCGTTTATAGATTACGTGGTTCGCGGGGAGGGGGAATCTGTTTTGCCGTTATTTTTGGAAAGGCTTTCCTCTGGTGAGGGCATGGGCGGCATTCCCGGCTTGTTGTACCGTGGCGGGGAGAATTCCGGCAGTGGTTTCGATACGGGTTGGGCTGAGGCTCCCTTGCCTGGAAACGATCGTTTTTTTGATTTTGAAAAGCCATTTGCACAGATCGAGACCTCTCGTGGCTGTCCGATGGGATGCACGTACTGCACAAGTTGTCGCACGCCAGTCAGGATGAAGAGCCTTGATCGTGTTCGCGAGGAGCTGACTTGCCTACATGATGGGGGAGTTCGCGAGATCCGGGTTTTGGACAGGACGTTCAATGTTCCTGATAGTCGTGGCGCGGAGTTGCTGAGGCTGTTTCGTCAGGAATTTGGCGACATGCGCTTCCACCTGGAGATTCATCCCGGGGTGTTGGGGGCGGAAGTGCGCCGTGAATTGCGTTTGGCGAACAAGGGAAACCTTCATGTCGAGGCTGGAGTCCAGACCTTCAACCTGGATGTCCTTGCCTTGGTAGGACGTTCAACGGATGTGGATTCGGTACAGGAAGGATTGAGGTTCTTGACTGAGACGGAGACCTTCGAGACCCATTGCGATTTGCTGGCAGGGTTGCCTGGACAAACGCTTGAGGATGTAATTGTAGATGTGGAACAATTGGTTGAGCTTGGAGCAGGAGAAATCCAATTGGAGTCGCTAAAAGTCCTGCCAGGTACGGAGTTGCGACGACAGGCAGACGAACTAGGATTGATTTTCAGTGACGAGCCCCTATACGATGTGATGGCGACGAAAACCATGAACCAGGACGACATGGCGACCTGCAGGCATTTGTCAAGGATCCTGGATCTCTTCCACAATCCGGAGTCGCTCCGCCAAACCTTCAGGACTGCATATGCCGAAGTGCCTGGATTCGTGCGTGATTTCCTTGGATGGTGCAAGGAGAGTGATATTGGCAATATCGGTAACCCGCTCAGCTTGCGTCGTCGCTTCGAGTTGTTGGAAGAATTTTTTGTTGACCGTGGGTATGTATTGGGCTTGGATGAATTGACAAAGGCCTGGATGGCTAATGCATTTCCGACGTGTAGCGGTTGTGGATTGCGTGCCAAATTGGCGCCTTCCTTGCCTGAAGGATTCGAGTGCATTTCTGGTGATCCATCTGTTATGTCTTTGCAGGGAACGAGGTTATGGGAGGTAAGCTTGTCCTCTGGCTTGCTGTATGTTGCGTACAATCGTGGTATTGCGCCGAATCGTGCTGTCGCGATGTTTACAAAAATAGGAACCACGAATGGACACGAATAGACACGAATTATTGTTGAGGGAACCACGAATGGACACGAATAGACACGAATTATTGTTGAAGGATGAAGTGTTCCAGATTGTGGGATGCGCGATGGAAAAGGCGGTTCATGGGGAAGTTGGACTATTGAACCGTCATCGCAAGGCGGAAGCCCACATGGTTGTATGGATTTCCATATACCCATCCGCTGTCGCGGCTCGCCGAACGGCATGCGCTAGCAAAGTAGAACCAGCTGCCGCCACAGAAGACGCGGTAGGAGTCGCCGTCAGGACCCCGTGGATCGGCTTGAGCTGAACTGCCCAAATCTTTCTGATACCAGTCCAGAGACCATTCCGATACGTTCCCGTGCATGTCATAAAGCCCCCACTGGTTCGGCAGATAGCTTCCGACCTTGTCAGTGCCATGTGATATGCCACAATCTGGTGTTGAATCCAATCCGCCATTGTGCCAATATCGCCCAACCTCGGCCACATTCTGACATTTCTTTGTATCGGTCAAATTCTTCCCCGAATTCAAGGCTGTCGTGGTTTTCGCCATGCAGGCATATTCCCACTGCGTCTCGGCAGGCAGATCCAAGGTCAAAACATTGATTTTTGCCGCGATGTTTACATGGCTAGGATTTTGTCAATGTCCTCGCAGATGTTCCTGCATTTGTCGAATTTGGTTTCTCCGACTCCTTGGAGTTCTGCTGTAAGGACATCGTCGTATCCGACTTCTCTGATGGCGTCGATCACTGCTTTCCAGTCGATGTTTCCCGAGAGCAGGTCTGGTGTTGCTCCGACAGGTTTGGTCGCGTATCCTTTGACGTGGATTTTCTTGATTCTCTTTCCGAGCGAGAGGATCCAATGCTGCGGGAAACCGTAGGGGACGATGTTTCCGACATCGAAGTAGGCGACGAGCCACGGGGACTTGAATTCGTCGATGTACTTGACCATTTCAGGTGGGCTGAGCAGGAATTTATTTCCGACGTTTTCGACTGCAAGGTAGATTTTCGCCGCTTCGAATTCCGGGAGTATTTTTCTGATTTCCGCCTGGGATCTGGGCCATGCGTCTTCGTATCTGACTTCTGGATTGACGACGGCAGGCACGAGCAGGACTGTGTCGGCGTTGACTGCGAGTGCTGTTTCGAGGGATTGCCTGATGCAAGCGAGGCCCTTTTCCCTGACTTCCGGGTCTGGCGATGAGCTTGGGAAGCTCCAGTGGTCTGAATTCATGACGGACGGGATTCTGATTTTCGCCTTGTCGGCCGCATCTTTGAATCGTTTTCGTTCTTCAGGGGTTCTGAGCGTTGGGATTTCGACGCAATCGAATCCGATTTCACTTGCGGCGGCGAATTTTTCCTCTGGCGTATCACCTGGAAGGATGCTGTAGTAGATTCCTTTTTGCATGGCGCGTTCTCCTGAATTAAGGTTGATCGATGTTGAATTCGAATTGGTTGATTGGGTCTGTATTCCATGCGAGGTGTCTTGTCGTCGGGCTACTCGCAAAGAATGGGGAGAATGTTCTCGCCTTGATGGTCTTCTTGTCCGGTTGGAATTCCAGCAATCTGAGCCATCCGTCGCCTCCGTTTCCTCCAAATCCTCCTCCTAGCGCCTGGGTGTCAAAGAGCATTTGGCTGACGACTTTTCCGGCCTGGTTTTTGTCCTTTGCGAATCCGACGCATCCCCTCCAGTTGTCTGCAGCGCTGATATGGCCGCAGATGACGAGTCTGATATTGTCTGCTGGGAAGACGAGTTTTTCCCAGATTGCCTGTCCAGCGTTACCGCCTTGCTTGTTGAGCGTGTAACCTTCGCCCCTGATCCTTGCGTTTTTACCATTGTGAGATGATAGGTACGAGTGCGTGAGCAAGATGCCGAAATGGTCTTTGTATTGCGGACGCTGTGCGACTTCCTTCGCCCACTCGAGGTTCTTGTCGGTTGGCGCGAACGTCAGTGCGATGATCAGCAGGTTCCAACCGTTTGGGGTTTTGAATTCATATGCTGAGTTTTCAAGTGTTTTTTTGCCGAAGGAGTTTTCGCCGCATTCGACCAGATGGTTGATTGATGGGTTTCGCTCGACTGGGAAGAAGTCGTTGAATCTTGTATTTCTATTTTCGGCGGAATGGATTCCCAAGTCGTGGTTCCCTTGTACGAGGATGTAGGGCACGACTCCGTCCAGGACACCAAAGCTATGGGAAGCCGCTTTCCACATTCCCTCGCTGTTGACGGGGCGTGGATCCTTGTATGAATCGACCGCATTTTTCTCGACGATGTCACCGACTTGAAGCACGTTCTGGATTTTCAGGGTATTTCTATTTTCGTAGATCCAGCTTGTCATCATGGTGAGGATGCCGTGGTTCCAGCGGAAGTAGGTATACATTTGAGTATCCGGGACAACGACCATTGTCCAGGCATTTGGATCTGTCAGCCTCGGGGGCTGGTATTGTGGTTTTTGAGCGGCAGGTTGCTGTTGCGTCCAGGCTGTGATTGTGACGAGGAGAATGAAGAGAAGGGTGAGTTTTTGCTTGAACCATGTCATTTGAGTTCTCCGATAATTGTTAGAATTTTAAATTAAGGGTAAAATTAAACAATGTATTGCCAAACAGGAAAATCAAGGCATCCGAGGTGAATAAAGCTAAAACAGCTGGTGGCATGACACCAAATATTGATTGGCGAAAGATTTATTGGCGAAAGTTTTTTGCCCCTACAGGCGAGGATTGGAAGATTGGGATTCGGACGGGTCGGACGGGTCGGACGGGTCGGACAGGTCGGACAGGTCGGACAAATCATTCATCATTCATGTGACTAGCACCCGGGGTGCTCGTACTTGAGCCAATCTATCTAACAATCAATGCGGATGATGTGGGAATTTTGACGCAATAGGTAGAAAATTAAGGAAGGATAGCGTGGCCATTTTTTAGGCTTGCTTGTTCAAGTCATCCTTCGCCGTCTTTTCCTGTGCGTTGCGCAGGGCAAGCCAACATCCCATGTAGGCATGATCGCGGGCACTATTGTCGTGGACAGCAGCCTTGAAGTTGTCGTAATCGATTGCTTCGGCTTTGACAATATTTGCCCAGACTTCACGGGGGAAATCCATGCGATAGGCATAGTCATGACCTGGGGTATGCTTGACAGCCGTCGTCACGCCGTGGGCTTGGCAGAGTCTTTCAAGATCGCTGGCGAAACGGGCGCGGACATGAATCAGTTCAGGCTGACTATTGTGCTGAACGGCAGAGAAAAAACCGGATTTGCAGAAAAGCCACATTGATCGAACTCCGTACTACTATTGCCCAATGTCTTGTTTTTTGTGAAAGAATTTTTGAAAGCCAATCCTCAATTCGTTGGCAAGCCATCACTTTTTCCGACCGACCCGAATGATTGTAGTGCCTTTGCGAGGCACTGTTTCTGGGGGGATCCCCCACCCTAGGTTGATGCTGGGTTTAAGCATGGTTAAGCTCCTATGGCGCAGTGGGTTATGAAGAACATTCTATTCCAGCTAATCACGCTGATTCGTCAGGACAATCGTTCATATGGGGTTCGGGCGGTCATTCCGCACTAAGTTAAATGCATCCCGTAAAAATCTCATGTGCATTTTGCATCAATCGTCGTACCCAAGCCATTTCTTCGTCAGGCCGCGCTTCTTAATCAGGCGGTCGCGGATCGGCAGGTGTCGCTCGGGGGCAACCCGGCTGAAGTTGAAAAAAGGCTCTCCGTAGCTGTCGCGGTTTTGTACGTCCAGGTCAACCAGCACCTCGAGGATGTTGTCGGGGGTGTCGGCCATGACATAACGGCAAAACTGATCGTCGCTCTCAAGGTTCAGATAATCAAGCCATTTGTTTCCTTTGAGGTCGTTGTAAATCATGTTGTCATTCTCCTTTTTCCGCTGGTGGCAGTTTGTCGAGAAGTCTGGTCATGGGTTACTCTTGGCCGAGTTTGACGACATTGTCGCTCTGTGTTACGTCTTCGGTATTTCTAAGGAAGATTCCTCGCCAGGGATCCGACTTGAAGATAGTGAGCTTGTTGCCTGTTATCGTCAGGCCTTTGCAGCCTGAGACGACGATTCCCTGCTCGGATTCGTAGATGACGTTGTTGATCAGCGCGATGTTGCGGTGTGAGTTTGGCGGCAGGTTCGATTTGTTTCCCGAAGTGCCTGCGATTGTGATCGCCGCTCCTCCGTTGTCTCTGAGCCTGTTGTTGGCGATGAGCAGGTCTCGTGAGCAACCGCCTTCCATCCATTGGTATTCCATGGAGATTTGCATTCCCGAACTGTTGCAGCCTTCAATAAAGTTGTTCTCGATCACTCCGTTTGACGCCTTGATGAGCAGCCCGCGTGCGCGCGAGCGTCCAAAGACGCAATCCTTGATCAGGAATCCATTGCCCTGATGGTTGTTGGAGATGATGACGCTGCCCTTGGAGAAGTCCACGTCGCGGTCGATGGTGAGCTTGTACGCCTTTTTGCAGGATCCAGCCAAGCCGGGCCAGAATCCGAGCGAGTCGAGGTACTTTCGGTCTTCGGGGGTGACGTCGCCATCGGGTTCGATGGCCGTGACGGTAACGTCGTCGGGGCATTCGCCTTCGTAGGTCATGACCTGTGCCGTGTCGCCTGGCGAGAAGTTGAGTCCCAGCCAGTTGACGAGGATGCGGAGTTCCCGGCCTTTTGCCTCGGTGATGATACTGTACATTCCAGAGATGTTGACGCAGTCGTCAGAGTGGTATTGTGCGACGCATCCGATCAGTTGCGGGCCGACGATTGATCCACGGTGCATGAAAGCGTCGTGGTTTCCGCTTCTCAGCCTCTTGAGTCCTCGCTTCTGCAGGTCGATTTCCGGTGGTCTTCTGATGATTTTGCAGCGGAGGTAGGTATTTTTGTTTCCGCACTTTTCGTAGAAGGCCGCCTGGTGGGGTGTGCTGTAGATCGTGATGTCTTCGAATCGGATAGCTTCGCAGTCGATGGCCGAGATTGCTCCTGCCGACGTCTTGTTCTTGGTATCCTTGACGCTCCAGACTGCGATGTCGCCCAGGTTTCCACGTCGGTCTATTCCTCCTGTTATCCTGTAAGTATCCTTTCCTGTTCTTGCGATATTGATGTTGTCTCTGAACCGCATTGGGTTGTGGAGTTCGAGGGTATCCTTGTGGTAAACCTGGATTGGCCAGCAGTCTCCGGTGCTGGGTATGTCCTCCATGGGATACCCTTCGATCACCTTGACGTCCCAGTTCTTGTCTGCGTCGATATTGGTGATGACGGCCTGTGTGAAAGGGAGTGTTTCATAGTCGATGGCCAGCCCCTTGATCGTGACTCGCTTGCATTGGTTCAGGTGGATCATCTTGGTTCTGATTTTGCCGATGAATTCCACTCCCGAGAGGTCGATTTCAACATCTTCGACGTTGTCGAGTTTGAGGTAGATGACGTCTTTTGGAGTCAATGTGTATGTGCCTTTCGGGACGACTACTTTCTTGTTCCCCTCAGCCAGTTTGGTGTGGATATGCTCGATGGGATCGAAGGCGATTGCTGTCGAGGTCAGCAAGGCCAAGGCGGCGATGGATAAAATGCGTTGAAACATAATAAAATATAGGGTAATAGGGTTGTGGTTGTTCTGCAAGTTCGTATGGGAGTGGCCGGCATGGCATCTGCCCTAGACAAAGCATAGTTTCATATTGCCTTTTTTCCAATTCCCTTGAGGAAATCACAACAGATGCCGTCCTCGTTTTCCCAATGCAAAAATCGTCGATTCCGTACTCAAAGTGCATGTGACATGCCCTTTAAGCTCGGTTTTGGGAATTCTGAAACTTTGCGATTCTGCTTCAAGGGAAAGACAACGATGGGCGGTGACGCCGCTTCACCATCGCTCGTCAGATGCCCAAGTCCTTCAAGGTTATTCCAGGATGAAGACTCGCTGGATTGTTGCGATCGATAACGTTGTGTTATATTAGGAACCGTTCAAAAATTTAGTTTGCATTTCCGGTTTCTTTTGGCTGCCTTTCGCCTGTCCTGTCAGCCGCGTATTAGCTGGATTGTGTTTTAAAGTCGTATTCGCCAATGGTGAAAAAGGAGCAGACGATGAACTCAAGGGGACGAATATTAGGGATAATGGCAGTCGTATGCTTGGTGGCTGCAAGTATGGCTTTTGGCGAAGTCGTCTGCCGCCTGGATGTTCCAGGGGAGAGTGTGTTCAAACCTAAGATATTCGGAGACAATCGCGGGCATATCATGGAGGCGACAGAAGCTTCGCCATGTGCATTCATGTACACTCCCCAAGCCACAAGTTGGGCTTATCTGGTTGCGGACTTCAAGGGCGGCGAGCTTGGTGAAGGCGACTATGTCGTCGTCGAGGCTTGGTTGACGACGAGCCGTGGCGAGATGGCATCGATCCTGATCTCCGAAAAGGCGACTATCGGGGATTATTGTCCAACGTTGACGAACCGGCGGATCAAGCTTGCGGGGCGTCAGAAGGCGACGATTGTGCACAAGGTCAAGGATCCGACCGCCTGGATCTCCGTTGGGGTGGGATTGGACTATGGGGCGACGAATGGGATTCTTCAGGTCGAGAAGATTCGTTGCGTGAAAGCTACGGGGCTCGTGGAGGACAGCTTTGAGCCCCTTCCGGCGAATGAGTTGCAGTTGCCACAGCTGTTTTTGCGTGGAATCACCGAGTCTTTGACCCGTCTTGATTGCGAGTCGTTTGTTAGCGAGGGCGTGTCGATCAAGGGTTTGGACTCTTGGCGCGAGCGTTTGCAGTTGACCTTGCTCAAGTTCGAGGCGTTTAGTGCGTTGATGCCATTTCGTGCGGGGATGTATCCGAGCGGCGGTTCTGGCGAGATAGCGTGCATAGCGCCCCTCGGCGGTCGCGATGAGAAGTTGCTTTTGCTGCGGAATGAATGCCGAAGGGAGCAAACGTTTACCCTTGATGTGCGTGGAGCGCTTCGCTCGGTTGCGACGCTGAGACGGCTATACAACGTTGATCAGGCTCCTGATTGCCCGCGCCCGCTTGGGTTGGGGGAATTGGTCGAAGCATCGTCGGAATCGACGACTGGCTTCATGCTTGAGTTCAGCACCGAAGGGTTGGAAGCAGGCGAGTACGAAGGTGAAATTGTGTTGACTCCTTGCGACATTTCCCTGCAGGAACGTGTCCTACCGTGCAAGCTGACGGTTGTTCCTGCGTCTTTGCCCGAAGACATGCCTATTCCAGTGTTTTCCTTTGAGTACAATCATTCGGCGAATCCCGAGACGATGAAATTGATGTTGGATATGCGGATCAACACGTTCGCCGTGGATTTGCATCGTCCGGGCGATTTCAAGAACTTGCACAATTTGGTCAAGACGATGGATTCGTTGGGGGTACGTGATCGCGTGAAGCTGATCTTCGTTGAAAATCACTTTTTGCGGCTCAAGCATTGGCGTGAGGAGGATGCCGTATGGCTTGACCAGCTGGTAGTCGAAATGGAGCGTGCTGGATTCAAGTACGAACAATGGGTGTTGCACATTTACGACGAGGTGTTGCACGAGCAGTTCCATCGTGCTGCGGCAGAGATCAAGAAGCGTTACCCGATGCTCATGATTTTTACGGACGCCTTGGGTAGCGATCCTTCAAATGCCAGCGTCGATTTGATGGAGATGATGCGTCCAGTCATTGACTACTGGTGTCCGCACATGCACACGTTCACGAGCTTAAGGAAGACCTTCGAGCCTACGATGAAGTATGCGAGGACAACGGGGCTGCCGATCTTCCTGTACAACTGCGACTCGATGCCAAGGGCGGCGTTGAAGCCGGCTAGGATGATTTCCTGGTATGCGTTTTCGGAGAAGCTGGACGGAATTTGCTATTGGTCGCTGATCGTGTCGAGGTTCCGTTTCGAAGGGCGTATGAACTACGGCTTGAGCTATATGATTGACGGCACGATGTTTCCCAGCCGTCGTTGGTACCAGTGGTGCAGTGGCCTGGAGGATTACCTGATCCTGCTCCAGGCGTCGAAGGTAAATGAAAAAAAGGCTCGTGCCCTGGCATCCGAGGTGTTGTCCAAGTACGACAAGTCGGATTTGCCGCAGGTCCACGAGCGTGTTCGCCGCGAGTTGCTGGACATGCTGAAGTAAGTTATTGTTCGGCAAGGATTTTCGACCAGGTTCTTAGCGAGGCGTCACGCGCCCCCATGACCAGGGCGACGTTGAAGGGTTGCTGCTTCAAGAGTTTTGCGGTTTCGTCCCTTGTTTTGGCGATGGCATTGATGCCCTGTTGCTTCAATTCCTCTGCGACTTGGTCCGATGTCGGGGAGAATGATGCCGTTCCGCCGGCGTAGAATACGGGGAGCATCACCAGAAGGTCATCGGGACTCAGGCAGGATTTCAGAGCTTCGACCAGTGCTTTGCGCATAAATCCCAATGGCTTGAAGCCATGCGGCTGGAAGATTGCGGCGATCGGCGAGCCGAATCGGAGCTGCGCTGCCTGGATCGCGGCATTGAGCTTTTCAGGGTTGTGGGCGTAGTCGTTGACCACGACGGTGCCATTGCTGGCTTTTCCGATGATTTCAAAGCGTTGCCTGATTCCCGAAAAAGCAGCTATCGCTTGGGCAAGCTTGTCGTTTGGTGTGTTTGGCGCGACGAGCTTGAGCGTCGCCAGCACTGCGCATGCGTTGATGGCGCTGTAGAAGCCGGTTTGCGAGGAGTGAATCGTGCCGAATTGGGCGGTGTCAAACCGGATGCCGTCAGCGCTGGAGCTGAAATTACTTGGCGCAATAGCATTTTCCTGGGGTTGTTCGGCGAATTTCACTATGGTTTTTCCCTGTATCCCAGCCAAGCCTTTCAGGGAATCCAGGATTGCGATGCCCTTTGAGGCCTGTGCGAGGAAGTCGGCGAATACCTGGCAGAGTTCGTCCTGCCCGTAATGGTCGTTTCCTACGTTGAGAAGCACGGCGTAGTCGGGATGGAATGCGGAGAGCGACTTGTCGGATTCATCGACTTCGACGACGATGAAGTCTGGATTTTGGCAGAGCTTTGCATTGCCTGGGAATCCTGGCTTTTCATCATCGAGCGCATAGCCTCCATTGATCATCAGGACGTTATAGTCGATCGCCTGTAGCGCCTGCGCGATCCATCCTGTGACGGATGTTTTTCCGCAGGATCCGGCGATGGCGATTTGCGGTGCGTCGATCTTGTCGATCGTTTGCGCGAGTGCTGCCGCCCGATGGATGACCGGGATATCTGGGTTTGCGAGCAGGTCTGGATTGTCTGATTCGACTGCCGTCGAGATGACGATGGCATCTGGCTTTTCGGCGATTGGTCCCGAGCCGTCCTGCGGGTACAGGATGACTCCCTGTGATTTCAGGTCTTCATAGAGTTGTTCCTTGCCCTGGTCCTTGAGTCCCCTGTCGCTTCCCGCGACATGATATCCTCTGCTGGCGAGGAGTTGCGCCAAGCCGGATACTCCGATTCCCCCGATTCCCACGAGGAAGATTTTTGCCGGCGGCGGTGGAAGAATGCTATCGTCTTTCATGGTTTTCGTGCTTTTTGTGTTGGTTTAGCTTTCGAAGAGTTTAGCGACTTCCTTGAGTCGGGCAGGGATGTCGATGTGTTGCGGGCAGGCCTTTACGCATTTCCCGCAATTTTTGCATGCTGATGCTCCTGCTCCTTTTGCGCTGATGGAGCTGTAGTGTGCCTTTTGCGCTTCGAGGTTTTCGAATATGGAGGCCAGGTTGTACTTGTCAAAGCAGAATGGGATATTGACTCCGTGTGGGCATGGCATGCAATACTGGCATTTTGTGCAGGGTACCTTCGTCCTGGATAGCAAGAATTCCCGGGCTTCCTTGAAGGTTTGGATCTCCGCCTCGGAGAATGGTTCGGTGATCGTTGGGTCGCTGGCGGCCTCGATGTTTTCCAGGACCTGGTCCAAAGTTGACATTCCCGACAGTACGAGGCTGATATCCGGGTTGCCCCAGAGGAATCGGAAAGCCCATGCGACTGGCGAGCGCTTGATGGGGTTCTGGTTCCAGACTGCCTTGAGTGCGGGGATTGGCCTGACCAGGTCGCCGCCACGGAGCGGTTCCATGATGCTGACCCCGATGCCGCGCTTGGCGGCTTCCGCGATGCCCGCCCGTCCCGCCTGGTAGTCGACTTCCAGGAAGTTGTGCTGGACCTGTGCCAGTTCCCACTTGTCATAGTCGTTGAGGATGTTGATGAATACCGGTGCGGCGTCGTGGAACGAGAATCCGGCGTGTTTGATTCGCCCATCCGCCAGCGCGTCATCGAGGAATTCCCTGACTCCGAGTTCCTTGGCCTTGTCCCAGGCGCCTTGCTGGAGGGAATGGACGAAATGGAAGTCGATGTGGTCTGTTCTGAGTCGTTTCAGCTGTTCATCGAGGATTCTCTCCAAATCGTCTCTTGAACTGAGTGAATGGGGGAGGATTTTCGTTGTGATGATGACGTTTTCCCGTTTGTACTGGAGCGCTTCGCCGAGTACGACTTCAGACTGTCCTCCGTGGTAGGTGTATGCTGTGTCGAAGTAGTTGACTCCGCCCTTGATCGCGGCGTCGATCATTTCGAATGTCTTGTCCTTGTCAATGTTTCCGTAGTTGCCATCGACGACAGGGAATCGCATGCAGCCGAAGCCCAGGATTGACGCATTGACACCGGTATTGCCGATTTCTTTGTAAAGCATTTTTTTCTCCGATTTGGCTACGTGTTGAGAATGAGGTCTTGGTCTGAAAGCTTGTCCCAGCCAGGGAGGTTGAGGATGTGTTCGAGGAGGAAGGCTGCCGCGAATGCATCGTAGAGCGCGTCATGCGGCTCCCGGTCCGGGCAGGCAGCCTGGATCTTATCTGTTAGTCCAAGTGTCGGGACGATATCTTCGAGTTTGTAGCTAATGAGTTTCGGGTATGCCTTCCTTGTGATAACGAGCGTATCGATCCAAGGCTGGAAGGTATGCATTGGAAAGGCTTTTGCGAGAAGGGTTCGTTCTGTGGGGACGTTGTGTGCGACGAGCGCTCGGTTGTCAAGCCAAGGTTTCAATTGCGGCCAAAGTTGCAGCAACGTGGGCGCTTCGTCCAATTGCGTTCGGATTGAGGCCCAACGTCCTGGTGAGTAAGGGTTGAACTCGTGGTGGTGCGGGATGTTGAGCAAAAGCGAGAAGCTATGTTCCGGCACGACCTTCCTGTCCGCCATCAGGACGGCGGCGATTTGCCAGGGCAGGTTCCTATTGCCGCGAAAGGCGCCTGTCGTCTCAAAATCCAACACCAGGTATTCCATACTTGTCTAGCCACGAGGAAACCAACATTTTAACCATGCTTACTACAATCGTCTGAAAATAATTTTTTTCAAGTTGGGACAATGGAGGAATTGCGATTTTCCCTTGAAGACGAGAGAGGAGAACATGGAGAATTTTTTCACACTTTCGTACTCAAATGGCATGTGACATGCCCCCTGATACTTGAACTGGGGAAACTATATTTTTGTTGCGGCGGGCAATTGGGGTGGGGGAACGCGATGAATGGCGTTGCCTTGTTGCCATGTCTTTCAAGGGCGGACTCTGACGTCGCCCGGCAGAGGGGAACCGATTCTTGGCAGGGTGTGCAGTAGCTTTAAAATCGTGGGGTCTGTGGATTTTCATACGTTGTTGCAATATAGTTTGAAGATGTTTTTTTTGGCATTTTTGAATAAGGATATTTGATTGTGGAAATATTACGTGCCCAATTGGAGATTGAATTGACTGAGGCCGAGGTCTACAGTCGCTTGGCATTGTTGGAGAAGGACGAGGGGAATCGGAGAGTCTTGGAGCGGATTGCTCGCTTTGAGCGCGAACACGCAGCCGTCCTGGAGTCGGTCATAGGCGAGAAGGGCGTGGTGGATCACGGTCGCGCAAGCAGGATTGTGTGGATGGCTCGGTTGTTCGGGTCGACATTTGCGTTGAAGTACATGGAGAGTTTCCAGAAGATCAAAGGGGATGAGTACAAGGCATTGCTTGAGACCCATCCCGAGTTGGCGGCGCTTCCGGAGGACGAGGAACATCTCGAAGCAGAATTGATTGACATGCTTGACGATGAGTGGCTCAACAACATGGGCGCGATCGTTTTGGGCTTGAACGACGCGCTGGTCGAGCTGACGGGCGCGTTGGCCGGCTTTACGTTGGCGATCAACGATTCGCATAAGATCGCAAGGATGGGGCTGATCACGGGGTTGGCTGCAGCGATGTCCATGACGGCTTCGGCATTTTTGTCCGCCCGTGCGGACGCTCAATCGGGCAAGGTCGATGCTGCGGAGAGTCGTGGTGCCTTGAAGACTTCGGCCTACACGGGGGCTGCCTATGTGATAACGGTGCTCTTGCTGATTGCGCCGTACTTTTTGATTCCGAACGTCTTCGCTGCGCTTGGCACGATGATTGCGATCGCCTTGGGAATCATTGCGTTTTTCAATTTCTACTTGAGCGTTGCCCGTGGCACATCGTTCAAGCGCGGCTTTTTGGAAATGGGCGCCATTTCGACGGTTGTGGCGTTGATTTCATTCGGCATAGGTTGGTTGCTAAAGTAACAAGGAAGCTTCAATGGAAAAGATTTCGTACTATGGTCGCGAATTGTGTTCGTACAGGAGTTCCTTGCACACCCACTGCAAGACTTCAGATGGTCAGTTTACTGCGGACGAGATCATTGAGAAGTACTCGGCCGAAGGATATGATGTCTTTGCGTTTACGGATCATCGGAAGTCGAATCGCGTTTCCGATCTTGACGACCGCGGCATGACGTTGATCTCCGGCATGGAGATCCATCCCCAGGGACCGCGCGGCATCACATGGCATTTTGTTGGCTTGGGTCTTCCCGAGGATTTTACGGAACCCCGGGGTGACGACCAGGCCTGCATCGACGCCGTCAATGCATTGGGCGGCGTGATGATTTGCGCCCATCCGTACTGGTGCGGATTCACGTCCGCCGAGATCGCGACATTGAAAGGCCTTGCGGGAATTGAGGTGTTCAATACGTCAACGCGCTACATCGGACGCGCTTACAACATGCAAGTGTGGGACGAGTTGAACGACGCAGGGATTTTGCATCCGGCGGTTGCGGTTGACGATACCCATGGGAGCCGCGATTTGTTCATGGGATGGACTATGGTGATGACGAATGAACCATTAAGTCAGAAAGCAGTGATCCAGGCGATCAAGGACGGGGATTTCTACGCGACCCAGGGTCCGAAGTTTACACGTTTGAGCTACGAGGACGGGGTTTTCGAGGCTGAGTTCACGCCTTGCATCGAGGTGATTGGCTTGTCCAACTTGAGTTCCGGTCATTTGGGCATGGTTGAAAACATCAATGGGCCGGCATCCGGGATCCAGGAGGTGACCAGCTGTCGGTTTGCGCTGAATCGGAATCGTCCGAACAGCTGGTTCCGTCTTCAGGTTAGGGATCGCAATGGGCGGTTTGCGTGGACGAATCCGTTTTTTTGTGAAATAACCAGGTTGCTTTAGGCAGGAGGTGTATCGATGTCATTGAGTCGAAAAGCTGGTGATCGAATCATTTGCCTAGCTTGCGGGCATCGGTGCGCGCTTGGTGAGGGCGAGAGTGGGCGATGCGGTGTCCGTAAGGTTGTGGGGGGTGAATTCCTTGTTCCATGGGAAAGTGTTTCGTCCTTGGCGCTTGACCCCTACGAGAAAAAGCCGTTGTTCCACTTCTATCCTGGGCGTAAGGTCCTGAGCTTCGGGGGATTGGGATGCAACTTCTCCTGCGATTTTTGCCAAAACTGGCAGATTTCGCAGGTGGGGAAAGATGAGGCTGCGGGGGGAAAGGAACACAATGTAACGGCAGAGGAGCTGGTCAACCTGGCTTCTTCTCGAGGAGCTTACGGATTGGCGGCGACGTACAACGAGCCAATCGTCAGTGCGGAATGGGTGCACGAAGTCCTGGGACTTGGGCAAGAGGCGGATCAGCCAGGAGTCTTGGTCACCAATGGATTTGCGTCTCAAGAGGCATTAGAGCTGCTGCTTCCTGTGGTTGACGCCGCAAACATCGATCTTAAATGCTTCACGGAGAACGGATACAAGTGGCTTGGTGGACGGCTCGGCGTGGTGCAAGACACGATTAGGGCGATGGCGTCGGCAGGCAAGTGGGTCGAGTTGACGACGCTGGTGGTTCCCGGGTTCAACGACAGCGATGCCGAGTTGGCGCAGATAGCGGAATTCATCGCTGGGGTTTCGACGTCGATTCCCTGGCATATATCTGCATACCATCGTGATTACCGCCATCGTAACGATGTTGGCAGGACGCCTGCGGAGCGATTGCTTGCTGCGGTTGACGCTGGAAGGGCTGCTGGATTGCGGTACGTCTACACGGGGAATTTCGGCGGGTTGACTCGTTGCGAGGACACGCTTTGTCCTGGTTGCGGTGCCGTGGCCATCAGTCGCAGCGGATTTTCCCTGGCTTCGTATGAGTTGGGCGATGGCGGCAAGTGTCCGCATTGCGGGCAAATCGTTGACGGGGTTTGGTGAAGTCACATTGGACATGTCGCGATGAAAGACGAGTACACTGTGAATTATGATCAGTCCAGGTTGCTGTTTTGCGTTGGCGACCTGCCTTTGCCGGTGCGTCTGAGTTTTTACATGCTTGTGTGCGATAAGGATATTTGGGAAAGTTGAACTTGAATCCAGGAGGTAACGGATGAGATTCTCGGTATTTGTCTTGGCTTTGTCGTTGGCATCCTTCGGCGAGCTGTTGTCGAACCGCAGTTTTGAGGACGTCGAAGGAGGGCGTTTTTCGGAATGGAACAAGTCTGATTTTAGGACTGGCGGGAAGACCTTGATAGGCGAGGGCGGCGGCCATACTGGGAATCGCTTTGCGATTTGCCGTTCGGACAAGGACACCGAGCGCAGCGCATGGATACAACGGAAGCTGTTGCCGGAAGGTGCCATTGCGGTTGAAGTCGGTGGCTGGTATCGGACGAGTCCCGAAGTGAAGAATGAACGCTACAAGGGTGCGAGCCTCAGGGTTCATTGGTTCAATTCAGCCAACGGGGAAATTGCGTTGACACAGAAATTCTATCCTGTTTCGCCGGCTTGGCGCGAAATCAAGGATGAACTGTTTATGGCTCCTGCAGGTGCGGTTCGCGTGGAATTGCAGGTGTTCCATTGGTTGACTCCAGGCGAAACACATTGGGACGACGTCAGCGTAAAGGCGATTGGCAAGGAAGATCTGGGAAACAACCCGGAACGAATCAAGAATGTGTACGGCATCGACAGGGAACCCGTATTTGGAACCAATCTTCCCTATTCGCCAGAGCATGGCGAGGTCGTGTCGATGAACCCGCCTCCGTTTCGCTGGTTGCCGATTGCAGGAACGCAAGCCTATCGTCTTCAAATCTGCCGAAAAGCAGATTTTTCCGATTCAAGCTTGATCGAGCGTGTTGATTATCCCTGGCTGGTCGAGGTGCCGGACGAACCGTTGGAGGCAGGGGAGTGGCATTGGCGATATGGAGTTGAGGTTGACTCGCTTGGTTGCCTGTGGAGCAAGACCAGGACGTTCACGGTTCCCGCCGACGCAAAGGTCTGGCCATTCCCGAAGGCGGACAAGTTTCAAGTTTCAGCCGCCCGTCCCAGGTTGTTCGTCACCCATGAGGGGCTTCCGAAGTTGCGCGAGAGGGCGCTGAACGGCAACCTGAAGGCATCGGCGGAGTCGCTGGTCGCCCGTGTGCAAAAATACGCCGGCGAGGAGCTGGTCGCAGAACCTGATTTTTTGCCGGCCGACCGCGATTTGCGCAGTCAGGCCTATACCACCATCTTCCGCGCTACTCGTCCGCCAATGGACAAGATGCAGCAGGCGGCGCAGGCATACCTGCTCACTGGCGATCCCGTGGCAGGGGCGGAGGCAAAACGCAGGGTCCTGCATTTCTTCGGATGGGATCCAAAGGGGTCGACAAACACGTTCCACAACGACGAGCCAGCCATGTGGGTCATGATGCGGGGATGCCGTGCCTACGATTGGACATACGAGCTCTACACTCCAGAGGAACGCGCCAAGGTCGAGGCGTCGATGACGGAACGGGCACGTGACATTTACAGGATGCTACGGCGCAAGCCTTTTGACAACAATCCGTACGAGAGCCATGCGGGACGTCAAATCGGTTTCCTTGGCGAGGCGGCGATAGCCCTTTACCATGAAGTCCCCGACGAAGCGAAGGAATGGCTGCAGTACATCGTCAGGATTTATTGGGGAGTCTATCCCGCATGGGGCGGCGAAGACGGCGGCTGGAACGAGGGACCGCACTACTGGAGTGCGTATATGGATTTCGCGCTCCATTTCGTGCTGGCTTTGCGGGAGGCGACGGGGATCGACATCTCGAGGAAGCCGTTCTTCGCCAATACGGGATACTACATCCTGTACCAATGTCCGCCAAGATCCGTCATTTCCCCCTTTGGCGATGGTTTTCAAGCTGGAGCAATGACATCCCCTTGGCTGGAATACTATTTTGGTGTCCTCCATGATAATCCATACCTGAGTTGGTATGCTGATCAATACAATGTCAAGGGAAGCTCCAATGCCTATTCCATTTTGGCCGTCGTGCTCTCGGGAAAGGAAGTCAAGCCGAAACCGCCGCGAGACATCCCGCAAACCAAGTATTTCCCCTCAGTCGGACTCGTCTGCTCCCACACTGACCTGGCTGATAGATCCAACGACATCGCCCTAAGCTTCCGATCGTCGCCCTACGGCGCAGTCTCGCACGGGCATAACGACCAGAATACGTTCGCAATCGAAGCCTTCGGCGAACCTCTCGCCATACCGACAGGTCACTACAACTACTACGGATCGCCGCACCATGACAAGTGGACCAGGTCAACAAAGGCAAAATGCGGAATTACGTTTGATGGCGGAGTAGGGCAAGGCCGAGGCTGGAGGGCGCAAGGCAAAATCACACGCTTCTTCCACAATGACGATTTTGATAGCTTCGCGGGAGACGCGACAGCGGCCTACGGCGGCAAACTTGAACTGGCTTTAAGGGAAATCGTCCATGTCAGGCCAGGGTTGATCGTTATCAAGGATACTTTGAGAACCAAGCAACCAAAATGCTTCGAATACTGGCTTCACGCCAAGGATAAGATGGAGGTCGACCAAGAGAAAGGTGTCGTGACCATACAAAGACCCAAGGCGACAATGACCGCCGATTTCCTGCTGCCACGGAAACTCACTTTCAAGCAAACTGACCTATTCGATCCGCCCCAAACCTGGTCACCGGATAGGAAGGCTGACGATCATCAGTGGCATCTCCAAGCTTGCGCCTATGCTGCTTACGAAACCACGTTCCTCACTGTGCTCCAACCGCGGAAGAATGGCGATGCGTCCCCCAAACCCAGCCTCAAGCTCCTGGAGAACGATACGATCCAAGGCGTCGAGGCAACTTATCCTGATGGTTCGCGGACTGTAGTCGCCTTCAAGCGTGATCAAGTCAAGACCGGCATCTATGGAAAGCTTGCCTTTGATGCGCAAGTCCAGGCCGTCAGGTTCGCCCCGGACGGCTCCATCAAGGCAATCCTGGCGGAAGAATAAAACGCCACTTTTAAACAGAACTGGTAGCCGAACGCAGAAAAAGCAATCTGCGCTCGGCTGCTTTTTTTGCCCGAAAAATCAAAGAAACAAGACCTGAATTTTTGTCGGTTTCGACTTAAAATGCATGTGGCATGCCTTTTTCTGGCAGGATTAGAGGATTTGGGACTGGGCGGGTCAGACGGGGCGGATGGGTCAGACGGCATTCATAATTCAGCATTCATAATTCATAATTCATAATTCATAATTCATAAGGAATCAGTATGACTTATTATGATTTTATATGCATTAAAAAGGAATAAAATTGAATTGCATTTTACAAGATTCGTGATACATTAGGCTGGTTATGGAAGGCATTTATGGTTACTATTGTCATGTTTGTCAAAAAGGAGAGCAAGGATGTTTTCACGTGTATACAGTGCTGCGATACGTGGCATGGAGGTCAAGACTGTTGAGGTTGAGGTCAATTGCACGCGTTTGGAATCTGAAGATGGTTCTGGGCAGGGACCGAACATGATCTTGGTTGGCTTGCCCGATGCTGCGATACGCGAGAGTCGCGAGCGGATATGGGGAGCCTTGCGCAACATGCACATGCCGATGCCTCCCTATCGCGCCACTGTTAATTTGGCTCCGGCAGATTTGCGAAAGAGCGGGACAGCGTACGATTTGCCGATAGCGTTGGCGATGCTGGTATCGATGAATCAACTTGAGCCGGGGATGCTGGCTGACACGCTTGTGATTGGCGAATTGGCGCTGAATGGCCATGTTCGCGGAATTCAGGGTGCATTGGCGATTGCGTTGCATGCCCGCGACCAAGGATTCCGTCGAATCCTGGTTCCTGATGAGAATGCCCAGGAGGCGGCCTTGGCGAATGGCATCGAGGTGTTCGGGGTACGGAGCTTGGTTGATGTGATCCAAAAGTTGAAGGTCACCAGCTTGGGGGTGCCAGTCCGTGTTGACGTATCGTCGATGTACTCCTCTTGCCAGGATGATCCGATGTGCGATTTTCAGGACGTCAAGGGGCAGGAAAGCGCGAAGCGTGCGATGATGGTGGCGGCTGCGGGGAACCACAACATCCTGCTGATCGGTACTCCAGGGTGCGGGAAATCGATGATAGCGAAGCGTTTGCCAAGCATTCTTCCGCTGCTGTCCGTCGAGGAGGCATTGGAGGTGACGAAGATCTATAGCATCGCAGGTGTTTTGGACGGGAAGAGTGGATTGATGGTGCGTCGTCCGTTTCGCTCGCCGCATCATACGGTCAGTGATGCCGGATTGGTCGGCGGGAGCGCGAATCCCCGTCCTGGCGAGATTAGCCTGGCGCACAATGGGGTTCTGTTCTTGGACGAGTTGCCCGAGTTCAAGCGGAATGCGCTGGAGGTTCTCCGCCAGCCGTTGGAGAACGGGGAGGTGACCTTGGCACGCGCCTCGGGAACCTATGTGTTTCCCGCAAAGGTGATGCTTGTTGCGGCGATGAATCCATGCCCTTGCGGATACTATGGACATGGGACTCGTGCGTGCCGATGCAACTTTTTGCAGATCAAGTCGTACAGGAGCCGTATCTCGGGCCCTTTAGTTGATCGGATTGACATGCATATAGAAGTGGCGCCGATCAGCGACGACATCCTGACCAGGAAGCGAACCGGCGAGAATTCGGCGTCGTTGCGAGCAAAGGTATTTGCCGCCCGTGAGATTCAGGCTGAACGCTATCGTGGATTGCCATTTCGTGACAATTCATGCCTGGAGGGTCGTTGGCTGGACAAGTTTTGCGCATTGGATTCGGATGGAATCGCGATGATTCGGCAGGTGATCAACGACCTGAAGCTATCCGCCCGTGCGTATGACAGGATTTTGCGCGTGGCAAGGACGCTAGCCGACCTGGAAGGGAAGGAGTCGATCGAGCAGACTCATATCTGGGAGGCCGCCAATTATCGGATCCTTGACAGACAGGAGTGGTAATGGCAAGTTTGTCCTTAAAATCCCATTTTGCGCTTCATAATCATTGAAGTCAGGACTATATTATCAAATGAATTAAAAGCTTTTTTGTTGGATACGCACATCATGTCAACTAAGCACGTATTGCCATTTTTGTAGAACAACAGGAGCAGGATGATGAGCAAGACTTATGCAGCACTTCGAGCCGAACTTCGTAGATTCTATCCTGACCATAGCCACGCCGAGTGCAAGTCACCGGAACAAGTCGCCAGTGTGAAGGGGATTATGGATGCCGTTCGTGCCTATGCTTCAGAGCATCCTGACTACGATGCGCTGGAACTCAGGCGCGTTTCATATGCCGAGATGCGTCGCCAATTCGTCCCGTTCCTCTTCGATGAATCCCCGTTTTATTTCGAGGCGGGAATCAATGGAGGTTGGGCGGGAATCAAGCCTGGTACCGTGGTCAAGAGCCTATGCAGCAAATTCTTCGAGTCGGACATTCCCGAGGAGGCTCGGAAGCACTTCGGCAATCGCAACAGGCAACGATACACGTTGTGCTGCGGATATTTCACGGATGAGATTCATCACTTGCCGCCGCTGGACACGATCTTGCGCGAGGGCTTTTCCGGGGTCTATGCCAGGACTAAGGCGGCATTGGCCGAATGCGAGACAGCGGAGGAGCGTCGGTTCATCGAAACTGCACTGGATGGTCTTGAGACGGTTCACGCCCTTCAGTTGACGTTCGTGGATGCTGCTCGGAAGCGATTGGCTGAAAATCCGCCGATTCAGGTCCGCGAGCACCTGGAACGGATCGTCGAATCCGCGTCTCGTTGTCCATGGGAGCCGCCGAGGACCTTCTACGAGGGACTCAACACCCTGTGGTTTGTTCGCGAAATCCTGTCCTACGTCGATGGCTTGGCGATCTACGCCTTGGGGCGAGTTGATTTTGCGCTTCTCGATCTTTATGAGAACGACCTGAAGGCGGGACGGTTGACCAAGGAAGAGGCCTACGACTTGATTTGCCGTTTCCTTCTTGTGGCGGAATGCCATTATGATGGAATGCGGACCGTCGAGGGCTATTCCGAGCACGAGTTGGAGATTCCAATCACATTGGGCGGGTGTGACGCACAGGGCAATCCCGTGTACAACGACCTGACGAAAATGTGCCTGGACGCACATTGGAAGCTGGCGTTGGTCTTCCCGAAGCTCCATTGCCGGATCTCATCGACCTCCCCGACGGATTATCTGGAACGAATCGCAAAATCCATTGTTGACGGGCACAATGTCTATGCGCTGATGAACGACGAACGCACCATCCCCTTGATTCAAGGGTACGGGGTGCCGCTGGAACGGGCGCGCTGCTACTATGCGTCAGGATGCTGGAATGGACATGCGGACAGCTGCGAGGAGACCGATACGGCAAACTATTTCTCTATGGCACGCGTCTTGGAAGCCACCATCCATGTCAATGAAGACGAGGAGCGCGAGGTGGGAGTCCAGTTCGATCGCCTGGACAATGCGTCATCCTTCGAGGAATTGGTACAGATCTATCTGGGAAATGCAATACAATTGTTTGTGAAGGTGATGTCGGATTACTCCAAGTATGGCGGCGTCAGCACGAAAGTCTGCCCGCATCCGACCTATTCCGTGTGCCTGGACGGCTGTCTTGAGACGAAGCGTGACGTGACGGCGGGCGGTTGCCTGTACAAGCCCAGGGTGATGACCTTGGCATTCCTGGCGAATGTGGTCGATTCGCTTTGTTCCATCAACCAGGTTTGTTTCGTCGACAAGGCATGCACAGTTCCGGAGTTCTTGGATGCCGTCCGTAGCAATTGGGAAGGGCATGAGGCGTTGCGTCAACATGCGATGAGGGCGCCGTACTGGGGCGACCATTCGGACATTACAACCGACTTGATGAGGCGGATCATTGACGAAATGCACGCCAAGACCCTTGAAATCAAGAATGACCGAGGAGGTTCTTTCATCCTCGCTGCCTGGATCTACCGGGAATTCAAGTTCTGGGGCGAAAAGACAAAGGCGACTCCCGATGGGCGTCGGGACGGGGCGTACCTCGCACAAGGACTCTGCCCATCGGATTTCAGGAACCGTTCCGATATCACCACTGTTATCAATTCGTTGGGCGATATCCGAAACGAGCATCTCTCTGGCGGCTCGAACTTCAATGTGTCGTTCTGCCGGAAATCCATTTCCGTTGATGCGTTGGTTGCGATATTCCGGACGGTTGCCGCCAAGGGGATTCACCTGTTGCAGCCCAACTGCTTTGACCGAGAAACATTGTTGGACGCGCAGCGACACCCGGAACTCTATCCGAACCTGATGATCAAGGTATGCGGATTTTCGGCAAGGTTCGTGGCACTCTCGAAATCTTGGCAGGACGAAATCATCGGTCGATGGCTTTACTAGAATGACCTATTACATATAATACTAAGGAAACTCAATGTCTGAAGAATGGATTTTGACTGGTGGTCGTGTGATCGATCCTTCGCGTGGCGTGGACGGATATCATGATGTGTGCATCAAGGATGGGCGGATAGCGTCGGAGTCGGAGTTGTCGTCTCCGGTTCGGCTTGACATGTCAGGCAAGATTCTTGCGCCTGGCTTCATTGATGTCCACGTCCATCTGCGGGAACCCGGCCAGACTCACAAGGACGACATTGCTACGGGGACTGCGGCTGCGAAGGCAGGCGGGTTTACCACGATTGTCGCAATGCCCAATACGATTCCGGCTCCCGATACGCCCGAGCATGTGGAGGCGATCCTGGCTTTGATCGCCCAAAAGGCATGTGTGCGTGTTGCGCTGGCAGGTGCGCTGACCCTTGGGCGCGAAGGAATGACCGAAACGGATGCTGCGGCCTTGCGCAAGGCGGGATGCCCCTTGCTAAGCGACGATGGTTCGACGCCGCAATCCGCAGGCTTGATGAAGCGCATCATGATTGCCGCCGCCGAGGCGGGACTCCCGGTGGTTGACCATTGCGAGGACATGTCGCTTTCCAAGCCGGGGCTTCTTCACGATGGATCTGTCGCCCGGAAGCTGGGCTTGCCGGGGCAGCCGAGGTCGGCGGAGGAGTTGATCGTCGCCCGCGATATTCTTCTTGCCGGCGAAACGGGATGCCACATCCATCTCCAGCACTTGAGTTCGGCAGGGTCGGTTGACTTGATCCGCTGGGCAAAGGATCGCGGAATCAAGGTTACTGCCGAGACGACACCGCATCACCTGTGCCTGACCCACGAAGCTTGCCTGGAATTCGGAACAAATGCGAAAATGGCGCCGCCCCTGCGTGAGGAAGAAGATCGCCTTGCCTTGATTCGGGGACTCGAGGACGGAACCATCGATATGATCGCGACGGATCACGCCCCTCATACAACTGAAGAAAAGAACCAGGAATGGAGCAAGGCTCCATTTGGAATCGTTGGCTTGGAAACGGCTGTTCCGCTTTGCCTGGACAGGCTGGTGCATACAGGATGCATGTCCATTGCGAAACTCATAGAACGATTCACAACGGGACCTGCAAAACTCCTCGGAAACCTGGGAGTTGACTTGGCAACCCTGAAAATCGGCGCACCGGCGGAAATCACCATTTTGGATTTGGATGCCACCCATACCGTAAATGTGGCTGATTTTGCCTCCAGGTCAACAAATTGCCCATATGATGGCCTGGTTTTGAAAGGAAAAGTCGTCAAGACAATCATGGGAAATTGCCGCTGATTGGACCGATGCATCCCCGAAAATGCCAAAATCTCATTAAAATCATGAAAAAATCGATTTGTTGATTTGCAAAAGGCGAATTGTGTGCGACATTATTAATCCGTCGCAGAAATCCGGCTCCGCATCGGAGCGGCTCCGCGGCAAAAAAAGTCGAAAAAGTTTCCCCCGATTGCTTGCAAAGGCGCGTTCGCGGTGTAGCTTAGTCGAATCGCCGATTTTCCCGGGTCTCCCGGCTTGTCGGCGCGGTTCTTTGGAAATCGAGCAGCGCAATATGATGCGATTGTTTATGTAGAAATCTAAAGCTCCCCCCTTGCCTCT
>DBPZ01000093.1 GCA_002305655.1 Lentisphaeria bacterium UBA1407 | reverse complement strand
GGGCACCCGGGGTGGTGTTTGGGCACCCGGGGTGGTGTCGGTTTTCTGGGCAAGCAAGAATTCCTCAAAAGCCTATTCAGGAGGTATGTCGCATGGCATTTGAGTACGAAAGTGTGAAAAAATCAGGGTGTTTTTTCTTGCGGAATCAACGGAGTTCTGGGACTGGGACCTATGAGACGAACGGGACGAATGCGACCCATGGGACTGGGAGTTGGGACTGGGACTATGGGACCTGACATTGGTTTTTGTAGGTCTTGCGTTTCTTGGACTGGGACTTGTCGGACAGATCATTCATCATTCATCATTCATTATTAATGTGACTGGCATCCCGGGTGCTCGTTCCTGATGTTGTAGGGCAAAAAAAGCCCCGCCAGGAGCTGGTTGGCTGACTGGCGGGAAGGGAAGAGGGTTGACGGTTTCGGGTTAGAATTGATGGAGGAATCTGATGTCGTTGTCGTAGAGGAGCCTGAGGTCGTTGATGGAGTAGCGGATCATGGCGAGTCGCTCGATGCCCAGTCCGAAGGCGAAGCCTGAGACTTCTTCGGGGTCGTATCCGACATTTTCGAACACGGCTGGATTGACGATTCCGGCGCCACCGATTTCAAGCCATCCGGATCCTTTGCAGATCCGGCAACCTTCGCCGCCGCAAATGAAGCAGGATGCGTCGGCTTCGACCGAAGGTTCGGTGAACGGGAAGTGATGTGGGCGGAAACGGATTTTGGTCTTGTCTCCGAACATTTCCCTTGCGAAGGTTGCGAGAACCCCCTTGAGGTCTGCGAGAGAGACGTTTTTGTCCACGTAGAGTCCCTCGATTTGGTGGAATGACATGCCGTGGGTTGCGTCTGGGGTGTCTCTTCTGTAGCAGCGTCCTGGGCAGATGATTCTGACGGGTGGTTTTTGCGCCATCATCGTTCTGATTTGGACGTCTGAGGTTTGGGATCTGAGCAGTAGCGTGTTCCGGTCAAGGTAGTCGTCACCTCGTTCGAGATTGAAGTAGAATTGGTCTTCAGGTGATCTTGAAGGGTGGTCAAGTGGCGCGTTGAGTGCGTCGAAGTTATTCCAGACCGTATCGATGTCCGGTCCGTCCGCGACGATGAACCCCATTCTTCTAAAGATGGCGACTGCGGCGTCCATCACGAGCGAGACTGGATGCTTGTGTCCCACTTTGGGCTTTCGTCCCGGGAGCGAGAGGTCGAGTGCGTCTTGGACCTCCTTTTGTTCCTTGAATTTCTGCGCTTGTTCGTCAAGTGCCTTTTGGATCGCTTGTTTTGCCGCATTCATCGTTTTGCCTACGGCAGGCTTGTCCTGGTTAGGGACTGAGCCCATCTGTGACATCAGTGCGGTCAGCGATCCTTTTCGTCCGATGAATTTAGCCTTAGCGGATTCGAAACCCTGTTCGTCCTGGATCTCCTGGATTTCTGCGAGTGCTTGTTCCTGGGTTTTGAGGATGAGTTGTTCGAGTTCGGTCATAGTTACCTGTTCCGTTGTTCGAGGTTATGATTTGCCACGAATGTGATTTGTTCTTTCGAGATTGGGTGCAGGACTGTTAGCATTTTGTGCTGGAGCGCGATTGCATTGTCCTTGAACGGAGTTGTCGCCCCGTATTTCTCATCTCCGAGTATCGGGCATCCGATGTGCGCGAGCTGCGCTCTGATTTGGTGATATCTTCCTGTTTCAAGGTTGATTTCGAGGAGTGTGTTAGCTCCTAGTCTTTTGATGACCCTGAATTGGAGGATTGCAATTTTCGCGTCTTTTGTTTTATGAGTTACGATTTTCGCCTTGAAGTCATCGTGAAGGATCCAGTTTTCCAGTGTTTGCTGATTGTCTTTTGGGCATCCTTGTACGATTGCGTGATATGTTTTCTGGCAGTTCCCGTCTCTGATTTGCTGGTTCATCCTGGCAAGTGCCTTTGACGTCCTGGCGAAGAGGACGAGTCCTGCGACTTGCCTGTCAATCCTGTGGACGGCTTCGAGGAAAACGTTTCCAGGCTTGCCGAAAGTCGTCTTGATATAGTTTTTTGCTTGTTCTTCAAGTGACGGAAGGCTGGTTCCCGATGGTTGAGTCAGGAGTCCGTGTGGCTTTTCGACCACCATGAGGTGGTTGTCTAGGTAGACGATATCCATTTCCAAGGGTTAGACGTCTTCGACGAAGACCTTGTGGAGGGCACGTTGCGCTTTTTCGAAGTTTTCCCTGTCAATGATGAACTGCATGTTGACCTGCCTTGTTGACTGGACAAGGGCGAGTACGTTGATATTGGCCTCATGGAGTGCGGTTGCGGCCTTGGACAGGAAGCCCGGGATGCTCATGTTGGTTCCGATGACGGCAACTAGGGCGACATCCATGCACCTGATCGTGGCATTGGGGAACTTCTGCCTGATGAGTTCCAGGCATTCGGGGAGGCGCCTGTTTTTCTGCGGGACGAAAATGGTGATGGTATTGGCGTTGGTCGTTTTGGCGACATATGAGATGTCGGTCATGTCCATTGCCTGCATCAACTGGTAGTCATAGCCGGCTTTCCCGACCATTTCCGGGTCGAGGAACTCGATGGCTTCCACGTCTTTTCGTCCGCAGATCATTTCGACGTGTGGGATGGGTGAGACGTAGTCGCGCGAAATGACCGTTCCTGTGTGCTCTGGCTCGAAGGCGTTTTTGATTCGGATTGGAATCCCTTTGAATTCCATTTCCTTTGCTGCCTTTGAGTGAATTGCCTCCATGTCCAGGTCAGAGAGCTGATCCGCGATATCGAAGTTTGTGTGTCCGATGACTTTGACCTTGTCTTCGCCGATGATTTTCGGGTCGCCTGTGCAGAGGTGGTATTCCTTGTGGATGATTCCTTCGCTTGCTTGGGTGATGCAGGCGATCTTTGAGAATGTGATTTCGGAGTATCCGCGGTCGAATCGGGTCATGATTCCCTCGTCGAACTTGACATATCCCGTAACGATAGGCATTGAGGTCGCGAAGTCGATATTTTCAAAGCCTCTTGTGACGGCCTCGTCAAATGTCGGCAAATCGTCATGCATCCATCCTGTCAGGTCGACGAATACAGCGTTGATTCCGTGCTTTTTGAGAATCAGCGTTGAGTTGAATGCCGAGTGTGCCTCCCCGACTGCCGCGAGAAGTTCCCGTGTTGGCGGGAGGTATCCTTTGAGGTTGAAGTGTCCGTAGGTTCTGAGTCTTTTGAGGTCATTTAGGCAGTCTCTGATACCGTCGAGCCTGCCATTGATGAAGTTGTCCGCGGCTTCGATATCGAGTCCGAGGTCTTTGAATGTCCTGTTGAGTTCAAGCATTTTCGCTCGGACTTCCTCGATGGCGCCTTTCCATGAATCGTTGCCGTTCGCGAATTTGGCATAGACTCCAGGTTCTCCTGTTTTCTTGTTTTCAAGAAGGAGGTTTGTGACTCCGCCGTAAGCCGATACGATGAAGATTCGGTTGTACAGTTTGTCTGGCGTGCGTTTTCCAATGATAACATTTTTGAGGACTTCCCCAAAACGAGTCATTGAGGTTCCTCCGATTTTCTCCACAGTATGATTCATAGTCATTGCGCCTCCGTTCTACGTATGCTTGATCCTGGTTGGCCATTGTGTGTTATGGTTCACTACCAGGCAAAAAATATAAAATCAATAATGTACTTGCGAAGGTTCTTAAATCAAGTTTTGTGATGGATGTAAATAATGTTATAAGGAAGTGTGATGAGCTTGTAAATCATATTGTTGATGCTAAATTAAACAATTGTTTATTAAGCTTGGCGTTTTTTTTTGTATTGTCGAATGATTTAGCTGGTCTTGATTCCACTGGTTTATGGGCTGGTGGATTGCGAGGTTAGATGGAACAGGATTCTTCAGAAACGGTTTTGAATGCAGAGGTGGTTGTTTTGAACAAGCACGGATTGCATTTGAGTTGCGCGAGTCGCTTGGCTCAATTGGCGAGTGGTTTTTCATGCTCGCTCAGTTTGTCAAATGGGAAGCGGGTTGCCGATGCGAAGAGCATGTTGGGGTTGGTGACTTTGGCTGCGAGTTCTGGCAGTCGTCTGAAGGTGTCTGCGAAGGGTGCAGACGCTCAGGATGCGCTGTCGGCTATTGTGGCGTACTTTTCTGATCATTGCGGTGAAAGTTGTGGGCACTGAAGAGTTGTCAATGAAAGCTACGTTTCGCGGGACCGGGGTTTCCTCGGGTGCCGTAGTCGGTCACACGTTTCGTGTTGACCGGATTGGCTTTTCGATGCCTGACCGCAAGATTTCGCGCAAAGACATTCCGGCTGAAATGGAGCGACTCCATCGTGCGGTAGAGTTGTCCAAGTCCCAGATACGTGACGCGAGCGAGAATTTGAAGGAGACCCTTGGCGCGTCTCAGACGGATTTGTTTGAAGGATACATTCTTTTGATTGGCGATCCTACGTTGTCGGATCTTGTTCGTCGAACCATGGAGCGCGAATTGATTGGCGTGGAGAAGGCTTTTTCTTCTGCGATTGATTCCTTTGCCACCGAGATGGCTCAGCTGAAGGACGAGTACATGCGGGAGCGTGCGGCTGATCTTCGGGATTTGGGCGAGCGGGTATGCAGGAATCTCTTGGGGGTTGACGTTGACATACCGTTGTTGCCGACGAATTCCAGCGGCAATGACCAGTGGATTGTGATTACGGACGATTTGCCTCCCAGCGTTGCGGCTCGAATGGACTCGAAGCGCGTGGCGGCATTTTTGATGAGTGGCGGGAGTCGTACGAGTCACACGGCGATTTTGGCTCGTGCCCTTGGGATTCCCGCGATTGTTGCGGTCGAGAAGCGTTTTTTGGACGTTGTCGAGGACGGGACTTTAGTTGCCTTGGATGGTGGCACGGGCGAGGTTTTCGTCGAGCCTAATGCTGAGGTTGTTTCGGAGTTCGACCGTCGTCGTGCCGCCGCCGAAGTATTATTTGACCATTATTTGGCTGAGAGCAAGCATCCTGTAGAGACATTGGACGGTTACCAGGCTTGCCTTGTTGCGAATGTCGAGTTGCCGAGCGAGGCATTGACTGTCGCCAAGAAGCACAATGTAGGCATTGGCTTGTTCAGGACGGAGTTTTTGTTCATCAACGGGATGAGCCTTTTCAACGAGGAAGACCAGTTCAATGCGTACCGTAGCACGGTTGAGGCTGTTAAGCCGTATTCGGTGATTTTCCGTACATTGGACATTGGCGGAGACAAGTTTCTGTCGCAGTTGAAGATGCCTCACGAATTGAATCCATTCATGGGGATGCGTGCGATACGTTTTTCGCTGAGTCGTCCTGACATTTTCAAGATTCAGTTGCGAGCGATATTGCGCGCGAGTGCGTACGGCAAGGTTCGCATCATGTTTCCGATGATCAGCACATTGGAGGAATTGGAGAGTGCGATCGGGATTTTGGAGGAAGTGAAGGACGATTTGCGTCGTGCCGGAATACCATTCAACGAGCGTCTTGACGTTGGTTGCATGATTGAGGTTCCTGCGGCGGCATTGATGGCCGAGCAATTGATGCGTCACCTGACATTTTTCAGTTTAGGCACGAATGACTTGGTTCAGTATTCGCTTGCGGTTGACCGTTCGAATCCCCGGATCAGCTATTTGTACCAGCCTGCGCATCCATCGATCATTCGAATGATGCGTGACGTTGTGAAAGTGGCCATCGAGCATGGGAAGTGGGTAAGCATTTGCGGCGAAATGGCTGGCGATTGCTTGTACACTCCGTTGATTTTGGGTTTGGGGATTCACGAATTGAGCATGAGTCCTGTTGCATTGCCGTCCGTGAGCATGGTGATCCGGCGGATTCGCATGCACCAGGCTGAAGACTTGGTTGACTATGCTTTGCAGTGCGGGAGCGCCAGGGAAGTTCAAGAGGAATGCAAGAGGTTCCTGCGTACGCACTGCCCCGAGCTGGTCATTGGTTGACCTGTCAACGTAGCGCAAAAAACGAAGCGTGGCAAGGATGAAGATTGTTGTCCTTGCCACGCATTGCGTTTGGGGGGGTGAGGAGTATTATTCTGGCGGGTTTCCGCAATCCGGCACGTCGATGGGTTGTCCGTTTTGCAGTGCGGATTGGTGCGCGAGGAGTCCTGGGATGGTCCAGCGGGCTGCCAGCCATGCGTTGACGGTTGGAAGCTTGCCGAAGAATGCCGCTGTGCAGAAGTCATCGACCAGAAGCTGATGTGACGCCATGTGCCCGTTGATGGTATGGTTTCTCTTGTAGCATTCCGGTATACGCTCGTATTCCTTGTCCTGGATTGGCGCGATGGAGTTCCATTGCCAGGTATGGTTTGCGACTTTGCCCTTGAAGTCTGGTTCATCCTTGTGGGCAGTCATTTCCGCAGGGTTGACTTGGTCGGAGACGTCCGTGAATATGACTCCTGTATTGGTGTGCTCTGTAAGGCAGTGCTGCGCGTTGTTGAACTGGTATCCTGCCTTGGTTCCGTAGAAGGATGAGACGTATGAGGAGGGCGCCTTGTAGCCGATTCGCCTGCATTCGTTGATTCGAGCCGTTCCGCCGTTGGCAAGTTTCATCAGGGAATATGAATTCGAGAAGGTATTGTCCCAAAGGTTGACTCCCTTGCGGAAGAATCCGTCTTCCTCGGAATCCTCGTATCCGAATGCGACGACCCTGGTGCAGTATGAGTCTGCGGCAGCAAGGAGCATGGCGGTCGAGTGCGTCGGATAGAAGAACGGTGGTACGCCTGCGGTTTTCTTGTCTGAGCGGAATGCGTCCGAAAAGTGCATGATGTCATGGTGGTATTGCGCTTCGCCGTAGACGAATTTTCCGAAAGTTCCCTTTTGGAAGTTGAACCTGCAGAACATTGAGCTTGGGTAGTAGTAGCAGGTTTCTCCCATCATGTAGGTGAGTCCTGTACGCTTGACGGTTTCGACGATTTGCTGGCACTCATGGACTTCTGATGCCATCGGTACCGCTGAGTAGACGTGCTTCCCCGCCTCGAGTGCCTTGATGACCAAGGGACCGTGGAGGTGGCGTTCCGCGAAGATGGCGACGGAGTCGATTTCAGGTGAAGCCAAGGCGTCCTCGAAGGAGTCTATGATAGGGACTTCATATTTCTTGGAGTAGGTTTCGGCACGCTCTCGGATGAGATCGCAGACATAGACCTTTTCAACGAGCGGGTGGATCTTGAAGAGGGTGACGAAGCTGCTGGCGAAGCTGCCGCAGCCGATAATGGCGAGATTGAGTTTTTTTGCCATGGGAGCATTCCGGTTTTTGTGTGGTTTCAGATGGGTTGTTGACTTCCTTTGGGCGATGCCCTTATAATAGTAAAGATAGTATGGGAAGAAGAAATGTCATCAAAAGTTATTATAAAAGAGTTGATTTTATTGATTATATGGGGTATTTTGGTAATTGACTTCGAGAATTTATAGAAAAATATAGAAAAAAACGAAAAAAAGTGAGGAATATGGCAAAATAATTGTCAAAAGGCTTGCTATTTTCCGAAAAGGGTGGGTATATTATTTTGTTTTACAGATAGTACGAAAATAATTAAACAAATAGAATCATAACGCAGGAAACCCCTAGCAAGAAGGAAGAGTTATGAAGGAAATGAGAAGTGTATTTGGGAAAACCATCCGTTGTGCCGTTGTCGTGATTGCCCTTCTGATGGTAGAGACCCGTGCTTACGAGGAACAGTTTGACCTGAATGCCTTGATTGTTCGGACCGAGCTGTACATTTGGAATCGAATCAGCGATATACTTGACATTGTACGCGGCGGTGTTGCCGGAGGACCTGGCATTGGAGCTGAAATTGCGTTGACGGACTATGCGAAGCTGGGGGCGTATGCTACGTTTGAGCGCGGCGTCGACTTCCCGCACTTCCTCCCGCCCCTGTGGCTCATTGACTACTACGCGAGAAGAACCCCAATCTTCAATCTCCATGAAGGTTACTATGCAACGGCGTGCTTCGGTCCCTGGCGCGCTGAATTGGATGGCGCAACCGACAAGCTGTATTTCCCGCGTGGCGACAAGAATGCAACAACGATGTGGCGGGACAAAGAGTCCAAGTGGGATATCCGCGCACAGCTGGATTTGTTCCTGGTTCACGGATACGTTTCAATCCGCGCTCTGGAAGTGGCGGATTTCTTCGCGGGCATTGTTGCATTGGATCCCAAGAAGGACGATCAGTACGCGGATGACGAAGAACTGGCACGTCGTCTCCCTGCCGATCAATTCGGTCGCGGTGTCTGCAATATTGCCTTTGGTGTTTTGGAAATTCCCTTGAACGTGATTCGTTTGACGGAAGAGGAAGGCGATCTGGCCGGCATCAGCAAGGGCGTTGGGCTTGGAGTCTGGCGTTTCCTCTGCCGAGAAGTGGTTGGCGTTGTTGAATTGGTGACATTCCCGTTTGGTTGGGCGCCAATCATCGAACCCGAATACGTGATTCAAAAGAAGCAAGGTCCGGTTTGGAAGATCAACCGTCCTGCTTTCCACAAGAACTATTAATGTGAACCTCCATCTCTTCACGTGAATCGGTCGAAGGGGTTGGGTTGTCGTGAATGATCGAGTCATCCCGCACTTGTAGGAAAGGATCAAGTGCGGGATTTTTTGTATGGATTAAACGGAAAGAAATAAGCGAGGTCAGGGCTGATGAAGAGCGTTCTTGAGATGTTGGGTGAATTGATGGGATGCCGAGCGATCACGTCTGAGGTGGCAAATGTAAATTGCGCGGTAGCGATTATGCGCAAGTACGCGGAGGACGCGGGGCTATTTGTTTCCGAGGAGGACTTCGATGGTCGAAAGGCACTGTATGTGTCCACAGAACCGGGGAAGGTTGCGGATTATTTGCTCAATGCCCACCTGGACGTAGTTGTCGCGCCTGACGATTCCATGTTTGTTCCTCGTGTTGAAGGCGATAAAATTTATGGTCGAGGCGTCCATGACGATCAGGGACAGGCGATATGTGCGTTGCGAGTGATGGCGAATCTGCGTGGCAAGGCAAGCGTGGGGACGATCTTCTCGACTGACGAGGAGCATGGCGGGCATACCACCGGCGGAATGGTTTCACGCGGATACGTTGGCAGAAAGGTCGGATTGGTACTGGACGGGCCAAGTTGCTCGATCGCGATTGCGCAGAAGGGGATTATCACCTTGCACTTGAAGGCGTACGGTACGGCGGGGCATTCCTCGAGACCTTGGTGCTTCGACAATGCGCTGGATCGATTGATTGACGGTTACGTGAAGTTTCGTGCGATATGGCCAACAGTGACCTCCGAGGATAGCTGGCAAAATACGATGCAGGCGACCGTGGCACGGGCGGGAGATCCAAGATCATCAAACCAAATCCCAGACGTGGCGGAAATGACCCTCAATATCCGCTATGTGAACGAGGAGGACTACGATGTCATCCTGGCGCAGGCGAAGGAGTTGACAGGGCTGGAAGTGAAGGCTTCAGCGCACAAGTGCCGCCCAGTCTATACCGACGAAAAGGATCCGATGATACAAAGGCTGATGGCTGAGATTGGTCGCGAGTATCCTGATCGCAAGATTGGTACTTGCAAGATGCATGGTGCTACCGATGCCCGCCATCTGATGGGGCTAGGCATACCCATAGGCATTATCGGTTTGCCAGGCGATGGCGCCCACGCTCGCGACGAGTGGATGAGCATTTCCGGGTTTGAAAAATACGAACGCTTGCTGACTAGATATTGCGCCGGATGCTGAATGCTGAATGCTGAATGCAGGGAAATGCGTTTGTCCAGTTTGGTATTCAGAGGGCATGTCACATGCGTTTTGAGTACGAAACCGAAGATTTTTCGCTTTGTCGTGCTTAGTTTTCGACGGGGTTGATTTCTGCGTGGTCGAATTTCACCTGTGTTTTCCAGGATTTGTCGATTGCCTCGAGTCTCATTTCCTTGACGAACCACAAGCCATTTTTATGTCGTTTAGCGCCTTTGAGTTCAAGTTTTCTCCAAGGTGCTTGAGCATTTTTTTCGAACCATTGTGCTTCCATTGGAAAACCATGTCTTGTATCGAACCAGACGAGGACAGTGCCGCCTTTGCCGGTTGGGTCGGCGAGCCTCATGATCCTGCAGTCTCTCATTCGGCTTTCGACTCTTGGGAGTTCCTCGATGAAATCCCAGTATATGAATGCGAAGGTAAGATCTTCTGGTTCGAGTCCGAAATCGAACAGGCTAGGCTTTGCTTCATCTTTTGGGAAATCGAGCTTGATGCTTGTGTTTTTGCCTGAAGCGTTAGCCTGTTCCAGTGCATAGACATTTTTATCATTGAGTACGATTTGTGCGTGGAGCGATTGCTTTGCAAATGTTATCCTGACCCTGATCTCACCTTTCAGGTTATTGTCACGATTTTTTGCGGCATGTGTTATTCGTCCATTGATTTCGCCCCACGCATCTGTTCTTAGAGGTTCCCTGACTGCATTTAGGAATTCTTGCGGCGTGGCCTTGTCCAGGTTGATTTCAGGTGCCTGCAGTTGTGCAGGTTCTGCGATCAGCGCAGCAACTGCGAGGAGCGCGACGCAGGCAATAGAGATGGATTTTCGGATTTCTGTCATGGTTTTATTCTTCTTCGAATCCTGAAGGGACGGTGTTCTTGTCGTTGGTAATGAAGACTTGAGATAGTTTGATTCCGTCTTCACGGTTCAGGACGTAGAGCTTGTGTTTTCCTGCCCTGAGCCTATAGGATTTAGGTGATTTCATCCAGTGCCAGACATTATAAGTTCCGTCGTTTCCAACGGTTACTGATCGTTTCTCGTCATCGAGCTTGATGTCGATCGTGTTTCCGCAAGAGCCATCCCAGACAACATTGAGCCAGATTTCCGCATTGAAGTCTTCCGCTGTTTCAAATTCGAAGACTGCGCCTCCGTACTCCAGGTCTGGGTTCTTTCCTTCTGGCGGGACTCCCGTTCCGTCTTTGATTTCGAGAATGACGCCTTCGGGAACCTCGTCGTCCTTTTCTTTTGTCATCGGCACGCTGACTTGTGTGGCCCTAGCAGCATTGAGCACCATGAACAATTCGTTGTCGGAGGGATTGAAGGGTTTGTCGTCGGCTGGTTCAGGCTCTGCGTCTACTATGGCGGCGGCTTGTTCAGGGTTGCAATCGCTGTCGGTGCATCTGACTACTGCCTTCGTGGTGTGTTCGGCGGACGCTGCCGGTGCGTTGGCAAGAGGGTCTTCGATGGCCGGACGCGCGGCGACCAGCACGATCAATGCGCCAATCGGAATGGCGATCATGATGATCTTCCAAATGCTGAATTCGCGATAGGCATATTCATTGCGGTAAGGCAGCTTCGATGACGCCAGGGCAAGGGCGACAAACCATCCAAGGCCACGGGTCAATGGATCGGAAATCAACATTCCCAAGGAGAGGACGACCAGTGAAATCGCGGCGCCAGCGGCAAGATTTGATTCGCGGGAACGCTTGATGTTGGCACCGATCGCGATGGCAAAGGCAAAGAGCATGAGCATCGTGGCTGGAAAGCCTACCGTGGCGGCAAGGATTCCCCAGCCGGACTGCGTGTCGGTTTCAATGTCATTGACTCCGGGAGGTGAAGGCAGGTCAGGCTGATAGCATCGTCTGATGTTGGTTTGGTATTTTCCTGAGCCGACTCCATGCCAGGGGAGTTTTGCGCCCATCCTGAAAGCGGCGATGGTGTCGTAGTAGCATGTTTTGAGTTCGTGTGCCTCTTCGAAAGCCTCATCTCGTATGACTGGCTTGCTTTGGTTGAAGAGCACGGATGCATTGGCGACATAGTTTTCGCCCTTAAGCGGGGAGATCGAGTTAAGGAAAGCCTGCCTGGGGGCATTGTCCGGAATGAAGCAGGTAATGAAGATCGCGAGTGCGGCAGCTGAGACGGTTGACAAAGCTGCCCTGGTGCTGACGACTGCCGTGGAGGCAATGAGGGCAACGATGGCGATGACCTTCATCATGCCGTTGGGGATGAAGAAGAAAATTGCCGCTAGTCCGAGGAATGCGACGAAGCACTTGACGCCGCAAATCACGTCGCATGCGCGCTTGCAGTTGAACCATTGTGGGGCTGCCCAGGTGGCGGCGGCGGCCAGGAAGAAGCTGAATGCCATCTTGGAACGGAACAAGCCCGTCATCGCCTTGCCGAAGCCCCAATGGAGCGCGTTGACATCCGCAGGAGCCAGGGTGAGCCAAAATCCCGCAGTGATGTACTGGAAGATGGCGACCGCGAGGTTGATCGCGATGGCGGTGGTAACCGCCGCAAGCGTGGTGCGTGGCATGTAGCGGGTCATGAAGGCGAACAGTACGACGCCGCCCAAAAGCTGTTCTGCCAATTGGGCGATCTCAATCGCGCCGTCCAGGCCGGGACGCGAAAATACATTGGCCAGGGCAATGCCCAGAACCGCCAACGGGACTGCCATATGCAGGCGGATTGTCGCCTTCGAGATGATCATGTAGACTGCGACGGCGATTGCCGCGGCCAGGAAGCCGATGTCAGCCAGTGCAAGTATGCCGTTTGCCAGTGCAGGGAAGTGGAGTGCGTTGGCGATCGACTCGGGTACTGGGAGCTTGATCTGTGTCGCCATCGTGAGCAATGCGACGAAGCAGATTGTGGTGAGCCAGCATGGGAGCTTGGGCTTCTCGCCGGCTTCGGACAATTCCACGATCGGGTCAGCTTCCCCTGGCTGTGGCTTGAGTGCGGCGAGGACCCCCTCCTCTGAAGAAATAGCCATCAGTTCTGCGTAGCCGCTAGTTGGTTCAGCAGGTTTGCTTTCGCTCTTGTCCTGGCTTGGGATTGGTGGTTCAACCTTGATTTTGGGTTGCTTTTTTTCGACTAGTTCGATAGGTGCCGCTTGGGTGACCTTTGTTTCGTTGTCTTTCTCTGACATTGCCATTGTCTCCTGTGTTGAAAACCATAGTTGGTTTTTAGATAAATTGCTGCTTTTAAAAAACGATTTGAACTGTGCTAATATTTGAATTCAGGTAGGAATTGATATAATCTTGTTGTATCCTGTAGTTTTTCCCTGAATGAGAACATGAAAAGCGTTGTTTGAGGTTGTTTTTTTCTTGATAGTGTACGATATTTTGCTTGTCGTTTTTCGAGCAATAAAACAAGGTCCATTGAACCCCAGGAGTCGAGTCAATGATAGAGATCAGGCGTGGAAAACCAAGTGATTATCCTGTGTTGTTGGAGCAGTTGGTACAGAGTTTTCGTGAGCGGAATCCTTCCCATCAGCGTTTCGAGGTGATTTTTCCGGATGTTGTCAATCCCAGTGCTGAGGCGATGGAGCAGTGGCATCTTGCGTTTGTTGACGGCAAGCTTGCCGCCGGTGTCGAGCTGATTCCCCGCAACTTGAAGATGGGTGATGCGGAGTTGTCGTGCGGGGGGATCGGCAATGTTCATTGCTGGCAGCCCTATCGCGGAACCGGCTGCATGAGCGCATTGCTGAATCATGTGATTGACGACATGAACCAGAAAGGCTGGTCGCTGAGCTTGCTTGGCGGGAATCGCGCAAGATACGGGAACTTCGGCTGGGAATATGCCGGAGTGATGCGGATGGTTAGTGTGACGGCTGACGCGGTAAGGTTCGAAGAGCAGGCAGAAGCCATTCATGCCAACGAGTTGAGGGACTATCAGGGGAGCGGCGAGGATGCTGCGAAGATGTGGGAGGTATTCAAGCAGAAGCCGACGGCGTCAGTGTACGATTCGGTTGAGGCATTCAAGGCGTCACGTTCGCGTCCTGGGGCGGTGACCTACATCGATGAAACCGAGGACACGGGATTTTCGTACATTTCAGTCAAGCCTGGCGAGATTGTTGACTATGCTGGAAGTTGCGCGGGCGTTGAACGGATCTTGCGCTTCCTCCTTCGTTCATCGTCCTGGTCAGTGGCGTTGCCTCCCATGGCTTGTTCCGGTGAGACAGAGCATATGTTCATGCATTATGCCGGCAGCTATAGTGTTAGCATTACGTCGATGGTTCGTGTCAATTCGATGTGTCGAGCATTGAACTCGTACATGCCGTACTTGCGTCGTCGTCTGGCGAATTGGAGCGGCGAGCGGATCATCGAGTTGGATGATGGGGAGAAGGTATCTATTCTCAAGGAGGGCGAGAAGATAATGGTATCTGACACGTGTCGGGCATCGAACATACGATTGACGCGTCGCGAGGCCGCGCAATTGTTTTTCGGTCCGTTCATGCCTGATCTGGGTTGTCAGCAGGACGAGGATTTCTGGCGATTGGTTTTTCCGTTGCCGTTGTATTGGGGGCGTTCGGATCGCGTATAAAGAGTTTGGAGGTTTCAGATGGACAAGAAATATCGTGTTGGCGTAGCGAGTTTGGTTCACGACCACATTTGGAGTTTGGCCCGTGTATTCAACGACCATCCTCGTTGCGAGCTGGTCGCAGTCGGCGAGCAGGTTGACGAGTTGCGCGAGCGTTTTGTCAAGCAGTATCCCAATGCTGTTCCGTATTCGGATTGGCGCAAGATGTTTGAGGAATGCAAGATGGATATTGTGCTGATTACCAGCGAGAACTCCAGGACTGCCGACATCGCCGAGGTTGCGGCGGCGCACGGCGTCAATATCCTGATTGAAAAGCCGATGTCGGCAACCCTTGAACAGGCAAACAGGATCATGGCCGCGGTTGAAAAGAATGGCGTTCAACTGATGGTGAACTGGGCAACCAACTGGGGAGCCAACTACCAGACGGCTTTGAGGCTCCTGAAAGAAGGGGCGATTGGACAAGTCTATGACGTCAGAGTCCGAATGGCGCACCACGGGCCTAAGGAAATCGGTTGCGACCCCTACTTCTGGAAATGGCTTTATGACGAAAAGCTCAACGGCGCAGGCGCCTATATGGACTACTGCTGCTACGGAGCGGCGCTGATTCGCCTGATTCTCGGAATGCCAAAGGCCGTCATGGGCTGGAGGCAGAGGCTGGTCAAGGACTATCTGGAAACCGACGATAACGGAATGGTCATCGCTTTCTTCGACAACGCCGTCGCTAGAACCGAGGGAAGTTGGTGCGAAATCCCAGCCTATCACGATATGGTCGTGTTGGGATCAAAGGGAACTCTGATCACGAGTTCGGGCAAGTTGTTGATGTCCACGGAGCCGCGCAAGGCGCCTGCCGAAGTGGAACTTGACGAACGCAAGGAGTGGAACGTCAATGCGGCGGCGCATTTCGTGCATTGCCTCGATACGGGGACTGCGGCGACAGGGATGTGCAATCCCGTCATTTCCCGCGATGCCCAGGAGATTCTGGAAGCTGGTTTGATTTCGGATCGCGAGGGGCGACGTATCGCCTTGCCATTGGCTTAGTCGTTGATTTGGGGTACGACGCCCATCGATGTACATGCCCTGTGCGACCTGGCAAAATAGGCGGAGGCATATCCAGGCAAGCTGAAAGGCCAGAAATTGACGTAATAAGCGAAAAGGTCACGCCGGATCGAGTGGTTCAATTCAGGACAAGTTCCTTTGTTCGGCGCATGATTTCAGTGGCGTTTTCCAGCAGGAATGCGTTGTGGAGCATGGAATCGAAGATGATTTTTGGATCCATTGGGCGCTTTTGCGGGACCTTGACGAATCCGGCGCATTCGAAGATGAGAAGGACGTCGTTCTTGAGGTTGTTGATAGCTTCCATGACAGCAGCCCAGTCGATACATCCCATGAATGGGTACCAGTGACATTCATCAATGCCATCGTAATCGGAGATATGGAAGGTGTTGATCCTGTCTGCGAGCAGGTGGATCGCTTGTGGAAGTGTTTCGGGGCAGCCATTCAGGTGGTTGACGTCAAAGCAGACTCCGATTTCTTCCGGCAGTCCATCGATGATTTCCGCCATTTCTTCGGCAGTTCTTCCGAGGCATGTTCTTGGTAGGATTTCGACATTGACGTGAGCCTTGAGTTTTCTCGCTGTCGGCGCCAGTTCTGCGAGAGTTTTCTTGCAAGCCCTCATGTAGTCGTTTCTGAGTTCCGGCGGAGTAGGCTCAAGCGATCCGTGGAGTGTGAATTCCGGGCAATTCAAGGGCTTGCAGGCTTCCATGAATTCGATTGTGTTCTTGACTGTCTCGGCGCGGGCGTTTTCGTCGGGATCTGCGAAGTACCATCCTCCGCCAAAGGGGATATGGATGGAGGCGACGATGACCTTGCCGGCTTCCTGGAGCTTGCCCAGCGTATTGACTTTTTCCTCCATGTTGGAGGCATTCACAGCTGCCGAGCATGAAAATTCAATGCGTTTGATGGCGGCTTGCACGATGGCTTCCTGCCAGGTCGGCTCCATGATGGTGGAGTCTGAAAAAGAGATTGCGTAGCGATGCATGGGGTTCCTTTGTTGTTGGATTGTGGTTGGCTGGTGAACTTCTCGAAATACATGCCAAAGGAATGTATGGTTTGAAATGAGAATTGCCAATGATGAGTGGAATGTATTTGCGTGTGTCCAGCAGAGAACAAATTTCAGTTTTTGCCTTCGCTTGTGGGCATGCTGGTTTTACTCGACAAACAACATTTTCTCCAGATCTGCTAGAAAAGGGCATGTCACATCGCTTTTGAGTACGGAACTGGTGAAAATTTGCCTTGGGTTTCGGGTTGGTATTCTACATCCTTCCAAGTAACATCGCGTCATTTTGTCCCTCGTCAGCCACATCAAAAATCATTTTCTCCAAATTGGGTAGAAAAGGGTATGTCACATCGCTTTTGAGTACGGAACTGGTGAAAATTTGCCTTCTGTTTTGGAGTGGTTTTACGGAGAAAATCAAGTTCCAGTCATAGGTCTCAATCCCAGAACCTTCAAGGTTCCAAAAACCGACGTCAAGTCCCATAGTCTCAGTCTCATGTCCTAGTCCCCTTGGTCTCACTCGTCTCATGGGGCTCATATGTCCAATACTCTTCACTTATGATTTGTTTTTCCTTGTTCCCCAGCTATATTATGGCACATGCCTGTGCAAGGTGCACCGGCAACAGCATCAACCTAACGGAGGCAGCGGCATGGCCCGAACCAAAAAGACCTTTCATTCGCTCAGTCCCTGCGACCAAGTCTCCATAGCCAGCCTGGTGAAGGCAGTGCCAGTTTCCGCCATCGGCGAGGCCATGGCGGAGTGTTCCAAGAAAACCATCCGGCGGCGGAAGCTGTCCGTCGAGCTTCTCATCTACTACGTCATCTTCCTCGGCTTCTTCTCCGGCCATTCGACCGCCGAGGTGCTGAAGTACGTCCTCAACGGGCTGTCCCGGATATTCCCGGGCTGCTTCCGCGGCACGGCCTGCGAGTCCGCCATATCGCAGGGGCGCACCCGGCTGGGCGACGAGGTCATGCGCCTTCTGTTCAAGATCGTCTGCAGGCCGCTGGCCGACGCCGGCCGGCCGAAGTCCTGGTCCTTCCACAAGGGGCTTCGCCTCGTCGCGATCGACGGCAGCGACCTCGACCTTCCCGACGAGAAGGCCATCAGGAAGGAATACCCCATAGCCAACGACGGGGGCAAGAACCGGCATCCCTGCCCGAAGCTTCGCTTCAACGCGCTCGTGGAGGTGGGCTCCCGGTGCATGTTCGACGCCGAGATGGCCGACACCCGCGGCGACGACGGGAAGCCGAAGACGCTCGGGGCCAAGGACGACTCGGAGGCGGCGCTGACCGACGCGCTCCTGGAGCGCCTGCCCTCCGGGGCGCTCCTGCTGGGGGACCGGTTCCATCCCAGCTGCCGCAACATGCTTGCCGTCGTCGGGCGCGGCTCCCATTTCCTTTTCCGCGCCAAGGACAGCATGGCGCTGCTGCCGGACGGGGAGCTTGCCGACGGCAGCTGCCTTGCGACGGTAAGGCGCCGCAAGGATGCGCACGGGGAAAGGATGGAGGTGACCGTCCGCGTCATCAACTACTGCATCTGCGACAAGGACCGCAAGGTTGTCGGCGAGGGGCGGCTGGTCACCTCGCTGATGGACGAAGCCGCCTTCCCCGCGCAGGAGCTGGCCGCGCTGTACCACGAGCGCTGGGAGGCGGAGCTGCTGTACGACGAGGTCAAGCCGCACATCCTGGGGGGAGCCATGAAGGGACTCAGGAGCAAGACGCCGGCGCTGGCGAGGCAGGAGTTCTGGGGCCTGCTGATCGCGCACTACGTGGTCAGGAAGGCGATCTTCGAGGCGGCGGAGTCGTCCGGGCGGGATCCGGACGACATAAGCTTCACCGGAACGGTTGAAATCATCCGCCGCCACACGGGCGCGGCGGTTTTTCCCCCTCATGAAAAGCTTCGAGGCAATTTGGGCCAGCATCGTCGCCGAGACGGCGCGCCTGAAGGTCAAGTCGAGCAGGGGGAAGCACAA
>DBPZ01000030.1 GCA_002305655.1 Lentisphaeria bacterium UBA1407 | reverse complement strand
GTAAAGGCGCTACAGAAGACTGAAGTATTTCAATTCACCAGCACGGCGAACGGAGCAAACCCTACAACCATTTGAGAATCAATCAATTAGGAACAAAATCCAGTTTCAACTGCTTTTTTAGATTAAAATATAAGGATTTCGTCTTCAGTTGTCAATTAATTCCCCCATATTGGAAGATAACACAAAAACATGCCTTAGGCTTGCCATGCCGATGATGTACCTTATGTTATTAGTTTAGTTATCGACTCGCCCGCTTCACGACAACCATCAAAAGAAGGATCGCACATGAAAATTCTCGCCTTGATCGCGCTCGTTTTCGCAACGCTCATCAACGCCCAGGACATCCAGGAAACATTGATCATAGAACCGGATCAAATCAAATCCGTGACCGGCCACATCCAGGGGGCTTGCGTCTCGGAAGACGCCATCTACCTGTCGTACGTCCTTGGCATCATCAAGCTCGACTGGAACGGGAAGTTCATCAAGGAAGTCAGCCTGCCAAACCACAACGGAGACGTCGCATACCACAAAGGGAAAATCTACTCCGCAGTCTCACTCAAGGGAGGTGGCGAAATACATGTCTTCGACGCCGACCTCAACCCAATCAAGAAAATCAGCTACCCCCATGGATTCGATGGAATCGGAGTCCTCAACGACGCCGTATTCGTCGGCATCGGACCCAATCCACATACACCGCACCGTGGAAACAAAATCGGGAAATTCGACCTCGATTTAAACGAAATCAAAGTCGTCAATTTCGACCATGGATTCGAAACCCATTACGGAGCGCAAAACATCACGACAGATGGCAAGTACCTCTACATCTTCTTCTACAACGCCTCCAAGGGTGGGCATCCTTGCGCCGTCATTGACGAAGACATCAATCTCGTCAAGACCATCCGCTTCTCCGCCGGAACGGGAATTGATTTCCTGCCGATTTCGCCAACCAATCCGAATGGCACTAAGCTTGTCCGCTCAGTCCATGTCGGCGACTGGAAAAAAGCCAAGAAAGGCGAGCACAAGGTCGCCATCGAACCCTTTGAAAAGCAAGGGGACAACTTCGTCAGGTTGCCCGCCAAGAACAAATAAGCAGCTAATACGGCCTAGACTCGGGCGATAGTTCGGACGGATCAGGCAGATCAAAAAAATACATAATACATTGTGCCGTAGGCACTTAACCATGCTTAACCCCAGGCTTAAGCATGGGGAGAGGACTCCACCAGAAGACAGTGCCCTGTAAAGGCACTACAATCATTCGGTTCGATCTGGAAAAGTGCCAAACCATATCAAAATCAAATCTCTAACAATTGAACAATACTATTGAATCCAGCCATGAGCAACGAACTTAAGGGACAAGTAGCCATCGTCACAGGCGCATCCAGGGGATTGGGCAAGGGAATCGCATTGGTCCTTGCCGAACAAGGCGCAGACATCGTACTTAATTACCTATCAAACGACCAGGAAGCCCAGAATGCCAAGGATGAAATCCTGCCATTTGGAGTCAAATGCGTGCTCGCGAAATCAGATGTCGGAACCGCCGAAGGAGTCAAGTCGCTCTTCAAAGTCTTGGACGAACATTTCGACCGTCTTGACATCCTGGTCAACAACGCCGGTACCTCCCGAGCGGAAAATATCTTCGAGATCACAGAGGAAAGCTGGGATTTCATCCTTGATACCAACCTGAAGAGCATGTTCCTGGTCAGCAAGGAAGCGATGGAGCGGATGAAACAACGCAAGTACGGACGGATTATCAACATGAGTTCCGTAGTCGCCCACCAAGGCGCCTTGTACGGCCATGTCCACTACGCCGCAACAAAGGGAGGCATTCTGGGATTCACCAAAACCCTGGCAAGGACCGCAGCACCCCTAGGGATTACCGTCAACGCAATCGCACCCGGAATCATCGCCACCGAACTGCTCTACAAAACACACGGCGATGACGGAGTCAATAAACTGGCGGCAAACATCCCCCTCGGTCTGGGAGAACCACGGGACGTGGGACTCGCGACAGCTTTCCTAGCAGGAGAAGGAGGCAAATACATCACAGGCATCTGCCTCGATATCAATGGCGGAATGTACATGAGACCGTAATGACGGCAGACAAACACGCCAAAGAATAACAATCAGTGCAATATAAAAACACCCCGCCGAACCTGGATTCGACGGGGTGGCTTTTTGCTTAAGCTAAGAGATGTCGCAACGGATTATTACCTGTTGTCCCAGGAGTTGTCGGGATCGCCGTAGGGATAGCCTGAGGGCATCGGACCGATGAGCTTGCTGGGCTTTAGGGAGGTGACATGGCCATCAACCCAGGCGACATTGATCATGCCGTTATGGCGACCAACAGGACGGCGACCATTGTCACCAGTGATGTTCGTATAGCGCTGGTTATCGCCGCCAGTAATGTTGGTTGGGGTACGCCACTGCCAGTGGACGGTACCAGTGGTGAACAAGTGCCAATTGTCGGGATTGGAATTGTTTGAAGCTTCGCTGCAGGTATTGGAATCAACAAATGTGCAGGTTCCCGAAGGCGAGGGGACGTCCGACATGGTGTAACTTGAATGCCAATCGCTCAGATTGGATTGGCAGCCGAAGGAGCCGGCACTGCCATTGCCACCATACTGCAAGTTGTTGACATTCACGTGCCTGTCAGCCGGGCAAACGCGGACTTTCTTGTCACCATAGTAGGACTCCGTAAAGAAACCCCACCAGCCGCAGTACCTGCCGTCTGGAAATTTAATCATTCCCGGAGGGAAGCGACCATCGTTGTCGTCAACGTACATCACTTGACCTAGGTTCAACTGCTTCAGCGAATTCACGCACGAGATCGCACGCGCTTTTTCACGAGCCTTCGACAACGCAGGCAAAAGCATCGCAGCCAAAATCGCAATGATCGCAATCACAACCAACAACTCAATCAACGTAAATCTCTGCTTCTTCTTCATCGTCTCTTTCTCTCTTTCCTTGTTCTTTCAGATGTTTTTTGCTTATACTAGGCGTCGCCTACCGGGTTACCTATTATCCCAGGAGTTGTCAGGATCGCCGTAGGGATAGCCCGAAGGCATCGGACCGATGAACTTGCTGGGCTTCATAGTGGAGACATGGCCGTCAACCCAAGCGATATTGATCATGCCATTATGGCGACCGACGGGGCGGCGGCCATTGTCCCCGTTGATGTTCGTATATCGCTGGTTATCGCCGCCGGTCCGGTTGGTCGGGGTGCGCCACTGCCAGTGGACGGTACCAGTGGCGAAAGCGAACCAATTATCGGGATTGGAATTGTTTGAAGCTTCGCTGCAGGTATTGGAATCAACAAATGAACAAGTTCCCGAGGGCGTGGGGACGTCCGCCATGACACTACTTGAATTCCAATCGCTCAGGTTGGATTGGCAGCCGTAGGATCCGGCGTTGCCAGCGGAAGTAGGCTTCAAATTGTTGATGTTCGCAAACTTGTCGCCAGGGCAAATGCGGACTTTCTTGTCACCATAGTAGGATTCCGTCAAGAAGTCCCACCAGCCGTAGGTCGTGCCGCTCAAGGGAATCATCCCCGGAGGGAAGCGAGAGTCGTTGTCGTCAACGTACATCACTTGACCCAAGTTCAACTGCTTTAGAGCATTCACGCACGAAATCGCACGCGCTTTCTCACGAGCCTTCGACAACGCAGGCAACAGCATCGCCGCCAAAATCGCAATGATCGCAATCACCACCAATAACTCAATCAATGTAAATCTTAGGAATTTCTTCATTGCACCCATGCTCCTTTGCTTGATCTTTTTTCAAAATAAATACTTCAAAAAATCCGCTGACAAGGGAGTGACAAGCCGCATCGCTCATCACTCCCTGGCTTAATCTTCACTTTCACCAAAATATCACGAAAGACGAAATATTACAATATCACATCCTGAAATAACTCATGGACACAGCAATTTTCTTCTTGGGGTTGCTATATTTATGATAATGAATCATATGCCCGGCCAGCCATGTCCCCAGCCATGTGCTCCTGCCGAACTCTTGATGTTCGCCTTCGTCGCGGTGCTGACGTGTCCATCAAGGAATGTGATATTCATGACGTTCAGGGAGTTATGCGGGTAGTACGGGGACGGGGTTGCAGCACCGGGTCCGCAACCTCCACCGCAACCGCAAGTGCCTGTGTCGCCTGCATGGCATCCCGGGCACCAATGGGTCCAGAGCCTGCGACCTTCAATGACCATGAACTTCTCGGAGGGTTGCAAGAACAAGCCACGCTTTTTGGATGTAGATTCGGTGCCAAGGTGCGCATTGGGCCAACTGTAGTCGATCTGGTAGCTCTTGGAACCATCCTGGAGCGTAAATGAACTGTGGGTTGCCATTGAGGGGCAAATCAGGGTCTTCCAATCACCTGCATACTTGCCGATATGCTCCGCCCACCAGATACGGTTGGGATTGTCGTGGTAGAACTTGGGCAGATAGTCGTCATAGTCATCGGCATACATGATCACAGCCAACCCAACCTGCTTCATGTTGGACGTACAGGAGATCTGCCGTGCCTTTTCACGTGCCTTCGACAACGCAGGCAACAGCATCGCCGCCAAGATCGCGATAATGGCGATGACAACCAACAATTCAATCAATGTAAATAATCTGCGCATGTTTGGACTCCTGTAAATTTTTGTTTATCAAGCTCTATCAACTATCGCACCTGTTTTAATATTTTAGCAATTACATGCTTGGAAATCAAGTCCACCGATAGAAAAACTCACCAATAATCGCGTTTTTTGTCAAAACACGCCCTCCCCTGCTTATTCTAAGGTTATTTGAACAGCATCTCGACGGTGCCCCGAAGTCAGCTGCCATTGCCTTCTTGACACAGGGTTCGCAGCCTTTTCCAAATGCCGAACTGAAGGGGCATGTCGCATGCATTTCGAGTACGAAAGCGATGATTTTTTGCCTTGAAATCTTGGGAAGCAGATTCCTTGGCGTTCCTTCCTTTCATCCTCCTAGCAACAAAAAAAGTTCCGTCAGCTTGCCAAAGCAAAAAAGCGAGTTTAGCTTGATGGTGTTTTGAAAAGTCCCTAAGGTTCCAGACAAAATTCACAGAGGAAATCAAACCATGAAACAACTTCGTTTTGCAGGACAGGGAAAACTCGAATACGATGACGTACCGGACCTGGAGCCGAAACCAGGTGAAGTCGTCATCAAAACTGCCGTCTCAGTCCTCTGTGGAAGCGAAATGGGCGCATATCGGGGCAACGGAACGAAAGCCGGAAACGGAGGCCATGAAGCGGCGGGAATCGTACTCAAACTCGGGGAAAACGTTACCAACCTGAAAGTCGGCGACAGGGTCGGAGTCAGCCCCGTCGCCCCATGCGATGACCCAGCATGCCCATATTGCAGCAAAGGACAATTCACATGGTGCAGACATTGGAAATTCTACGGGAACTTCCATTCCGAGCAATTCCTTGCCAGTGCCCGAGCCTGCCAGGTTCTCCCCGACGATGTCGACTGGGCTACCGGCGTCCTGATCACAGGCGACGGCTTCGGCGTGCCTTATCACAGTTCGACGAAGTTCATCAATAAAGACCCATCCACCATAGCGATCTTCGGCGCGGGACCGATTGGCCTGGGCAACGTAATCCTCCAAGCTTACTATGGTCGGCGCATCATTGTCTCGGACATTTCGGAAGCTCGCCTGGAGTTGGCACGCAAGTTTGGCGCTTCCGCCACCATCAACCCCAAGGAAAAGGATGCAGTCGAGACCATCAAGGAATTGACGGATGGCGTCGGCGCGGACATCGCGATCGAATGCGCCGGGCGTCCCGAAACTGTCCACCAGTGTTTCGCCGCAGTCCGCACGGGCGGGCAAGTGATTTTCAACGGCGAGCAACCTGAGGTCCCCATATCGATCAGCGGAGCATTCATCCGTCGCGACATCACCGCCACCGGCTCTTGGTTCTACCACTTCTGCGAATACTCCGACATGCTCCGCCTCTGCCGCGAAGGTCTTCAGGCGAAATCCTTGGTCACCCATCGTCTCCCATTTGCCGAAGCCGCCAAGGGCTATGAATTATTCGCCGCCGGAAAAACCGGAAAGGTCCTTTTCGAGTATTGATTCCCATAGGAGTCGTCGAAAATTGAATGGTAATCCTAAAAAAAGTAGTTGTCATGCCTTCAGCTGCTTTTTTTAGGTTAATTTTTGAACGACTCCTTAAAGAAATTCAGAATTTGCTTTATGACATTAGGCGGATCCCGCAAGCCAGGGTGTGTGCAGTCAACAATCGTATGCTTGTATGGAAGCGGCGAAGGAAGCCGTGTATCCTCCAGCGCGACCTTGCCATCGTAGCGACCGGCAATGATGCCGACTGGCGGCAACCAGGCAGGTTCTGGTATCTTGGAAACAAAGGATGCATCATCGGGACTCATGTCTTGAAGGGATGCATTGAATGAACTGACAAAAGGCATTTTCCCAAAATATGCCAAGTTGGAACCGCGATTGGGAGGTCCAAGCATCACGATCGCGCTGATTCGACGGCATTCCTCTTCGGTCATTTTGGCCATTGCCCCCCTCAAGACGAGACCGCCCATGCTGTGGGTAAGAAAATAGATTTTCTCATCTGAAGGCAATTCCCCTAGCAATTCCCGGAATTTTGAGAGAAAGACCTGACAATGCCTTTCCAGGTTGCATTCAGCAGTCGGGTAGTCGTAGTTGTAGGTGTCAAACCCTTTTTGCGCAAGCGTGTCGGCCAGTCTCTGCATGGAACTGGCACGGACGCCCCAGCCATGAATCAGCACCACGGTACTCCCGGCTTGCCTGGCCACCGGCGTCTTTATAAAACGATAGCCCTTGTCCAGGTAGTTAACCAAGACTGACGTGGGACGATTTTTCAGAAGCGATTCCAGTTGTTCGGCAGTCGTGCCGCGGGCGACACGGTTGTCATTGGCGTCCAGGATTCGCCACCATCCGCTGATGATATTGACCTGCAGCTTCCAGCCGTTTGAGGCAAACGTATCCCAGAACTTCTCGCCGCCGAGCGTAGGGAACTCCACGTTGAAGGTGCCGTTATCCTCCAGCAATCGTTGCAATTCGCCCGAGGTAGCAACCGCCTTGAATTGTTCAATCAGCTCTTGTTTCACCGCATTTTCCTGCTTTCCAGATAAAATATCATTTGCCCCTTGACAAAAGATATCAGGGGAAAACAAAATCAGGAAAATCAGAAAACATATTTTCATGGTAATATCCCCCATTCCCCATTCATCCTCCTTCGCACGTTATGCCCCCTCCTTCCTTGTACTGCGCACAACTACGGAGGACATGTCATTCAGCATTCAGCATTCAGCATTCCCCAAAAGGCTCTGGAAGAAGCGAGCGGAAACGCTGTAGTTGCATCTCGCAGTAATCGTTGTCGAGAGGCTTTGAGCGCTTGGCCAGACGTTCCAGGTCAATGAGGCCAATAGTGCCATCAGGCAAAACAAAAAAGTGCTCGGGCTTGCAGTCAACATTCCAGTCCAAACGGCAAGCCTGCAAGCGCATAAGCAATTCTTCCGCCTGCTTAATCACGGCGCGTGCCTTCTCCCGGTTGTCTGTTTCGGCGACAAAGCGATCGACTGGCACGCCCTCCATCGGAAGCATTGCCATCACGCCGGTATTTGGCAGACCGAACCGCCGGCTTTCCCCCCAGGCGATGACTTCAGGGACAATGAACCCATGCTCCGCCGCCAAGGCAAACGCACGGCGTTCTTTCTCAGTATTGCATAACGGCTTGCTCAGCCGCACCAAGCTGCGGATGATCGGCTGGAGCTTGGTGTAATAATCCTGCTTGATGAAAATGTCCTGCCCACAGGAAAGAGTCAACCGCCAAGTGGCACCGCGGGTATGGCTGGACATGCAGTTCTCACCACGATAGTTCAACAAGGCCGAATAGCTGTCCAAGTTGTTTGCAGCCAAGGCATCCTGCCATTTCGGTTCGATGTGAAAGCGCATGGAACAATAACTCCCCTGCTATTCAATGGAAAAACAATATAAGAACAGAAAAGGTATATTTGAAAACAACTACAGGGTTAACAATAACTTTCCTGACATCAAATCACTACTTTATAAGCAAAGAAAGAATAAATCAACCCAACACGCGGAATTTCACGGTCTGTTAAATCATTCAGCATTCATAATTCAGCATTCACCTGGCGGTCCAGGCAAGCCCCCGCAACGTGATTTCAAGGATTTGAGGCGTGGAAAGGAAGTCTTCGACGCCATGTCCCAGCGACGAGTAGAAGACTCTTCCCTCTCCGTAGCGCCGTGTCCAGACTACCGGCATGACGGTGCCATCAATCCATGCTGCATGTTCGCCACTGAACGTCGTCGTTGCCAGGACTTTATTCGAGGGATCCGTGTGCATGTAGTACTGTTCGCTATGCACCTTGAAGTCTTCGATGCCTTTGGTGATTGGGTCGTCATGGTCGATGATATTGACCATATAATCGATGGTGTTACCGGGGTGTGCGACCCATTGCCCTCCCGTCATGAATTGGTATTCGGTACTGTTTCTGAACGCATCGCACATGCCGCCATGCCATCCACCGATTCCGACTCCTCGCTTGACCGCTTCCAGGATCGCCCGTTCAGCCCGCCCCGAAATCACCCCCATTGTCCAGACGGGAATGATCAGGTCGTACTTTTGCTCCAGCGAACCTTCTTCAAGTGCTTTCTGATCATCGAAGACATCGACCTTAAATCCCCTTTCCCTCAATGCCTTAGCGACGAGTTCCGAAGTCTCGACCGGCTGGTGCCCATCCCATCCGCCCCTAAAAATGATGCAGTTCTTCATGGCATTTCCTTGATGTTAAACTCTCAAAACCCAATTCTTCAATCGTTATTTTGATGATTGGACAATACTATGCAACCAGAAAGTCGAATTGGCAACATGACTTGACAATATCGCCAAATGAAAGCTCGTGTAACAATAACTCCCTGCTTTTCAATGAAACAAGGAAAGAAGATGTCAATTTAACACGCAAAATTTCACATTCTATTCGATCATTCAGCATTCCGCATTCAGCATTCCGCATTAAAAACACGTTTTAAATTGGATAAACTGTTTTTTCCTTATACAGTATTGTCAGCAAAATACATCCTGGAACTCAAAGGAGTCGGTTATGTTGAAAAGGTTCATCGTCAAGAATTACAAGTGTTTCCGCGACCTGGAATTTGACCTGACCGCTGAAGCCGCAAAAGACTACTCGTTCAACCAGAATATCGTTAAGGATGGAATTGTCGTCAAAGCACTTGTTTACGGGAAGAATGGCAGTGGAAAATCATCCCTTGGCACTGCCTTGCTTGATATTGTCACCCACTTGACTGACAAGCATTGTTTTTCCCCTAGGCATACTTCCAATTATCTGAACCTAAACACGGGAGACAAGAAAGCAATTTTCCGCTATGAGTTCGTTTTTGACGGTGTTGAAGTAATCTATGAATACGCCAAAACAAGCGTGGATAACCTGGTCTGGGAAAGACTGACTATCGACAGCCACGAAGTCCTTGACTATTCATTCACGGATGCTAGAAGACGCCATATTTCGCCTGAATTGGCGGGAAAACTCAACATGCCATTGCCAGACAACAGGCTGTCAATCCTAAAATACATCTACCGCAACACTCCGACCACTGCCTTGCCACGACCATTTCTGAAAATGATGAGATTCTGCGAAGGCATGCTGTGGTTTCGAAGCCTGTCGGATGGCAATTCCTATTGTGGGCTGACCAACGGCAACCTGTCGCTTGTCAACATGCTCCATGCAAGTGGAGAACTCAAGGAATTCCAGGATTTTCTTGCGAAGAATGAACTGGAGTACGACCTGCATTTCGAGGATATTGGCGGCGAACCGGAATTATGGGCGTATTTTGACAAAGGTCAACGGAAAGCAAGGTTCATCGACATCGCCTCGGCCGGAACAAAAGCACTGATGCTTTTTTTCAATTGGATGACATTCGGCAAAAAAAAGTTGAGTTTCATGTTCATCGACGAATTCGATGCATACTACCACTATGAAGTAGCAGCTTCCATCCTGACCAGGTTGAATGAACAACACAAGGGCTTGCAGGCAGTACTGACAACCCACAACACCTATTTGATGCAAAACAAACTTACACGCCCTGACTGCTGCTATATCCTAACGAATGAGAAGGCAACAAGCCTGAAAAATGCCACAAAACGAGAATTGCGAGAAGCACATAATCTTGAAAACCTCTATACCAATGGAGCGTTTGAGACATGATGAAAAAAACTGCAATTCTCTTTATCGTCGAAGGAGCAGGAACCGAACCCGATTTTCTAACTGGAGTTGACAGAACATTTCAACTTGACTGCGATGTCTGCTCGGTTTGTGCCAACATACATAATCTTTACAACATTATTAAGCGGTATGGATTCAATGTCAATATCATTGATGTTCTCAAAGCTTTCTTCAATGATAATCTCCTCGAACTCAAGAACAAAATCGCTTCATTCCAAAGTAACTTGAACAAAAAAACCGAATTGAAGAATTTGAAAAAAGAACAAGAAAGAACAGAAAAAGACCTGGAGACGCTAAATCGCAAATACTCCTCGATTTATTTGATTTTTGACAGTGAATTTCAAAGCCAAACCAAAAATGACAGAAATCTTTCCCAAATGCAGATAGTGGCTAAGAATTACAAAGAGCTACTTGAAATGATCGAGTATTTCAACAATGAAACGGAGCCAACCCGAGGAAAACTATACTTGAACTATCCAATGATGGAATCCTTCAGGCATTGTGATTACCCTGGAGATCCGAACTTCGTGAATGCACAAGTAAGTATCGATCTACTCTTCAAGAAGGGAGAATACAAGCGTGTCGTTCAAAAACAGCATCCCAAAATGGCCTCAAGGCATCCAGACAAGTTTATAGAAGAGGAGTTTGTGAAAATCGCTTGGATGAATGTATGCAAGCTACATACGCTATATGCCAAACTATGGAAAGTGCCCTCATACAAATCTTTTCAACAACAGGCAGAACAAGTAGGAATACTCCACCAAGAATATAATCTTATTGTAACCCAAAAAACCATATCTGTTCTTAATACAACCCTTTTCTTTCTGTTGGACTACTTCGGGAAACCATTCTATGAATCCGAAATAGCCAAAATTGAAGCGTGATGCGTTCTTTCAATCCTAACAATCAATTCACCTTTTCAACACAAAATCATCTAGCCATGCAAAAACTCACTTCACTTCTTGTCGTATTGTCGCTGGTGTCATACTCTGTTGGTGTTCCCTTTTCCGTTCCCGACGAAAGCCTGGACGTCTGGGGAAAGAAGGTGAACGTGACCCTGGAACTATTGGGACCAGGGCACGTAAAGGCTTCAATGTCAACCAAGGAATTCAGCTTCGGCTGGTTCCAGCACCGCTTCCCCCAAGTCGATGACTTCAGCAAATACGCGGGAATCTATGGCCGCTACCGCAGCCGACAGGCAGGACGCATCGAGGCCTTGATACTGCTTCGCGGAGAGGGTTTGTCACATTATTACAAGCAAACCATTGGCGACCTCCAGGTAGGAGACGGGGAATGGGTGGAATTCTACCTGCCATTCGCCAAATTCGAACCCAACAGAAATGCAAGTGCCCGCTTTGCGACGACGATGCTAACCACCAATGACCTTCTGGAAATCTCAGTCGCAGGATTGTTTGACGACATCGTTGAAATGGAATTTGACCAACTAAGCCTGATCGAGCAAGGAACGTCAGAAGAGTTCATCAAATCGATCCTCCGCAAGATGGCCGCTCAGCAATTGAAGCGTTCGATTGACGGTTCGTCACATCCACGATTGTTGCTGAATGGCGAAAATCTGGAGCGGTTGCGCAAGAAGGCAAATGCCGGAGGAAATGCACAAGCCTGCTACGAAAACCTGATAAGGCAAGCCGAAAGCCTGTTGAAAAGCTTCAATGCCGACAATCCCTTCGGCAGAGTCCTGGGGTTTTCCGCTGCGGAAGAGCTGACCCCCCACAAGAAACGCGCTAGTTTCGAAGGGGCATTGACGCCTTCGGTTCGTCCGATCGAAACCCTGGCGGCAGTCGGTTTGCTGACTGGCGACGAGCGCTTTAGCCGCCATGCCGCGAAAGGGCTGGTGAACATGGCGCGATCCCTGGACGTGACAACCCCTGAGATCGACCTTGGCTTCTACTACACGCGCACATTCTATGTCCGCGCCTTGGCATTCGGCTACGACTGGCTGTGGCATTTCATGACGGAAGAAGAGCGGCGGGACGTGGCGGTAACGCTGCTTGGCTTTGTGCAGGACATCTACGACAAGAGCCAGATTCATAGTTGGGGTCGCCACCCCCTACATCGAGTCTGGAACTGGGATCCGGGACTGGTGAGTTGCGCCGGATTGGGCATACTGGCACTGGAGGGCGAAACAAATCTCCCCGAGGAAGCGATGCTGGTCACCTTCCGCAGGCACCTGCGCGACTACCTTACACTTGGTGTTGATTTTGATGGATGCGGCCACGAAGGGCCATCATACATTGTCTATGGAATCGGGGCAGGAGTCGAATTCATGGAGGTATTGCGCCAACAAGGACGCGGCGACTTGCTCATAGATACCAACCTCCAACTGATCGCACCTTGGCTGGTCTCGGAATTGCTGCCAAACAGGCCGGAATGGAACAATTTGTCAGACTGCGGACACGGAAGCGTGCCAGGATGCCAAGTATATAGCTATGTACTGGGACGGCTAGCGGAACTCGCAAAGGACGACCCGATGAAAGACGGCGAACGCCTGCCGAACCCAGCAAACATGGACAAGGGCTTGGATTACATACAGCACTTCTCCGAACGACCAGGCGACCGCAAGCTGAGCTACGGCGCATTGGCGGGACTGATGAGCTGGGCGTGGAACCATGGGGCAACCCCTAACCACGCATCGGAATTCTCCGCACATGTTTCCCTGGCATATACGCTCTTCCACCAGGACTTCCCAGCCGTCGAAGACCCCGCTGCCCTACTCCCTGACGGAATGCTCTTCCGTGGCAGGGGACTCGCAGTCTCAAGAGCCAATGGATACGGGAAAAACGGCTTCCACCTGGCCGTGGAGGCAGGGCCGCACGCGGCAGGACACGACCAGGCAGACAAGGGCACATTCACCTTCAGAGCATATGGACTCGATTTCTTCATCGACAGCGGTTACGGAAACGACGGAGACCCGCTGAAGAGCGGAAGCGCCTACGCCCATAATGTCGTGCTCGTTGACGGACTCGGACAACCATGCCGATGGCACAACAACAGCAGCGGAAGCATCACAGGATATCGGCATGGCGCTGATTTCGACTGGATCCGGGTTGACGCAATAGACGCCTGGAACTTCGACTTCGCACAATGGATACGAAGACCTACAGGACGAAACATCAAACGTGCGGAGCGCCAATTCGTGTTCGTTCGCGGAGACCAAAAGAACATCCCGCCATACCTGGTGCTCTTTGATGATATCGAGAAAAACGATGACGAAAATCACGATTTCACATGGCAGTGGCATTATCCAACCTACCTCGAAGTTGACTACAGCAATCCAAAGCAATGGATCGGCTCCGTCTCCACGAGGAGGACGAAGGTCTTGACTACTGCGGCAGGAAAATCCAGCGCCAAGGCCACCTTTACGTTCACAGTCCCCGCCGATGGCGACTACAAGCTGTTCGGGTTGACCGCCGCATGCGGATCGGTGAGCCACAAGTCAGACAGCTTTTCGCTGGCGATTGGAGCCGATCGGATCGATGCCTGGGACATTGCGCCAACCAACACGTTGACATGGAGCGCCGTCAAGGAGCGTGGCGAAGCAATGCCTCGCAAATTTACATTGAAGGCCGGCGAATCCTTTGCGGTCGAGCTGCGCGGACGCGAGCCCCAAGCGGCATTGGCGAAGTTGATGCTGTTGCCCTACGACGTTGAAGATCCCCTGATTCCAATCGCCGAACCCGCCGGCGCAATCTACTACACAGCAGACGAAGCCGTCATGGGCGAACCACCGTTCCTGCTCGAGACATTCAATCCAGGGATTGACTCCCCCGCAAGCATTTCTGTCTATCCAGTCGGAAGGAGCGTGCCTGGCGATACAACGATGGAATGGTACGTGACCAGCCAAAGTGGTTCTCATCCGAAGATCATGCACACGGCTCACGGAGTAAAGAATCCAGGCTTCCTGATGGTGATTGTGCCTCGCGCCGACGCCAACGCCCCGTTGCCCTTGTCGGTCGAGCGCCTTGACGGCGATGTGCCTGGGGTTGTGGTAACATGGGCAACCGGTCGCCAGATTGTGCGCTTCCCGTTGACGGGGCAGGCTTCGCCCTACCGGAAGCTGGAATTCCAGGACGTTGACAAGTGACGGGGGAAACTGAACAATGATGCACCAAGCAACTCAGTTTGTGGGGCGTGAGTCTCATACAATTGGTCGATTTTCTGCCTCATTGCTGTGGTTGCTGGTGGTGCTCCTTGTGTCCTCGATTCACGCTGACGACTTCGAAGGTCTTGCCTTGGATCAGGACACGGGGCGATTACGTTGGGCACCCTATCACAGCTCGTTTCCCCTGACTCTTGACGCCGTCGTGAAAATGGAGCCGAACAGCGGCTATTCGATCCTGTTCGCCAGCCATCAAAAGAACAGCTCCTGGCATTGGGAAGTTTTCACGATGCCCCAGACAGGACTGTTGACCGCCTATATTCCCGGCTTCAACCCGGATCATGTCCACAGCTCGTTCAATTTGAATGATTCCAAGTTTCATCGTGTGACCTTTATATTGGAACGAACTCGGGCGAGGCTATTCGTCGATGGAACGCCAGTCGCCGACGTCAAGCTCCAGCGCTTGCCGGAAAAGACAGAGGCGCCGCCTCAAGAGGATTTGCTGATCGGCAACGTGCTCGGACACCGGTTCAACAGCGAGGGAAGAATCCGCGAATTCAAGCTCGCCAATGCTGTATGCCTGCCCACGGAAACCATGAAAGGCGACTTCGCCCATTGGGACTTCGCTGAAAAAGACCAGAAGGAATACGCCTCCAAAGGCAACCTCACAGGCGTGGTCAAACTTGAATCGCAATTGGGCGACACCACGGAGTGGAAACCCTTGGAACCCTTGCGCGAAACATCATCCCTAAGGCAAGCAGCCAAAAACTGGCTGGCAACCGCTGGAATCAAACCTGAAACATTGCCTGAACTAAATGCACGGGACGTCGTCTGGGAACATTGGCGAAAACAGTTCGAAAACTATGGCAAGCTCGACTACGATAAGGAACGACGCATTGACAAGAAGCTGCAAGACACACAATGGCTGCAATCCCTCCAAGAACAAGTTTTCGATCGCCAAGCCTTGATCTGGAAAGACGACAAAGGTCCCGCAGGCACGGCAATGCGACGAGTCGAAGCACTCCTAAAATACCTGGACTCCAATGGATTGCTCGAAGCCCAAGCGACGAACCGATTCAGCCAAACGACCGCCATCCTGAAAAATGCGCTGGCGAAAACCGGCGAAAGCCCAGGCGCATTTTATGCGTTTTGCGCATTGCGCCGAGAATTGGTCCTCGCCAATCGCCAGCTCGCCGAAGTTGGAGATCTGCTGTGCGTTTCACGCGGAACGCAAGAGGGTTCCATCCGTTCAAGGACTTGGACAAGCGACGACGTTGGCGGACACTTCGCCTGCCAGTATTTCGGCTACAATGCCGTCCCCGGAGGTGGCTTGTTTCGCATTTCCAATTGGAGAAAAGGCACACCGAAAGTCATGGACATCCTAGGCAAAAGTGTAGTCGAAAATGGTCGATACCAAGGAAAATCCCTGGTCGGAGGCGCGTTTTGCACGCCAGACCTGTCCTTTGACGGCAAGCGAATGGCATTTGCCTGGACAAACAACAAGCACCATGCGAAGAACGTCTTCGGATACGAAACCTGCTTTCATTTGTTTGCAGTCAATGCCGATGGAACAGGACTCCGACAATTGACGGATGGCAGGATCAATGATTTTGATCCATGCTGGCTGCCGAACGGTCGATTGGCCTTTATTTCCGAACGACGCGGCGGTTACATTCGATGCTTTGCAGAGCACTTGCGAGTCCGCAACTTCACCTTGTTCACCATGAAACCTGACGGTTCCGACATCGTTCCCGCCAGTTATTTCGAGACTTCGGAATGGAATCCCTCCGTAAATCACGATGGACAGATTGTCTATGCCCGCTGGGACTACGTCGATCGTGAAAATTGCCTGGGCGGTCGCTTTTGGATTGCGAATCCCGATGGTACGGATCCCCGCGCTCCCCACGGAAACTACCCCTACCCCTGGCATTCTGAACCCGGGCATCGCGAAGATTACGTCAAGCGATTCCCCAAAGTCCCCTACAGCGGATTGGGCACTCGTTGGGGCACGCCGATCGTCGAACTTGGAATCCGGGCAATCCCAGGCTCACGCAAGCTGATCTTCACGGCTGCGCCACACCACGGACAATGCTACGGCGCCCTATGCATCCTGGATCTGAATGTGGAAGACGACGCACATCACAGCCAGATTCGACGCTTGACACCATACGAGCCGTATCCGGAAACCGAGATGCCAAATAGAACGCACTACAAATACGGCACGCCTTGGCCCTTGAGCGAGGACCTTTATCTCGCGAACTGCTGGGAGGATCTGGTCGTGCTGGATCGCTTTGGCAACGAGGAACTGATCTGCGCCTTGCGCGAAACCGCCGACAATCCCAAGGAGTGCTTCCGTTTAATCGATCCAATCCCCTTGCAACCTCGTCCAACTCCTCCTGTGCTTCCAGATCGTACCTGGCAAGGCGAGCGGGCTTCGGAAGACGCCCCCAAGGCGACCATTTCCGTGATGAACGTCTATGATACGGATCAGCCCTTTCCCGAGGGCACGAAAATCAAGTGGCTGCGCGTGATTCAGAACGTCTTGAAGACGAATCACATCATGGGCGTCCCGATGGCTGGGTTCGAGCGGGAAAGCACACCGAGGATCCCCCTGGGAATCGTGCCTGTCGAGGATGACGGAAGCGTGTATTTCGAAGCGCCAGTCGGCAAGGAACTGATTTTCCAGGTCTTGAACGAGAAGTTCGAGGCGGTTCAATCGATGCGTTCCGTGGCGTTTGTCTTCCCCGGCGAACAGCTACGATGTATCGGATGCCACGAACCACGAAGACGGGTGCCGAAGGTCGGACCACGACCAATGGCGCTGCAACGCGAACCTTCAAAACTGAAAATAGAACTCGGAGACAAGATCGAGCCGATCTTCTATCATAGGCAAATTCGTCCGATTATCGACAAAGCCTGCCGGAATTGCAACCATCCTTGGATGAAGGACGGCAAATCCAATTATAAGGGACTAAAGGATGCCGCATTCTGGTTTTCAGGAGGAATGCTCGGCACGATGCTCGGCGATTACTGCGGCACCCATGGCGGCGCGCGTACCATCCCCGAACGATTTGGCGCAAAGGCAAGCCTGTTGACAAAACTGATGAACGACGACTACCATCGACCACGCTTGACTGACGAAGAACGCCATTGGCTCACCTTGTGGCAAGATTGCAATTCCTTGCGCCTAGGAGCCTTTTATCGGGAAAGCGAACAATTGCGTGGCGACGTGATCTGGCCCGACCTGGACGTGGATCCCGCCAACCCACAAGGCATAGAGGGTCGCGACCGGCCAATCAAGCGCCATTTCTGGCATGAAAACGACTATGGTCCCCATCGTTTCCTAAGCATTCGCGCAATCGAAAATGCCAAGCATACAATCGAAGAACATACGGAAAGCGGCGAGATTTGTTGGAGTTTTACGACCGAGGGGGCAATTTCAGCCTCCAAGCATCCAAGTGGCGCCGTGTTGATCGGCTTGAAGGACGGTGCAATGCTTGTAGGTCCCAACCAGCAACTCAAATGGCGATACCGCACCCAAAATCCTGTCACATCCGCCCTTGCCTTGAAATCCGGCTCAATCCTGCTGGTTCAAAGCAATGGAGCCTTGGTCCAACTGGATGACGCTGGAAAGCTCGAGCGAGAATCGACCTTGTCACTGGCTCGCCCGCTTGCCACATGCAACCTGTCTCCCGATGAAAAGCTATTGGTCACCTATCCGACAGAATCAAAAATCTTCGAGTTTGCCTTGACGGGCGAACTGTTGCAAGAATTCAGCGTATCGACAATGCCTCTTTTTATCGCGGGCACATCGAACGGCAATATTCTTGTTTCGGGTTCCCGTTCTCTTGTCGAGTACACTCGCAATGGCAGGTCAGTATGGTTTGTGAACACTCGCCGCGACTTGCCCGAGTTGAAGCGCTTACGTCCATCCTGTCCCCATCGCCTACCCAACGGCAACACGGTCTTCCTGCATACTGATCAGCAAGTCAACTTATTTGAAATGACTCCCGACCTTCGTGTCGCCTGGGAACGCCCCCTGCCCTCTGGAACATTCTTTGTGACTATCCTCAAGTAGCTTCCGCAAACGCAAAACTCAAGACCTTTTATGAATTATGAATGTGGAATGCGGAATGTTTAGCCGCTTTAGCGGCGAAACTGTTTGAGTACGAGCACCCCGGGTGCCCGTACTTGCTTTTCCCAAGGTCTGCGGGCAAAAAAACACTCAGATGGCATGCCACATGCCACCTGAGTACAAAACCTATGATTATATAGTTTTGATCCTAAATTACTTGCGAAGATGGGAAAGCTTCAGTCCCGATCTGCCTTCTTGGACTTCTTCGACTTTTGCCTCCTGGCTTTTTTCTCCTGCTGCTTCTCGCCGTCTTTGTCGCCAATCTTATCTTTTTTCATTTCGACGGCTTTTCCCTCTTCGGGTTTCTTGTCCACTTCTTTAATCTCTGTTTTTTCATATTCGTCGAAGAACAGGAAGTAGTTGATCAGGTCTATGTTTCTTTGCAGGCTTTCACGCTTTCCGGTATGCTTGTCCGCCTCTTGTGCGAACTTCGTCGATCTCGCATCATTTCCCTGTTCTGCGGCCTTAGCGGATTTGTCCATCAGGTCTTGATAGATTTTATCAACCTTTTCGAAGTCCTTGGTCCAAGGATCCCGGATTCTCTTGGCTTCCCTGTAAAATTTTTGCTTTGCCCTATAGAGTTTTTGCTCCACTTGTTCCAGCTTACGTTTCGCTCTTTTGGCTTCCCTGGGATCGGCAAGGTCGTTCAGCGCCTCGCGTTCCCTGAAAAGCTCGATGACCTCCGCACGCAATTCAAACAGCTTTGCGTAGCGTTTGTTATTCTCGAAACTTTCCAGGCTCGCTGCCGCTGGCTTGGGTTTCGATTCCGGCAATTCAATCCCGAACCCCTGCCTGTAGTCGTCAGCATTGCAAAAACTCGTTCCAACACAGAAAATCATCAAGCCCAAGACAAGAAAACTACGAAGTTTCATTTTTATACTCCTCTAAATGGATAATAGTCGTTCCGACGCTAAAATTTGAAATACACTTAAACATAACGCTTTTTTGCAAAAAGAACAATCTACTTTTCTGTTGCCGAATAATTTTTCACAGCTGGTACAACTCCTTAGTCTTGTCGCCTTGCCAGCAATTCGGCAATATCCTTGCGTCCCGCCATCAGCGCCGGGATGCCTCCAGCCACCACAGAAAGCAGCACAGCCAATCCATATCCGGGAGCAAGCATCGCCCAGGGGATTGACAATGGCGGCGCAATGACGCCAAATATCGGCGCAACCGTCACCATGCCGGTGGCATTCCACGCATAGAAAAGCCCGAAGAAAAAGCTCATCAGGCACGTACATAGCCCAACCAACAGCGATTCAGCGACAATCATTCGAAACAAGCCCCAACGCGTCACGCCGCACGCCCGCATCACACCCAATTCCCAGTGCCGCGAACGAACAGACACGACCATCGTATTCACGATTGCCAAGGATGACAAAACCAATATCACCAACGGCATCCGAGCCATCATGCGAATAACACTGAAAGCACGACTGTTCAACGAGTTGTTCAAACTCTCATTGGAATTGACCAGCACGAAATTCTTGTTGATCCCCTGATCCCAACGGGTCCCGCCAGCAAAGCTTCGCATCAGGCGAGCCACTGGCTTGCGGCTAAAAGCCTCCCCCGCAATCTTCCGCATATACTCAACGATTTGGTGGTATTTCACGCTCCCATCCGTGTCAAACCAGAAAAACTCCCGATCCGGCGCTCCGAAATCCTTCAGAGGACAATCGTACGGAGTGAAAATCAAGCCAGATGTGCGACCTGAACTCACACGAACTCCAGAGCATTTCGACATCCAAGCCCACGCAAAATCCACAATCCCAACGACTTCATAATCCACATAAACCGACGGCTCCTCGCCTACCCCCTCCTGAGCACCACGCTGTCCCTGCTGTGGTCGCCGTCCGTCAGTCGATGCCTTCAGGCTCACTTTCGACCCAAGCTTCAAGCCTCCGTTGACCGCCAAAGTCTCGGGAATCACGCAAGCCCGAGCGCTTGGCTGGGAAAATGCCCGGGACACAGATTCACGGTTTCCCGAGACGAACTTCAACCGGATCATCGGGTCGACCTCACGCCACGCCGTACTTGAATCCACCCCCATCACCACCAGATTACCTCCCATCGCACCCATGGCGAGCATCTTTTCACGCAACTCATCGCCCAAATCCGGTTGCGCCACGCTTACGCGCATGAAATGCCCCTCGCGAATCCCAGGCATCTTGCTGACATGCTCCGTCGTATAATCGCTGATTACCCCTTCCTGAAACCGAACCAACACATCAGGTATCGTATCAGGAACCGTGAACATGGTCAGCATCGATGACGACCAGATATGTATCGCCGTAAACAGGCCAAGTCCCAAGCTCAACGCAATCGCAGTCCCTATCGTCCGCCATTGGTTTCCGGTCAAGACCTGCGACATAAACATGGGATGGAAGCCAAGCAAACGTGACACCAAAGGACCAAATACGCGCTCGGTCAACAACACCAAGCTCGGCATGACAAGCAACAAGCCAACTCCAAGACATAGAGTGCATACACTCGTAAATACACGAATCTTCATCACAGATGACATCGGCACCAAAAACACCACGACAGGTATCAGCAAAAGCAACAACCAGCCAAGGATACCCCAGCTGATCAAACGACGATTCGTGAAACGACGCAATCGAGAAGGCATCGCGTCAACAGGCGGTACGCGAGTCGCGCGATACGCAGGAATCAATGAGGCCAACAATGACCCAACAACCGAACATAAAAAGGCAAAGATCAATGACTTGCAGGACAACGTGACCACTGGGAAGACACCGCTTTGGGCATACAGCAAAAATGTCAGCAAAAGCCATCCGGAACCAATCCCACCAAGCCAACCCAACACGCCAAGAAGCATCCCCTCGACGATTACAAACAAGGCAACTTGAAAACGAGTAAATCCTATCGTCCGCAATAACGCCAAGTAACGATGCTTCTCGGATACGCCCAAGCTCAATGTCGTGAAAATGATGAACACAGATGCCAGCAAGACAATCCCAATCGTTGACATCGCTTGGCTGATGACCGTATCCTCAGCCTTGGCTTGCTCGTCCGCCTTGACTTCGGGACGAGGATCGTTCGCGCGCACCCCGGATTCTTCAAGGCTACGCCCCAAAGACTTCGTCAAATCACCGTAAAAAACATCCTCGAGACCTCGCTTCGACAGTTCAACAAATAACATGTTCGGCTCGCCGCCCAATAGCTTGCGAGAGGTCTCAAGGGTTACGTAAATCGATGGGGCAGCAGGACTTATCATAAAACCTCGGCCGAACATACCGCGACCGCCACGAGGAGGAACTAGACCAGGGTCGCCCATTCGACCACCGCCAAGACCAAGTCCGAAACCAAAACTAAACGTCTGATTCCCGCCTTGACGGCTGAATGACCTACGATCCTTCTGCTCGAAAAGCCCGACAACAGTCAGAACCTCAGCTCCGCCCTTCCCCACGACGCGGATCTTGTCCCCTATCACAACGTGTCGAGACGTGGTCACCGTACTGGGAACCGCAGTCAGCAACTTCGCCGCAGACGTTCCTACGATACATTCCCCAGCTCCTCGTACCCAGCGCCCATCTGTGAGCTTAAACGGCGATTTCACATCACCAAAACCCAGCAATGCCGGACTGCGACGATCGCCCATCCCGCTGGGAATCAACCCCTCCTCGAAATCCTCCAGGCGCATCGTCGCCTCGCCTTGATGCGCAAACGCAGTCCGAACCACATCCTTGTGCCCCTCGACAGCGCTAATCAGCTTGTCATCACCAACACCCTTGCCGCACAACGACAAGCTGTAACGTCCATAGTACGAAGAGGTTCCATCATCATCCGCAAACGCCTCCATGTCAATGCTTGCGACAAACCAGACGATCAGGCAACAGGTGGCGACTATCGCCAAAAACGTGAACAGCACCAGGGACTTGTGGCGAATCAGATCCCGCCAAACTAGTTTCAGAAGGAATCTCATCCAAGCCCCTCCAATTCGGAAGCGCTCAAATCCCCGACCACCTTCCCGTCCTTCAACTGGATCACCCGATCCGTCCAGCGGGCAACGGATGCTTCATGCGTCACCACGACCATCGTATGACCACGCTCCGTACACAAGTCTCGCAGCAACCGGCAAATCGTCTCGCCATTTCCGGAATCCAGGTTGCCGGTCGGCTCGTCCGCCAACAGCAATGTTCCCTGGGTCTCGGTCACATAGTCCAGCAACAGCGCACGGGCGATCGCCACACGTTGCTGCTCGCCGCCGGATAGCATCTCGGGATAATGACCTCTGCGCTTCGTCAGGCCAAGACGAACCAACAATGCCTCCAAACCATCACGAAGCGCACTCTTGGACACCCCTGCCTCCCTATGGCCGGCCAATATCGGCAATAGGATGTTCTCCTCCGCAGTCAACGTCGGTATCAGATTGAACGCCTGGAACACGATTCCAATGTGCCTGCGCCGAAACAATGTCAATGCGCTATCCGACATCCCGTTCAGGCAAGTCCCCCCAATGATCACACGACCGGAACTTACCGACAACAATCCGCCGATCAGGTGCAACAGCGTGCTCTTTCCCGAACCGCTCTGACCCATTATCCCCAAAAACTGACCACGGGGAACCGCTAGGCTAACCCCGTCAACAGCATTGACGCCCCCGCCTTCACCAGTGCGATAGACCTTGCGAACATCCTCTAGTACAACGTGATTATCAACCATAATGCCTCAACTTGCCTCAATAATTCACACTGGGATGCTCGGTATAGGCCGACAGTTCGCCTTGACGAGGACCGTATGGATACGTGGTATTCCCAGGAAATTGCCACTCGCCCACCAGATCATGCCCCTGGTTCAACGCCTTCAAATGACCGGCCAAACGCAAGGTGCCGACATGGCCGTCGGCAAAGGATCCATTCGAGCAATTCGAACCGTGACGATACACATATTCCTTCATCGAACTCGCCATCCCGCCCTTGTCCCTGCTGATGCTCAAACCGGCGCCGCTGACCACTTTGTCTTCAGCCTGATTCTGGTAGTCCGTCCATTGGCAACGCTTCGAAGGATGCGTATTCATCACGTCGGACTCACGCTGGACAATCATCCTAAGTCCAACTGAAGTAGCAGACTTGGAATCCGTCAAGTTGCACGTCCCGCCAATCGATACCTTGATGAACTTCTCACCGGACTTGTACAATCCCAAGCGCCCCAAGCCCTCAGTCGCCCCATCCCCAGGGCAACGGGTTATCTGCTCAGGCAATGCAGAACAGCCTCCGACAAAATAGCCCGTGAAGCCATGCTCGGGCAATAGGTAGCTCCGAATGTCAGGAAAATAACCGTCGTTGTCGGCAACATACATGACTGTCGCCATCCCGTATTGCTTCAATAGCGACTTGCAGCTCACGTCCCGTGCCTTCAATCGGGCCCGCGACAATGCAGGCAACAACATCGAAGCCAAAATCCCAATGATCGCTATGCAAACCAATAACTCAATTAACGTAAATATATGTTTGCGCATCGACATCACTTCACAGAATCTATGATATTCTATTCCCTAAAATTTCTTAAAAATAAACAAAGCAATAAACATGCCAAAATGGATTTGCCCACGAACTCGAAAAACAAACACAACGTTTCGCACCCAACGACGACACACGTTGCACCATTTCAGGGCATCCAGCGCCAAACATAAAAACAAAAAGACGTTTCTCAACGCTCCCGCCTTTCGCTCTGATTTCGCCTTGTTTCGCCGGAAGGCGGTCATTTTGTTCTGAAAAAAGGCATTCCCAATCCTATTTTCTACTTGACATTCCCTATTCCAAGGTTTAAAGTTTTAGATGTCAAGTTTTTTTCGTGTTTCAAATCCAAGGCATTTTTCAAGGAGAAGTATGAAAACAAGGTTATTGTATCGCAATCTCATTGTCCTCGCGCTTGTTGTTGCCAGCATTGGTTTCGCCCAAAGCAACCTCAAGTACTCGATTACGGTCACCAAATTCGAGAACAAGGCGAATTGGAGTGGACGTTGGGATTTGGGTGATGCATGGGGAACGATTATGACGGACACCCTAACGAACTCGGGAAAATTCATTGTCCTGGGTGAGAAGGACATGCGTCAGGAAGCGATGCTTGAGCAAGACTTTGCCGCCAGCGGACGCACCGCCCAAGGCAAAAAGGCACCGGCAATCGGACAGATGACTCCCGCACAACTCCTCGTCAAGGGCGCGATTACCCACGTACAGGAAACAAAGGGCGGCGGCGGCGGAATCGGCTTCAAGGGGATCACCCTGGGCGGTGGTGGCGGCGTAACGGAAATCAACGTCACCATCTACATCGTCGATTCAAGAACCGGACAAGTCAAGGCATCCAAGAGCGTCATCGGTTCATCAGGCAAGAAAGGCTTGAAGATTGGCTATCACGGCTCGGCCCTTGGCGGACTTACCGGCGACCTGGGCGGTTTTGACAAGGACAATATGGGCAAGGCCACGGTCGATGCCATCAACCAATGCACCGAATTCCTGATCTCGCAACTCGATTCAATCCCATGGGAAGCAACGATTATCTCCGCCAACAACGGAAAATTCATCATCAACAGGGGAACCCGTGAAGGCATCGCGGCAGGAATGATGTTCCAAGTCGGAAAATCCGAAGAATTGACAGACCCCGATACGGGTGAAGTCCTTGATAGAACCCTCGAAAAGGTCGGGGCAATCAAAGTCGATACAGTCCGTGAAAAGGTCGCAATCTGCTCGGCCATCGAGGGAGCGGACAAGATCCAGAAGGGAATGTCGGCAATGCCGCAATAACCCCAGCTGAAACCTAAGGAGCCGTAAAACAAATCGAGGATCCCGCCGGCACATGGTGGGATCCTCGATTTTTTCATTTGTTTTTCGGTCAGGAAGTTATCTCACATTTGAGATCAGGACATCGTTGAATGCGTTTTCCCGCGCGTCGATCACCTTCCCGTTAGGATTCCTGTTTTGCACATTGGATATGATCGAGTTGTTCAGGTAGCCAGGCACCAAGATTGCGCTCCGGCAATTGCTGATTACATTGTTGATCGTGATGTGATTCATCGAATCGTTCCGGTTCTCGCCATACGTGTTTCCGCCTTCGCCGACAAGCACCGACGTCCTCGCGTGCAAATCATCGGGGGCGCCATCGATTACACCGTCAATCAGCACATTCCAGATTTTTGCCGAATTAGTAGGCAACAATCTGATTTGGCAGCAGATTCCGCTTGCGGAGTAGACCGTGATATTTCGGATGATCACGTCATGGATATCCTTGTCTCGCTTTGTGTAGTCGCTATGCATTACATGCGTATTGCATGTGGAGCCACCAGGCCGGAAAGTCGTTCCGACGATGCAGGTCAGCGCCACCGAATCGTCTCCTGTTGTTCCTGAGATATCGGATATCAGCACATGATGGCATCCGTTTCGCAGATTGACCCCGTCTTGGTTTTCGATATTGTTCTCCGCGCCATCGATGATCCTGCACATGCAAGCTTGGAAGAAGATTTTTTCCACCCGTGCATGTGAGCAAGCTTCCAGCGAGATTCCCCATCCGTGCGGCTCGATGATCCTGAGGTTTTCGATGCTAAGGTTTTCCACATTGGCCATCAGCACGCCGATGTTTCGCCAATCCCCTCGTTTGGATTCGCCTTCCTTCAGGGCATCGGTTCCGTAGGAATAGTCATGCCTGTCAGCGAACGTGGGATTTGGATTGCCGGTAAAGTTCAGCGGGCATGGGCACCCGAGGGTCTTGCTCGAATCCCCCGTCGCCCTGGGGTGGTCGGCGCCTTCCAGGGTTGCGGTTCCCTCGCCGATGATGTGGATATTGGCGAGGGGTTCAGGCTCGTTGATCCCCATTCCGCAGTTGGCGCTTCTGAAGAAGTTGTCGCGGCATTGGTCGGACAGCTTGATCTTGCAGTTCCGGACAATCACCGTCGTATTGGCAGGAACAAGGATCGCACGATCCAGCAACCACCAATCACGCTCGGGTTCGACATCCGACTCGCGCCGTGAAATCACCACAACCCCATCCTTGCAAGCCGCAAATGCGGCCTCGATCCGGTCATTGTCACTCCCAACATGAAAATCATTCACACTGACCATTGCCTGTCTTCTCCTGCTCGTTAGTTGATTGACCATAATGTGAACACACGAAAAATTACTCCAAATGTACTTCGACAACAAACGCATTCAAGAAAACTGCCGCAAAGAACTCTCACTTACGCTCTTATTTGATTTTTGAATCAATTCCATTATTTTACATGGTTTTATCTTCTGGTCAGGGTTAACCAAGCTTATGTCATCTTCCTCGGACATTCTGCCACTCAAGCAAGCCTTCGCGCACTTCCCGAACATCGGCCCCGTGCGCCTTGGGCTCATGCGCCAGGCAGGAATCAGGCAATGGGATGACATCGAACCCAATCCCCCGCCGCTATTAAACAACTGGAGCTATTTCTGGGAGGACATCTACAACGCTGCCGTCGATGCCAGGGAGGCATTCGCAAACGGCAACCTTCAATTCTTCACGCAAAACCTCAAGCCATCCGACCGATGGAGACTGCTGCACCTGAAGCTAAACCAAACAACCTTCATAGATATCGAAACAAGCGGACTCGAATCCCTTGACAACTACATCACGACAATCGTAGCCTTCGATGGACAAAAACTGCATACATTCGTCAAAAACGAAAACCTGGAGGATTTCCCGGATTTCCTCCTGACCCTCAAATTCATCGTCACCTACAACGGAAGCACATTCGACCTGCCGAAAATCATGCGGGAATTCAATCTCCCGAATATCCCGGTCCCACACGTGGACCTCAGGTGGCTCTGCCATAATTGCTTCCTGGACGGAGGACTTAAAAACATCGAAAAAACACTCAATATCAAAAGACCGGAGGACATCAGGGGAACGGACGGAAACGACGCTGTCATCCTCTGGAATCAATGGGCCAACTCAAACGATCATAACGCACGGCGAAAACTCGTCAAGTATTGCGCGGCAGATACGATCTCGCTCCTCCTCGTAGCCAGAAAACTGCTCGAAATACATCATTGCGACAATGTCCCGGACGACGACGGGGATCCATGGAGAGCGCTGGACCAAATCCCGCAAAGCAAAACAAATCAAACTACGCCTGTCCAAAATGAGACCTGCAATACGCAACACTCAATCAATGACAGGCTCAAAGCTTTCCTTAATAAAAAACGAAGACACTAAGAAAAGGGAAAATCAACCATGAACAAACTCAAAGTCACGACGCTGGCAACCATGTTGATCGCCGCAATCCTACTGGCGCAACCAATCCAGAAAACCGAAGTCATCAAGCAGGCAATAGACAACCCGACCATCGGAATCAACGCCTTCAACGGACCAAAAGAAGCCAGGGCAAAACTGGAAAACATGCTCGCACTCTCGGGATGGTTCAACGTGCTGCCCGAAAACCAAGCAGGCAAAGCACAAGTCCTGATCCAAGCTGCGGCGGGAAATACACAGTATGCGATCAACCTCCAGGCGCCAGGACATAAACTCGAACTCAAAAGCACCGGACAAGACCTGGACCAAGCAGCACGAGACATCGTTGACCAAATCCTCGCCAAACTCTTCAATGTCCAGGCTTTCTGCACGACGAAGATCGCCTACGTTCAACCAGGAAGAAACGATGAAAAGGAAATCTGCTCGATCTTCATCGATAATACAGGATTCGAAAGACTGACGAAAAACGTCGCAATCTCAACGGAACCCAACTGGGGACACGCAGGCGCCCTCGTCTATACGCTCGCGAAAAACCATGCACTCCACATCATCCTGATGGACATCAAAAACAAACGCCAGAGAATCATTTCATCAGCTCGTGGACTCAATTCCTCGGCAGCGCTGTCAAGAAATGGGCAATACGTGGCGCTCTCAATGTCATTTGACAACCAAGTCGACCTCTATGCAATCGATCTCGCGACAAACAACCGCATCAGAATGACTCGCGACAAGGCAGTCGAATCTTCGCCATGCTGGTCCCCTGACGGATCCAGGGTATGCTTCGTCTCCGACATGCCAGGAATTCCAAAACTCTACGTCGTCTCGCTAAAAGGCGAAAAACCAAAACGCCTCCCAATCGGCGGCGGCGAATGCGTCTCGCCTGACTGGTCACATGTCTCAAATAAAATCTGCTATGCGCAAAAGGCTTCCAACGGGCAGTATGTCATCGGCGTCATCGACATGGGCGACCCCAATGCAACGCCTGAAATCGTAACGCTCGCGGCAGGCAACTGGGAAGCGCCTTCCTGGGCGCCGGACGGAAGGCACATCGTTTGCACCAGAGAAACCGCCAGGGCAAGGGAAATCACAGTCGTCGACACATGGCTAAGAACATTCAAGGCGATCACCGGCAAAGGACAATTCTCGCTCCCAGCCTGGCAGCCCGCACGATAATTTAAACCTGAGAAGAGAGGACATGTCCCGTGAACACCACTACCATTGAATTCCAAGATGGCGTACATCTCCAATGCCCATTGGTGACGCTCAACACCATCATCGTCGGCGCAGGAGCCGCAGGACTCAAATGCGCCGTCAAACTCCATGAACTCGGTGTCCACGACATCGCCGTCATCGTTGACAAACTCGGCAACGGAACCTCAAACAATTCCGGTTCCGACAAGCAGACCTACTACAAGCTGGGAGTCTTCGGCGGCGAACCCGACAGCCCACGCGACTTCGCGGAATCGCTCTTCCAAGGCGGCATGATGCACGGGGACACCGCCTACGTCGAAGCGCTCGGCTCGGTGCCCGCATTCTTCGACCTCTGCAGGCTCGGAGTCCCATTCCCGCATAACGCCTACGGCGCATACGTCGGATACAAAACCGACCACGACCCCAGGCAGCGGGCGACCTCGGCAGGTCCCAAGACCTCCCATTACATGTTCGAGGCACTGCTCGCCGAAGCACAACGAAACGGAACAAAAATCTTCAACCGCCACTCAGCCGTTTCTGTGCTCACCAAGCAAAACGCCGACGGTTCTTCGGACGCCATCGGCATCCTCGCGATCAACAAGGACGAATCCTGGAGACCCAACTGCGGACTCGTCGCTTTCCAAGCGACCAATGTCGTCCTCGCGACTGGCGGGCCAGGCGAGCTTTTCAAGACCTCAGTCTGGCCACATGGTCAAACCGGCTCCCATGGCCTCGCGCTCAAGGCAGGCGCCAAGGCAAACAACCTCACCGAACTGCAATACGGACTTGCCTCGACAGATTTCCGCTGGAACCTCTCGGGAACCTACCAACAGGCTATCCCGGACTACTTCTCAACCAACCAGGATGGCTCCGACAAGCGCTTCTTCCTGCACGACTACTACGAGACCATGGAGCAATTGGCGTCCAACATCTTCCTCAAAGGATACCAATGGCCTTTCCATGCCCAACGAACACAAAACTTCGGCTCGTCACTGATTGACATCGCTGTCGAAAACGAAATCCGCAAGGGCAGGATCGTCTTTATGGATTTCACCAGGAATCCAACTCCGGCTCCAGGAATGAATCCCTTCTCCCTGAACGAACTTACCTCTGAAGCGCGTGATTACCTCCTCAAATCAGGCGCCACCCAGCCTACTCCATACGAACGGCTCAAGCACGCAAACCCGCAAAGCATCGAACTCTATGCCGAACACGGAATCGACCTTCGGAAGCCGCTGAAGATCGCCGTTTGCGCCCAGCACTGCAATGGCGGAATCTCAGTTGACCTCTGGTGGGAATCCTCCGTCAAACACCTGTTTTGCATCGGCGAACTGGCGGGCACCCACGGTGTCAGGCCCGGCGGTTCGGCATTGAACGCAACCCAGGTCGGGGCAATCAGGGCAGCACAACGAATCGCTAACGTTTATTACAAGACGCAGCAGGACAACCGCGACTTCATCCAACAGGCACAAACACAAATCATCAGGCAGCACCAATTCAACCTGCTGTGCCTCAAAAAGCAAAACGAGTCACTCGACAGCAACAAAGTCAGGCCGCAGATCCAGGAGAGAATGACACAAAACCACGCCTTTATCCGCTCCGCCAAAGGCGCCAAGCAAGCCCTTGCCGAAGCATGGCAACTGGTGCGTGATATCGAAATCAACGGAATCAAGGCCAACTCGCACAGGGAACTCGTCAAAATCAACGAAGACAGAAACCTGGCGCTCACGTCCGTCGCATTCCTGCAGGCTCTCGTCACCTACATCGACAGGGGCGGAGGTTCAAGAGGCGCCTTCATGATCCTCGATGACAACGGAAAGCTCGTCGTCAACTCAAAGAACGGCCCAGACCTCAGGCACCGCGAAGAAAACCTCCAGATGAGAAAGGAAATCATCCACGTCGCACTCAAGAAAAACTCGATCGCCGACTTCGCAACCGCAGTCGAATCCGTAAGACCAATACCAAACGACGACTCATGGTTCGAAACAACCTGGGCAGACTGGAACAACAACAAGATATTCACCTAGATGTCCTCGCAGCACTAATTCCAACTCATCATTCAGCATTCATAATTCATAATTCATCATTTGCTTTTCACGGAAATCCCGTGTATTGTGTGTCTGTGTTTTTCCTCTAGAAATAGACTGGATACAGTTGAAAATCAACACCAAACCTAAAGGAGCTGGCAATGAAGCAGAAGATTAGAATGGGCATGGTTGGCGGTGGTGCAGGTGCGTTTATCGGCGATGTTCACAGACGTGCAGCACGCCTGTGTGGCGACATCGAGCTGGTCGCAGGCGTTTTCGGAAGGAACCCTGAATCATCAAAGGCATGCGCGAGGGATCTTTTCGTACCGGAAAATCGCGTTTATACCGACTATGAGGCCATGATCAAGGGCGAGTTGGCGTTGCCTGTAGACAAGCGCATCGAGTTTGTTGCGATCGTGACTCCCAATCAGTGGCACTTCCCCATTGCCAATGCCTTTTTGAAGGCAGGGTTCAACGTCCTTTGCGAAAAGCCCATGACCTTGAACTCGAAGCAAGCCCTCGAATTGAAGGCCACGTTGGAAGCTTCCGGAAAGCTGTTCGCCTTGATGCACAACTACACCGGATTCCCAATGGTCAAGCAAGCCAAGCAAATGATTGCTGACGGCGTCCTGGGCAAGCTCTGCAAGATCAACGTCGAGTACTCCCTTGGCTGGCTGGCGTCTCCCAACGCGGGCAAGCAGGCCGTCTGGCGCGTCGATCCCAAGCAAGCAGGAATCTCCGGTTGCATGGCTGACATCGGAACCCACGCGGAACAGCTGATCAACTACATCACCGGACTCAAGATCACCGAGGTCTCAGCCGATTTGGCAACCTTCGTCGAAGGCAGGGAATTGGATGACGACGGCACCGTCCTCCTCAGGTTCTGCAATGGCGCACGCGGCGTCATCTTCGCATCGGAGGTCTCGACCGGTGAAGAAAACAACTTCATCATCAAGATCTACGGCACCAAGGCCGCAGTCGAATGGCGTCAGCAAACACCGGAAGACTTGATCGTCCGCTCCAATGATGAACCGATGAAAATCTATAGGCGAAATTGGGCGGGAACCTGCGAAGCGGCCCGGAAGGTCTGCAACCTCCCGGCAGGACATCCAGAAGGATTCCTCGAGGCATTCGCATCGATCTATCGCTCTTTCGCAGACGACATCCATGCACAAAGGGCAGGAAAAGCGCCAGTGGGAGACTACCCGGGAATCGAAGACGGCATTAGCGAAATGAGATTCTTGGAGGCTATTGTCGAAAACTCCAATGGCGACAAGAAGTGGACAAAGCTCTGATACAACAAGCTAAAACCTTCAGGAAGCGATTGCTTTGGGCAGAATTCATCCGTTCCCTCATTCGCTTCCTGACGGTGGAAATTTGGTTTTACGGAATGGTCATCCTGGTTCACAGGTTGACCATTTCTTCTGTCTTTACGCTTTCGAATTACCTCGTTCCAGTCCTTCTTTCTACCTTGCTGGTTGCGCTTGCGGCATGGATCGAGGCGCATCGGCACCTTCCTTCCGCCGCCAAGCTCCTGATCTGGCTTGATGCACACAGCCATGCCGGCGGTTTCCTGGCAACCTCGCTAGACACAAGCCTGGGTTCATGGCAACCACCAGAACCCAGCATCCCAAAAATCAATCACTTCCACGACTGGAAGACAAGCGCCATCCATACCCTGATCGCCTGCCTGTTCTGCATTGGCGCCGCAATTTTCCCCATCGAACACAAAACGCAACAACAGTTCAAACTCGACCTGACCGAAGAAACCAAGCAACTCCAAGAAAAGCTCGACATGCTCAAAGACCAATCCGAAGATATCACAGAGCAACTCGAAAGCATCAGCAACGCCATCGAACAACTGGACCAGGCAAACGACGCGACCGCGCCTGACGAGGTTTACAAGCTTATCGATTCAATCAATTCCAGGATCGACTACGCAGAACAACAAAGCCTGATAAAAATCGAAAAGCAAATCGAGACACGGGATAACCTGGAGGCGCTGCTCGAGGAACTGCTCAAACAAGATAAACTCGATTCATCCCCGGAAATGCAAGAACTGGCTAAACTTCTAGATACGCTCGTCCTCTCAGACAAAGACCTCGAAATGCTCCTCCAGGACATCAAGGGCAATAGCCAAGCACAAAAATTGACCAAAGAGCAAATCAAAGAACTGATCGAAAAACTCAAAAAGCAAAATCACCAGAAGAAGACCATCGCAGCAAAACTCAAAAAGTGCGAATGCAATCAAGAAAATGGCGAAGGATGCTGTGAATCGCTCGCAGTTTGGCTGGAAAATAATGCGCCAGGGGCAGCGCAACTCCAGGACCTCCTGCCAGAGGGCGGGATGCAAGGAATTAGCAGAGGCGAACAAACAACAGCACCATTGACCTATGACAACACGGCCAAGGGCTTCGAAAACGCAAAACACAAATCCATCCCGCTGAGCGCATTGGCAGACCAAGAAGGGTCAATCCTCATGGGCGTCGCAAAATCGCCCCCGGAACCACAACAGGCCCAACCCATTCAACAACACACACCTGGCAACCTGAACCCTGCCAAGGCTCCAGTCAAAAGCCAGGGCAAGACAATCCAGCCTAGACACCGAAAAGCCGTTGACGAGTACTTCAAACACTAGATAACAATTCCAACCATGCTGATCGAACCACAACAGCTCAAAGAACACCAGGACATCGCACTCAAATTGCTTGAGGAACTTGACAAAATCCTGCTCGGCCAACACGAAGTCCATAAACTCCTGATCATTGGCATCCTCAGCAAGGGACACATCCTCCTGGAAGGACTGCCCGGAGTCGGCAAAACCGCACTTGTCAAGGGCCTGGGACTCCTGATGAACCTGGAGTTCAAGCGAATCCAATTCACACCGGACCTCCTCCCCGCTGACATCCTTGGGGGAAACATCCTCCAACAAGATCAACATGGAAACAGATCTCTCGTCTTCCAGCCAGGAGCGATTTTCGCCAATATCGTGCTTGCGGACGAAATCAACCGGGCATCCCCAAAAACACAATCCGCCATGCTCGAGGCCATGCAGGAACGAGCTGTCACATTGCAGGGCACGACAAGGCCACTGCCAGATCCATTCTTCGTGCTCGCCTCCCAAAACCCAATCGAACTGGAAGGAACATACCCAATTCCAGAAGCACAACTGGATCGATTCCTCTTTAAAATCAGTGTCACTGGAGTCAATGCAGACGTGCTCGCGCAAATCATCTCGCAGCGACGACGCGGCGAACCGCCCGCTCCTACCTGGGCCATCACCAAAGATCAACTGGATGGACTCTTCGACGCAATGGATCGCATCCACCTGTCCGGACCAGTCGCCAACTACATCGCACGAATCGTAGCCTCCGCACATCCAGACGCACCAAACGCACACGAATCCATCAGAAATTGCGTCCGATTCGGCCCCTCCCCAAGAGCCGCAATCGCAATCGCGGAAGCAGCAAGGGCGGCGGCACTGCTCGAAGGAAGGCCAACTGTAGGATTTGACGACGTCATCGCAGTCGCAAAACCAGTCCTCAACCACAGAATCATCCTTAACTACCAGGCAAAACTGGAAAACATTACACCAGAGACGATCGTTGACCGTATCCTCGACACCTTGGATCCTGCTGCAATCGACTGGGACAAGCTCCACGCAAAACCACAAGAATGAAATTCTTCAAGTCATTCATAGCCATCCTCGCAATCACTACCGCCGCCATTCATGCCGCAGTGATTGACAATGTGGAGATCAACGAAATCACACGACTCCACTATTACGACCTGATGGACAACTACGCCACGGCCATCCTGGAACTCAAGAACATGGGGCCGAAAACCGCAACAGTCGAATTGCTGCTCGATGTCTCCTCCCCTTCTTGCAGCTCCAGTTCCAACTCGTCAGCCCAAAAGCACATTGAGCTTCCCCCGGGTTCCACTGGCGTCACCCAATTGGAGGTTCCCAAAAATTACCGTAAGGCTCGTGTTGCGCATTCGGCTTATGGGTCGTATTTTATTCCCCCGAGGAAATTCGATCTCAATGCCACCGTCAACGGACGCCATACTAAATTTCCACTAGCGCTAATAAGTGCCACATGGACCGTCGGAGCCATGGGACTCCACCTTTTTTCACCCTCGCTCACAATAAGCACATACGAAAAACTCCTCCCGCCCAACGCAAAAGCAGTCCTCGAGAACGCATCACGCCCCATACAAAGCTGGCCAACCAAGCACAAGGATTACGAGGGGATCGCCGCAATCTGGATCAGCTCAAAGGACAACCTCCCACCTCAAGTCGAAAATGCAATCCACGGCTACGTCAGGCTAGGCGGAACGCTTGTCATCGTCATACCGCCTGACACGCCACGCCCAAAAGACATCCCAAAAGAAGGGAAAACACAAAAACTGATGTCCGGGCAAATCATCACCTTCCAGCCCTATGACAAGCAATTGGAGCCATTGGTCATGGATTATGGCAAGAAGCTCGAGGAGATACCGGAAGGCAAATTTAACATCGAGGAAGATTACCCCGACCTCCCAAACGAGCTTAAGCATGACGCAGGGATCAAAAGGCTAATTGAACTGTTCGCGACCCCATTGAAAGACCCCTTCACAATCCACCGCCCAATCCCGGAGTCTCCCGTCCCGTTGATGCAGCTCCTGATCGTAATGGCGATCTTCGCCATCCTGGTCGGACCGTTGCCCTACTTTGCCTTGCGTCGCAAGCAAAAGACCGAATTGACCCTGCTGGTATCCCCTGCGATCTCCATCGCCTTCTGCCTGCTCATCATTGCCTTCATCACCTTCAAGGACGGCTGGGATTCAAGAGCCAACGTGACAGCCTTTACCCAACTCGACCAAACTTCCGAAATAGCTGCAACGTTCGGGGAAATCTCGCTCCTGACACCACTCAAGCCAAAGCAGGATTTCCTCTTCAGCAATGACGAGTACGTCCTCTTCGAGAACGTACGCACCGTAAGACGCCTCGATGCACAAGAACAACGAATCAGCAGAAATGCGCCAAAACCTAGGATCCCGCTCAACTACTACTACAAATACGCCAGGAAATTCGCAGGGAAAATCCAGGTTGACGAATCGCGGGAACAACCCGAAGTCGTCAATGCAATCGGCGATAAAATCGAAAAAATTGTCCTGATGACGAAGCCAGGGGAAATCTACACCAACCAAAATCCCATCGACCCAGGAGAAAAAACGTCGCTCGTCAAAGGATCCGAAATCCCTTATGAACTAAACCCCTACCTAGGCAAACTGATGCCGGGACAATATGTCGCCATGACAAAGGCGCCAACCTTCGTCACGGTCGGCATCAAGCCAGATCAACTCGACGCCATCAGCATCATCCACGGCACCTACAGGTAAACACCTCCATGAAGATTCAAGTCAAAAACCTAACGCGGCAATTCGGGGCGAAAACTGCGGTGGACAACATCTCTTTCGAGTTCTCCTCCGGACATATTTTCGGCTTCATCGGCCCTAACGGAGCCGGGAAAACCACAACTATCAAAATCATGGCGACCCTCGACAACCCTACCAAGGGAGATGTCCTGTTCGATGGCGTCTCAACAGTCCTCTATCCCGAAAAAATCCGCCGCATCATAGGCTACATGCCTGATGAATTGCCCTCCTTCGCGGATACGCAAGTCTGGGAATACCTGGATTTCTACGCACGAGCCTTTGGCTTGAAGGGCGACCATCGACGTCGAACCCTCCAAGAAATTCAGGAATTCACCGGCCTGGGGCCTATCCGCGACAAGTTCCTGAATACCTTGAGCAAGGGAATGAAACAACGGGTTTCACTGGCACGCGCCCTCGTCCACAACCCGCAAGTCCTCGTCCTGGACGAACCCGCAGCAGGCCTGGATCCACACGCCAGGCTCGAACTCAGGGAACTCCTGAAAATCCTCGCAGGCCAAGGAAAGGCAATCCTGCTCAGCAGCCACATCCTTTCAGAACTGCAGGATGTCTGCGACGGGGCGGTCATCATCGAAAAAGGAAAAATCCTAGCCTCCGGAGTCATCGGGGAACTCCTCGTGGACGCTAAACACCACAAGGCGCCAAAGCCTCAGGAAGAAATGCAACAGCAAGAAGACGAACCAATCCTGATGGCGACGCCAATCATCACGCTCAAAATCAAAACACGCGACAAACAAGATCAACTCGTGCGAAAACTACTCGAAAACCCACTCGTCAAACACGTCGAAGCAAACGCATACTCTGAAGTCAAACTCGAATTCGCAGGACTTGACGACCAAATCCCAATGCTGATCAAACAACTTCTCGACGATGGATTCCCAATCGTCGCATTCGAAAAACTCGACCTGGGACTCCAGGACATCTTCCTCAAAATCACAAAAGGCGAAATCCAATAACCCACGCCACAACACATGAAAATAACTTCCGACTCACTCAATCCCGTTCTGATCAAGGACTACAGGCAACACTTCCACAGCAAGCTGCTGCCCATCGTCATGACAATCCTGCTTGGCGGGCAGCTGCTGGCAATCCTCATCACCCAACTGGCGCTTGACGACAACAATAACAGGCCAAATGACGATACGGGATTGTTCCTGTTCCACATCATCCTAGGAATTTTTTGCATCGCCGCCTGGATCCTTTGCGCACTCCAGCCCATGCAACGATTCATCCAGGAAAGAGCCAATCCCGAACTTGATTTCACCAGAATGTGCTCGATGACCCCAAGGCAAATCATCAGCGGCAAGCTCTCATCGTCCTTGCTCATCGTGCTCTATCTGGTTTCCCTTTGCCTGCCCTTCATGGTCATCGCCTACTTCCTCAAGGGCATTTCAATCCTGGATATCGCAACCGTTTTCGCCTCGGTGCTCGCGATTGGAATCCTTATGATCCAAATCGCCATTCTCGTCGGCTCTACCGGAAAGAAATCCCTCGCATTCATTTTTTTCTTTTCCAGCATCTACCTTACGCCAATAGTCATATCTATAGACGTAGCAATCTTCTCAAAAGGCATTGGCAAGATCGGCTTCCTCGACGTGATTCGAGTGGCATCCGCATATCTGTTCGTCATGGTCTTCCTGTACGTACTTAACATCGCCATCCTGGGAACGAAATACACCAATAACATCCTGCCAACCAGATGCTTCCTGATCGTGTGCGCCGCACTCGCCACACTCGAGAAGGCGCTAAGCTATTTCCTCAAAAAAGATTTTCTCATTCCCCACTCCACCCTTTCCATCGAAGCGATACTTTGCTTCATCGCCGCCATCATCGCAACGATCGCCGCCTGGGAACGCCACGACTCCGGCCCAAGAGTTCTCAACGAGGCGCCCAAAAAGCTCATCCCCCGATCGCTCTTCTTCCTGATTTCGTCAGGCTCAGCAAGCGGAATCGCACTCGCATGGATCATAGCCATCATCCCAATAATTAGATACGCCTGCGAAACCATAGGAAAAGTCAATGCCCTGCCCTCTGGCCTCTCGCCCGTGATTTTCATCATCAACGGCTCGATTTTCATCATCGCTTACGCACAATTCGCCATCATCCTATCAAAATTCATCCCATCCAAGCCACCTGTACTTTCATGGCTTATATCCATCGTCGTCCTGGCGATCGTTCCGGCGGTATTCGCTGGAATCTTCGACATCACCGATAGATCAGACCTCTCAAAATTCATCCTGGCACTAACACCGTTCCAAGAATCCCCCGAGATCATCATCGCGCTCATATTCGCAGCTGTCGGCGCAATCCCCTGCGCCTTCATCGTCGCACAAAAAGCGCGAGACTTCCTAAAGCAATGACCTCAACCGTCTCAAATATCATAGCCACTGCCTGCACGATGGCGCAAAACATCAAACTTGCGCCCATCAGAAATGCAGCGGGATTTGACGGCACTAAAATCGGACGAAAATCAGGAAACGCCCTCGAATTCGTCGAATACAGGGATTACCAACAAGGCGATGACATCAGAAGACTGGATTGGAATATCCTCGCCAGGACCGACAAGCTGCTCGTCAAGCAATACGCCCAGGAAATCGATCCAAGATGCGATATCGTCATCGACCAATCAGCCTCGATCCAAGCCGGCGAAGGCAAGCCAGACGCGGCGCTCGCCATCGCCGCAATCCTCGCCATCGCGGCAGACAACGCCGCTTTCTCAACCACAATCTGGCATGCGCATGACAACTGGACCAAAGACCCATTCCCTACAACCCCGGAAAATTGGACCAACCTCGACTTCAATGCAACGCTATCGCCAGGGCAAAACGCGAAATTCCATCTTGAAAAAATCCAAAAGCGCGGCATTCGCTTTATCATCTCCGATTTCCTCTGGCCGCAAAACCCCATTGAACTCCTACAGGCTTTCGCCAATGGCGCAATCAAGACAGTCGCGATACAGCTCCTCAATCCCGATGAAATCAATCCGCCACCAGGCGGAATCGCCACGCTGATCGATCCTGAAAACAACGAACGCAGATTGCTCAACCTGGACGAAAAAACAATCGGCAGCTACAAGCAAGCGATCAAAAACCACCTGGAACTCTGGAACAATGCCGCAATCATGACGGGAACCCAATTCATTCAAGTCAATGCGGAAGCCTTCAGCAAAGCCCCGAACCTGGAACCTTTCCTCAAAGCCGCCATCATCCAATACCTTTAAGCCGTGCCTACTTTCTTCCTGGACAATCCATTGGGGTTAGTCTCCGCAATCGCCATCCCGATCCTGGTCGCCCTCTACTTCTGGCAACGAAAAGCGACCTCCAAAATCGTGCCCGCAATCTTCCTGTGGCCAGCCGAAAACCGTTCCAGCAACGCCGGAGCAAAATGGAGAATCACGCGGCTCCCACTCGACTTCTACCAATTCCTGCTCGCAATCATACTGCTGATCCTCGCAGCCGCAGTCCCATATGTCGTCACAAACCAAAAATTCCCGCCGCTCAACATCATCCTCGACGACAGCATGTCGACGCAAGCGGGAAAAACCAAGGAAAAAGCCATTGACCACATCGAATCCGTCGCACGAAAATTCCCGCAACGGCGATTCCTAGTCTATCTCGCAGGACACAAGCCAACGCTTATCCACGATGACTCAAAACTCCCCAACTTAGCCCAAATCTGGTTGCCCGGCAAATCAAACGCAGACCTGAAAGCGGCACTTGCATTCGCAAAAAACAATTGCCCAAGCGCAGAATACATCATTGTAACAGACCATATCCCGACCTTCGAAATCCCGGAGGACACGGCATACGTCGCCTTCGGAAAATCCTTCAACAATCTGGCTATCGTCAATGCAAAGAGAAACGATGACAAAATCCTGCTCGAACTCGCCAACGCCGGCGACAAGCAGGCCAACGCAACCCTAATCGTCAACAAGGCGCAACAACAGCTTGACTTCAAGCCTGACGAACGAAAATCACTCGTCGTCAAATGCGACGAGACAATCGCCGAAATCCACCTCAAGGCACAAGACGATCAGTTGGAGGCTGACAACTACGCCATGCTCGTCAACGACTACAAGCCGCCGGTAAACGTCAAAATCCACGATGCCATACCCGAAAAACTCAAGAATGCGATCAGAAGAACGATACAAACAAACATCAACCTGGCTGAAAAAGCGGACGCCCAGCCTGAACTGATCATCGAACCAGCAAGCGAAGACACGCCCCACAGCGCCAGCAGAATCCTCTGGTACCTACCCGCTGACGAGAACGCAGCCATCTCGGATGCGCCAATCGTGCCAGTCACTGCCCACCCAATCCTGGACGGCGTCCCGCTGGGAAACCTTATCTGGCCCGCAAACCATAACCAACAAATCCCGGGAACAACACTCCTGGCACAGGCAAGCACAACGCTGCTCGCTATCCAAAACAAGCAAAACAATGCCTTCGATCTGATGATCAACCTCCATCAATCCCTGGGAAACGTACACCGAAACCCAGCATGGCCGACACTCTTCGAAAACATCGCCCAATATATCAAGGCCAATCGACCGGGACCAACACAGGCAAACTATACCGACAACGAGTCAATCCAACTCAACTTGCATTCGATCGACGCAACAAAGATCACACATGCAACGCAAGACTCAAAAACAACTATCAATACGGACAACTCCAAAAAAATCGTCCTCGAAGCAACCAATGGATTGCATCAGTTCACAACTGAATCCCATACTTGGAACGTCGCAGTCAATACGCTCGACCCTGAAGAATCAGACCTGACCAACGCAGCTTCCTTCAAGAAGGATATCGCAACCCAGATCAAGTTCAGGCAAGCCACAAAATCCAACATCGCCTGGCTCCTGGCGCTTCTGGCAATCCTCGTGCTCATCCCTAGATTCAACTACCCATGATCACATTCCAATATCCAATCGCCTGGCTCCTGATCCTGCCATTGCTTGTGCTTTGGCTTAGGAGACCCTTGAGCAATAGGATTGCAAATGCGATCAGGATAATCACAACAATCCTTATCGTTGCAATCATCGCCAAGCCATCAATCAAGCGCGAAGACACGCATGGCTGTCTCGTCACGGTCGTGGACAGGTCAGCCTCAATGCCGGAAAACGCAGAAAACCAAGCGCTCCACTTCATCAAGGAACTCGACAGGGAAAAGCCTCCAAAATCACATCACATCGTCCTGTCATTCTCACAATCAACCCAATTGGAAAAGTCGATACAGGGTAACACAATCAGCCAATTCAGCGCGAACCACAAAAACCAAAATGCATCAAACCTGGCAAACGCAATACAGGTCGCCGCAGCCTCAATCCCACCTGATACACCCGCACGAATCCTGCTCGTCACTGACGGAAACTGGAACGGACCAGATCCGATCGAAGCCTTGACAACCGCCGCAGTCGCCAACATCCCAGTCGATTGCATCATCCTCCAACGAAATACCCTGCAAGACCTGGCAATCGTCAATATCGTCGCGCCAAGCCAAGTCGCCGAAAACGAGGCATTCCCAATAACAACAATCATCGACTCACCACAAAGAACCGAGGCAGTCCTCACCACTAAGATCAACCAAAGCCAGCCTAGCCAGCACAAAATCGAACTCAGGAAAGGACTCAACACCCTATCACGATGGCATATCAGCGACAAGCCTGAGATTCTGGACATCAGGATCGGCGTCAGTCCAATCAATCCCAACGACTTCCCGCAAAACAACCATGCCAGGCAGCTGGTGCAAATCGCCGAACGAAAGCAAATCCTGCACTTCTCAAACGCCAGCACAAGCAACCTCGCAACATCGCTCAGCCTCGCCAACTTCCCGGTCGTTACGCTAAAACCAAGCAAAACTATTCTGACTCCTGACTTCCTCGCCAGATTCAACGCCACCATCATCGAAAACATCCCCGCATCAGCATTTGACAGCCAAGGGCTGGAACTGCTCGCGGAACTCGTCAAATCCGGCTCGATGGGGCTGGTGATGACCGGTGGCAAAACCTCGTTCGGAGCAGGCGGCTACTACAATTCGCCCTTGAAAGATGTCATCGCAGTCGATCTGGAACAGCGCGATGACATCCGCAAATCGACCGTTGCCATGGTCATTGCCCTAGATCGCTCCGGCAGTATGGCAGCCTCCCTGCCCAATTCCTCATTGAGGAAAATGGATTTGGCGAACCGAGGCACTTTGGAGGTATTTCACCTATTGAACCCCAAGGACGAACTCGGTGTCCTTGCCGTGGACACGGAAGCCCATGTCGTATTGGACATGCTTCCCGTTAGCAAGCACGGGGGTGCCGAAGAGAAGATTATGGGAATCGAATCGGGCGGCGGTGGAATCTTCATCGAAGAAGCACTTGCCCGCTCCCTCTACTTCCTTGTCCATTCAAACGCGGCAACAAGGCACGCTATCATCTTCGCGGACGCCGCAGACTCGGAACAGCCAGGAGATTACGTGGAACTCTTGCTCAGGGCAGTCAAGGAAGACATCACGGTATCAGTTATCGCAGTCGGAAGAGAAACCGATCATGACGCAAAGCTGCTCAAGGATATCGCAAGGCTCGGAAACGGCATCTGCCACTTCGCTCAGGATCCAGCGGAAATACCAAAACTCTTCGTTGAAGATACGTTCGCAATGACAAAACAACCGTTCATCAAACAGGAAACGAAAACAAGCTACACACAGGCCTATAACTCATTCGCAATCAAAAAAACAGATTCACCACCAATTATCGGCGGGTACAATTTGACATTCCCCAAAAAATCCGGGGAAACCCTTATCCTCACAGACGATGAGAACAAGGCGCCAGTAGCGGCGATCGCCAATGTCAACCTGGGACGCTCAGCCGCACTGACCGCAGAAGCAGATGGTCCAAACACGGGACAACTGGCAACACATCAAAACACGCCGCAACTGCTGGCAGGACTGCTCAATTGGACGCTCCCGCTCGACAACCAAAACCAAAATGACTTCGTCGTGACGCAATCGACGCAAAATGCAACCAGGGCAGTCAATATCCTGTTGGATCCGGATCGGACAAAGCAAATCTTCCCAACAAAGCCAAAGCTGATCAATGTCATACAGGAAGAAACAGGAAAAATATCAACCCAAACGCTTGATTTCAATTGGAAAAATCCCGACAAGCTAACATGCGAGCATCCCCTCTACGACAATGCAATCATCCTCAGCACCATTGCCCTTGACGCCAATCGCTCCATGCCCATACCCCCCGTAACCCTCCCGCTCTCCGCAGAATTCACCCCGCCGCCGCGACACATCCAACCGATTCAGCAACTATGCAAATCAATCACCAAAGGCAAAGAACGGATTGACGTCCAACGCATCTGGAATGAACTCCCCCCAAAGAAGCGACTTTTTGACCTCACCCCGATTCTTGCCTCCCTAGCCATTGCCCTCATTCTCCTTGAAATCGCACAAACCAAGTTCACCTTCCTTAAAATCCCGGCGATCAAGCTCCGCAATCCTCTCCCGCGACTCCGTCGTAAATCGCCTAGGCCACAACCGCTTCCAGAGCAGCAACCTGCAATCCCGCAACAGCCTTCCGCCCCCCAGCCAACCGAGAAAACTCCTCAGCAACCTCCTGATCAGCCCCAACCACAAAACGAACTCTCGGACGCACTGAAAAAAGCAAAGCGATTCTAGCCACCACCACCCCCCAAAAAACGCTGGCATCATCGGGAAACAACCTCGAAATCAAGCCTGATTTGCACGATGCAATCAATCGGCTCGCCAGCAAGATCACGCCCTGGAGTAAATTTCCAAGTCGCAATGGCTTGCTTCGCCGAATCGTCGAAAATCCCTTCCGGAGAACTCTCAGTAATCGATATGGCATCGACATCCCCACTTGCCTTGACAGTAAATTGCGCGACGACGAATCCGCCGATGCCCTGATTGCTGTAGCGCAGCGGGTATATCGGCTTTTTCTGTCGAATTGGCGTTGGCGGGTATTTGAGCGAGGTCGCCAGCGGTGTATCGCCAGTGCCGTCGCCTTCTTGTGATGGCAAATCAGTTTGCGATATTGAGAATTGCGGAAACTGAGGCTCCAAGTCCAGGGCGAAATCCGATGATTGGGAAACAATCGGCTGGGTTGGTTCCAAAGGCTGGAAGATGGGAACCGAAGAAGGTGTGACGGCTTGCTGAACCGGCAATTCGATCTGAGGAACCCTGATAAATGCCTTGGTTGGCGTAGGCGACTGAATCTTAGGTGGCTTGACAAGAGGCTTGATCTGCGGACGACTAGGAAATGCCGAAGACTGAAGCCGCGGCGGCACCCTGGGTGCTGCTGTAGACTTGCCCGACTGGGACTGGGTGCCGACCGTATTATCAAGTCGAACCACGCTAATCTTGCGAGCGATGACTGGGGTGGGCTTTGTACGAGTCGAATAGAACAAAGGGAAGATGAAAATCGAGGCTAGCGCCACGAACGCAGCAAGGCAAGCCAAGGGGATTTTCAACAGGATTTGAGCTTTGGACGAGATCATTTTTTGTTCGCGGCAATAGCGATATTTTCCAATCCGGCGAGTTGGCATGCGTCAATGAGCTGGATGGTCAAGCCGGTAGGCACGGATTTGTCTGCAATAATCGTGACTGGTGCTTTCTTGGCAGGATTGATTTCGGCGATCAGGTTGGGGATTTGCGCAATCGTGTAGGGTTGTCCTGCGTGCTTGATATCGCCGTTCGCATCAATCGTGAAGAAGATTGCGTTTGCGTCAAGGGGTCTTGCAGATTGAGCGGTCGGCCTGTTGATAGTGACCCCCGAATCCTTTGTGAAGACTGCGGTGACCATAAAGAAAATGAGGAGCAGAAAGACCATGTCGATCAATGGCGACATATTGATCTCCGCGCTCTGTGATTGCGATGTCCTCAGGGGTTTTCTCATTTTTTCTCAGCGATTGAACTAAGGTGGGCGTATGCAAGCGTGCCAGGGATTGCAGCTGCCAGCCCTGCCTGGGTGGTGATCAGCGCCTTGCTGATGCCTTGAGCCAAAGCTGATGAATTGGCGTTTGAAAAGGCGGCGATGGCATTGAACGTGTCGATCATGCCCACGACGGTTCCCAACAAGCCAAGCAGCGGCGCAACGGCAACCAGAACTGCCAGAACGGAAAGACGGTTTTCCAATGACCGCCTGGTCTGGGAAGCAAAACCGAACTTGGCGTTGACGAGTTCGTTGACGTACAATACCCAAATCACTACGGCACAAGCCGCAATGGGAATCATGAGGATCCCGCCGGCATGACCATAGTTGATAATGGATTGCAACGCCTCGTTCATGGACTTGAGTCATTGATTAGTGAATTGATGGTGCTTTCTAGGGAGGCTTCCAAGTGCTTTACGGAACGAGATAGAAAAGCATGGAGCATCAGCGCGGGAATCGCGACGCATAGCCCCGCTTCCGTGGTAATCAATGCCTCCGATATGCCGCCAGCAAGGATTTTGGCATCCCCGACGCCGTGCTGAGTAATCACTTGGAAGGTATGGATCATTCCCGTCACCGTACCCAAAAGTCCAAGCAATGGCGCTGCCGATGTGGTAATCGCCAGCCAGGAAAGCCACTTTTGACGCCTGTCAAGCGCCTCTTGAGCAATCGCAGTGAGCTGAGCTTCCAGTTGATCGTGAGGAAGCCCTGGATGCTCATCGGCGAAAACCACAAGTTTTTGCGATGCCTTGGCTTGGGAATGAATCGTGTTTTGAATCAGTTTCGCAATGACGATAATCACAGAAACCGCCCCGAGAAGCAGGATGGGAATCATGATGATTCCACCTAGCTTGAGATGAACAAGAAATGGCGACTCGCCAGAAAGCAACTCGGGATGCTTTCCGGTAATGTCAAGGTCAAGATCAACAATCGACCCGGAAGACTCAAAAGCAGCCTGGAATTGATGGGAATCTTGCGCCTGCGGAACAAGGGGAAGGCTTGAGTCGGCACCGAAGAAAGCCTGCCCTGACAAACCATCGGCAACGGCGATGACCACAGGCCCGAATTGACGAATTTTTGCCTCGTGGACTTGCCCGTTGCTATCAATGACCTGTGCTGGCCTCGAACTGGAATCCGGAAGGTCAAGATTAATCGACTTGAGCAGGTTTTCCGTATTGTCGAGAACTTGCTGCTCTGAACTGATCTGAAGTTCCAGTTCGCCGATCTCATGCTTTAGCAAGAAAATGTCGTCTTGGAGCTTATCGTTTTGCGCGATTATCTCATTGGCGTCCTTGACGATTCGATCGCGTTTTTGAGTATAGTCGCTCCAAGCCTTATCAATATTTTGCGCGGCCTTTTCAGCTTGCTTTTTGGTCGCCTGGATATCGTTGACAAGTCGTGTTTCAAGCTCGTTTATATCTTGCGCTTGTACTACGAGCGATAGGATTGCAAGCAGAATCGCGATGGTTTTCGCATTCATCGTTGCCCCCCCTTGGCTGTTGGGATTGGCAACGTAAGCAGCGCCGGACGATCTAATCCTGCGAGGATATCGGGTGCTTTACGGATAGTTTCCGTCAAGTCGTGGTTCCAATTCCAGTTCCAGCAGTCCTCTGAAGGTGTTCCGATAGCGGCGCATTGGTCCTGAATGGCATATGCCGTATCAAGCCCAAGGTAGATAATGGTCGTGTCCCGCAACGTGCCGTCCGGACCACCCAGGGTGGTGTGATGCACAACAGGCTGCTTTTGGGCAAAACTGGCGCAAAGCTTGAGTGAGTTTTGGAGGCGCTGAACCCGTGAGTACAAGTTGTGCTCATTCTGCCCCGCCAATGGAGGCAGAAGCTGGTCAGCCAGTGGCTCTGGAAGGCTGGCACGCCTGCCTTCCAGGCTTTGCTCGAGGCTTTCAAGCGTCTGGAGGATTTGATTCCGCTTGTCGGCCAGGCGCTTTTGCGCAACCTTGAGTTCAGCCAGCTTGGCTTCCAAGTCCTGCTTTTGACCAAGGAGTTTTTTGTTGGTGGTTTGGGTCTGGATAAGCTGCTGAGCCAAATTGTGGATGTGTTCCGAAACTTGGATTTCCAAGGTTTTCAACTGCGCAGATCGATTGTCATGAGTGGCTTTCCATGCGGCAAGTTCCGCCGCCAACGCAGTGCAGTGTTCCGCAAAGGTCGTTTGCTGTGCGCTGCCTAGTAGCGATGTGAGCAGCGCACAGATTGCCAAAATATGAACAATCGATTGTTTCATTAGAATGAGTAGCTCAGTCCGGCGTAGTAGGTCCTGCCGTAGGTGTTGTAGATGACTCCGAATGAATCGTAGGTCGCGTAGTTTTCGTTCAGAAGATTATCGACTCGCACGTATGCCTTCAGGCTCTCGTTGAACTTCCAGGTAACCGTAGAATGTAAGAGGCAGTAGTTGTCCATCTTGTTTGTCAAGCCAGCGTTGTACCTGGAACCGACGAAGACGCCGCCCAGGTTGAGAATGAGGGGCGTGATGGGATTGTAGTTGGCGTCAAAGGAGACTTTGTGGTCGGGTATGAAGGCGATGTGCTTGTTGCCGGTAGCAGTGTCCCTGACATGCTGCCAAGTATAGGCGAGCCTGAGCGAAAGTTCCTTGAACGGATAGGCGTTGATGCCGGCCTCGACACCGCGAATCTTCAACTTGTCGATGTTGGTCGGGAAGGAGTAGAAGGTATCTTCGTCGAATCCACCATAACCGTCGATGAAGTCTTCGATCCGATTCTGGAAGTACGTGACATCTGCGTCAAGCACATTCGCGATGATCTTCTGGTTGACGCCGACGCTCCAGGTTATTGCGGTTTCGGGCTCCAAATCCGGATTCCCGCGCCAGAACCATGCGTTGTTGGCGAGTGGCATCAGCTCGTAGGGATTGGGTGCCCTGTAGCCCTTGCCGATGGCTGACTTAAACGTCGTGCCTGTTTGCTCAACCAAGTAGGATGCGGAAACGTCACCCGTCCATTCGTTGTCGAAATCCGAATGGTCGTTGAATCTGAGGTTGACGTTGAAGAAGAGATTGTCAATCGGTTCAGTTTGGTAAGCCAGATAGTATCCTGTGGCGTAGGTTGTTTCGTCCCATGCCTTGTATTTTCTTTGACCGATCATCAAGCCGCGAACATGGTCTTCCTGATAGTCTATGCCTAGGGTGATGGCGTTCCTTTCATTCAGGCTGAATGTCGCTTGCGCATTGACAAGGTCAACATCACCAATGTAACGATAAACTGCAGCAGACCAAGATTTTCTGGCAATATCCTCATAGATCCTGTCTGAACGCGATTTGGCGTAGGTGACTTGGACATCCAGCGCACCATCCAATAGCTCTGAACCGATGATTTTCGCATGACCCGCTGTACGCCTGATGTAAATATCGTCGGTATCGATGGACTCGAATGTCATTTCATTGTAGTCGCCACTGTCGTATTCTTCGTCAGCATCGATGAATGATCCTGCTATTTCGGTTCTCCAATTTTCATCGAGCTGGAGTCCGATTTGCGCTTGATAGTTCATGGATCTGTAGCCATCGTCGTCGCCATTGATATCCATGGCAGCTGATGGACCTTTGCGGTACGATGAGATTCCGCGTTCGGTTTGCCTTCCTATGCCGATTTTGAAGTCGACGATGTCGTACTTGCCAAACAGCAAGGCCGATGAGTGGAATCTTGCATGGGAACCTGCCTCGAAATTGACAATGCCGTGCGTGCCCTCTTCAGTGGGTTTCTTGGTGATGATGTTGATGACGCCACCCATGGCCGATGAGCCTTGCAGCGAAACTGCACCCTTGATGATCTCAATCCTGTCGATGAGGTCGAGTGAAAGATTGTCAACCAACGGCGAATTACCTGCCGCTGTTGAGTTGTCCAGGTATGGAACGCCGTCAATAAGCAGCTTGGTATGGTAGTGCCTCATCCCCCGAAGCGAGATGACAGGTTGCGAAGCTCGTGTCCCGAAGGAATAGTAGTCGATTCCCGGTTGTTCTTGCAGGATATCCGTCACGTAGGCATGCTTGGTTTGCTGGATCTTCTCCTGATCCAGAACGATGACGCTTTGCCCCAAGGACTCAACCAGCGCATCGGTACGAGTGGCAGTAATGGTCATCGAGGGAAGCTCGGTAGCCGCTTGCTCAACCTTGGGCGCTTGCTGCTCTTGGGCATTCGAAAGCGAAAGAGTCGCAAATGCAGTGCACCCGACAAGGGCACGGAATGCAAACTTTCGAATGAAACGGGATGCCTTGGGAACGTGGAACAATTTGATGTTCATGGGCCTTCCTTGTGTTGCGCGCACATCTTGTGGCTGGGTTTGACTGGCGGACGGGATCCGACTCGTGGCAAGAGGCCACTCACGGTTGCGCGACAGCTCCCGATTCTCACGGGATTCACCGAATCATTCGCCAGATTTGGGTACTTAATATAAGCCCCTCAAGCAACCTCGCAAGCCAAAATGAAATGCTTTTGCTAAAATTGAATCCACTCACAGAAAACAAACGCGAGACAAATAAAACCAAGTATTCACTGCACTCCCAACCCCCTGCTGCCAAAACAAAACCTTCAAGCCTCTACGCTCACACGTCTTGACAATCCATAAACAGTGCCGCGATAACAGCCTCAAGGGCACTTTAAGAGACCACCCTAGGTGCCGAAATCATACGTTCACACCCAGAATGCTCCAGAGACCACCCAAGGGGCTTCCCTCAAAGGCTCCCGCACAACCACACCGAAGCAATAATAGAGAACACCTTGGGTGCTCCAGAGAACCACCCTAGGTGCTCCAGAGACCACCCTAGGTGCCGAAATCATAATTCGACTACGCCGAGGATGCTCCAGAGAACCACCCAGGGTGCTTCTTTCAGAACCAAATGCGAACTTTATGCACCCGGGGTCCTTTTCGCACCTGGAATATGTCTTGGCTTCTTCTCTATACTGAAAGCACTTTTTAGACCACCCAAGGTGCCTATCACTGAGCCAAGGACTATACAAAGACCACCAAGGGTGAATCTTTTCATACCTGAGATGCTCTTCCCAAACCGAAGATGTTCACTAGACCACCCAAGGTGCCAGTTTTATGCCAAAGATATGGCCTGCCTCTTCACCAAGCCGAAAGTTCAAAACAGGTCACCCCGGGTGCACCTTTCATACCTGGGACGCTGTCTTGGCCTGCCTCCCCAAGCCGAAAGAATTCATTAGGCCACCCTGGATGCCCTTTCTGTACCTGATATACTGTCTTGTCTTTCTTCAAAAGCCACAGGGTTCAATAGACCACCCGGGTGCTTATGCTGGAGCGATAGCACTCAATAGACCATCCCAGGTGCTCCTTTCGTACCTGGGATGCTGCCCATCTCCTTCTACGTGCTGAAAGCACTTAGGAGACCACCCGGGGTGCTCCTATCGGAACTGAAGGTATTCAAAAAGGGCATCTGATGCTGCCTACCCTCTTGGCTGCATCCTTCACAACACCAAAGACTCATTAGGAGGTCCTTGCCGCTTCTGCCAGAGCCAAATGCAAACCAAAGACACCTCGGTGTCCTTTCCGTACCTGAGACAATTCCTTGGCTCTTTCTCCGTGCTGGAAATACTTAAAACACCACCCGCGATGCTTCAGTCAGAGTTGAATGTATTCAAGAAGCCACCTGGGATGCCATTTTTGTACCTAAGATATTGTTCCGAATTCTTAACAACGTCGAAAGCACTTCAAATGGCACCCCAGGTGCCTCTTCCTGAGCCGAAGGCGAAAGAATGGTATTTTTGCTTTGATTTTTCGGTGGTTTTGTGGAGAAAAGAACCCTTCGAGTTCCTCCGCGACAAAAAAAGACTCCTCACCCTGCTCCCGGCGTCTCAAAAAGATGATTTTTCAGGGGAATCATGGAATCCGGGCACGACGAAGCATCGGCGAGGGAAGGCTTCTCAAAAATTCCGGGTTCCGCCGGCCGGCGACGCCGTATCAAATTGGATTTTTCGGATCAGCCGGCTGGTGCCGGACGCCCGCCCTTTTTGGGCTTTGGCTTCTTTTCGGCCCTGGCCTTCCTTTTGGCCTCCAGGCGGTCGAGCAGGCAATTGCCGGCCGGCTCGATGGCGAACCTCCAGAGG
>DBPZ01000028.1 GCA_002305655.1 Lentisphaeria bacterium UBA1407 | reverse complement strand
TATAAAGTTCCAAATGTTTTGGGTGATGAATTGCCAATTTGCAAAAGCGTGTTATATTTTCCTTTCGCTCAAATAATTTTAAAACATAAAAAGTTATTGTCATAGTTATTATATTGTAAGGATTCAAGAGGTTATGAGCAAGACAATCAGCATCAGTGCGACCTTGCGTGACAAGGTTGGTTCGGCGGATGCCCGTCGTTATCGTCGTGCCGGCCAGGTTCCGGTGTGTGTTTATTCCAGGGGCGAAGAGACTGCTTCCATGTTGGTAAGCGAAGCTGACGCAAAGAAAGTCCAGCACCACTCTGGTCTGCTGAGCATCGCCTGCGAAAGCGGCAAGCAGATCAACGTCGTTTCAAAGGAAGTCCAGGTTCATCCCCTGAACAACAAGATTTTGCACATGGACTTCCACGCCGTCAAGGCAGACGAAGTTTTGGTCACCACGGTTGAGATCGTTCTGGAAGGCGAGCCAGCCGGCTTGCGCCAGGGTGGTCAGTTGGAGCAGGTCTTGCGCGAGCTTGACGTTTCTTCTTTGCCTGCTGACATTCCCGAATCGATCGTTGTTGACGTGTCGGCATTGGAATGCGACCAATCGATCCTGGTGTCCGAAATCGTCCTTCCCGAAGGCGTCGAGGCTGTGACAGACGGCGAACTCGTCATCGCCCAAGTCCGTATCCCGAGGGCGAGCATCGAAGAAGAGGAAGCTGAGGAAACAGAAGGCGAAGAGGCTGAAGGCGAAGAGGCCCACGGCGAAGATTCTCACCACGACAAGGCACACCACGAAGAATAAGTCCCTTGTGGGAATGATGCGAAACGGCGCGTGCCGGGAAAACCGGAAGATTGACCTGGTGGGCGCCGCGATTGACAATTTAGGTGATGGAAAATTCATCGCAACCGATGTTGGAAAATCGTTCAGGATCCGAATGCAAGCTTGTGGTTTGCCTTGGGAATCCTGGAGCGAGGTACGAATTGACTCGTCACAATGCCGGATATGGAGTTGGCGATGCCTTGCTGGCTCGGAAGGAACTTTGTTTCAAGCCGATTGGGCTGGCGGGATTGCGCGGAGAACTCTGGTCCTTTGACCCTGGAGACGGGAAGGGACGGTATTTGTTGAAGCCGACCACGTACATGAACGACAGCGGCGAGGCGGTGGATTTCGTGATGCGGCAGTACGGAATATCTCCCCTGGAATTGCTTGTTGTCTGCGACGACCTTGACTTGCCTCAAGGCAGGATACGGCTTAGGCCTTCAGGATCCTGCGGAGGTCAGCGTGGGGTCAAGTCCATCATCGAATGGCTCGGGACGGATGGATTTCCCCGTCTGCGAGTCGGTATTGGGAGACCGCAGACCAGTGACATTGACATAATCGACTATGTTTTAGGTCGCTGGTCTTCCGCCGAGCTTCAGGTAATGGAGCCTGCATTCGAGTTTGCTTCGCAATCGGTCTTGATCTGTATTCGGGACGGATTGGAGCGCGCGATGAATGCGGCGAATTCCTGGCGGGCGGACAAAGTCCAAGCCGAGCGTCAGCAAGGAGAACCAGAAATTGAGAAAGTATGAAGCAGTGTTTATCTTCGACCCTCAGAAGGTCGAAGGGGATGGCAAGGCCTTTTCGGCTACCATCGAGGCGATGTTCAAGGAAATGGGCGGCACGGTTGAGCGCGTCAAGTGTCTCGATCGCAGGACATTTGCCCGTCCGATCGGACGTCACACCATGGGCATTTACTGGGACTACGTCGTGTCGTTGCCCGCAGATGCCGTCGCGAAGGTCAAGGATCTGTATCGCTTGAACCAGACCGTCTTGCGCCTTGTGTTCTTCACCTATGAAGATGGGCAGGACGACACCTTCTTCAATCCTTCGGAAAACCGCGCGAAGCTGTTCCAGGAAGATTTCTTCGGCGATAGTTTCGACCAGGAGGATCGTCCGTATCGCAGCTACAGCGGTGGTGGCAGCAACGAGGAAAACTAAGGTTTTGAGGTATCATCACCGTCAGTAGAGAAAGGGCTAAGCGGTGGATCGCTTAATATCGTTGATCGTAGAATAAGTTTTAGGATGGGGGGAATCAATCGATGGCAAACGGATTTAACAAAGTTATTTTGTTGGGTAATTTGACTCGGGACCCTGAGGTCAGGACGGCCGGGGCGGGTCAGGTTTGCGCTTTTGGTCTTGCGATGAATCGCGTTTTCCGCGATGCGCGAGGTGAGAGTCGCGAGGAAACTTGTTTTGTTGATGTCGAAGCCTGGGGTCGCACTGGTGAAATCGTGGCGCAGTACTGCCGCAAGGGGAGTCCTTTGCTGGTGGAAGGGCGCCTGAGATACGACCAGTGGGACGACCGTGAAACAGGCAAGAAGCGGAGCCGCCTGACGGTTACCGCCGAAGCTGTCCAGCTGATCGGCGGCTCACGCGACGGCGCTCCACAGGGGCAAGGCTATGCTGAGGACATGGCTGGTGGACAGGCTCCATACTATCCACAGCAGCCACAGCAAGGCGGGTACTACCAGCAACCTGCAACGCCCCCGCCTGCATATGGCAGAGGGCAGATGCAGGGTGGTTACTACCAGCAGCCTGGTCCGCAATATGCGGCGCCGCAGCAACAAGCCTACACGCAGCCCGCTCCGCAGCAGCAAGCGCCTCCGCAGCAGCCACCGGCGATGCCGGCCTTCCAGGCGCCTGGCGAAGGCGAGGGCGAGGGCGATGGAGACGTGGCGGACGATATGCCATTCTAATCTCTAATCGAAGTAGCTAAAGAATTGTTGTAGTCAACCTAATGCCGCAGATGTGAAGCGGCTGAACCCCATAAGGAAAAAGTATGAAACCTGCAAATCCTCGTCGTCGTCGCCGCAAGGTCGTACGCGAAAAAGCCTGCCGTTTGTGCGAGAACCAGATTTTCCAGATTGACTTCAAGGATGTTGAGTTGTTGAACCGCTACACGACCGAAGGCGGCAAGATTCTGCCCCGTCGTATCACGGGCAACTGCTCCAAGCACCAGAAGTTGTTGGCGACTGCCGTCAAGCGCGCCCGCATTCTCGCCCTTGTTCTCTGATCATCAACCAAGAGGAAACGACAATGTCCATTGAACTGATACTTTTGGAAGACGTCAAGGATCTGGGGAAGATCGGCGACGAAGTACACGTTGCAGCTGGCTATGCCCGCAACTATTTGATTCCCCGCAAGTTGGCCGAATACGTGACGCCTGGCACCCGCCGTCGCGTCGAAGCCCGCAAATTGTTGCTTCAGAAGGATCACGAGGAGCGCATTTCCGTTGCGAAGTCGATGGCCGAATCGATTGCCAAGTTGAATTTGGCGATTCCTGTTCGTGCTGGCGAAGACGACAAGCTTTACGGTTCCGTCAGCAACGTTCAGATTGCCGATGCGTTGGCCAAGGAGAACATCCAGCTTGAGCGCAGCGCCATTGTCTTGGCGGAGCCGATCCGCGAGCTTGGTTCCTACGAAGTGGATGTTAAGCTTCATGCGGAAGTCTCTGTGAAGCTGAAGGTCATGGTCACTCGCGCTGACGCCTAAGTCCGCGGGTTGACTCCAGCCTGTACAATTTGTACAATTAGGTAAGCTCAAAGCGTTTTGGTCGCCCCGAAAAAGCCTCCAAAACGCTTTTTTGTCTTTTGGGCGAAACAATGCATTTATTGGAGTATTAGGAATGAGCGAGATGCCCTCTGTAACTGCGTCGATGTTGAATTTGGATCGTCCGAAGCCTCACAACGAGGATGCAGAGGTGGCGGTATTGGGCGGGATGATGCTTTCCATTGAGGCTGCTTCCATTGCCATCACGGGTTTGCGCTTGGAGAATGCGTTTTATCGTCCAGCCAACCAGACCATCTTCAACGCGATGGTTGAGCTGTCTTCCGGGAAGGGCGACATATCGTTGGATCCGATTGTGATTGCCGACCATCTGGATCGTTCTGGCAAGCTGGAGGAGGTCGGCGGCAGGGCATACATTTTGCAGTTGCTGGATTCTGTTCCCACGGCGGCCAACATTGAATTTTACGTTGACATCGTCAAGCAGAATGCGATTTTGCGTCACATCATCGCCACGTGTACCGAGACGATACAACGATGCTACAGCGGGGACGAGGATGTCCATGCCTTGCTGGAACTTGTGGAGCAGAAGATCTTCGAAGTGACCAGCATGAACGAAACCAAGGAGCTCCAGACGATCCAGCCCTTGGCGTTGGAAGCGATAAACTACCTCGAAAAGCTTGCTACGGGTGACGCTGACGTGCTCGGGTTGAAAACGGGATTTGACTTTGACAAGATGATTACGGGGCTGAGGCCTGGCGAAATGTTTGTCTTGGCGGCGCGACCGAGCATCGGAAAGACTGCGCTTGCCCTGAACATGGCAAGCAACATCGCCTTGAATCCCAGCCACAAGGCAGCCGTCGGCATCTTCAGCTTGGAAATGCCCGCCTTGGCGCTCGTGCTCAGAATGATCTGCAGCCTGGCAAGAATCGGCTTGTCCGAATTCAAGAGCGGTGCGGTTGCCAAATCCAAATGGCAGGCCGTAATGACTGCGGCAAGCGAATTGAACAAGGCGCAATTCATCATCGACGATACCGGCGCCATCGACATCCTCGAACTTCGGGCCAAGGCCAGGAGAATGAAAAGCAAGCACAATGTGGAAGTGATTTTCGTCGACTACCTCCAGCTTATCCGTGCGCATACCAAGAGCAATGCCAGCCGGGAAAACGAAGTCTCGATGATTTCCGGCTCGCTCAAGGCAATGGCCAAGGAACTCAATATTCCAGTCGTTGTCCTGGCACAGTTGAATCGCCAGGCCGAGCAGGGCGAAAAGCCCAAGTTGAGCCAACTCCGTGAATCGGGCGCCATCGAGCAAGACGCAGACGTGGTCGCGCTGCTCCATCGCGAACGGGAAAGGCAACAAGAACAAAGGGACGGCGACAATGCGGGACTCCCCTCTGAAGTCATTATCGCAAAAAACAGAAACGGAGCCACAGGGACGTCGGAATTGCTCTTCTTCCCGAGATATACGAGATTTGAAAACAAGGGAAATGCAGGAGCGGAAGACATGCCCGGAGCAACAGGCGAATTCTAATTAAGTGGATGGAAAACCTTCCAATCCTCTCAAAAACAGCCAAAAAAGAACAGGCCGTGTGGAAGTTGCCAGCAAACAGGCGTTTTTTGAAAAAATCGTGGCAAATATTGATTTTTTCGCTCAAGTTAGTTGAAAATATTCCATATAAACTTACATTAATGAGCAAAATAATTTATTGAACCATTAAAATATATGTGTTAACTTTGAGTAGTTGTTCAAAAAAACACAAAAGAAGTCAAGGGGGTAGCAAATGGCTCAACACCAACATAGAATGATGACCTTTGAGCGCGAGCAGCGCATCATGCAGATGCTGCGCGAAAATGAGTTTATGACCGTTTCTGGTCTGAGTGAAGAGCTTGGCATGTCTGAGGCGACTGTCCGTCGCGATTTGATGTCCATGGCTGAGCGTGGCATGTTGGAGCGTTTCCACGGCGGTGCCGCTTTGAAGACGGGTGTTGTCAGCGAGATGCTATACACTGACAAGGAAGGATTGTGTCGTGCAGCAAAGACATCGATTGCCGCGGCGGCCCTTGAATTGATTGAGGATAACGACATCATCTATTTGGATGGTGGCAGCACGGTCATGGCGTTGGCTCGTTTGCTTGAGAAGCGTCGCGGTTTGACGATTGTGACGAATTCCCTGATGGCTGCGTCTTTGTTGATGGAGAGTCAGCATCGTTTGATCTTGACGGGTGGCGAGTTCCGCCCGATCAGCCGCACGCTGGTCGGACCTTTGTCCGCCCCGATTTTGGAAGGTTTGAGCGTTGACAAGGCGTTTATGGGTACGATGGGGTTCACGATTGAGGAGGGGATGAGCACCAGTGATGCGGGCGAGGCCTTCACCAAGACCCAGGTCATGAAGCGCGCGCGGGAGGTCATCCTTCTGTGCGATCGCACGAAGATGGGCAAGACCTCCTTCGTCCGCTGTGGTGAAGTAAGTGATATCGACGTGTTGGTTACCGATTCTCTGAACGAGGAACTGTTCAACGCGCTGACCGAAGCGAACATCCGTATAGTCTGTGGCAAGTAAGCCAATTTTTGTATAATTAGGTACTAAGAGGAACTGAGATTATGGCGACTGCGATTGTGATGCCGAAGGCCGGGAATTCCGTTGAGGAATGTCTATTGTCGAAATGGCGAATCAAAGTAGGCGATGTCATTGCCGAGAAGGACATCATCTGCGATATTGAGACTGACAAGTCTGCCATTGAGGTGGAAGCTTCCGCTGGCGGTACGGTTTTGGCCTTGTTTGGTTCGGAAGGGGATTTGATTCCTGTTCTTCAGACGATTGTCGTGGTAGGGAATCCGGGCGAGGATTTCAGCGCATTGGTTCCTGGTGGTGCTGAAGCGGCTCCTGTCGCTGCACCAGCTCCCGCAGTGGCGGAAGCGGTCGTGGAAGCTGCGCCTGCCGCGGCGGCGGCTCCTGTTGCAGCAGCAGCCGGCGAGAATGCGCCGATGAGTCCGCGCGCCAGGAAGTTTGTTGCTGAGCATCCGTTTGTGGTGCCCAAGATTGCCGGCAGCGGAGCCGGTGGTCGAATCATCGAGGCTGATGTGGAAGCCGCCTACAGGACGAGTCCGAAGCTGAGTTCCGCGGCTTCCGCCATGCTGGCTGATGGAGTCGCCGCTCCGTCCGCAGGTACCGGTCCTGGCGGGATGATTCTTGCCAGTGACATGGGCAAGCCCTCGGCGGCTCCCGTGCCTGTTGCTGAAGCTGCTGTAGCGCCTGTTGCGGCGGCGGTGCCTGCTTCGGCAGACGTTGTGACCGCGAAGCCCTTCACGCAGATCCGCAAGATCATCGCCAAGCGTTTGCATGAATCCTTGAGTACGATGGCTCAATATACGCTCAATGCTGAAGCCGACGTGTCGGGACTCCTGGCGCTGAGAGCCAAGATCAAAGACAATGGTGAAAAGCTGGGCTTGGCGAATATCAATATCGGAGACATGGTGATGTACGCCGTTATCAAGGCGCTCCAGAAACATCCGGAAATCAATGGCGAGTTCGCGGACAATGTGGTCAAGCTCCACAGTTCCGTCAACATGGCCTTTGCCTGCGATACTCCGCGTGGCTTGATGGTTCCCGTGCTCCACAATTCCCAGAACATGTCATTGGCAGAAATGTCCAAGACCGTGAAGATCCTGGCAAAGCAAGCCAACGACGGCAACCTGAACCCGGATTTGATGGCTGGAGGCACGTTCACGGTATCGAATCTTGGTACCTTCGGGATTACCACGTTCACGCCTGTCGCCACCGCGCCTCAACTGGCGATTTTGGGCGTTGGCAAGACGCTGTTGCGTCCTGTCCGCACCAAGTCTGGCGAAATCGTGTACAAGGATTACATGCAGTTCTCGTTGACGTTGAACCACATGGTCATTGATGGTGCTCCTGGTGCGCGTTTCCTTCAGACCTTGACGGACATCATCGAGAATTTCGAGCTGGTTTGCATTGCAGGATAAGAGAAGGAGTTGAACATGGTCGACTTGATTGTAATTGGTGCAGGTCCAGGCGGATACGAAGCAGCCGCCTATGCCGCGAAGCTTGGCAAGAAAGTTGTGTTGTTCGAAAAGAACGAATTGGGCGGGACTTGCCTCAACGTTGGTTGCATTCCTACCAAGACGCTGTTGCGTTCGGCGCGTGCCTTGGAAGATTGCCGCGAGGCGGAACGCTATGGCGTCAGCGGCGGAGGAGCTGCTGTACTGGACATGAAGGCGGTCCAGGCGCGGAAGCAGGCTTTGATTGGAACGCTTACAAAGGGCATCGCCGGAATGCTGAAGCGCGGTGGCGTCGAAGTCATCAAGGCCGAGGCGAAACTGGCCGGAAAAGGCAAAGTCGTTGCTGGTGGCAAGGAATACGAAGCCGCCAATATCCTGATCGCAACGGGTTCTGTTCCCGCATGTCCGCCGATTCCCGGGCTGAGGGATAATCCCAAGGTCTTGGATTCAACAGGCATCCTCGCTTTGGATACAATTCCCGAGCGGCTGGTGGTCATTGGCGGTGGGGTCATCGGACTCGAGTTCGCGTCCTTCTTCGCGACCGTCGGAAGCAAGGTCACCATCGTCGAGATGCTGCCGAAAATCGCTCCGATCGTCGACGAGGAGATTTCCAAGAAGCTGATG
>DBPZ01000063.1 GCA_002305655.1 Lentisphaeria bacterium UBA1407 | reverse complement strand
ATGCAAATAACATATAAGGCATGTGGCATGCCCTTTCATAGCCAGACTTGAGAAAATTGGAAAACTTCTTCGATTTCAAGTCAAGAAATGGCAACAGCAACCGATGGTAGAACTTGATTTTGGGTGTTCCGTTGTGGAAAACAGGCAAGGAACTATAACCCAAGCTCGACCTTCAAGCTCAGTTCTTCGCCAGGCTTCAGCTTTGTCACCGGAGTCTTGAAGGTCAATTCCAGGATTCGCCCCGTCCCCTCAGGCAGGAAATTGTACCTGTCGTACATATAGGACAATCCAACCGATGGCTGAACCTTGAACGAGATCGATTTCTTCCCGTCCTGGGAGACAAGCCGATATGATCCATTGGCATTGGTCCCGTCCATTCCTGCGGCCTGATACCACATGGCGCCAAGCTTGCCGAAGATAAACTCCCGGTTTGTCCCATCAACTAAACCAGTCTCCATTCGAGGATAAAGCCCAAGGCAGTCCTCGTTCATATCGAACAACGGAAGCGTCTTAAGGGACGCTTCGACCGACTTGGACGCAACAAGGCTCAACTCAAGCTCCAGACGACCATCGCGAACATGCAAGACCTTACGCACGTTGCCAACAGGCAACACGCCCGACAACTCGACAAAATCGTCGCCGCGACGAGAGACGACATAGCGCGGCAACTCCAAGTCGCAGACATACTCGCGCCAATAGCCGAACTTGGGATACTCGCAGCTGGCGTACCCCCACATCGGCTTCAAGGGATCAAACCCATCTTCCTTACGCTCAAGCTTCACAATCTTGCCGAAAAATCCAGGCAACACGACCACGCTCAGCTTGCCATCCGTTAGCGATACCGCCTCGAAGTCGTCCATCATCTCCGCCAGGCGCAACTGATGCGGATTCATGGCGTGCCCCAAGCGCAACGTGCCAGCCTTGTTCTCAATCATCAATGCCCGAATCCGAGCCCCAAGCTCCTTCTGCCTCGCACGATCGGACACGCGTATACCCCAACGACCACTCGACTCGTCCAATTCGCCAACCGAACCTATCCTCGACCAAAATTCAGCCCATTGCCAAGGCAAGATCGCATACCCGAATCGACGACGAAGGACAGGATCCTTCATACCCAAATACACCGACTCAAGACGACGGGACAGCTCAACGGCCAGCGGAACATCAACATACCCAGGAACCAACCATGTCGAATTCCCGCTTGGCGGCAGCTTGCCCGCCTCCACATCCCTGTGCGTTTCCGCCAAAGCCTCCAGTAACGCCTTGCCGCCTTCAGGTCCATAGTACTTCAGGCAAAAATCCTCCACCAATCCCTGTATGTCCGCCTCCGGACGCCAAGCGAGTCGGGTATAAAGCCATGCGCGCAAGTCCACCAAGTCGCCACCATTCCCGGTACCGACGCCGAAAATTTCCTGGTGGACGCAACGAATGCCGACGCGATGTGCCCATTTAAAATTCCTCGCTTGAGAATAGAGGCATGGTGCTGGGAACCAGGAGTTGTCCGTAGGATAGCTGTACAGGTACACCTCGTACTCGCCCCCCAAAGCCTTCCAGCCCTGGTAATCCTGATTGACGCGAACACAGGATTCTTCGTCGCTGTCCAAGCTCGCAAAGTAGCTTCCATGGGCACAAAACATCACCGTCACATTAGGCTCAAGCTTCATGTTCGATGGTGCTTTTCGACTCCAGCTGTACGCCAAGGTCTTCACGCGCATGCCGGGAAACTCCTCACTTACCTTGACCGCCAATTCGTTCAGAAGCTGCACGATCAAGCTCGAAGGCTCGCCACCGTGGGCATCGTAAAACGCCTGGCATTTCGCACATGTGCAGTACGGGCTGCCATCGTTCTGACCAATCCACACATCCGTCAGACCAGGCTTGCTCCGAGCATATGCCAATGTACGTTCAATCAAATACTTGCGCAAATCTGGCGATGACAGGCACAAGCCCCAGGCAGTATTGGCGACCTTCGTCTCGCGCTTCCCGTCAACCATCGCAGCCCACTCGGGATGCTCGCCGAATAAGGCAGGATTGAATATCCGCCAAAACGTATGCATGTCAGGTCCCTGGCTCACTCCACCGCCATACGCCTCGCCGGGATTGCCCCACTCGTTCAGGGAATTCAAACGATTCCGAGCGCACCATTCCGCAGTAACACCATTGCCGGTCACGTTCGTACGGCTGCGAAAGGGACTCGTGTAGCGACGCATAAACGCCGCAGGCATGGAAAAAGGCTTCGGAGCAGGAAAAAACGTCTCCGTTGGAGTAAACCAACGAACCCCAAGCTCCTCCAAGTATTCGTACACAGCATACAAGGCACCACGGGGACGACCGCCAGACAATAGCAAATGACGACCATCGCTCGCCAACAAAGTCTCCTCTGGACCATAGACATCCTTGGCATACTCCGACAAGCCGGCAGGCAAACGTCCGTTGAAACCAACAGCCAACATCGGAGCCTCCCCATCCCACGCAGCCTCGCGGATAATCGGAAAACGCTCGCCACCAGTCAACTTCTCCAAGTGCTCGGACAATTCACGGGCACCTGTCTCCTCGGCGGCAATCGCATCCGATGGCAACACAATCACTGCGCCACCAGCAGACATTCCAGATAACAATAGCCCTACGCACGCAAGCGAAACAACAAACTTGCTCCCCATTTCCGAATACGCTCCGTCAGATAAACGACTAGTTGTCAAGGCTCTTGAAATAATTGTTGACCAAAGGCTTGTACTCGTCAGCAATCTTGTCGAAATCCGTATCCGCCGCAGCCTGGCCACCTTGCTTTGTACCCGACAATACCGGCAACGGAATCACAGCACCCGATTCGCTGCTCGCCTGTGTATCGGACAAGTGACGCAACACACGCTTCCTGACACCGCCCAAGTCACGCAATTCCGGCGGCTTGTTCTCGATTCCACGCAATTCGCGCACGGCCTCGCCAAGATTACCGGTATTCACGTACAGCATCCTTGCCGAGGCGTAAATCGCTTCCGTTTCCTTTCGCAGCTGCTTGGGATTCCTGCCATGGGAACCGATATGCAGGTCACGACGCGGCGCATTTCCATGCAAGCCAATCGTTTCCGATTCGCCGCCCAGCTTTCCGCCACCTGTCGCCCGAGCATCCATCGTCGAATCCTCGTCTTCTGTGACCATGCCTTTCTGGAGTTGGTCTGCCGTCCTTCGGGCGTGCGTTTTCCGCCCTTCATATCCCTTGACATGGTTTTCGACCAGTTCTCCCGTCGCCTGCCCTTCTCGTCCCGAACCTGACCGTCCTGTCATTTCGTTGTCATTGGGTCGCGTATTGCCGGTCTTGCCTTTTGCGGAGAAGCTAGGCATGGGACCATCCATCACCAACCAGCCCATTTCGGCATCTGCGATGATGTTGTTGCCGGTCGTATCCTGCGACTGCATGTCAATTTGCGTATCTTGTTCCAGGAGTTCCCCCACGATATCCTCCAGTTCTTCAGGCAGTTCAACCAGGGGGATTTCCGGCATTTCGTCCGTATCGAAGGATTCCATGTTCCAGATAAAGTGGTCTGGAAAGTCAGGCAGCCACATTTCAACGTCCTCGATGCGTTCCTTCGTATTGCGGATTGCATCCAGCAGGTTGTCTTCTTTCTGAACCGCGATCTCTATCGCCTCCGACTTCTCGGAATCAAGCGCCTGCATCACGTCCTCGAACACTTCGCGCATCTTGCTGTTCAACTCGTGGCACAAGGGCAACTCCGGGAATTGATACAAGTCGTTGGCGATCTTCTCAACCATATCCGCCATTTCCTCGTGCTGCTTGATGATATCCTCGAGTTTTTTCTTATCCTCGTCATCCAGGTTTTTATTCGCCTTCATTTCCCTGACCGTTGCCGCGATCAACGCCTGTTTCGTTTCCATGTCGCCCAACTTGGCCCCGGCGTCAGCCAGGACTTCCTTCACGTCCTCAATCGTCTTCTTGAAATTGGACAATCTCCACTGGTTCAGGATTTCCAACGCCTTGCCCAACGCCTTGAGCGTTTCCTTTTGCGCCTCGATCGCAGCGTCCAGATTGTCCTCCTCAAGCTCCTCGACCGCCGCCAATGCCTTGTCAAACGCCTTCTCCTCCTCAATCGTATCGTGCGCCTTGCGCAACTGGACCGAAAAGTCGTCGCCAGCACGCAATTGAGCCTGCTGCAAGCACTTGTCCTGGAAGCCCAAAATCAACTGCGCAATCTGATCCTGGTTACGAGCCAATGCCTTGCGCTCAATATCCTGGCCTGCCTTCGCATCCATCGCATCCTTCAAGGCGGCGCGCTGACGCTTGATCAAATTCTGCAACGAGGCAAAGATATCGGCCTTGGCCTGGTGATCCTGCTCTCGGGTCAAGCTGTCCAAATTCAAATTGCTCAATGCTGCTACGATCTTCGTCTGAATCGTGACCACGGACTGCAATGCCGACGCCACCTCGTGGCGGGTCGCCTTTCGTACTGCATCAAAGCCTTCTATCGCATGCAGCATCTCCTGATTCACCAAACCGGCTACAACATCGCCAAAACCGCCTAGCGCATCGCGAATCTTAAGCAACTCAATGGAAGACTCGCGAATCTTGCGCTGACGATCATGTATGTTCGACAAGCGATCCTCTGGAGGCTGCTTGCCTAAAACAGCCTGGTCAGACAACAATATCGTGTCCCTCAACGCATCCTTCTGCATCCGCAAAATCGATGAAATCGACGTTGCGGCAGCCTCCGTCCGCGCCGCCTTCGCAATCGCCTCGCCTTCACCACTCTCCCGTATGTGAACGTGAATGACGGGCGTCATCCCTCGTCGACGGGTCGCCGTACGGGTTTCGTCCTCAACCCAAAGCCGGAAACGCGAGGGTTCGTTCTTGTTGAACGTGGCGGTCTCAACCGCAAACCGTCCCTGGAACTGCCGATCCCGAACCTCGGGTTCGGCAATCCGTACTTCTTCCGGACTTGCGTTTTCGGGCAGACGCTGCAAGCCAACCCGCGCCACCCCGTAGTCGTCGGTCGCCTGAAAACCAATGGCAAAGGTCTCTTCAGGCGAGACCGTGATTTTCGTCGGCGTGTCCAGCAGGATGATAGAAGGCGACTTGTCTGGAATCACCGTCAAGGGAAGCGGATTGTCCCCCGTCGTCCCCTCCTTGGTAAGCAGTCGAATCGAGAGTGCTCCTTCGTAGCCGATATCCGCGTCAAACTTGAAGTTTTCGCCTGGATTGTCATGCTGGTCGAACGTGGCGATCACCTGATCCTGCTGGACCAGTTCCGCCTTGGTCACTGGGCGAGTCGCCATTCCGGCCAATCGGATTCTTGCCCCTCCAAGGATTTCCGGCTTGTCGTCATTGTCCTTGAGCCTGTAGTTTGGCGCTCCCGTATAGGCTGGCGGCGCCACAGCCGCTTCCCAGGTCACCAGTCCCGGCGGATTGTCCACCGAAATGTCATGCCAGTTGGAGGTATTGTCACCGGCGTCAACCCTGAACCGGGCATTGTCGAACACAGGTGGGGAAACGACGGCAAACACGGCATCACCGCCAACTTGCTTGTCGCTCAACGCCATCTTGATGCTCTCCGCCTTCGCGCCTGGCGCGGGAACCCATTCCAAGAATGCGTTTTTGGGGATGTCGCCACGCAACGTCACCTTGATCTCGACCTCTTCCCCTCTCGGAACCAAAGCCGTCTTCGGCTCCAGCGAGACGATCAAGGTGTTCGCATACGGCAACAGATCGCTCCAAGGCTGCAGGATTCGGCTCAGCGAAACCCTGACACGCTGGGGAGACAACGACAAGGGCAACAGGACAAGCAACGCAACCACGGGCAAAAACAGGCATAGGCGCTTCAAGGGGTCCTTCGAATACAAGTCCGATGCCTTGACCTTGTCCAAGCTCAACTGGTTCTCGGATAGAACCGCCTCGACAAACGATGCGTTCGCATTGGGATCGGACGCCAGCTGAACCGCATTGATCAACGTATTGTCAGCCTCGGGATGCGCCGACTCAAGCATCGCGGCCATCGATTCGTCAGAATGACGCTGGCGTACCGTCCGAACGATGTTTCCCAACATCGCCAACGCAGACAATGCAGTCAATCCGAAAAAGCCATAACGCCAAAACGAACCGAACTTGCACACAACGTCAAGCAATGTCCCGACAAACAATACCGCTATCGGAGGCAAGGACGCCCACAAGATGGCGATCAGCGTCAAGTGAAGCTTGCGCCAAGTACGCAACGAATCCAAGCGAGACAGCAATGCCTGCAAACGAGGACCCGATAACTTCTGTTGGGTAGAAACTGATGTTGTCATCTTTTCCTCTGCCTGGTTGAATATGTTACGTCCAAACCGAAAACGAAAACTCAAGAAAACTTTACGACCTGACCAGTCGAAATCGACTCGTGAATCGCGTCAATGACCTCCATCAACCGCAGCTCGCTGTCCAAATCGACCGCAGGAACAGCCTCCCCGCGAAGGCTGTCGCGGAAATTCTCGTAGAACTTCCGCCAGTTGCCGGGCAATGTCGGAATTCGTTCCATCCGATTCCGTCCCTTCAACGTGCCATACTTGCTGGGAGACTCCATCGCGGCATCGATGTTCCCGTTGATCATCGCGGGTTCCTGAGGATCCAAACCGTACTTGATGTACGTGCCGGCGTCACCCTTGACCAAAAAACGAGGCTTCTCGCAAAACGACATCGACGACAAGTCCGTGACAGCCGTCTTCCCACCCTGGAAAGCAATCACAATCAAAGCCTCCGACTCAATGTCAGCATCCTCCCAGTCATGATGGATTCGACAATACACGCTCTCGACAGGTTCCGGGAACAACTGCAAGGCCTGATCAAGCAAATGAGCGCCCAAATCGTAGATCCGACCACCGCCCAAAGCCTTGTGACCACGCCAGTTGCCCCACTTCCCAAAACCAATCCAGGACTGCTCAAGCCACTTGACTTGACCTAACGAGCCGTTCGACATCAGCCACTTCACGGTCTGAAAATCACCGTCGAATCGACGGTTCTGGAACACGGTCAACAACTTCTTGTTCGCCTTGGCGGCGGCGATCATCCGACGGCACTCTGCCGCATTCAAGCACATCACCTTGTCCGTAAGCACATGCTTACCGCTCTCCAAGGCCTTTACCGTCAAGTCAACGTGGGTCACAGATGGAGTCGCCAAAACAACGGCGTCAACCAACGGATCCGACAACGCCTCCTCAAAACTCGAATATGCCAAGCAATTGCGATCCCTAGATGCCTGCTGACGCTTCTCGGCATCCGAGGACACGACGCAACGCAACTCCAACCCCTCAGTCAAGTTGATCAAGTACGTGTGGCACTGACGCCCCCAGCGACCGTACCCTACAACGGCAATCCGAGGATCGTGGTCAAGTGTCGTATAGCTATACATCAATTTTCACCTTGCCTTTTCTCTAAATTATTTAATGTACATAGACTTGGAATTCTATAACATAATCCATGCCCACAAAAGTTCCAACGCATTTTTCCGCCATTCCGCATTCCGCATTCCGCANNGCATTCAGCATTCAGCATTCCGCATTCAGCATTCAGCATTCAGCATTCAGCATTCAGCATTCAGCATTCAGCATTCAGCATTCAGCATTCAGCATTCCGCATTCATAATTCAGCATTTTTCTTCCTCTGTTGCTTGCAATCCCTCCTTTGCTAAGTAACTTAGTAATAATTGAACTCATATTCAACATTATTGAATTAATTGGAACAATGTTGATACAGTCGATAGACAGGGCATTCTACTTGCTTGAGCAACTGAGCGCTGCAGGATCGGACGGGTTGTCGCTGGGAGCACTGGCACAATCCTCAGGCCTGAATCCGCCCACTGCCAGGAATTTGCTGGCGACTCTGGTTCAATTGGGCTATGTTGTCCAGCCTTCAGGACGTGGGAACTACGTACTTTCAGATCGTCTTTCCTTCAAGACGCCGGGCGACAGGGACACAAATTTGGCGTCCTTCGCAACACCGAAGCTCCAGCAGCTTTCAGCCCTCGTCAACGAGACGATCGTCTTCTCAATCCTTCGAAACGACCACAGGAAAACATTGGTCGCAATGGAAAGCCAGCACTCGCTCAGGGTCTCCGCACAGGAAGGCCTTGACGACCACTTCTACCAAACCGCAACGGGACGGTCGCTCCTCAGCCAGCTCACACCAACAGAACTCAAAACATTCCTGCGAAAACATGGACTGCCAGGAGAAAAGTGGCCTGACGTAAACTCAGAACAAGATCTGAAAAGAGAACTAGACGAAATCAAGCGCAACGGATACGTCAGCATCAGCAAGGGAATGGTCAGAGCACTCGCCGTGCCAGTTGTCTTCACTAAAGGAAAACCAAGAGGAGCGCTGGGACTCCACTATCCAAGTGGACGGTACCCAACCGCGAAAATCCCAGGGTTCATCGACAATCTCAACCAAACAGCACGAAAAATCCAACAATGGTCTTAGTGTTTTTTCCAAGTTTCGTCCCGGTAAAACCCCAAACCAAGGAACAGAAAATGAACGCAACCGAACTCAAGAGCCTGGCAAAACAGCTGGGCGCAGACTTGGTTGGAATCGCCCCGCGGGAACGCTGGGCAGATCTCCCGCCAAACCAAAATCCGCTGTCGATCATGCCGCAGTGCCAATCCGTCATCGTGCTCGGACGGAAAATCCTCCGCGGCGCATTCCGAGGCGTCGAAGAAGGAACCAACTTCGGCTCGACGTACAATATGTACGGACAGAGCTGGATGGAATTCACATTCATGCCAAGGGTCGTCATCGCCATCACCAACGAAATCGAAAGCACTGGCGCAGAAGCAGTCCCAATGTCAGGCGGCACACCAGCCGGCGAAAACGTATCGATCAACGTCAACACAATGGCTAACCTCGCAGGACTGGGAGCCGTCGGAAAAGGCGGATTCTTCCTCACCAGGCAGTACGGGATCAGGCAGCGCTTCGCTTATATCCTTACAGATGCAGTCCTCGATGGCGATCCCATCGACACGCCGGATTTCTGCGACGGATGCGACGCCTGCATCAAGGCATGCCCGCTCAACGCCTACAGGCCGGACAATTCAATCGACACCAAATTCTGCAATGCCTGTTCAAACGGAAGAACCGGTGGATCCGCACTCTCCTGCGCACCCCTCGACCGGTTTGCGGCATCCTGCGGACGCGCCTGCATCGTAGCCACGGAAGACAAAATCCAGGAAAAATTCTCCTCGCCATTCCGCAAGCGCGCCGTCTGGACCCGTGACTTCTTCGGCGTTCCCACTGTGACACCACTCGAAGACGGAGGCAAATGACCATGAACACGGCAGAACTAAAGCAAGCAGCAAAACGATTCGGCGCCGACTTGATCGGAATCGTCTCAACGGCGGATCTCGCATACCTCCCATTGCAGGAAAACCCGCTCTCCATCTTCCCCCAGGCAACCTGCGCCATCGTCGTCGGGAAACGCATTCCACGAGGAACGATTCGAGGCATCGAGCAGGGAACGGAATTCGCAAACTCATTCTCGCAATACGGCTTCTTGACGATGGAAGACAACTTCCTCTCGAAAACAACCTACGACATCACGATCTGGATGGAAGCGCGGGGATTCGAAGCAGTACCCCTCTTCGCCTACGACGCTCCCAACGGAAACGCTTGTGGCGTACCAGTCGCACCAGGAAAGGCAGCCCCTAACGTGCTGCTCAACGCAAAGGTCCTCGCACAAGCAGCAGGACTGGGCGAAATCGGAAAAAATGGCCTCTTCCTTACTCCGGAATTCGGTCCCAGGCAACGATTCGCCATGCTGCTGACCGACGCCGAACTCGAACCCGACAAGCCATTCGAACCCTACCTCTGCAAAAACTGCAATGCTTGCATCGACGCATGCCCGCTCGAAGCCTTCTCCAAGACAGACAAAGCCAAGGTTGGATTTGAAAAGCTCGCCTCCACAATCCCAGTCCGGAACAACACGATGTGCACACGTTGCAAGAACGGCGCCATCCAGACCAACGAAGGACGCTTCAATACCGTCGAACGCATCGCGGCAGCATGCGGGCGCGCTTGCATCGCGGCACTTGAGGAAAGGGGACTCACCAAGGAAAAGTTCAATCTTCCGTTCCGTCAAACGGCTCCTTGGTCCAAGGATATCTTCGGCGAGAAGGCCAACTAGTTCAAAGCTCCAAACCAGAAAGAGGTAATTATGTCAAATAAAGTCTTGACTTCAAGGATGATCAAGGATTTGGCGCTAAAGCTGGGCGCTGGCGGTGGCGGTGTCGAAGTCGTCGGCGTCGCAAACATCGAACGTTTCAGCGAAGCACCGGAGAGAATGCACCCGAAAAACATCTTCCCGGACTGCAAGTCCGTCATCTCGATCGTTCAGCCGATCCCAAGAAGCTCCTATCGCGGCATCACGGAAGGCACGCACTGGTCGAACTACACGTACTACTCGTACAATCGGCTCAACACCCTGTTCCGCCCGATCCTGACTGACGAAATCTCCCGCTTCATCGAGGAGCACGGGTTCGAAGCAGTACCGGTTTACCCGGGCGTCCCTGAATCATACCCAAACAACCCCAATCCAATCCCGGGAAGACCCGCACCGGACGTCAACCTCAACATCCGTATCGCCGCAATGGCCTGCGGACTCGGCGAAATCGGCTGGTCAAAGGTCTTCTTGCATCCCGTATTCGGACCACGTGTGCGCATCGGAAACATCTTGACCGACGCCGTACTCGAACCCGATCCACTGATCAAGCCCAGGACACTCTGCAAGCGTTGCATGAGATGCGTACCGGATTGCCCCGGCAACGCAATCCCGCCAAAGGATGGTCCCGTCATTAAAATCCATATCGATGGACAGGAGTACACATGGGGCGACGTCAACATGGGACGCTGCACTGCAACCCACCATGGGATCAACTACAAGGTTTCTCCGTTCCTCAAGAAATACTTCCCGGGATTCAACCTCGACATCACCAAGACGACGATGTCAGAGGAACTCGCCTACAAGATTACCCACAACCTGGGTCTTGCGAATTGGCACCGCGCAAACCCTGAATTCCCCGGCAATCAATCCTACCCCTACATCAAGCAGATTTCTTCCCACGTGGGATATCTTGCCCTTTGCGGAGCCAAGGGCTGCATCAGGGCTTGCATGGAATTCCAGGAAAAGAGCAAAAACATCAAGCAGAACACCTTCAAGACCCCAGTCTTTCCAGGACCAAAATGGGAACTCTGCCCACCGGAAGAAGACCCAACTGGAGGCATCGTTGAAAAGAAACTCCTAACCGATATCTATCAAAAGCCGGACACCAACGCAGGACAGTGGTAATACCCTTCCAGCCATCGTAAAACTAGTCTAACCAAAAGCTCAAGCCGCAGACCAAGAGACGCCAAACACGCCTCAAACACATGCGGCTTGAGCTTTGTCTTTTCACCAGTTCCGTACTCAAAAACAATGTGACATGCCCCGTAAATACCAAACCGAACAAATCGGACCTCCGTGTTGGTTTTGCGGAAATTAGCCCCAACGGGCGAGACATAGGCATGAACGATGCGGCCTATTCTGTTTTCCCGGATAAATTTCCTTCCGATTTTTTCACACTTCCGTACTCAAAAAACCATGTGACATGCCCCATAAATACCAAACCGCACAAACGCATTTTCCATAATTCAGCATTCAGCATTCAGCATTCAGCATTCAGCATTCAGCATTCAGCATTCAGCATTCAGCATTTTTTCTATCAGAAAAATTGATATAATCCAAACCAGCGTTATTTTCTATCCATGCTCAGGTTGCTTCACACACGCATCTGAGGTGGATCATTGGCGTGGATCAGAAGATCAACGCCTAGCTCAGAAGGGCTTGCTGTGGCGTGCCACGCCACTGAATCAATGTTACTGGTATTTGATCGAAAACTTGAATTGTTGCCAGGAAGGCACAAGGTTTCCAGAAGGAATTGCGTGCCTTTTTTTGTGCCACAATTTTCAGGAGTCAACCAAATGAAACGAAAGATTTTTCTCTGGATTCTAGCCTTCTCCTGCCTTGCCATCGCGCAGGAAAACAAGCCAGTTGTTGAAGAGGAAAACAAGCCGATTGAATTGGAGCCGATGGTCGTCACGGGAACGCCAACGCCCAGGAACATCTCCGGCGTGACCGCAACCGTGTCGGTCATACCAAGGGAAGAGATCGAGGGATCGGACGCCGTCTATGTTGGAGACCTCCTCAAGTACCATCCCGCAGTTCATATCAGCGACGAAGGCACCTTCGGACGTCAAGGCATCAGCATCCGAGGCCTGGGAAGCAACTGCAGGCGAATACAGCTGCTGATCGACGGACGCCCGGAAAAAATGTCCCTCTTCGGCTGCATCGTCACACAAACAGTCCCGCTGACCAACATCGACAGAATCGAGCTGGCGCGAGGACCAGAATCCGTCCTCTACGGCTCGGACTCGCTGGGCGGAACGATCAATGTCATCACCCGTAGAAGAACTGAACCGGGATTCGAAACCTCAATCATCGGTTCCTATGGGTCAAACGGAACTTGGCATTCGCAACTGTCGCACGGAGGCAAATCCGGAGCCTTTGACTACTACATCACGGCAGACCACAAGCAAACCGAGGGACATCGCCCAAACTCGGAATATAAATCGGATTTCGGTTCAATCCGGCTCGGCTACCAGATCGACCCGGTATGGAGAGCCGAATTCAGATCCCAATTCTTCGAGGACGATGCCGAAAACCCAGGTCCTACCTGGAGACCGGCTCAAAATGCAGATGAAATGATGTACAGAAGATGGTCATGGGATGCATCGCTCTCCGCAAAGGTCGACCTGACAGACTTCGTCATATCCTGCTACCAAAACTACGGGAAGCACGACTTCAACATGCCGACGTTCAATGACTACTGGCTCTCGAAAGACTACACCTTCGGAGTCTTGACGAAACTGACACAGGTCGTCTATGAAAGCGATGCCGTCTCGGACGCAATAACCATTGGATATGAATACCAAAGGCAATGGGCAAAGCCCCTGGACGATTACACGGACCGAATCGTCGCAATGAGACAATTCTACGACTTCGGACCCTACACGACAAACATGCATGAGGCTTTCGCATACAACGAGCTCACCATCGGCCCCGTCGTTGCGACCGCAGGTTTGAGAGCGCACTGGGACGACTGGAAAGAGCACCTCGAGTGGATACCCCAGGCAGGATTGCTCTGGCATGCAACCGAATCGACAACCTTCAAGGCCAAGGTCTCGAAGGGCTTCAGGCTCCCCAGGTTCAGCGAACTGTATCTCTTCCCGGCGCACAACGAAAGGCTCGAACCCGAAAAGCTCTGGAACTTCGAGGCGGGAGTATCGCAAACGTTGTTTGACAAGCGCTTGCAGCTGTCGGCAACAGGGTTCTACTCAAGGATGAGAAACCAGGTCAGGACCTTGAACAATCCAAACCCACCGCCAATGAGGCTCAATGTCAACACCGAATCCTTCTTCATCCGAGGAATCGAACTTGAAGCGCGAGCCAATCCTTGGGATCCACTGACCCTCGCCATCGCATACTCGCTGATCGATGTCGAAGACCCACGTGGAACAGGACACATCAACAGAGAAGATACCCCGCAACACATGGTCGCGGCAATGGCACAACTCAAAGTCAATAAACTCACCTTTACATGCGAAGCTAAATTCGTCGAAGGACTCTATGCATCAAACCAAACTGATGGCGGCATCGGACTGCTCAACGACTACTTCGTCTCAAATCTCGGACTTTCATACCAAGTCGCCAAAAACCTCAGGGTCTTTGGCGGAGTCGACAATCTTTTCAATACAACCTACGAAGAGTACCGTGGCTATCCCGCTCCGGGACGCACGTTCCACGTAGGAATGCACGTAACATTCTAAAACACCCGAAGGCACCCATGAAGCATTTGACCATCCTCAGCATTGCATTAAGTCTCTTGAGTTTCGGCTACGGAATCCAGTACGTCGGCGATCGCACCGAAGTATGGGACCAGGGAAAACGCCTGGATTTCAACTGGTGCCTCCGCGAACAGCTCAAGCTGCACCCGTCGATGCAGCCTCAGGACCTGGTCAAACTATGCTTCCAGGGCGCCTTCGGAGCAGAACACGCCATCCCCGACGAAAACCGGGCAAAACAATTCCTGGAAGACGAATTCAAACAGGTCGAACCTGCCCAAACACCATTGTTCGAAATCATTTCGCCTGACGTCTGCAGAGTCAATATCGCAGAATGGAAGCGACAAGGCATCCCCTCGACTTGGCTGCTGAGGCTCTTCATTGCCTCGACAAAGGTTGTACCCGACGGCAAGCAGGTCTTCGAGAACTTGATCGCAACCGCCACCGAAATGGTTCGCCAAAACCAAGCGCCTTTCACCCTAAAGGCCTGGGAAGACTACCTGGCCGAGTATCGCAAAGGCGGAATCAAAGCCGTTCATCACTCGCAAGGCTATCGGGACGCCGAAAAACCAGCCTACCGAATCGTCAGCACCAGATTCATTCCACTTTTTAAAATCCTCGAAAAAGCTGCAACACTCAACGACGGCTCAGTAAGGGTCGTCGCTTTTGACGGACGATGCGCCTCAGGCAAAACCACCTTGGCGAAAATGCTCCAAAACATCCTCGACGCAGAACTGATACAAATGGACGACTTCTTCCTGCCGCCAGATGTAAGGACTCCAGAAAGGCAGGCGGAACCAGGAGGAAACGTCCACTACGAGCGATTCGAAGCAGAAGTCCTCAAATACATCAAGCAACCCGTTCCCTTTGAATACAGGATATTCGACTGCAAAATCCAGGACTACAAAGGAAAACGCGAAATCGGCACCAAGCCCTGGCGAATCGTCGAAGGCGCCTACAGCTTCCATCCGCGCTTCGGCGACTACGCAGACATCCGGGTCTTCTCGAACATCAACCCACGTGAACAAATGCGGCGAATCCTCAACCGAAACGGAGAACAGCAGGCGCAAGTCTACAGGACACGATGGATCCCCATGGAGGAAAAGTACATCCGCACATGCAACGTACTCCAGCGGTCACATATCGTCATCGGAGACGAACTAGAATAAATGCTCCCTGCTTATTTTCTTCAAAGCACAAAAGTTAGCTGAAAGTTAGACGAACACTTTTTGCGCACCCAAAAGTAAAGCCTCGCAACCCATTGATTGCGAGGCTTTTAAGTTTGGCAACCCGGGCGCGGCTCGAACGCGCTACCTACTGCTTAGAAGGCAGTTGCTCTATCCGGGTGAGCTACCGGGTCGCTTTGAAACAGCGGATTATAATATCGCTCAAGAAGCCGAAAAATCAACTTGACCAAGTTTTTTTCGTGAAAAGCATTGAAAGAAAGGCATTGGCCAAGTTGAATTTTTACCGTTTCTTATCTATAGTTAAAACTTAACCATCTTGGTTGTAACCCAAATCTAGGAGGAACGATATATGTTGTCACCCAAAAGCCGAAGGCTTGTCTTAATCTGCCTGCTGGTAATAGGCATGTGCCACGCCCAAGACATCAAGAGCGAAAACGAAAAAGGCAATGCTGAAGCGTCTGCTGTCGCAGCTCCCAAGTCCATCCGGACAAGGACGCTGGAGGAACTGGACGCGAAAAACAGAAGAGACAGGGAGTTGAGCGACATTGCGACCATGCTGAAAACCATCCCTGCCCTGCAGAACATGGAGCAAAGGATCATCGAATACCTGAGGATCCAGAAGCGTTTCGGGAAGCTTATGGACGATATCAAGGACGCCTCCTCGCGCCAGGCGGATATCGCGGAAGACATCAGGACCTCGCTGCTTGACACCAAGCTGACTCCCCAGGAGGAAGCGAGATTGCACGAATGCCGCCAAAACCTGAAATCCTTCGCGGAGCAGCAGCAGCTGATGGTCCAGCAGATCAGGCTCGCCTCACGCAATGTCCAAAACTCCATCGGCGCCCTTCCACCGCCACCATCGTACATGAGTCGCGCTGGAATCAAGATGAACCTTGTCGGCACCATGCCGAATGCGTTCTACGTTTCGGCGGCGTGCATCTCGAAGGACTTGTTCATCGCCGCCTCGGAATCCCTGAAGCTCCAGCAGGAACCGAACCTCCCAGAAGCAGACGCGCCGTATGCCGTGGCAAACGTAAACTACTATCAGGCATCCACCTTCTGCAGTTGGCTGTCCACGTATGAACAAGCCGTCTATACCATCCCCGGGAAAAAGGTTTTCGAGTCCTTGGCGCAATTCAACATCGTTCCCAACGAAGCGGTTTGGTCCTCCAGCGAGTGGCAGACGGACGAGGTCGGGCAGATTCGTGCCATCGAGCGCTTCGGGGTGATCATGCAACAGGTCTGGGATCCGAAGCAACGCCTATCCTCCGAGCAATTCATTGGCGAGTTGCCAATTGCACACTACGAATCCCTGGGGTTCCTTGTGATAACACCTGCGATGACCGGCATCGCACGAAGATGGCAGCTCCTGTCGCAGCAGGTCGCCAACGAGCCTTGATGACTTCCAAGCACAACTTTATTGGAGACAAGACATATGACTTTAAAAGCATACAGAAGATTGTACCCTCTGGTCGTCGCGATCATTGCACTGGTTGTTTCGACGTCTATCGCAGACAGCAAGCTGAAGCGCCGGGGCAGGTATGTGCGCACGGATGTCGAGAAGACGGTTGACAAGGATTCGTTCAGCGTCGAATTGTCCTGCTCAACCACGGGTTCCCTTCCCGTCTTGACGTTCAAGGGGCAGACGATCCGCACGATTCACGAGGTCAAGATGTACGAGACAATCATCGAAACACCTCACTCCGCGGCTGAGGCAGGACCTGTTTTCCGCGAGAAGAACGAAATCAAGGTGATCCCCGGCGAGTTCATAGCCGGCGAACAAAGCGAAAGGGTAGAAATCATCGACGGCAACCCCTTGCCAAATGAAACCTTTTCCATAAACGGAGTCTTTACCGTTAAGACCGACAATGAGGGCAAGTGCCTGGACAAGAAACAAATAATCCTCGAGTTCATGGACGACTTGTCAGTCAACTCCTGCACCTTGACGTTCAAGCACGACAAGCTCGGAGAAAAGGAATTTGTCTTGACACGGGAGCTGCTGAAGAGATCCAACCAGCCACGAACCGTCAAGCCGACGCCGGACACCATACCGACCGTTGACATCCTGGAGGCTTTCGGGCTTGATTTCACACAGCTGCGCAGCATCGGAAGAGAAGGACTCGAGCTGAAAATCGACTTGCCGGAAGGCGCGCAGCCCAATACAATCATCACGGCGACCGTAACGGCGACCAACAAGGGGAACAGAACCATCGGAACGCTGATGGTCAGGACATTCTCCCGCGAAGGCTGGCTTGACGGAAAGATGTTCTACTTCGGCAACCTGGAGCCAGGGAAGACCATGACCTTCTCAAGGCAATTCCTTGTCCCGGATAAAGCCGCCGCCGAAGCCAGCCATGTCGCATTCGCCGTATGGAACCTACTGGGAAGACAACAGGATCAACTCCAGGCTTTCCGCCTAAAAAGGCGATGATTTCCTAAGAAAACAACCACCAACCAGGGACATTGCACAATGAAGAACAACAAGTACCAGGCAGGCGTCATCGGATTGCGAATGGGAAACGCCCATTGCATCGGCTACAGAAGCAACCCATACTGCGAACTCGCGGCAATCTGCGACCCCGATGAAGATATCCTCAAGGCCAGAAAAGCAGAGTACAATCCAAGAATCGCCACGACCAACTACGTCGATATCATCAATGATCCGGAAATCGACATCGTTTCCGTCGCGTCGCCGGATTTCTTCCATGCCGAGCAATGCATCGCGGCGCTCAAGGCAAACAAGCACGTCATGTGCGAAAAGCCCCTGACACTCGACCTGGAAGAGGCAAAGCAAATCGTCGAGGCAACCAAAACCTCAAAGGGAAAGTTCATGATCGGGCAGGTTTGCCGCTACGCCCCAGGCTTCATCCTGGCCAAGCGCCTGATTGACGATGGAGCCATCGGAGAACTCTACTTCGCCGAAAGCGAGTACGCGCACAACTACGACCGAGCAAAAGGAGTCGGAAATTGGCGCATCGACCCACGCCGCGAGCCGTTCATCGGCGGCGGCTGCCACGCAGTTGACCTGCTCAGGTGGATCGTCGGCGAAACCAGGCAAGTCTCCGCATTCGCAAACCACAAGTGCCTCAAGGACTGGCCGGTCAACGACTGCACAGTTGCAATCTACAAGTTCGACCGCGACATCATCGGAAAGGTGATGGTCTCGATTGGATGCATCAGGCCCTACACGATGAGATCATGCTTCTATGGAACGGAAGGGACGATCATTTGCGACAATACCAGCCCAGACATCAAGATCTGCTCCAAGAAATTCATGTCGGGCAAACTGGATTTCGCAACGTTGCCCGTGAACATCGCCAACCACAACGTATCCGCCGAAATCAACGATTTCCTGGATTGCATCGTCAATGACAAGCCTGTGGCGACCTCGGTCTACGAAGGCGCACGCACGGTAGCGGCGGCATTGGCGGCGGCGAAGTCAGCTTCCCTTGGCGGCCAGCCCATAGACATCGAAGTCATCTGATCCCATCCGATTGAACCATGAAGAGCCATCCCGCCACACCGTATGCATTTTTGTTGCCTGCACTGGCGGTGTATGGTCTCTTTGTGCTGGTTCCGATCGCAGGCTCCTTGCGGATGAGCCTGTTCTCCTGGGGCGACACACCGACTCCTGTCTTCGTAGGACTTCGCAACTACGCACAGCTTTTGGGCGACCATGTCTTCTGGAGGGCATTGTACAACAACATCCTCCTGCTGGTGGCCTCGTTGCTCCTGCAACTCCCCTTGGCTGCGGCAGTGGCAATGTTGCTGAGCTACAAAACCCTCTGCAAGCCACTGTTCAGGATGTCGTTCTTCGCGCCAATGGTGATGCCCACTGTCGCCATCGCCATCCTTTGGCAGTACATCTACCTGCCGGAAGGCGGCCTGGCCAGCACACTTGTTTCGAAAATCCTGGGCAAGCCCTTCGCCTATGCCTGGCTTGCCCAGCCATCCTCTTCCCCATGGTTGCCCAGCCCGTCGATGTTCTGGATCTTCGTGACCATTTGCTGGCAATACACGGGCTTCCACATGGTCCTTTTCATGGCGGGCATCGCAGCGATCCCCGAGGAACTCTACGAAGCCGCCAGGCTGGACGGGGCTTCAGAGTTCCAGATCTGCAGGCATATCGTCATCCCCGGGCTCAAGCCAACCATCGCCGTCTCCGCAACGCTCTCCATCATCGGGTCGCTCAAGTACTTCGACCTTATCTACCTGATGGCGGCAGGCTTGCCCGAAGCCGACCGCGAAGTGATGGCGACCTACATCTACAGGCTCGCCTTCGACCAGGGCCAAGGCCGCTTCGGATACGGTTCAGCGGCGGCCATCATGCTCTTGCTCGTCGCCATCGCGGTCGTCGTTCCTATCCAATGGTCGAAACGCAAAAGACAATGAACCTAAAAAAAGCAGTTGACACCTTAAGATTGTAGTGCCTTTACAAGGCACGGTCTTCGGGTGGTTTTCCCGCCCCCAGGCTAAAAGCCTGGGGTTAAGCATCGTTAAGCGCTTGCAGCGCAATGCATTATGAAAATCCTCCTGGTAAATCCGAACTATCGTCCGTGTCTGACCCATATCCCGCCCGCGTGGATTGCGGATGGTCAGTCCGCGCCAAAGACTTTGCGCCGTAGGCGCCTGACCATGCTTAACCCCGGGCTTCAGCCCGGGGATAGGATGGCCTCCATGTCGGGCGCCTTGTAAAGGCGCTACGGAAGACTGGCGCATTTCAACTCACCAGCACGGCGAACGGAATAAAACTTATAACCACTTGAAAATCAATCAATTAGGAACAAAACCAAGTTTAAACTACTTTTTTTAGGATGAAGTATCTCAGGCATCTCATCTTGTTTTTCGGGCTTCTCTGCAGTGCATATCCACTGGCGTGGATGTGCGTTACCGCATTTCGACTGGAAGCCGACGCTCAGGCGTCTCCCTTTGCCTTTCCGAAGCGCTGGGTTATCCGCAACATCTCGAAGGTCTTTGCCAGCGGCGGCTTCGAGGATCCATGGCTCAACGCCCTTCTCATTTTGGTCGCCCTTTGCCTGGCTGGCCTTGCCGTGCTGGTCTTGCTTCACATTGTCCAAGGACGATTCCAGGTTTCGACTTGCCTATCGGTCATAATCCTGATATCCGCCATAGTCTTCTCCAAGTGCCATCCATCCGTTCAGGAAGCCCTATCCGGCAAGGGCTTTGCCAATGCCTACGTGAACAGCCTGCTTGTTTGCATCGGAAGCGTGGCATTGACGGTGGCGTTGTCGTCCCTGGCCGCCTTTGCCTTTGCATTGTGCGAATTTCGCGGCAGGAACACATTGTTCGTGATCATCCTCGCAGGGATGATGCTTCCCGTTCACGTCACTTTGATTCCGTTGAACTTATTGCTGGGACCTGGCTTTTTGGGCTTGAAGGAATCCTTATGGGCCCTTGTAGGTCCCTACGTCGGCTTCGCGTTGCCGGTCTCGATCCTCATTCTCAGAAGTGCGTTCCAGGCAGTTCCAACCGAATTGCTGGACGCCGCCCGAATCGACGGCTGCTCCACATGGCAAGTCTTCGCAAACGTCGCACTCCCGCTGGCAAGACCGGCAATCGCCACCATAGTCATCTTCAATTTCCTGACGATGTGGAACGAATTCGCATTCGCATTGACACTGCTCGGACCCGACAACTCAACACTCCCCATCGCACTCAATGACTTCAAGGGCGAAAGGGGAATGTACATCGCCGAAACATGTGCTGCGCTTGCCATCGTCGTAATCCCCTTGATGATTGTCTATGGAATTGCGCAAAAACATATCATCAAGGGACTTACAGCAGGAGCTGTCAAAGGCTGACGACGACGTCACTCGTGGCGCAGCGCCTCGATGGGATCCAACGCAGCCGCACGCATCGCGGGATAGATACCGAAAACGATGCCTACCGTGACGCTGATCCCCAAGGACAGGACAAGGCTGGACATGCGAACAATCGTCGGCATGCCGACGATCTTCTCAATCAGCCAGGGGATCAACAGCCCAAGACCAATCCCAAACAAGCCACCAGTAAACGACAAAACGACGGTCTCGATAAGGAACTGGGCGATGATTTGACGCTGCTTTGCCCCGATTGCACGGCGAATCCCAATCTCACGGGTACGCTCGGTGACGCTGGCAAGCATGATGTTCATGATTCCAATGCCGCCGACGAGAAGACTGATTCCCGCAATCGCGCCAAGCACGATGTTGAACGTACGCTTTGTGGCCTCCGCCTGACGCAACAGCGTCAATGGGACATTGATGCTGTAGTCCTTCTTCTTGTGGAACGTAGCCAGCATGCGCTCGATGGCACCAGCAGTGGCCTCCACATTCTCCTCGCTGTCAACCTCAATGATCAGTTGGTGCAACTCCACGAGTTCGCGCACCCGCGATCCTGACTTGTTCTGCGTAAAGTAATCGCCGATGTGTTCACGTGCAGCCGTGAGAGGGATGTAGGCGTCAGTCATCTGGTCTGGCGTCTGCATGGCACCTTCGGTGGCGCTCTCGCTTTGCACGATCCCCACGACCTCGTAGTAGTTCGATCCCAGCCTGAGCGTTTCGCCAATGACGCCTTCTGACGCCAACAGCCGCCTCGCTCCATGTTCAGTCAGCACGGCAACGCTGCTTTTCTCGTCAATGTCAAGTTTCGTCAATACGCGACCGGCGATGAGTGGACGCTGGACCAAGTCAAACCAATGTTCATTGGTTCCGACGACGCGCATCTCCAGGCTCCGATTCTTCAACCGACCTTCCTTTTGGATGATCTTGACGGGTACGATCCGCTTGACGGTGGGTATCGTCCCTTGCAGGCGTTGTTCGTCCTGATAAAGCAATCCGTAGATGCTGATGAACGAACGAACATTGGAGGCGCCCTGCTCCTCGGCGGGCTTTTGTGCCGTCACGATGATGTTGCGGCTGCCCAGCTTGCGAATCTGCTCCAACGCGACCTCGCTGGCGCCTTCGCCGACGGCAAGCATCGCAATCACGCTGCCAACTCCGAAAACCAAGCCCAGCATCGTCAAAAACGAGCGCAACTTGTGCAAAAGCAAGTTCTTTACGCCCAACTGGACGTCACGGAAAAATCTGCCTGGCGTCATCATTGATTAGCCCTCCACCTTTTGGATTTTGCCATCCATCATGTAAAGCCGCTTTGACGCATGCGCAGCGATATGGGGTTCGTGAGTCACCATAATGATGGTTTTTCCTTCGCGATTCAATTTCGTAAGCAGTTCGATGATTTCCAAGCTGTTGACGGAATCCAGGTTGCCAGTCGGCTCGTCGGCAAGCAGGAATACAGGATCGTTGGACAATGCCCTGGCAATGGCGACACGCTGCTGCTGACCGCCCGACAACTCCGTGGGCCTGTGCCTCAAGCGCTTTTCCAGCCCAACCAATGCAGCCAATTCCTGGGCTCGACTTGTCCTTTCTGATGCCGACCAGCCGAGGTAGTACAAGGGCAATGCGATGTTTTCCTCGACGGTCAACTGCGGAATCAAGTTAAAGCTTTGGAAGATGAATCCCAAGTACTTGAGGCGGATATCGCTTAAATCATCGTCATCGAGCTTGCTCACATCTCGTCCATCCAGATAGTACTTTCCGGCCGTTGGCCGATCCAGGCATCCAAGGAGGTTGAGCATGGTGCTTTTTCCGGATCCGCTAGGTCCCATAATGGCCCAGAAGCTGCCTTTTTCAAAAGTCGCCGAAACGCCATCCAGCGCCCTGACCTCGTTGTTTCCCATCTTGTAGATTTTCTGCAGGTTTTCCAAGCGCACTGCATAGTCCGCCCCGCCTGATTGTTCTCGCCTATCCGTCATTGTCGCTCCTAATTCCGTTTCGTGCTCAATTACCGGCTGGTTGTTGTTGTGGCGGCCTTTGCGGACCACCAGACGCTCCACCCTCGCCTTGAGGACGTTGCGGACGCATGCCGCGAGGACGACCTTGACCTTCCGGACGAACCCCGCCCTGGGGCATCCCGCCGCCTTGTCCAGGAGGCATCCCGCCCTGGCCTTCCGGACGACGCATCCCGCCTTCGGGCGCTCCGCCTTGTCCGGGCGGCATTCCACCGCCTTGCCTCCAATTGCCCTGCGGACGACGACGCGGCATGCCTCCAGGTCCGCCGCCATTGGCCTCGCCCTGTGGACGCTCGGGAATATTCACATCGAGGATTTCATCGGTCAGCCTTACCGAAACCGCCGAGTCCAAAGGAGGCGTCATCTGCACTTCCTCGCCAACCTTCAGCCCTTCGATGACATGAATCATGCGATTGTTGTCAAGTCCGACCTTGATTTCGCGTTTCTCAACTCCAGTCGGCGTCTTCACGTACACAACAGGCTGGCCGCTGATCTTCACAACGCTTTGGACAGGAACATACATCGCCTTCTCGTACTGCTCCACGATAATTTCAGCCTCGCAGTTCATTCCCGACTTCAGCCCAGCACCGTCTTCAATCACGACCTGAGTATTGTAAACCTTCAGGTCCGGATTCATCCACATGCTCTGGGCATCGGGCAACGGAGCAATCTTCGCAATCTTGCCTTGGAAAATCTGTCCTGGAAGAGCGTCAATCCTGATACGAACGGGCAAGCCGGGATAAATCTTCTTCAGATTCGTCTCATGGACCTTGATCTCGCCGATGAATTCATCGCCAACGGGCAAGTAGATCAATTCCTGACGCTCATAGACTTCCTGACCTTCAGCCAAAGGTTCCGCATTCATTCGACGGAACGACCCCTGAGAACTGGTGGAGTAAATCACCAAGCCGTCAGCAGGGGCAAGAATCTTGCACTTCTCGATCTGCTCAATCAACTTCAACAAACGGCTTTCCTGGCGATTGAGCTCCAGTTCCCTCGCCCTCAGCTGCGCCTCGGCCTGAACCACGTTGGCACGGCAACTGCGACGGATACGCTCCAAGGCCATCTTGCTCTGCGACACGTCGCTTTCCAACTGCGCAATCTGACGCCTGTACGTATATTTCTCCAGCAATTCCAGCGAGTTTTTTGCGGACTTAAGATCAAGTTCATGACGCCTGCAGCTCAGCTTGTCCGAAAGGAATTCGCTTTCGGAGAGGTATTTTTCATCGAAGAGCTTTTGCGACCATTCGAGTTTATCCTGTGCCCGCTTGAGTTCTTCTTCGGAAAGCGTGACTTTGCTTTGCGCCTCGTTAAGAATCTTCGGGTATTCCCCGTCCTTGTACTTGGTAAGGTCTTCCTCGGCGAATCTTAGATTGAGTTCAGCCTTTTCGACATCCGCCTGCGCCTGGTTCTTGACCACTTCCAGGTTTTCCTCTGCCTGAACATAGGATGACTTGGCATTTTGGACGGTGATATCCTGGTTCAGCTTGTTGTCCGTCATCGTTGACGCATCGAGTTCCACCAGAAGATCGCCTTTCTTGACACGTTCGCCTTCGGGCCTGATGTAGAGGATCGAGACTCGACCTTCCACCTGGCTCTTGATCGTGATCTGCTCACGGGGCTTCACCGATCCTGATTCCAGCAAATTGATGATCAGCGGACCCTCTTCGACCGTCGCATACACCATCGTCCTCTCGGCCTGGGACCTTTCAAATTGGCGCTTCTTGTACCACTTGTACCCCCCATAGCCAACGAGACCCAAAATCGCCAATGAGAGGACTACCTTGACCAGTTTCTTTAGAAATTTCATAATGTGTTCCTGCTTGCCTATGTTGATGCCTTGCTGACTTGTTTACTTGTAAGCCGTCAAATCCACTTCCTGCCACAAACCGCTTTCCGATACGCTAAGGACCCCAAGGTCACGCTGCAATTCCAACTCGTTGATCCGGTACGATACCGTTGCAGAATAAAGGGCATTCTGGGCAGAGGTCAACGCACTTTGGGCTTCCAGGACGTCACGCAATTCCGCACGCCCTGCCTGCAACAGCATATCCGTACTGCGTACTCGACGCTCAGCCAGCTTCACAGCCTGGATCTGGATGACAAGACGCTCGCGATTCTCGCGCAGGTCGCGCAACTTGCCGAAGACATCCTGCTTGATCTGATCCTCGGCAGCCTGGTACGAACGAACCGCCTTCTCCAATGAGATCAAACTGTTGCGATAACGATTGCGCTCGCTGGTCCGCTCAATCGGCAGGTCGACTTTCAGAAGACCGCCATAGGAACCACGAGTCGCACGGAACGATCCATCAGGCTGGTTGCCGCTCATCGCGCCGCGCCCTTCGCCAATCGAGGCGCTGCCGCCCAAGGTCACTTCACCACGAAGACTGTCCTCCGCGATCAATACCGCACGCTGGGCATCCTCGACCCTCTCCAGCGTATTGCGGAAATCAGGCCTGTTGGCAAATGCCAGTTCCAAGGCCTTGCCGGGATCGATTTCATTGGGTCCCGCCTTGCTCCGATCGGGAGCCTTCAATTCGACTTCCGCATCCGCCGCAGGAATCTTGCCGGAATAATCGGCCATCACGACGCCTTCGCTCAAGCCCATCAACGTCGTCAGCAACGTGTCAAGCTCCTCGCTTCGAGGCACGACGTCGGCATCCGGCGGCAAGCCTAGCAACACCCTGAACGACTCCTGGTTTTCAGTATAGTTCTGCTGGGAACTCACCCAGTTCTCGCGTGCATTCAATTCCGTCTGAATCGCCTGGTCAAACTGGTACTCGGTCATCAAGCCAGCGTCAGCCATGCGACGGGAACGCCGGGTCGTCGTGACAATTCGCTTGTAGCTCTCCTCCTGGTTCTTCACCGTCTGGGCAGAACGCAAGACATTCAAGTAGGCATTCGCAATCTGAACGACGAAGCGACGCTTGTACTGCTCAAACTCACGAACCTGATACACCAAATTACGTTGCGCCTGCGTCAAAGGCTCCGTCACCACAAACTCGCCAGAGCCGCGCAACAGGGGAATCGCAATGCTTCCGTCATAGACAATTCCAAAACTCGATCCGCGATCGCCAGTCAGCATCTTGGCCAAATCAACCGAAAGGCTGCTGGTCAACTCAACGCCATTCTTGAACTTCTGGGAAAAACTCGCATCTGGACTCAAAACGCCACCGGTGTTCCGCCTATTTCCATCATGGCTGCTTTGTATCGCACCGCTCATCATCCCCCTGAAGGTCGTCCTGAACTCCTTCGCCTCAAGGTCCAACGCCAAGGCAACCTGGAACAATTGCTCCTTCTGGGACTGGAAATCACGGTTGTTCTTCGCGGCAATCTCAATCGCTTCCAGCAACGTGGGACGAACCGTCGTCTTCGTGTCCCAACGAGGCGCATACTCACTGCCCTCCTTCAAATGGTCAGTGCCGCTCCAACGTTCCGTCGAAGCCAAATCACGCACCCCCTTGGATGCAGGAGAATTCGAAGGCAACGATTGATCCAGCAAAAGACGGCGACGCAAGGTGTCGGAAGCACTCTCAACCTCGATCGGCTCCGTCTTCCCGGTCACCTCGGACTGGGCGGACGATATCAACGACGACGCACGATCGTCGGCCTCGTCGCGCCATTCGCGGCTGCTGCGACAGCCAACCAAACCCAACACCAGCAAAAAGGACAAGATCTTCCGATTCTTCATAAAGCACAAAACCTTATATATATGTTAACCAATTGAATCAACGCATCACACCACGGCAAAACAAACCTACGACTCCAGATAAACTCAAGCCATCTTCGCCCAAGACGCAACGGGAACGACACCAGCCGTGCATTAAATCCATAAAGCACATCGACAAGGCACGGGCACTGTAGCCTTCGCGCAAAACACCCTCGGATAACCCAGACGAAAAAATCGAAGACAATGCGGACAGCATCGAATCAATGTTACGCTGAAACTCGGCTCGACGATTCGACGCATCACCACTGCCCGAACGAGAAGACACGCGACGGCTCAACCCCATCGTCATATGAAACAAGGGATGACGACGCTCATGAGACTCGACTATCCGATGACTGACCATTTCCAACTTCTCTACAAAACTACCGGATCCCTCGGATACAGATTGAATCGAAGCAACAAGATCATCATGACCACTCTGCAATATCGAGTGCAACAAGGATTCCTTGCTCGGAAAATATCGGTACAACGTGCCCTTCCCTACACCGGCACGCAACGCGATCGCCTCCATCGTAATCTCGTCGTAACGATGGGACGAAAATAACTCCTCGCCTGCCAAGAGGATCTTGCGACGCTTCTCGGCATAGCGGGAACTCTCTTGATGACGTGTAACCTGACCTGACAAAACCTACCCCAATCGCAAAAATGAAAAACAACGGAAAACAGAACTGACCAGTCAGTTCCAAACAAATGTTTAAACATATTGCGTCAAGACTGCCTGTCAAGCAATTAAACGGAAAAAGTGACGATTTATTTTAGTTTGAAAAAGCAGTTGATGCCATGCGACCAGTCAATCGGCTAAACTAGGTACGGGCATCCAGGGTGTTCGTACTTAAGCCAGTGTGCTGGTCAATCGGTTAGACAAGGTATGAACATCCAGGGTGCTTGCAATATATCTGAAGGAGATTATCATAGTGCAGGCACTCGCAGGACATCACGCTTTTTGTGCATGAATAGCCTCGGAGAGGCGATATCATAAGTAACCCCAGGTGAAGCTGTGCGGAGCACAGCGGAACCTGGGGCGCCGCCACCCCAGGCCCGGAGCCCCGGAGGGGCGGCACTGCCATGGCGTCGATATGCGCTGCGGCAAATGAAAACACTTGAGCCATCACCTTTGATTTTCCTTGGTTTCGCAATACCGGCGCCGGTTCAGGTGTCGCCTTTCCAAGGCTTTGATTTCGGGGGGTGCCTTGCCCCAGGTTTCGCTTCGCTCCACCTGGGGTTACTTATGATGCCAGCTCTCCAAGCTTAATGCATTATGCTGGAAGGACTTATAACTTATAAAAGAGATATGTCTTCCTACAAAAATTGATTTGGAAACGAAAGCAACTTGACGCTTATGGGCTTCAGCCCGGGGATAGGCTGCCCCATGCCGGGTGCCTTGTAAAGGCGCAACAGGATGGCTTTGGCTGCTATTTCAGGTTAATGCTATCGCCTAGACGAAATAAGGGACATCCCCGTTCCATCGGATTGACTTTCTCGAGATGAACCAGGACTTGCCTTTATCGTTGTTTCCTTGGAAGAAGAGGTGTTGCGATCCGTCAGGGGCCTGGAAGGCGAAAGGATGTCCTGACTCCGAGGAGTTCCATTCGCCGGATTTGCCATTTGGTAGGACTGGGCTGTCCGAGACTCGCGTCCAATTCACGTAATCTGTTGTCACGGCGCATCCGATTTGTTGCGGCCAGTTGTTGTAGGCTCCTGCGTAGAACATAAAGAGCTTGCCATTATGTTTGATGAAAGCCGGTGCCTCGATACATTCTCCTTCCCAAGGCAAAACAGGTTCCAAGATCGACTTGTCAACCAATTGCGTCCACTTGTCCCGCGCGAAATCGGAGTCAAGCGGTGCATCGGCGATCGCGAGCTTTTGGATTTTCATGTCGGGGTCGCGTGTTGCGACAGCCATGACGAGCCTGTCGTTCCAAGGAATGACATCTGCGTCGATCGCCCTTCCGCAATTCCAATCTCCATGAGGCCTGAAGATTGGGTTTGTCGGATTTGGGGTTAGGTTGATGCCGTCTGTCGTGGTTGCGTGGCAGATGGCGTCGTTTCTCCAACCACCGTATGTTTGGTAGAAGAGGTGGATTTTATCGTCGATGACGATTGCCCCTGGTGCGCAGAAGCCTTTCCGTTCCAGTTCGGAAGGTTTTTTCACGTCTCCGAGCTTGGTCCAGTTGTCCAGGTCTGTCGAGGTCGCAACGGCGATGTTCCAGCCATCGTCCTCACGTCCGTCACCAAATGGCGGAGCCGAATAGAACATCCAGTACTTGCCACGGTATGCGACGACGGCAGGATCCTTGGCAAACCTCTTTCCACGTGATTCATCCGCATAATACATCATTGTGGGCAAGCCTCCTTGATATCATCTGTAGTTGAAGGCGGCAATGGCGCCGATCATCAAGGCGCCGGCAATCAATCGACGGACAAACACCTGCCAATCCACCTTCTCCTCCAATTCCGTAAAACCCAATTTCGCCAGCAACGCGCCAAGCAAAATGGCGATGATCCCGCGACTGCTCTGAATGATGTTGCCGTTCACAGTCCCGACGCGACCAAAGCAGGTGAACAAAAACAGCATCGCAATCAGCCAGCAAACCGCAAACGGGGAAATCCAACCCCATACGCGAATCGCCTTCATGTCCTTGGGAATGCGGAAAAAACCTACCAGGCACAAGCAAACCAAGCCGCATAGGACATAAGACAAAAACGCAGCCACAATCGCAGGACGAGTCGTGCCCATCAAGCCCACCTCGCCAGTCGCTTCGCCAAGCTCGCGCAAACGACGGACCAGTACCTCGATGAACGTATCGGACAAAGCATACCCGGTGCAGGCACCTAATACCCACATGAATCCAGACAAAGGAATCTTCCGGCCGGCTTTGTTCAACAATGCCGCAGACAATAACGTCATCCCAATCCCGCCCCACTGCCAAATACCATAAACATCACCAGGCTTCCCGAAAAACGCAATCCGAGGAACGATGTACACGTTCAACAAAGCCAAAATCACAAGCTTCAAGCCCAACAACGGCACAACGCGACTCGAATCAATCGTACGCTGGGCTACAAACAAACTGGCCTGACCCAGCAAATAGAAAAAGATGCTGAATACCAAAGGAACGATGTAGATCGAAAAACCATCGACTATCGAGGGAGTCCAAAAAAATATGAGGCCAATGGCAGCCAATACCCCCATCACAATATGGGCGCGACACAATAAACCCAAGGTGCCTACACGATGGTTGCGGCGTACGGACATCCCAGAAAATATGTAAGATAACGCCAGGAAAAATGCCGCAAATCCACCAGGCAATAGCCCAGACCACATAGCAAAACCCCTACTTTACACCATAGATTCTATTCGGAAGCAAGACCTTGTGGCGACAATGCCCGCCAGCCAAGTCGCTCTCTTGGTCGCCGACGTTGATCAAGATCTTGTAGCCGCGCGACTCAATCGCAGCACGACAGCCACTCTTGAAACCGACAACCGACTCGTTGTTGTAATTGTCCGGCTTCATGAACAACTCAGTCCAACCATCAAAGCCGCACTGACGTAAATTCGACTCCGTCACAGCACGAAACTTCTCGCGCCGCCCCGTCACGAAAAACACCGGCATCCCCCGATCCTTGGCCTGGTTGTAGAAATCCAGCACCGGCTTGATCGCCGTCGCCCTGCTCATTCCAATCCATTGGTGCCACGCAGGACCATGGTGCCCGAATCCCACGCCCTTCTGGTACTCGTACGTGTTCAGAGCAGTATCATCAATATCGAATACGACAGCTGACCCCTCGATGTTGTAGCTGCCCTTGGGCGGCAACAGCTTCATCGCCTTGGACATGACACGCGCAACCTCCTGCTCATGCCTGCCGCTCTCGTAGTACGAAGCCACTTCAGCCTTGACGGAATCAAGCGTTCGATGCGCACAGCCGCAAAACAGGACCGCGACAACGGGGACGACAACCAACCAACGTGATATCTTCATTCTCGCTCCAATTCCTCAGCTCAGCTGCGAAGCAATTCCTCGTCCGTGAAAATATGGACGCCGGCTTTTTCAAGCGCCGCAATCGCGGGCTTCGCCTGATCAAACCGAAACACCATCACCGGATGCGTCGAACGCGGCTCCGCTATCGCATACATGTATTCGACGTTCACGCCCGAATCGCCCAACACTTCCAGAACACTCGCCAAGCTGCCGGGAGCACTGTCAATCCCAACCGCAGTCACCTCGTTCGTCTGGCACAAGATATCGTTCTCCCGCAATGCCTGAACACCGACGTCAAGCTTGTCAACAATCAAGCGCAAGATCCCGAAATCCTTCGTGTCGGCAACGGACAACGCCAGAATGCTGCATCCCGCATCGCCCAACACGCGGGCAACCGTAACGAGACGACCAGGGCGGTTCTCAAGGAAAATCGACAATTGCTTCACGGACATGACTAGACTCCTGAATGATTTTTCAATCTCATAGAATTGTTTCTCTGATAAAAAATATATGCCTGTTTTTGACAAGTTCAATGATATCCATAACACATACGACCAACTTTTTGGACTGCTCGCCAGCGTAATTTACCCCCATTGCGTGACAATCCCCAACATCCGTATTATTGTTTTGCAGTTTCTTTTTCAACACAACCAAGGAAATACGACCATGACAAAACGAATCGGAGTGATCAATTGGGACTGCAGCCTACCGAAATCAACCTACTTCGGGCACTACGCAACCCGCTCCCTGCAACCTGAAAAGTACAGGGACAGAACACCATACTACGCTCGCTTTGACGAACAAGGGAAACTCGAGTACCCACAGCGTACACTCGAAGACTACGAAGTCGAAATGGACTTCGCAATCAATGCCGGCATCGACTACTTCGCCTATTGCTGGTATGACCAAACCCCGCCCACAGTGCTGTCGCAAAATCCAGCGACAGCCGCACCGGAACCCTACCTCCACGAGTTGACGCAAGCCAGAAACTTCCATCGCAAAAGCAAACTCAAAAACCAACTCGCCTACGCTGCGACCCTTATCACCTGCCATCCATATTCGGACGGTTGCCTCCAAGATCTCGCCACGGAAATGACAAAACCCTATTACGAGAAAATCCAGGAAAGACCAGTCGTATACTTGTTCCCAGGCGACTGGAAACCATTGCTGGACAGGCTGAATCGAATTTGCTCCGACAACGATGTCCCCAAGCCCTTCGCAGTCCTGATGACCAATGGAGTAACCAGCGAAAACGCAAGGGGCATCGACGCATTCTCAAGCTACGCTTTCGTCTATCAGGCTACGACCTGGGAAACATTCGCCCAGGAACTGATTGCCGCCAATGCCAAGCGCGCATCCTTCGGCATCCCTGTCGTCCCCCACTTTTCCCTGGGATGGGATCCCAGCCCACGCAACGACCACAATGTTCCATGGACAAGCTACCCACCTGGAACCTACCACCCGCCGGCAAAACCAAGCCAACTGCTCGACGCCGCGCGCCAACTCAAAGCCTGGATCAACCAAAACCAGCACAAATGCGTCCCAAACTCGCTCCTCGCCTTCGCTTGGAATGAATTCGAAGAAGGCGCATGGATCTGCCCAACCGTATCCAATTCCCCAACAGCTCCAGACATGACCAGAATAAACACATTCGCTCAAATGGCCGATTGCTGGAAATAACTGGACAACCAGTTAGATCATTTGTCGGTTTTGGGTCGCGCAAAGACGAACTCGTCGAAACGCTTCCGAGTCAACAAGGCGAATCGAGAAATGGTATAATCAATATCGGGATGAACCCACATATCGTGTTTTAAGAGAAGGATATTGAACCCAGGAACCTTGAGACGGACTTCCTGGAGAATCATATTGGGCACATCGCCGACTTGAGAGGGAATCTCAACATGGTCAGGCACGACGATAATCCTGGCGCCGACCGGGACCTCCCCAGTTTTCGTCTCCGTTCCTACGATCCACTGCACCGATTTCGTTGCCTCGCCCTCCCTGGACTTGAAATCAACCACCAGAACCGGAGCATCGGACGGAAGCCCCGGCAATGCCGTGGTAACCTGAATGCGTTCGGGGCACTCGGCACATTGAAGCACATGCAGAAACCTGGCGAACACAGGATCGACATTCTTGCCACTCAAGTCCAAGTGCGGGAGCGAAGGATCCTTGGCGACCTTCTCGGGATACGTCTCCGCCCCCGCTTCGCGGAATGCCTTTTCAAGCCTGTCTTTCACATCCTGGCTCAAGTTGGGAGCCATCAGGACCAGATCAAGAGCCGTTGCTGATCTTGGATGTTCGCTACTTGATTCGAAGGAATACCCCGCCTTCAGCAATTTGACCAAGATGATTTCCAACTTGTCCGCATTGCTTTTATAGGGGACTTCGCTGCCTAATTCCTTGACACACCAATCATAGACATAACTATTTCCTGAAGGTGGAGTCTGCTCATAGACATCATTTTCGAAGGCGCAGCAGGCAATCTCCAGTGAAACATCGCTTGGACTGGTGACTCGCTTCCGTGGCACTGTGGTGCCGTGCTTCACCAACAAGTCAAAGGCACGAACATCGCTGCGCTTGATCGAGTAGCCGATTGGGGTTTGCTGCCAATACCGACGATGCAATTGTTCAGGATCTGTTCCCGACTTCAAGCGCCTTTCAAGCTCATCGTACCTGTCTTCCTCGATCAGATACATCAGAGGAGGATTCCTGAAGAAAAGGAACCGATCCACGGCCACCACGGGCAACCATATCGTCTCCAACGCCGCTGTCGGTACCATATCGACCGCAATAGGAACAACCATAGCATTGTTGACGAAAAAACTATCTTTTGCAAATAGGCGCAGAACATGGTAATCCACTATGACTCCTTCATAGTACTTCGGTCGTCCCCCCAGATTCCCAGCCCCAGAAGGGTGATGCACCACAAAAAATCCGCAGCCCGACAGCAACACGGCCATCATAAGCGAACACAAAATGCAACACACGCGCCTTCTCATAACTGTCCCTTTGCCTTACTCAAGTCAACTTGCCGATCAGCTTCTCAACTGCCGTATCGAACACCGCCTGGCCCAATTCGAGGGACATGTCCCTGGCAGTTGCAAACAGACCACAAATCCTCCTGCTCCGCAGTTTCTTCCTTCTGATTTTCATACCATAAACAACTTTTATATTCTTGGCAAATCAAGCCAATTCATTTCCCTGTTTAAAAACTTCAACATGCATAAAACTTATGAGTACCCCGTCAGACCCCGTCAGGTTTGTCAGCCCAGCCTGGCTGGGGCTTTGTCATGTTTAGCCGCTTTAGCGGCGACATACCTTGAGTACGAGCACCCCGGGTGCCCGTACCTAAAACCGTCCCGCTTGGCAGAAAAGGTAAATTCGTCCGACCCCGTCCCAGTCCATTTCCTCCAAAACCCGCCACCAAAAGGCATGTCACATTCATTTTGAGTACGAAACAGATGATTTTTTGCGTTGATTTTTGCAGGTATCCCCATAGTTCGGAGTGGCAAGAACGGCGAAGTCTTGGTATAGTATTTTCCGAGTTGATTGGGTCATGGGATTCCACCTTTCCAGGAGTCAAAAAATCAATGAAAACCATCAAGTCCCTCGAGGAGCATGTCACATACGTCGAGCATCTTTGCCGAATTTCGTTTTTCTTCGCCAGGCGATATTTGGCTGAACGTCTTCCCGAGGTTGGCATGGGGGACTTGCTTCGCAAGCACACTCCCTTGCTGTACCACGGACTCAACCACAGGGAACACCAGCCCAAATGGGAAAGCAACCAAGACATGGACATCCTTCAGCAAGCGGAAAAACTTGCGCAGCTCCAACCGGAGGAATTCGAGGAGGAGATGTGGAGTTGGCTCAAGCCATACGCCCGTGAGCGGGCGGAAATCAACTACCCGAATGCCGTAGGAGTCAAGGCGCCTCCACACTGGAATTGTGGCAGCCTGGCGTACGATCCACCCAGGGAACCGGGACAAACAAGATGCGGTTTCCACATCGCAAACGCGGTCGGACCACACTCCATCTTCGAAAACCCGGACTACTTGCCAATGTGCTTCCAATTGCTGATGACCGAAAGCGAACTCAGGTTCGGCTTCACAGAACTCGGAACCACAACCTGGCTCAACGACAGACCAAGATGGCAGGCGCTCTTCCCGCAGGAATGGCTCGAAAACATGTCGCCAGCAGAACCCAACCTCATCCCAGGATGGAGCGTAGCGGATTGGGGACAAATCATCGACGGGCGAGGAACGGTCGTACCGGAAAAAGAACAAAAGGTCAGGGACACAGGCAGATTGACCTACTCCAGACGCTCCAGCCACTGCTCCTTCAAGGCCATGAGACAGCACCTGAAAAAGCTCGCTGACAAACGAAGCCAATAATCCATGACTGGTTCGTCCGGGTTTCTTGTCAAGACTGTGGTTTCTGACCTTTCATAAAAAGATTATTCGCGAATACAAGCTATCAGAAAGTCAGGAGAATTTCGAAGCGTCCCCAATAGCTGCCGTGTCCGTTGCCAAAGTAATCGCCAGGCGAAAAGCGGGACAATTGAGCCAAAAATGACATGCGTTCCGAGAACTTGTACGAACCGGACGTGCTGACCAGCCAGCCAAGGAAATTCCCCGATCCTGTAGAAGTGAAGTTTCCGTTGACCGCATCGGGTTCGTCGGCGAACAATCCAGTCGCACCCAAGGTAAAGCGAAGATTATCGAGTGGCTTGACGGACAGGTCGGACTTGAACAGGTTCAGGTTGGTCCAGTTTCCGTTAAGCAAGATCGGAATCAGTTCTTCCTGCCAGAGCGGGCATTGGGACATCAACGGGTTCCAGCCTTCCTGGTCGTCGGTTCCCGGCTTGTCGCCGCTGAAATGCGTGTATTCGAAGCCAAGCACGGGCTTCAAGCTTGCCAGCATCAATCCTGACAGGTGGAAATTGAGTCGCGCATCGAGCATTTTTCCCTTGTTGTCATCTCCTTCGGCGTCGCGTCCAGCCTGTTGAGCGGCTTCCAGGCTGTAGTCGAGCCAATCGAGCGGCGAGCCAAAGAGCCGGATTCCTACGGTATGGAGGCTTGTACTGGCGTCCGCGTTGTGGCAGCGTTCCGCCTGAAGCGGATGCCGGTCATCGACATCATGGAAGATGTAGTAGAGATCCATGTTGAACTCTTGCCTGAAACAGTGCGTCCAGTAGGTACCGGCGGAAAACACGTCGCCCGAGCGAAGCCGTCGGTTCTGGTCATTGATGAAGACCAGGCGATCCTTCCAGGTATCATAGGTAATAAATCCGGTGATGCTATCGGTTTCCGTTTTGTACATGATCGACACGCCGTCAGTGTAGGTGCTTCGTCCTTGGTCGAAGGGCGTTGGGTCTGCCCAGATCATCCCGTTTCCGAAGCCGAGTTGCTGGCGTCCCAAGGTCAGCGAGAGTCCTTCGATGCCCAGCTTATGGAAGACGACATTCAGCTGGTCCAGGTAGACTTCGTCCGGGAATTCCCAAGTCGCCCCATCGCGGTTATTGGGGTCTGCCGGGCTTGTCGAGACATGATGGATCCTGTTTCCCAGCCTGATATTGAGCGTCATCAGTTCCGCGAGATCCAGCGCCGCCCAGACTCTTGTTCTCACCCGAAGGTACTGGGTGTCTCCGGTATTGACGTCGGGATTGACGACTTCGCCGTCGAATCCCTCCCATCGCGCCCTCACATCGGCTCCCAGTTTCAATGTCAAGTCATCATCCAGCTTCACATTGGCTTCTGCGAGTGCGAAGAGCGCCGTCAGGCACACCACCAGCAGGCTTAGTTTTACCGCGGTCTTCATGGTTGTTTTCTCCTCTAAGCGAGTTTGTCCAGGACCTTGAAGCCGGCGTTCGCAAGGATTTCTTCCGCCTTGTCAAGCGCATCTCCGAACTGGAATATCATTACGGCATTGGGACCGCCGGGTTCGGCAACGGTGTACATGTAGTTCACATTGACACCTGCATCGCGCAAAACCCCAAGCGCCTTCGCAAGACTGCCGGGACACGGCTCGATCTCGACAGCGCAAACCTCGCTATACTGGCAAACGATGCCATTCTTCATCAAGACCTCAACGCCGGCCTCCACATCGTCAATCAGCAGGCGCAAAATCCCGAAGTCATTCGTGTCGGCCACGGCCAGCCCTCGGATGTTGATCCCGGCATCACCCAGCAATTGCGATACTGTCGCCAAACGCCCAACCATGTTCTCCAAAAAAATCGATACTTGTTTGATAGCCATGTCTAGCACTCCTTTCAATGTTTATAATTCATCAAGCCTGGTTTCTGAGATCGAGCACGCGCTTCGCCTTGCCTGCGCTTCGCTCCAGCGTCCCCGGTTCGACCAAGGTGATCTTGGCGGTCAAGCCGATGATCTGCTTGATCTCAAAGGCAATCTTGTTGCGGAGGACTTCCAGCGAGCGGACTTCGTCGGAGAACACATCCGGCGTGACTTCGACTTTGATTTCCAGTTCATCCATCGCCTTGGTCCTGGTGACGACGAGCTGGTAGTGCGGCACCGTTCCCTTGATTGGCAACAAGACGCTTTCGACTTGTGACGGGAACAGGTTGACGCCGCGGATGATCAGCATGTCGTCGCTGCGGCGGCGGATCTTTTCCATTCTGACCAGGGTTCTGCCGCATTTGCATTGTTCGTAATGCAGTCGCGAGATGTCGTGGGTACGATATCGCAGGAGCGGCATCCCCTTCTTGGTAATCGTCGTGAAGACGATTTCGCCTTCTTCGCCTGGAGGCAGCACCTCGTCGGTGTCGGGATCCAAGATTTCAGGATAGTAGTGGTCCTCGAAAATATGCAATCCGCAATGGCATTCGCAATCCGCCGACACTCCGGGCCCCATGATCTCAGAGAGACCGAAGATGTCATAGGCACGGATGCCTGACTTTTCCTGGATCAGTTGGCGCATCTCCTCGGTCCACGGCTCTGCGCCGAAGAAGCCTATGCGCAGCTTGGTATCACGGAAATCCAGCCCGATCTTCTCGGCTTCCTCGATCATGTGGATGAAGAAGGAAGGCGTGCAGCAAATGACAGTCGTACCGAAATCCCGTATCAGCATCAGCTGTTTTTCAGTGGAGCCGCCACCCATTGGCACGACGGAGCATCCGAGGCGTTCCGCACCGTAATGGACGCCCAACCCGCCCGTGAACAAGCCATAGCCGTAGCCGACTTGGACCATGTCGTCCTCCGTCGCCCCACCCATCTGCAAGGTCCGGCACATCGTTTCGGCCCAAATGGACAAGTCTTCGCGGGTGTAGCAGACCACCGTGGGCTTCCCGGTCGTGCCGCTGGAAGCATGGATACGCACGATGTCGTTTTGGGGAACCGACAGCAAGCCGAATGGATAATGGTCTCTCAGGTCCGTCTTGACCGTGCAGGGGAATTTCGCCAAGTCAGCCAGGGTTTTCAGATCGCGAGGCTTGACTCCCTTCTCATCAAATGCCTTCGTATAGAACGGAACTTTTTCGTAGAGTCGCGTCACTGTTTGCTGAAGACGTTCCAATTGGATGCGCGAGAGCGCCTTTCTGTCCACACAATCCTTCAACGTCAAGTCATTCATTCTTCGATTCCTTACATTCGCTACAATGTGCTATTGGGAAAATCTTCGCTTTGTGGCAGGTTTTCTACCGCCACGCCCCAGCCTGACAAGCCATGATTTTCCCATAAAAAAACTCGTCGAGGCATTGATTGTTTCTTGCCTGACGAGTTTGCCTTTATCGGATTGAAATCCCTTTCTCAATCCATTGACGCCTTATTTCTCCAATTCGGCTTCCAAACGCAAACAAGCAGGCATTGACGTAAATCGCCAAAACCAGCTAAATCGATATGCGTTTGAATAAGCCTTGTTGTGCATAATTCTCAATAATTTACTACTTCTTCACAACAGCGCCTTTCAAGCACTGTTTTGTATATTGTGAAGTAATTTACATCATCTTCACAACCTTGCAAGATATCCTTGCATTTTTTTTGCATTGATTTTCTGGATGCTCATTCACTTACATTCCTTGAAAATTCGATTATGTCTTTTAAGTTTAAGGATATGTTTGATTTGTACTGACGCACCCCATTCATGATTCAGGAGGCAGCATGAACTTCCGTCGATTGATTCTTACCTTGGCCGTCTTGTCCGGCGCCATTCTCCTTTCACAAGAAATCAAATTCTCCAACTCCTCCCTGGAGGTGACCTTCATTCCAGCCACGGGACGATACTCGGTCCTCGACAAGCGCATTGGACGACTTTGGACGCAGCCGCTAAAGCCGCTCCAATTCGGAGGACCAATCCGAAAACTCAATCTCAGGGCCGACAAGCCGATGGAAATCCCAATCACGAAACGAATCAACGTACCGAACAACGCACTCAAGGACGATAAGGACTGCAAGGCGAACGCTACAGTCAAAGCCCAAAACGGACAGCTGATCATCAATGTAAACATCGTTGACGACAAACTCGCCTTCCCGGTCCTCGACCAGGAATGGTGGCACTATGACAGCGTCGAATTCTGGATCGGGTCAGGACAGTACGCCGCATACCCAAAACTCGACGAGACTACACCGATCCTCGACAGAACCAGGAAACCACTGCAGAAATCAACCGCGAAAACAACGAAAACACAGGACGGATACCTAGTCGAAATCACGATCGACGCAGAGGAATTCAAGCTCGACCTGACGGCAGGAAAAACCTTCGGATTCGCCATCGGAGTCAATGACGCAGACCAACCCGCACAACGAAAGGGACAGCTCTACTATCCGGACACATGGCAACATTCAAACCCGGCCACGTTCGCAACAATCCTGATCGGAAACGACGATGCCATACCGGACAAGCTCCCCAGCAAGGACGCATGCGTAAATGTCGAGAAAATCAATAACGGAATCACATACACATGGATTCAGGAAGGACATCCAATCGTCAACGTCAAGGCAACATTGACGGACAACCTGCCGGAACTCAAGTTCGAACTCGCGGCACAGAAGCCGGACGAAAAAATGGCGAAAAACTATCCTGATATCATTGGATTCGTACACGATGACATCGATGCTGCAATCGCTTGCGCGGACTACTCAAGCGGGCACCTCTACCCCCTCAGGGAAGAACCATGCCCAATCGGAGGCATCACGCTCGCGGCAGACCTGCCCTTCGTTGCGATCAACAGCATCAAAACAGGAGTCGGATACGGCATTATAGCGGAAACCTCGGACGATGCGACGCTGACACTCGCCAAGCTCGAACTCAACGACAAGGAAACAACGCGCATCCCGCAAGTCCATTGGCTCCCCACAAAAGGAACTTTCGGAGCAAAACCAAGGATCTACAGGTACTGCTTCATTGACAAGGGAGGCTATGTCGCGGTAACAAAGATCTGGCGCAAGTGGGCAAAGGAAAACGGATACCTCGTCACGCTCAAGGAAAAGGCCAAGCACAATCCAAACGTCCTCAAGTTGATGGGAGCGTCAGATACCTGGAACGGAAACAACCTCAAATTCCTCAAGCTCGCAAAATCATACGGCATCGACAAGCTGCTCGTCAATGGAGGATTCAACCCGAAAGACATGGAGGTCGCAAACGAAATGGGCTACCTCCTCGGAAGATATGACGTCTATACGGACATCTATAACAATACCGACAAGATCGACTCCATGTCAGGACTACTCCCAGGACACGCAGTAAGAAAAGCGGACGGCACAACCATGAAGGCATGGACGACCTTCGACGGGTCAAGGACATCCTGGAAACGCTGCACCGCAAAAATCCTCGAAGCCTGCAAGATCGTCGTGCCACGAGACCTGGAAAAGTACCCATACCAAGCCAGATTCCTCGACGTGACAACCGCCGAAGGACTCTATGAATGCTACCACCCGGACCACCCTATGACGCGTACGGACAAGCGCAAGTACAGCGAAGAAGTGGGACGTTACTGGGCAAACTGGGAACTGGGAAACCTGAACCTGGTCACCGGAGGCGAACATGGCAAATGGTGGTGCGCAAGGGACATGCACTACCTCGAAGGAATGCAATCCGGCGGACACGCCAACTACTCCTGGCCAGCAGGACACCTGAAAGCGCCAAAGACCAAGGACGACAATCCCTGGAAGGAAGGAACCAAAACAGACCGCTTCTATAAGCGATACCTGGTCTATGGAGTTGGTCCTAAGTACAGGATCCCATTCTGGGACCTGGCGCTCCACGACTGCATCACAACAACCTGGTATTGGGGAGATTCAACCGACTTCCTCCTGGACGCCGCCCCGGAAGTCACCCCGCGGAAAGACGCTTTCAATATCCTCCAAGCGTCGATGCCGATGTTCTGGATCAACAAGGGAACATGGACACGCGACCGTTCCTCCTTCCTAAGATCCTATTTCCATACGACCAAGATCCACGAATTGGTCGGAATGGAGGAAATGCTCGACCACCAGTTCCTAAACGAGGAACGCACAATCCATAAAACAACATTCACTGGAGGCTATCAAATCATCGTCAACTTCGACGATGCCCCCCAAGACGTGACCCTCAACGGCAAAACCTACAAACTGGCGCCAAACGGTTTCGCCGCAGAAGGACCGGGATTGCACCAAACGATGGTCGTCAAGGACGACAATCTCTACTACAGCCAAGTCGTCAGCGACAACCTCTACTTCGCAACGAAGGCCATCGACGCAAACCCGAGGCTTGACGGAACATCCTCCACGCTGGCAATCGTCACCGTCAAAAAGGAAGGCAGCGATACGCTTAGAGTCTCGATCACCGGAGACAACTCCCTCTCAATCCACAAGTCATTCCTTAAAAACTGGGACTGGAAAACGACCGCAGTATTCAAGCTTGACGAAGAAGGAAGGAGAACAGGAAACATCAGCTGGAAACTTAAGGACGACTCCCTCGTTCTCCCCGAAGCCGGAAACTACGACGTCCTCTGCAGAAAGGAAGCAGACCATCCAGACTATCAGGTCGAACTGATTCCCACGCCCGGGGAAAATGACGTCCTGCTCGTCAAGCTCACCAATAACGCATTCGGCAACGAACCCGTCACGGTCGGATACTACGCCGATAGAATTGCACCGGAAACACTCAAAAGCTTCAGCAAGGTCGATAAACTCGGACACGGCAAATCCGTCATGATCGAACTCCAAATCGTTCCGGACCAATACGCCGGAACACATAGGCTGATCGTCATGGCTTCAACCCAAAACGACCTGATCCCTGAAAACAACAGGGTCGATAAGGTCGTGCAATTCCCATACGTTCCCAATAATTGGCTCGTGAAAATCAATGTCGAAACAAAACCACTTGCAGTCAACTCGAGGCTGCATCCAACTGAGCAGAAGATCGACCTCGCAACCCCGCAAGGGACGTCGATCAACCCGGATTCCGTACGCGTCGTTGACCTGCAGCAAGATCCACCCGCATTCTGCAAGTACGCGCAATTCGTTCCTGACCCTGACTTCGACGGCAAGACGAACATGAAGGGAACAATCTGCTTCTCATACGACGCCGTCGCCAACAAGGCACACCGATTCCTCGTCGTCGCATCGCCAAGAAAATTGGCGCCCCTGAACAAGCCAGTCATGCTCGATACGACTACTGACGGGGTCGCAACCTACATCACCGACGACTACGAACTCGGATTCCGGGAGGCAACGATCATGGACCTCAAGCCAGGAGTGACCTATGGCGGAGGTCCGGATTTCATCAATGCGATCATCGTCTCCTCGGCAGCAACAGGCTGGGCCTCGGAAACAGATGCTAAAATCAACGAATTCAAGATACTCCTGAATGGACCGGCGAAATCGATCGTCGTCGCAGACAAGACGCTCAGGACTGGAATGCGCTACACCAAGACGTACACGCTATACCCAGGCAGGTTCACCGTCGAATTCAAGACCGACAAACCAACAGGCGGCTTGTTCAGCAGGGGATTCTACCCGATTCCAGGAATCTATATGGACGACAAGGGCAACACCGTCGATATGGCGACTGCCAAGGACGACGCGGGCATCTCCGGCAAGAATCCCGATCCCAAGTGGTATGCGGTCCGCGGCAAGGGCTGGGCGCACTCCTGCATCGCCATGTCCAAGTTCTCCAACATGTCGTTCTGGGATCCCATCGGGCAAATCGGCTTCTCCTCGGCAAACTCAGACGATGTCAGAGTCGCCTACTTCGTCTATGGAGACCAGCCGGACTTTTCCTTCGCGGAACAGGATTGGCTGAGAACCCGTTGACAAAAATGGGCGGCGCCAACCAGGTAAACCCGATTGGCGCCGCCCGAAAAATCAAGCCTTCAAGCCAAATCAATCCTTGACTTCAATGGCTTCGCAGGGGCAAGCATCAACGCAAGCGCCGCAGCTGACGCAATCGTCTTCATTGATGACTGCCTTATCGTCATCGATCTTGATTGCCTCAACGGGGCATTCGTCAACGCAAGCGCCACAACCAACGCACTTTTCCTTGTCAACAACTGCTGCCATCTTTCTTCCTCTTATTTAATTCTCGTTGCTTCCGACTGTGGTCCGTACCACGACACCATCAGAACCAATGCTATAAATGTAATTGGTCTAACAGCACTGTCAAACAATTGCCCGAAAAATGATACCGAAGAACGTACAACCACCTCAAACAGAAAGCATAAAATACGCTGGCTCAAAACTCAAAATCATCCCCTATATCATCGAGGAAATCGCAAAGCTCAAAAACGTCAGGACGATCCTCGATGGATTCTCGGGATCGACAAGAGTCGCACAAGCACTCGCGCAACTCGACTACAACGTCACCGCAAACGACAACGCAATCTGGTCAAACACGCTCGCAAATTGCTACCTTAGACCTGCAAGCGACGACAAGACCATCGCTGAAATCCTCGATCACCTCAACAATCTCAAGCCGATGGACGGCTGGTTCTCAAAACACTACGGGGGAATGCCTGAAGACACCAAGAAGCCATTCCAAATCAAAAACACAAGAAAACTCGACGCCATCCGGGAGGAAATCGACGTGCTCAACCTGACGCCGCAGGACAAAAATGTCGTCCTGACAAGCCTCATGCTCGCCCTCGACGCCGTTGACAGCACCATCGGTCACTTCGCAGCCTACCTCGCAAAATGGTCCCCCAGATCCTACAAGGACTTGACGCTCAAGCTCCCGAAACGATTCCCGGTAAGAAACGACGCCAATACCGTCATCAACCAAGATGTCTTCCAAGCCGCCACAGCCGATTCCTACGACCTCGCATACCTGGATCCACCATATGGTTCCAACAACGACAAAATGCCGCCGTCAAGAATCAGGTACCAGGCATACTACCACTTCTGGAAAACCGTCATTCTCAACGACAAGCCAAAACTCTTCGGCAAAGCGATGAGAAGGGAAGACTCCAGGGATCTCAACGCACCATCCGTATTCGAGGAATACAGAAAAGACGAGAACGGACAATTCATCGCGATCCAAGCGCTCAGAAAGCTCCTCAAGGAAACGAACGCAAATTACATCCTGCTCTCATACAGCTCGGGAGGACGGGCAACGCAACGGCAACTACACGATATCATTCACGCCGAAGCAAAACTAGTCCATACGGTCGCAATCAGCCACAAGCACAACGTGATGGCATCGATGAACTCGACTAAATCCTGGATCTCACATCAGGACAAACTCGTCGAATACCTGTTCCTAATCGAAAACTAGGCACGGATTTCCACAAGACCCACCCTCAACGTCCCAGAGTCCCAAAGTCCTATTTTTCCACATTTTCGTACTCAAATGCCATGTGACATGCCCCATGAATACAAAACTGGGTAAAACGAATTTTCACGCTGGATTTGCGGGGAAATCATCAATGTCCCATGTCCCAGTCTAACGGACTACTTCCGTCCGACTTGTCTGACTTGTCCGACTTGTCCGACCTGTCCGACTTGTCCGACTTGTCCGACCAGCCACCAAAACCCATGTCGCTTGCCCGCTCAATCCTCAAAAAAGAAAGCCCAACGACACGCTTTCTTGCACGTGCCATTGGGCTATATTTTTCTTTGGAACAAAATCAGTTTAGAATGACGTACCCACGCGTCCCAGGAACTTCCCGGTACGGGTATCGATCCTGACAACCTCGCCCTGCTCCATGTATTCGGGAACCTGGATCTCCAAGCCGGTCTGCGTAATCGCGGATTTGCCCCGGTTCGTGGCACTTTGACCCTTGATCGCCGGCTCGCATTCGACAAGTTCCTGATCGACGACGTCAGGCATGCGAACGCCAACAATCCTGTCTTCCAGAATCAAGGCGTAAATCCCTTCCATGTCCTCGACCAAGTAGTAAATGTCATCGCCAATGACTTTCGTGTCCAAGGGGAACTGCTCGTAGGTCTCCACATCCATGAAGATATAAGAATTCCCTTCCTTGTACAAGTACTGGACTTCCTGATAGCGGAAGTCCGGCTCGTCATAGCTGTCTTCACCTTTGCACGACAAGTCGATCTTCATCTGGGTCAACAGATTGCGGCAACGGACCTTGTAAATGGTCGATGCTCCGCGTGCTGACGGCGTGTGCTTCTCAATCGTCTCTACAATGTGGGGAGCTCCATTAATCGTGATGACGCTCCCGCCTTTGAATTGCTTGACCAACATCGTCTTCTTTTCCCCTTTATATGTTCTATGGCTTGTGATTTTAGCGAAGTTCTATGCCCAGCTTGGATGCCAATTCCTCGCGTATCTTTTCCTGCACCTTGTTCACTTCGTCATCCGTCAACGTACGCTCGGCATGGCGATACGTGATCGAATACGCCAAACTCCGCTTCCCCTTGCCCAAGACCTTCTCGTTTTCGAAGATGTCGAACAAATCGATTTTCTCAACCAGCGGGAGCTTCATCCCCTTGATCGTGTCAATGACTTGCTGGTTGGTCAAGCCCGAAGGTGCCACGAATGAAATATCACGTGCAGTCCCAGGGAACTGGGGCATCGGCTTGTACGACACTGCCGCAGGACGCTGCAACTGCAATGCGTCGAAGTCAACCAAGGCGACAAATAGCGGATTGCGCAAGCGAATCCCCTTCACCAACTCGTCAGCAACCTGTCCAAACGTAATCACAGGCTTTTCGCGAACGATCCAGGCAGCACAGGTGCCACGCTTGAAGGCGGGATGCTCGGAGGCAACCCAGTCGTACTTGGTCAGGCGACGCAGATCAAGAAAGCTCTCCAGCACACCTTTCATATCATAGAAATCAAGACGCTCGGCCTCTTCGGCGCCATAGCGGCCAAGATGACGATGCCCAGTCATCACAATCGCCAACTGCATCGCTTCCTTCAGCTCGTCGCCTTCCTTCAAGAATACGCGTCCCAGCTCGAACAAACGCAGGTCATGCTCGTTGCGCGACACGTTGTGGTTCACTACCTGAAGCACCCCAGGCAACATCGTCGGCCGCATGTACGCCAAATCGTTGCTGATTGGATTTGACACGCGAATGATCTGCTCCTCGGTCAATCCGCTGCCCAGCAGGCACTGGGGCAACGAAAACATCGTGTAGTTCAGCATCTCGTCCAAGCCTAGAGACTGCAACTGGCTGCGAGTCTCCTCCAAGGGAATGAACTTGTCGTCCTTGATATTCCCTGCAACCTTGGCCGAGACAGGCGCCTCGGGAATCTTGTCCAATCCCTGCATCTGGGCGACTTCCTCCCACAGGTCATGCTCATGAAGCAAGTCAAAGCGCCATTCCGGCGTCAAGACCTCGATCGCTTCGTCACTGACGCTCGTCACCTCGATTCCGCGACGATGGAAGCTGTCCGCCATCTCGGACGCGCTCAGCGACAAGCCCAAAATGCTGTTGCAACGGGATACCTCGCAGCGAAGCGCGTGACGCTCAAAGGGCTTCCCGTAGCAGTCAATCACTCCAGACACCTGCTTCGCACCGCACAACGAGCACAGCAACGAAGCCGCACGGGCACTCGCGTACGCAGTCGTCTCAGGACTTACGCCACGCTCGAAAAGATAGGAGGAATCCGTCGAGATGCTAAGATTTCGGCTTGTCAGCCTGACGTTCGACCTATCAAACGTCGCCGCCTCCAGCAACACCGTCGTCGTATCATCCTTGATCATGCTGTTTTCGCCACCCATGACGCCGGCCAGCGCAACGCCCTTCTCCGCATCGGCGATCAGCAAATTCTCGCTGTTCAGCTTTGCCTTCGTTCCATCCAACGTGACGATTTCCTCGCCCTCGTCGGCGCGACGGACGATGATCTTATGCCCGGCCAACGTACGCAAGTCAAAGGCATGCAAGGGATTGCCATATTCAAGCATCACAAAGTTCGTGATATCGACGACATTGTTGATCGACCTGAGTCCGACAGCCTTCAAACGCTTGACCAGCCAGTCGGGCGACGGTCCGACCTTGACCCCTGTAAACACCCTGGCGATATATCGGGGGCACAGTTCGCTGTCACGGACCTCCACGGAAGCGAAGTCCTCGACGGACTTGCTTTCATCAACGTCAATCGGAGTTTCCGGATGCGTCAGCTTTCCGCCTGTTTGCGCCGCGATTTCCCTTGCGATTCCGATATGGGAGAGCCAGTCGGGTCGGTTTGGGGTGGTTTCCCAATCGATGACCACGTCCGTCTCGACCAGTTCGGCCATGGGCTTTCCAAGCGGGGCATCGCCTGGCAGGATCATCAAGCCCTCATGGTCTTCGCTCAAGCCCAGTTCACGTTCCGAACAGAGCATTCCATTGGATTCAACCCCGCGAAGCTTCGCCTTCTTGATCTTGAAATCGCCGAAAACCGTGCCTATCGTGGCACAGGGAACGCGCTGTCCGGCATCGCAGTTCGGCGCGCCGCAAACAATTTGAATCGGTTCTGCATCGTCGGACAACTTAACCATGCAAACGCTCATGTGATCCGAATCAGGATGAGGCTCGCGCGAAACAATCTCACCAACCACGACACCAGCAGGTATCGAGCCGACTTCCTCGATTCCCTCGACCTCAAGACCGGCGCCCGTCAACTTCTCTGCCAACGTCCTGGCGTCCCACGGAACTTCAACGTATTCTTTCAACCAATTCAACGATGTCTTCATACAAAATATACCTTCTGCAATGACCTATATGTTCTTTTCAAGTTCCTGTTCATCAGCGCGGGAACCAGCGGTACACAATCGGCATGTCGCCCGTCCACATGTAGTACACAGCACCTACGACCATGAATATTATCGCGCTCAACAGCTCGCCGGCAATGACGCCAACCATCAACGGCTTCAGGTCGCGAGCCATCCGTATCCCACCAAAACGTATCGCGCAGGTCTTAATCAACCAACCGCAGAAAAATGCGTGGCAAGTCTGCTCCATCGGATAGGTCGCCCAAAGCAAAAACATCACAGGATGCAACGGCCACCACGTGACGCGCAAACGCAAATAACTGAACAGCAATACACCCAAAATGCCAAACACAAACGCACCAACGAAATTCTGCCGGGGAGCGATCCTGCTCAAACGATTCCACCATGGCAACGATTCGGCCTCCTCCAACGCCCCGACGGCCTCAAGCTGCATCACCTCGGGCAACGCGGTTCGGAATGCCATCGTCGGCAAACGCTTGTAGCTCCAATCCATGTTCTGGGGAGCGCCCCACTCATACGTCGCAATCAACAGCACGGCAACCGCCAGCAACGTCGCAACCGATATCGTAATCCATGTCACGGCACTGACCTTGGACACGGACAGCTTGGAACGCTCGCACAACTTCAAGCCGTTCGTCACGTACGGCATCAACGCCTGGCACTGGTCGATGCACAACATGACGCAGACAAGGCCGCAGATGATCTGTGCACTCGGCGGAAACGCATAGCTACCCAAGCCTGCCGCAAGCAAGCCGAATATCGTCCAACGCGGCTGAATGAAAAACAGTCCCGTCTCCGCGCTGATTCGAGACACCACCACAAACGTCATCAACATCAACGTTACCGTGATGATCGAAAACGGCAACTCAAGGCCGATGCGGGTAATCAAGACGATCATCGCCACAAACGAAACGATCAGCAAACGCATCGCCCAGACGGATGCGCTGTCAACGCCTCGAAGCAACTTGAACCGGAAAGCGTTGACCAACAATCGTCCATAGTAGTGGCGACCCGTGTAAAGCAAAAACACGAACATCATGATGTAGGCGCCGGCACGCTGCCATCCCTGCCAACCACCTACCCAGTCGGTGTTCAAATCCATCCCCATCGTAACCAGCGGGAAAGCGAAAAACACCCAGCACAACTGGGACAAGCCCAATGTCAACGATATCTCGCCGCTCAGGAAAAAAGCAAAGGCGACGACCAGCGGGAAGAACCTGAAATTCAGCAAGCCCCAGCCGTACGGAACGCGGAACAATTGGGGCCATACCTTCGCAAACGGAGCCAAGCTCCATTGCAACCGTACAGGTATGTAGTACTCAGGGAACCATGCGCACAAGCCGTTGTTCACACGAATCATCAGCAAAATTCCAAGGCCTATCCAAAACAATCGGCTTCGACATACCACAGGCAACAAGCGACCTTCCTCGCGCTCGACCAAATGAGACGTGAAATCAGATATCGGAAAACTTAAAAATTCGTGAGAAGACCATTGCCGATACGTGATCAACGCCAAGCAGACCGACGCCAACCCGCTAAGCAACACCAAGGGCAGCCACGTAGCCAAGGGCGCTCGCCATGCATCCCACGGGACTCGCTTAAAAGACATCCGCAATGATTTGCCCAAGGGACGATTGTCCTCCACGGACTTCGGGGCGCCCATCATATACCCCGTGACAATCCGGTCGTACTCAACCGCATGATCAGCAGCAGACTCCTCGGGCAAAGTCACCAAGGTTCCCTCCGGGGCATAGGACAAGATCTGCTTCTGACGCCACCCGGGAGTGACACGCTCCCAATGAAAGGGCATGACCATCGAATGCGTAAATTGCTCCAACAAGCCGCGACCAGGAATGCTGCAAGCCGCACTCCCTATGGCGACGATCAACGCCAACTCGCTGGCACGCAAACTGATTCCACGACCCAGCATGCATAGCAGCGGATTCACGCACAATACGAAGAAAACCAATGAGCCAATCACGATGATCGGCAACAACGATCCGTTCGTGAAACTCTCCAAATACAAAACGGCATCGTTGATATAGCCGAAACATGCGATAAATACTGCGCATAGAAATGCCAGTGCAACTCCACGTACCGTCATCTGTCCCGCTGCCTCAATGGTTTAACATGTAGTCTAATTATTAAATAATGCATATGCGAAAATTTATAAGATAACCACTTGCCCCTTGCTTGGCAAGAAACAAACACAAAAAACATCATGGTACAATCAACCTAAAAAAAGCAGTTGACGCC